>JAJCZZ010000099.1 GCA_029262115.1 Gemmatimonadota bacterium | reverse complement strand
GCTCCCCCCCCCCCCCCCCCCCCCCCCCCCCCCCCCCCCCCCCCCCCCCCCCCCCCCCCGCGCGGCCCCCCCCCCCACCCCCGTGCCCCCACGACCCGGCGGCTCGGGAAGCGAGACGTTTCCCCGGGCGACGCTTGGATTGCGCATGGCAATCCAGCGGAGCCACCGGAATGAGTCAGCCGACTCCGAGTATCTCAGCCGCCCCAGCGCTGGAAGCGAAGCGACCCCAGCGCCACCAAAACGCCCACCACCCAAGAAGCCCCCCCAAGCGCGGCAGAGCCGCGCACCCCCGCGCCCCCCGACCCGGCGGCTCGGGGAGCGGAACGTTTCCCCGAGCGACGGCTTGGATTGCGCGTAGCAATCCAGCGGAGCCACCGGAGTGAGCCAGCCGACTCCGAGTATCTCAGCCGGCGAAGCGGCCCGAGCGAGCGGGAAATGTTTCGCTCCACGAGCCGAACGGTCGACCCTCCCTCCGCGGCTCCACGAGCCGACCGGTCGACCCTCCCTCGACGCGTACTTTCGGCTTATCTTCGGTACACAGCACCCACCCGGCACCCCCCAGGAGCCGCCCATGTCCCTTCCCTACGTCGAACTCCACGCCCACTCCGGCTTCTCCTTCCTGGACGGCGCCTCCCACCCGGAGGAACTCGCCCACCGTGCCGCGGAACTCGGCTACCCTGCCCTGGCACTGACCGATCACAACGGGCTGTACGGCTCCATGGAGTTCGCGCACGCGGCGCACGCCGTGGGCATTCAACCCATCACCGGGGCGGAGATCACCATGCGGGACTGCTTTCCAGGCGCCGGGAATTCCGAGGGAGATGCGCCGGAAGGACACCATGTGACCGTGCTGGTCGAGACACCGCGCGGGTACGCCAACTTGTGCCGGCTGCTCACCGAAGCCCACAGAGAGTCGGAGCGAGGCGACCCGCATCTGCCGCTGTCCTCTCTCCTGGCCCAGTCCGAAGGGCTGATCCTGCTGACCGGGTGCCGGAAGGGCCCGGTGGCGGCGGCCCTGGCCTCTTCGGTGGCCGACGGCGAAGCGTTCACCCGCACGCTCCTCGACGCCTTCGGTCCGGCCCACCTCTTCGTGGAGCTACAGGACAACGCCGTCCAGGGAGACGCCGCCCGCAACCGAGCGCTCGGCCGCCTGGCGGGGCGCATGGGGCTGGGCGTGGTGGCCACCGGCAACGTCCACTACCACACCATGGAGCGCTCCCGCCTCCAAGACGTGCTGGTGTCCATCCGCAACCGCACCACGCTGGACGGAGCCCACGCGGCCCGCCGAGCCAACCATCTGTTTCATCTGCCCGAAGCGTGGGAGATGCAGCACCGCTTCCGGAGCCGACCCGAAGCCATCACCAATACTCTGCTCATTGCCGAGCGGTGCGCGGCCTTCGATCTCACCCGCGACATGGGGTACGAATTCCCCGACTTCGAGGGCTCGGAGCGCGGAAGCGCCCTCGCCAACCTGACCGCGTTCTGCCTGTCGAAGATGGGCGATCTGTACCCGCCCGGCTCGGCCTTGTGCGACGCTGCCCACGAGCGACTGTCCACCGAACTGAAGCTCGTGGATCTGCACGGTCTGGCAGGCTTCTTCATGGTGTACCGTGACATCATGGATCTGGCGCGCGAGGTGGCCATGGACCTCCGCGCCGGATCCCCGCGGGCGCACGCGGGCCTTCCGCCGGGACGGGGCCGGGGCTCGTCGGTGTCGTCCATCATCTGCTACCTGATCGGTCTGTCCCACATCGATCCCGTCAAAACCAACCTCTTTTTCGGGCGATTCCTCAATGAAGCGCTCCAGAACGTGCCGGACATCGACCTGGACTTCCCGCGTGACATTCGAGAGGAGTTGATCCTGCGTGTCTACAGGAAGTACGGGTACGAGCACACGGGGTTGGTGTGCACCTTCCCGACGTATCGCCTCCGGTCCGCCATCCGGGAGATCGGCAAGGTGCTGGATCTTCCCCTGGGCGAGCTGGAAAAGTTGGCCAAGCTGTCCGGACATCGCTCCGCAGCCGGGGTGGCCGAGGAAATCGCCTCACTGCCGGAGTTTCGCGAACGAGCGGACGGCCCCCTCTGGAAGCTCCTGGGCGAGTTGGCCGAAGACATCAGTGGGCTGCCCCGCCACATCTCCCAGCATGTGGGCGGCATGATCATCTCCAGCCGCCCCCTGGTGGAGTTGGTGCCCCTGGAGCCCGCCGCCTGGGAAGGCCGCGTCCTGTGCCAGTGGGACAAGGACTCGTGCGACGACGCGGGCTTCATCAAGATCGACTTCCTGGCTCTGGGGATGCTGTCTCTGGTGGAAGACGCCGTGGATCTGATTGCCGAGCGGCACGGCAGCGCGCCCGATCTATCCCGCATCGACTTCGAGGACGATGTCGTCTACGACCGCATCTGCTCGGGCGACACGGTGGGGCTCTTCCAGGTGGAGAGCCGCGCGCAGATCCAGATGGTCCGGCGCACCCAGCCGCGAAATCTCCATGAACTGGCCATTCAGGTGGCCATCGTGCGCCCGGGACCCATCGTGGGCGGGGCGGTCAATCCGTTCGTGCGCCGCCGGGAGATGCTGCGCGACAACCCCGACTACGAGATCCCGTACGCCCATCCCCTGCTGGCCGAACCGCTCGGCGCGACCCTGGGCGTAATCATCTACCAGGACCAGGTGCTGACGGTGTGCCAGGCGCTGGCGGGCTTCTCCGACGGCCAGGCCGAGAGCCTGCGCCGCGCCATGAGCCGGAAACGGTCGAAGGACGCGATCACCGCCCACTGGGAGGAGTTCCGCAGCGGCGCCGTAGCCCGCGGCGTCGACGAGACCACGGCCCGCGAGGTGTTCCAGCAGGTGACGGCCTTCAGCGAGTTCGGCTTTCCGGAGTCCCACGCGGCCGCGTTCGGGCTGTTGGCCTACCAGTCGGCGTGGCTGCGCCACTATCACCCACTCGAGTACTACGTGGCGCTGTTCAACAACCAGCCCATGGGCTTTTACTCGCTCGACGTCCTGGGCCGGGACGCCCGTAGGAACGGAATCCGCACGCTTCTGCCCGACGTGAACCGGAGCGGCGTGGAGGCCGTCCCCGAAGAAGGCGCCCTACGCATCGGGCTGGGCTTCCTTCGAGGATGGGGATCTGAGATCGCCGAACGCGTGGTTGAGGAACGGACGCGACGGGGCCCCTTCCAATCTCTGGGCGATTTCCTGCGGAGGACCCCGGCCGCCCTGAGGCGTCCCGCCGTGGAGAACCTGATCTGGGTGGGCGGCTTCGGCGACTTCGGGCTGACCCGGCGGGAGCTTTTGTGGCAGGCCGGCCTGTGGCTCGGCCCCGAGACGGACGACCAACGCACGGGAGGCCGGGACGACCACGCTCAGATCGAACTGGGGCTCGCCGACCCGTACGCCGGACTCGCCTTTCCGGAGCTCGAGGCCGCGGACCGGATGGTGGCCGAATACCGCCTGCTCCGCTTCTCCGCAGAGCTGCATCCTCTGGCCTTGCTGAAGGACCAACTCCCCTCCAGCACGGTCGGCTCGGAACGCCTGCCCGATCTACCGCAAGGAGCCACGGTCCAGGTCGCCGGCCTGGTGAGTACCCGACAACGCCCTGGAACTGCAAAGGGCTATGTCTTTATCCTGATGGAAGATGAGCACGGTCCTATCAACGTGATTGTGAAGCCCGATATCTACCAGCGCGATCGGTCGGCCGTGCGCATGGAGCCGTTTATCACCGTGCGGGGACGGCTGCAAAAGGATGGGGCCAGCCTGAACGTCATCTCCTTTGAAGTGGTGGCGTTACGAGTGAGCACCACGGCCGCGGGTCCCCCACCCCGTCCCCAGGCAGAAACGGCGCGCCGGATCGAGCAGAGTTGGGAGGACCGGGACGGCGCGCCCCGCCCTGTCGAGGGAACAGAGTACGACGAGCAGGACCGAGGCCGCACCGCTGCCGTCCGGGAACGCCCGGCCCACCATCCCGGTGAGCTTCAGAAAGCCCTCCCCGGCACCCAGGAGTACTGGGTGGACCTGGACAAGCCGGGCCCGAGCCCCTTTCGCTATCTCACGGCGCTCCGGCAGAACGCGCCGGGCGCGAAGAACTTCGGATGAGCACGACCACCACCGGGGCACCCTCAACCCGTCGAACGCTCCGCGACGACCGCCAGAGACGACGACAGATACCCGACAGTGCCGAGCCGAAGAACCCGCTCGACCTTTCCAAGCGCGTGGAAAACACTCCGGCTCATGTGCCGCTTCCAATCGAGCCGGACGGGCGACGGGTACAGGAAGTACTGCCCGACGTAGTGGTGCCAGACGGGGATCTGAACGGGGCGGGCCGCCGACAGCTTCGTCACCCCGAACCCGCCCTTTTCCAGCATCCGCCGCAGCGTCGGATCGGTATAGTGGGCCACGTGCTCGTACGAGTCCCACACGCCGTGCTGGGGGGTCCGGCCGAACACCCGGGCGGCCGCCTGCTTGAACACGTTGAAGCGGGCATTGGGCACCTTCACGAAGAGGACCCCGTCCGGTTTGAGCAGCCGCTGGACCTGGGCGAGCATGCCCAGCGGGTCTGATACGTGCTCGAACACGTCGCTGAGCGCTACGACGTCATAGGCACCCTCGTGCGTGGCGGGCACGTCCTCCAGAAAGCAGTTCAGCACCTCGAGGTCGAACCGGTCGCGAGCGATCCCGGCCAGTGAAGGTGATGGCTCCACACCGACACACGCCCACCCGCGCTCCCGAGCCAGCCGAAGCAACATGCCCATGTTGCACCCGACGTCCAGAAATGTGCCGGGTGAGCGGAACCGCTCGATCAGGCGGAGCTCTTCGAGGTAGTTCGGGTCGCGATGGTGGGCGGCGCGGCCCTCGAAGATGAGGCGGGCTTCGCGCTCGTAGGCACTCCGATCGCCCCAGTAGATCGCTTCGGGGCTCTTGAACCTCGGGGATGTATAGATCTGCCCACACGTGCACCGGACGATCTCGATGCTTCCGTACTCGCGGAACAGCACCGTGGGCGACTCGGTCCCGCAGTAGGGGCACGGCACACGGACGACCTCGTCCTGCGAGTAGGTCGACTTCTGTGTGCCGCCGCGTTCGTAGTCGCTGTCGAGCACCGGTCACCATCCGTCGGAGTCGGCCGCTACACCCGACCGGGTGACGGCTGAGGCGACACGGTGCAAGGCTCCTCCACCAACCGCAATAGTCACGAGGGATGAGACTCTGTCGCTTCTCCCCCGCGACTCCGCCTGTGACGGCACCGCGATGAGCTCTGCCCTCCAAACTCCCCGACCCACATGCGCCCCCAGGGCGGCCTTACCTTTCGGCATGCCCGCGCGCTTCGACCATCACCCATCGACCCCCAATGGACGGCCCCGTCCCGATCAGGACGACCGCCGCCCCCCACCCTACCGCGAGTACGCGCCCGCGCCGCATCTGGCCGGTGTCGTCGCCTGCTACTGGACGTACGGCGGTGGGGCCGACGTGGTACCGTCCGAGGGCGTCGGCCCCGACTTCGTGGTGCCGGACGGATGCATGGACCTTCTCTTCGACCTCTCGGAGGGCACCGGCCACATCGTCGGAGCGATGACGGAGCCCCTGGTGGTCGAGCGCTCCCCCTCGGACAAGCTCCTGGGCGTTCGGTTCCGGCCAGGTGCGGCCGGGGCGCTCGTCGGGGAGCCCGCCCACCGTTTCACCGACCGGGTCGTGCCGGTCCGCGATGCGGACACTCCGCTTCCGAGGACGGTGACCGAACGCCTGTGTGAAGCCGCGGAGACCGGCCATGAAATGGACGAGTTGGACGCATTGGTGGGGCGAGCCTGGCTGGACGCGCGACCGCGTCATGACCCCCGCGCTCTGACGGCGGCGTCCCTCGTGGCCGATCGCCGCGGGCGGCTGTCCGTCACGGAGCTGGCCACGGCGGTCGGACTCGGCCGACGCCAACTGGAACGCCGATTCCTCGCCACCGTCGGTGTTCCACCCCGCACCGCCCTTCGTGTGGCCCGCTTCCAGGCGGCCCTGATCGGGCTCCAGCGGGACCGAGACAAGCCGCTGTCCTGGATCGCCCTGGACGCGGGCTACCACGATCAGGCGCACTTCACACGGGAGTTCCGACGGCTCGCGGGAGAGACGCCCGGGGCGTACCGGGCGCGGAGGCGCCACTCGGGATGACGAACGTCGTACGAGAAGGACTGTCGGCTCGCAAGGAGGCCGCTGCCGGCGGAAGGCCGCGGCCCGTGCCGGAGGCCACCACGCCCATGTCGCATCCGTACAAGACGGGCGGGGCGGATTCGATCATACTGCGGCCGACGCTCCTCGGGAGCCTGCGCGACCCCCCCCCGGGGGAGACTCGTGCGAGCGACTCTCGCCCCGTGACGACCCACACCGGATGTCTCCATGCACCCGTTCCCACTCCGCGCCGCCACCCTGTCGGCGGCGGCCTTCACGGCCCTGGTGGCCCAACCCACAAGTGAACCGATGAACGTCAACAAAGTCACGCCGATCATGGTGGTCGAGTCCGTCGAGCCCTGTCTGCCCTTCTGGACCGACCGCCTCGGCTTCGAAGTCACGGCGAGCGTGCCCCACGAGGACTCAATGGGCTTCGCCATGTTGGAGAGCAACGGCGTTCAGATCATGTACCAGTCCCGCGCCAGCGTGGCCGCGGACCTGGGCGCCGCCGGCGGCCCCGCTTCCCTGGCTTCAGAGCTGGACGGCGCTACCACCACGCTCTTCATTGAGATCGACGCCATCGACGACCTGCTCCCGGCGTTGGACGGGGTGGAGGTCGTGGTCGGGCGGCGGCAGACCTTCTACGGCATGGACGAGATCTTCGTGCGCGCTCCGTGCGGGACGCTGATTGGATTCGCCGCACCGGTCGAGGGCGCCGCCGAGGGCTGAAACCGCAATGGGGGTGGGGGCCGTCTGGGGTGCCCACCCGCTTCGGTCGCCCCGCCCTCCCCTCCGGGTCGGTCACCACCGCCGCCCAGACGGCCCCGACATCCCCGGCGGCGCCTACTCCTCCCGGAGCACGCCCATCGGATCCACTCGGGCGGCCGTGCGCGCCGGAACCCAGACGGCCAGAGCGGCGGCCGCCAGGAGCCCGACCGCCACCACCCCGTGCGTGAGGGGGTCCGAGGGCGCGACCCCGTGCAGTTGGTCGACCAGGCCGCGCCCAAGGGCGAAGCCGCCGAGTAGGCCGGCGGCCACCCCCGCCATGACGACGACCAGTCCCTGCCGGACGAACAGGCCTGTCACCTGGCCGGAATCCGCGCCCAGCGCCATGCGGACCGCCACGTCCCGACGGCGCTGCCGTGCCGCGTACGCCACGACGCCGTACAACCCCATGACCGCCAGCAACGCCGCGAAGCCGGCGAACACCACGAGCGCCCCTGCGGTGAAGCGAGTGGGCGCCGTCGCGTTGGCCACCAACTCGTCCAGCGTGACCGCGTCCGCGAACGGGATCTCCGGATCCAGGGACGCCACCACGCCCGCGACCGCACGGACGACGGGACCCGCGCCCGGCCGGCTCTTCACGATGACGTCCATCCATGCCGTCTCCGACTGGCGGAGCGGCGTGTACACCTGGCCGTCGTCCTCGACCCGGCTGTCGTAGTCGGCATCTCCGACGACACCGATGACCGTCACCCACTCCCCGGGCTCGTGCATGGAGCCGACCTCCTGCGGTACGCTGCGGAGCCGTCCGCCGACCGCATCGCCTCCTGGCCAGAGTCGGCGCGCGGCCGTCTCGCTCACGACAGCGACATCGGGCGCCCCAGCCGCGTCGTCGGGACCGAACGTCCGCCCGCTCACCACCGGAATCCCGATCGCGTCGAAATACCCTTCGTCGACCGTGTTCAGGGTCACCTCGCCCCGCGCGATCGGCGTTCCGCCCGCGTCGGCGGCCTCCAGGGGTGTCGTGTTCACGAAGCTCCCGAACGGCGCCCGTCCCACCATGGACGCAGACTCCACGCCGGGGACGTCACGCACCCCGGCGAGAATGGCGTCGAACATCCGAACCCGTTCGACGGGCTCCGGATAGCTGCTCATGCGGAGGCCGACCTCGCCCACCGTGATCCGCTTGCTGTCGAAGCCCAGATCCATGCGCTGGAGGTTGACGGCCGACCGCACCATCAGGCCGGCCCCACCAAGGAGCGCCATCGACAGCGCCACCTCCGCGGCCACCATCACATTGCGCGTCCGGGCCCGGGCACGCGTATCGCCGCCGCCGCGCGTGCCGAACGCCGATACGACCGCTCCCCGCCGAGCCATCACGTAGGGAACGAGTCCGAACATCAGCCCGATCGCCAGAGCCGTGCCGAGCGTGAGCGCCACGACGGTCCCGTCCAGCCCGAAGGCCTCCGCCCCACCCGGTGCCGACGTTCCGAGCCGCGTCTGGATCGCGCCGCCGATCCCGGCCAGGAGGGCCGCCGCACCCCAGACCCCGAGGGCGGCGGCCGCAACCGCGAGGATCACGCCCTCTGCCAGGAGTTGCCGTGCCAGGCGGACGCCCCTCGCGCCCAGGGCACGCCGCACGCTGAACTCCCGTTCCCGGCGCGCGTAGCGCACGAACAGGAGCACCACGGCGTTTGCGCACGCGATCAGCATCACGAGCGCCACCGCGACCTGAAGGATCGTCAGGGTGGGGCGTACTCCCGCCACGTACGAATCCTGGAGCCGGACGAGCGAGGCGACATACCCCTCGGGCACCCCGTCCATGCGTGACGCGGCCAGCTCTGTGATCGCGGCCGTGGCCTGGTCGAGCGTGACGTCCGGCCTCAGCCGGCCGACGTACACCTGCCGGTCCTCCCGGATCGGCGCGAAGACGTCCGTAAATCGATTGACGTACCAGAAGTCCTCCCGAAGCACACCGACGACATGAAAAGACTCGGCGTGGTCGGGCCGGTCCGAGGTGAAGGCGTCGAAGCTTCGGCCCAGAACCCCCGGATCGCCCTGGAATCGCTCTTGCCAGAGGCGATGGGAGATCACCGCGACCGGCGCCGCGCCTTCCTCGGCCTCTTCGGGGCGGAACGCTCGACCCAGCGCGGGCCGCACCGCGTACACGTCCATGAAGTCGGGCGTGATCCACGACCCCCGGACCATTTCGGCGCCCGGGCCGCCGATGATCGTGAACACGTCGAGGTCCCACGAGACCGCGCGCTCGAACACATGATCGAGCTCGGTCCACCCGACGCCGGGAGCGTCCCGCACCTGGACGATCCGCTCGGCCGCAGGATAGGGCAACGGGCGGATCAGGTAGGCGTTGACGACCGAGAGGACCGCCGTGTTGAGGAGGAAGCCCATCGCAAGAACGCCCACGACCAGTAGCGAGAAGCGCGGCTCGCGCCGGAGCGACCGCCACGCCGAGCGCACGTCTTCTCCCACACCACCGAACCATCGCCCGCCTCCACCCATCGTCGTCCCCTCCCTCGGCCGTTTGGAACCGGAGCCCACCGGCCCCGGCAGCGGGCGCGCTGCGTCTCGCACGGCGGCGATCCAGGCGCCCATAATGCCCAGCACTCCCTGCTGTCGTGCCCCTTCGTCCATCATGCGTCCGAACGCGGCGCGCATCTCGGGACCGAAATCGTCCCGGAACTCCCGCGGATAGCGACGGAGCAGGACTCCGTAGATGCGCATCGACCCGGCGCGCACTGCCCGGTAAGGGGCCCCCCTCATGACGCGTCGGGCTCCACTACGAAGCCACGAACCCGCTCGAGCGATGCCAGTCGGGTGATGCGCGTCGCTTCCCGCCGGAGCGCCTGCCGTCCCGCCTTCGTGAGTGCGAACGAGCGGGAGCGGCGGGCATCGTCGAAATCGCCATCGCCTTCGGTAACCCAGCCGGCCTCAAGAAGGCGGCGTAGCGAGCCGTACACGGTCCCCGGGCCCATACTCTGTCCTGATTCGGCCTCGACCGCCTTCATGACCGCATAGCCGTGAAGCGGCCCGTCCGACAGCGCGAGCAGCACGTGAAACACGACCGGCGTCAGTGGACCGGTGTCTTCAGTTCGCTCGTCCATCGGGCACTCCGGAGCCTCGGGTCACATGCTACCGTCGACGTAATATTACGCGGACGGTAACATCCGGCAAGCTATCCCCGTGGCCAGAAGTCGTTGGAGCGATCAGAGTCGGGTGCATAGCCCGACGGGTTGGTCTCGACGCGCGTCACCCGTCCGACCGAGGCGGGTAACTCGATCCGGGCCGTTCGGTTGCCGGCCAGCCAGTGCGCCACCTCGATCCGCCTCTGGATGACGCCTTCCCCCGACGTGCGGATGCTCACCACGGTCGGGAACGGCGCGTCGCCGCGATCCTGGATATGGATGACGACGGTCCCGTCCGGTCGGGTCTCGACCCGTTCAACGGAGTGGTCGAGCCGCCAGGTCTCCGTGTAGAAGGAGGTCCAAAACCAGTCCAGGTCCCGCCCGGCGTGTCGCTCGAACGCGTTGAAGAAGTCCCACGGCGTCGGATGCTTGTACGCCCAGTCGGAGATGAACTCGCGGTAAGCGGCCTCCCACGTCCCCCGCTCCATGACGAGCTCCCGGAGGGCGACCATCAGCGTGGCGGGCTTCGGGTAGGACGCGACCCCGTAGCCCGGTCCGGGCTCGTACCAGTCGCCGTGGCGCATCAAGCTCTGCTCGAGCCCGGCGGCCGCCGTCGCCAGATAGCCCTGGGCCTCCAGCCGGTGGTGGTCGACCCCGGGCCACAGCTCCATCCGGCTCTGATCCTCGAGGAACGTCGTCGAGCCTTCGTCCATCCACGCGTGCCGCTTCTCGTTGGTGCCCACGACCATCGGGATCCACATGTGGGCGAGCTCGTGGGACGTCACGTTGAAGAGGTCCTGCGACTGTTGACCCGTATACGGCCCTATCAATGTCAACATCGGGAACTCCATCCCACCCCCGATGATGTCGGCGCCTTCGACCGAAGTCATATGCGACCAGGGGTAGGCGAAAGCCGTGTAGCGGGAGTGGAATTCGATGGATTGCTTCCCGTACTCCCACTGGTCGTCCCACAGCGGCGCGCGGTCTTCCCTCCAGAAGGAGTGGATCGCCACCCGGTCGTCCGCGCCGTCCTCGTCCCGGTCGGCCACCACGGCCGACGTTGCGTCCCAGCGCTGGACGTTCGACGTGGTCCACGCGACGTCCCGCACGCTGTCCGCGGCGAACCGGTAGGTCAGCCAGCCGTCGTCTCCCGCCGCGGTAACGGTCCCGGACTCCAACTCTGAGGTGGACGCGATCGTCACCCGGCCGTCCGACCCGGCCGCCTCGGCGAGCCGTTCCAACGTCCGTGCCGAAAACAGCTCGCCGGGGTTCTCGAGCGTGCCCGTGGACATCGCGGTCCACCCCGCCGGAACGGTCAGCGCCACGGTATAGTCCCCGAAGCCGTCGTAGAACTCGGCGCCGCCCAGATACGGCTCGGCGTCCCACCCGCGGAGGTCGTCGAACACCGCGATCCGCGGGTACCAGTAGGCCACGAAGAACATCTCGTTGTCCGAATGGCCCATGCGTCCCGCGCCATTCGCGGGAAGGACGTTCTCCCATCCGATGGCCACCGTCACGGTGTCTCCGGGCCCCACCGGCTCGAACAGCCGGAGCGACATGATGGTGCCGTCCACTTCGTAGGCGGGGCCGGCGGCCGGGTCGCCGGCCTCCACCATCTGGCCCTCGACCGACACCCGCTGCAGAACCATCCCCCCGGTGATCTCCACGGACTCGTTCCGCGCCGAACCCGCCTGGTGGATGTTCTGATGGAGATGCACGAAGAGCCCCGGCAGGCGGTACGGCGACCGATTGATGTACTGGATCGAAACCGAGCCTTCTACGCGGGCCTCGTCGGGAATCAGCCGCGCCTCGATGTCATACGTCGTCCAGTTCTGCCAGTAGGACCCACCGGGTCGTCCATCGTTGGTGCGGCTTCCCCGGGTCACCGCCTGATCGAAAAAGGCGGGCGGACGGACCGGAGCGGGAATGGCCCGCTGGATCGGGGTGTCGGGGGCGGTGGTCTGTGCCTGGGTCGGCGCGGCCGACACGAGGGCAGCGACCATCATCGCAGTGGCCACGCCCCCGACCCCGCTGCGTCCGCTCGCTTCCCTGCTCCCATTTCTCTCCATGACCGCCTCATCCCTCATTGTCGTTTGCGTTTCAGATACAGCTTCATACCCGCCCAATCCGTCGCGGCCGAGAACGCGTCGAAGTAACGATCCGCACAGTCCCGCCCGATATAGGGGGCCAGGCGCTCCCGCGCCTCCTCGTCGAACCGTGCCGCGTCCTCCTCGTCACCACGCGCCACCGCCTCGCCCACCCGCTCTTCGAGTGAGACGAGCCTGCGTGCCAGATCCTCACACCGCGCGCCAACCCGGTCGTGCAGCCCGAAGTGCGTCACCGCCGCCCGCTCAGGACCCACGGCGGCGATCTCGTCGAGCGTCGCCAGCCAGTCGGTCACCTCGACGCCCGGGGGCGGGGTGGCCGGGTGCGTCGGTGCATCCGGGTGGAGGACGATCCCCAGTGCGTCGCCGGCAAACATCGTTCCCGTCCGCTCGTCCAGATACGCAAGGTGATGGCTGGTGTGACCCGGCGTGCTCAACGGACGCATGCCGCGCCACGGCCCGTTCTCGCCTGGATGCCACGCTGCAATCCGGTCCGCCGGAACGGCGAGCGTCTCGCCCCATAGCCGGTCGTGAGCATCGCCGAACGTCCTCCGCGTGCTCGTGACCAACCGCTCCGGGTCCGCCATGTGGGGAGCGCCGACCTCGTGGACGTGGACGGTCGCCCGGGGGAATCGGCGAACCACGTGGCCGGTCGCCCCCGCATGATCGAGGTGCACATGCGTGAGGAGCACGTGGGCCAGGTCGCGCTCTGAGACGCCCCTGTCGGCAAGGGCTTCGGTCAGCCGCTCGAACGTGGTCGCCGGCCCGGGGTCGACCAGGGTCGGTTCAGGCCCCTCCACCAGGTAGCAGGCGATCGCGCCTTCGAGACCGAGATGCTCCAGATCGAGACAGTGTACTCGGCTCATCGCTGCCCCGGGGCGTCAGACATGCTGGAAGTGACTCAAAAGTGTCTCGGCCATTCGAGGGGACCACGCTTCGCGCGGTGCCCGCATCCGGCCCTGGGTCGTTGCTCCATCCTCGAAGTAGCGCTGCTATTACTCGTCGTCGCGCCTACTAGGGGGGTACTCGGGTCCGCAGGACCTGGGTCGCGCCTCGGTCCCTCTCGGTGGCTCGCGAACTTTCGAGTCACCACACTGGGTGTACCACATGAAGAGAAGGGCGTCCGGTCCGGGACGCCCCTCCGTTCGCCCATACGACTCGACCGTCAACCGCGACTTTCGATCGCCACGAAGTCCCTGGACTCCGCCCCCGTGAACACCTGTCGGGGCCGTGCGATCCTCTGCTCGGGATCCTCCAGCATCTCCTGCCACTGCGCGAGCCAGCCGACAGACCGGGGAATCGCGAAGAGGACCGGGAACATCTCGACGGGAAAGCCCATGGCCTGGTAGATCAGCCCCGAGTAGAAATCGACGTTCGGGTACAGGTTGCGCTCGACGAAGAACTCCTCGTTCAGCGCGATCTTCTCAAGTTCCAGCGCGATGTCGAGGAGCGGGTTGCGACCCGTCACCTGAAACACCTCGTCGGCCGTGCGCTTGATGATGCTGGCGCGCGGGTCGTACGCCTTGTACACGCGGTGCCCGAAGCCCATGAGGCGCTCTTCTCGATTCCGCACCTTGTCCATGAACGCGGGAATGTTGTCGACGCTCCCGATCCGCGAGAGCATGCGGAGAACCGCCTCGTTCGCGCCGCCGTGGAGGGGGCCGTAGAGGGCCGCCATGGCCCCGGCTTGGGCCGAGAACGGATCCGCCTGCGACGACCCGATCACCCGCATGGTGGTTGCCGAGCAATTCTGCTCGTGGTCCGCATGCAGGATGAATAGGACGTCCAACGCTCGCTCGAGGACCGGATTCGGATGATAGTCCTTCACGCCGATCCGGTAGAGCATGTTGAGAAAGTTCGCTGTATAGGAGAGTTCGTTCTCCGGGTAGACGTACGGCAGACCCCGGTGATGCCGATACGCGTAGGCGGCCAACGTCGGCATCTTCGCGACGAGGCGGACGATCTGCGTCCAGCGCACGTCCGCGTCGAGCACGTCCTTCGCCTCGGGATAGAATGTGGACAGCGCGCCGATGGCGCTGATCATCATTCCCATGGCGTGGGCGTCGTAGCGGAAGCCCTCCAGCAACTTGATCATGTTTTCGTGCACGTACGTGTGGAACGTCACGTCGTGGACGAACGAATCGAGCTCGTTCTGGGTCGGGAGCTCGCCCTTGAGAAGCAGGTACGCGACCTCGAGGAAGGAACTCCGCTCCGCGAGTTGCTCAATGGGGTACCCACGGTAGCGGAGGATGCCCTTCCCTCCGTCGATATACGTGATATCGCTGCGGGTCGATGCTGTGTTGGTGAACGCAGGGTCGTACGACATCATGCCGAAGTCGCCGTCCTCAACCTTGATCTGGCGAAGGTCCATCGCCCGGACGACATCGCCCTCCAGAATGTCCACCTCGTACTCGCGACCGGTGCGATTGTCGCGAATCGTGAGCGTGTCCTTCCCCCCGTCTCCGTTGTCTGCCATATAGCGCTCCGTCGGGCCCATAGCCGCCCCGGGAAGCCGGGACGACCCGTCTGATCGAGTGTCGCGAAACAGCCAAGTATTATACCTAGGCTCGCCGCTCGTCCCAAGGGTCCAACCCCGCCGTTACGTGCGAGAACGGCGCCGTGGGTTGAGGCCGGGTCCAGACCGCCGTACCATGCCGCATGGGTCATGAACAAGCGCGGACGGCGCCGTGGTGGATGCGGGACCGATGGGTTCAGGTCGGGACGATCGTCTGGGTGGTGAGCATCCTTCCGAGCCTCTTCCCCATTCTGTCCGCCGACCTCACGTACACGTATGCGGACCAGTACTCCGACGTCGGCATGCTCCTGCTGACGCTCGCAGCCGCCGGAATCGCGATCCGCCGCGCCGAGTCGGGTCGTGAGCGGCAGTTCTGGGCGCTCCTGTGCGTGACCCTGGGGTCATGGCTGTCGGTGCGGGCGCTCTTCGTCGTTGTCCCGTACGAGGGTTGGGGGTGGAGCCACGACCTCCTGTCCGACCTTCTCTACCTGGGTGGCTATCTCGCCATCGGCCTCGGCCTGGAGCGGCGACCCGACCGGGTCCCTCCCCCCGGCCCACGGGTTCGTCTGCAGAACCTCGAAGCCACCGGCGCGCTGATTTTCGGCTTCGGCGTACTGACCTACTTCGTGCTCATCCCCAGCGTTTTCGACCCGGAGGCGTACGCGTCCTGGGTTCCTTCCCTCCTGTTGTACGCCGTACTGGACGCGTTTCTGTTCACGCGTGTGGTCATGATCCGTCGGTCGACCACCACGACCGGATGGTACGAGACCTTCACCCTGCTGGCGGCCGTCATCGCGTTCTGGTTCGTGGGCGACATCGCCGAAGGACTCTCGTACATGGAGGTCGTTCCGTGGGTCGATCCCGGCACGTCGCTCGATCTTCTCTGGCACATCCCGACGCTCCTCCTCCTCGTCTGCATACGCACCCGCTCCCGTGGTCGGGTCTTCGACCGGCCCTTCGGCGACGGGAAGGCCGCGGAACACCACCTCGTGCCCCAGCCGACCGGCAGGCTGATCGCGCTCGCGCTGGCCCTGCCCCTGATCCACGTCCTGTCGGGACTTCTGACAGAGGGGCCGCCCGCGACACTGGAGGCTCGAAGCATCCTCCTCGTGGTTCTCATCTCGGCAATGGCCGCCCTCCTCTACGAGCACGACCGGCTCCGTCGTCGGATCACCGAGGGTCTGGAGGCCGACCGCCGTTCGATCAACGATCAACTCCAGGCGGGGCAGCGGCTCGAGGCGGTTGGGCGCCTCGCGGCCGGCGTGGCCCACGACTTTTCCAACCTGCTGTCCGTGATCCGTGGTCGCGCGGATATGATTCTCATGACCGCCCTGGACGAGACCGCTCGCGGTGACGCGGAGGAGATCGTGGAGGCGGCCCGTCGGGGGGAGTCATTGGTAGACCACCTCCTCACGCTGAGTCGAAGGAAACAACTCGACGCCGAATCGCTCGACCTGTCGGAGGTCATTCGCGACTTCCGTCCTCTACTCGATCGCGTTCTGCCCGAGACGTTCGAGTTGGTCGTTGAGGACGGACCGCGCATCCCCCTGGTCCGCGCCGACCGCGGCCAGATGGAGCAGGTCGTATTGAACCTGTTGCTCAACGCCCGCGACGCGATGGACCCAGGCGGCATCATCCACATCTCCACCGTGGTCGAGCCGATGGAGGACGAATTCGTGGCCCGCCACGGAGGAGGAGTTGGAGGAGATCACGTGGTGCTTCGTGTCCGCGATCGGGGGCCGGGGATCCCGCAAGGAATTCGAAGTGCGGTCTTTGAACCGTTCTTCACGACCAAGTCCGACGAAGGCGGAACCGGCCTCGGGCTGTCGATCGTCTACGGTGTCGCGCGACAGGCCGGTGGTTTCGTTCGGCTCGATGATGCACCGGGCGGCGGTGCCGAGGTCGCGGTATATCTGCCTCTGACGCGACTTCCGGCGCGCGCGGACCCCGTGACGGCCGAGCCGGCTCAGTCCGGCCGTGAAACCATTCTCGTTGTCGAGGACTACGACCCGCTCCGGCGCACCACGGTTCGCGTGCTGTCCGCGGCCGGCTATCGCGTTCTCGAAGCGTCGAACGGAGTGGACGCCCTCAGCATCCTGGAACGCCGAAAGACCCGGGTCGACCTCCTCCTCGCCGACCTCGTTCTTCCGGACATCTCCGGGTACGAATTATGCGATCGGGCGGAGCGGCGTAGTCCAGAAATATCGATTCTGGTGATGAGCGGATATGCCAGCGTCATCAAGCCGCTCAAGACGACCGGACGGGGCCCCGTGCTCGAGAAGCCGTTCTCGCCGCAGCAACTCAAGACGGAGGTTCGAGCGGCCCTGGACCGCTCTTCACAAACAACCGCCGCCGGAGAGCCTCCACGGGTCGCGGAGTCCCTCACCCCGTCCAGATGACGATCACCCCGCACAGCGAGCCTGGCCCCATGAAGTTGGCGGGAGTCGAAGACGGGGTTTCGTACACCTCGACCGCCTGCACGTCGGCTGCGTTCACAAGGTCGTCGAGGGTCGGGTAGCCGGCGCTGTTGCCTTCACCCAGCCTGACTCCCCATCGAACAAGAGCGCCGTCGATATAGATGGCCGGCATGCAGTTCTGCCGGCCGGACGCCCGCACGGCGCCGCGCAGATGGATCCTGCGCTCGGTCGTGTTCCCTGTCAGGGAGGAAACGTCGAACGACTGCACTCCGGGAACGGCCCGCGTCAGCGCGTCGGACAGGCGGGACGTCGACTCCACACGGAGATCTTCCCGTTCGAGGAAGACCCCACCCGTGGCGCGCTCGCGTTGATAGAAGCCGACCCGGTCGAGGGCGTCCCTGCGGGCGTCGACCGTCACGACCACCCCTTCGACCTCGACGGCTTCGGAGGCCAACTCCACGGTGACGCGATGCCGAATGGACCGCAGGGGAATGGGCTCGCTCACAGCGGCCCGGTACCCCAACGATGAAAAGCGCAGGCGGGGCGCACCTTCCCGTGGCACGACGACCTGGAAGCGCCCCGAGGGGTCCGTGACCGACGACGCTCCGGCCTCGTCGCCATCGTGCAGCACGGTCACGGCGGCACCGGGGACCGGGCGGCCGGACGAGGCGTCGACCACCGTCCCGACGACCCGTACCCCCGCGTTGTCGAGCGCGGAAGAGGCCGCCCGCCAGGTTAGGCGGAAGTCCGCGACGCCGTACCCGTCGGCCGGCACGTCCACCCCGGCCGGAGCGGACGTGATCGCCCCCGCCCTCGCATGCACGTCGTAGCGTCGATCGGGCGGCAGATCACAGAAGCGGTAGGAGCCGTCCATGCCGGAAATCGTCTCGAACGTCCCGTCCGCCGCCGGAGATCCCGCCGTCACGGTCGCGCCGGGCACGGGGGTCTCACCGTCCGGAGTGGTCACCCGGCCGACCACCACCCCGATCGCGTCGAGCGGGCACGTCTCGGCCAGCAGGGTCTTCCGGGACGGGACGGTCAGGCTCACCCGGACGTCGGACCCCGGCTGTAGGCTGACATCCATGCCGCGCGCGCCGACGCCCAGCGAGTCCAGGCGGGGATGTTCGAAGAGGACGCGGTAGCTGCCTTCCGGGAGTCCCGGTAACCGGAAGGTCCCGTCGTCGCCCGAACGCGTACGCCAGCCGCGCCCCGCCACCCGGATGACCGCGGCCGCGAGCGGACCCGACGCCGTGCTGTCGTAGACGGATCCGACGAGGGTCACGGTCGGACGGTCCGGCGACCACCGCCACCCGGTGCCGCGCACCGAGCGGACTTCGCTGCCCGTCTCGTGGACAGCGTCCACCATGCGGCGCTCGCTCCGGCCGAGCGCGCCCTGGTTGCTCACCTGGCGCATCGAGGGCGCGCGGATGTGCCAGTCACGGACGACCCACCGGCCGTCGGGTAGCTCCGCGTAGCGCACGATCCCACCGGCGTGCTCCGAGACGAGGGTACCGAGCCCCTCGTAGGAGAACTCGATCCGGTCGAGCCGGCCCGAAGCCTCCTCGACCCAGACGACACCCGATACGTCGGGGACGTCACGGCCGGGAGCCGGTCGGAAGGCCAGGCCGATCTCGGCGCCCGACGCCCCCTGGACCGAAACGACGGAGAAGCAGTGCGTGGCCAGGAACTCGTCCGAGAGGAGGGCCTCCGCGTCGGGTCCGTAGTAGTCCACAACGCCGTCACCCTCGACCACGTAGCCGGTGCGCGCCAGCTCCTCGGGCGCGAGCGACCGCACGGAGTTGCCGCCCACGGCTTCGCGCCGGCTCCGCGCCTCGTCCACGACCGCGAGGGAGCCGGGGTCCCGCACACGCTGCCACTGATCCACACGGAGCAGGAGAGCGCCGTGCCTTTTCGTCCACGTCGCCACGTCGAGCGTCTTGCGAACCTGGTCCCAGAGGAGCGCCGTGCGGCCCCCGTCGTCGCTGGGAGAACCGCACCGGCGGCCCGAGCCCTCGACGACCAGGCCGGTCAACTGGACGGGCGCCTGGCTCACCACGAGGTCACGGACGGTTCGCTCGCCGCTGCGGAGTTCGAGCGGTCCGACGCGGTGCCCCGCATAGCCGATGCGCTCTACCACCAGCTCATGACTCCCGGCCGAGCGCGCGGACACCGAGTAGCGCCCGTCTGCCGCCGTCAGGAAGGAGGCGACCCGTGCGTTGGTTTGATCCACGAGGTGAACCATTGCGCCGACGACCGGGCGGCCCGTGGCGGCCTCGCGGACCGTACCGGATACGGTTTGGGCGGTCGCGGGAGCGGCGAACGTCGCGACCCATCCGAACACAGCCACGGCGGTGGCGAAGCACGACCGGGTCCGAGCGTGACCACCTCCGAGGCGCGACCGGGGCGGAGAGCGATCCCCTCCGAAGTGCATCCGCTCGCTCCATGGGTCCATGTGCGCAATGCCTCCCCACCCTGATCGAAGATGCTCGAATGCCGGGGGCGGGATTCGAACCCGCACGCCCTTTCGGACAGCGGCTTTTGAGGCCGCCGCGTCTACCGTTCCGCCACCCCGGCGCCGAGCGCACCCAAGCTAACGGCACCCCGCGCCGGTTCTCAACGTCCCAGGTACCTCGACGCGCATCTCGCCCGCTGCAAGTCGCGCCCGCTTCTCTTATCCTTACGGGTGGCGCATCGGTCCCGTGACCCGCGCTCCGAATTTTCGAATCGAGACGAACGAACCACCTGGAGCCACCGTGGCTGAACATCGCAAGGACCCCTTCGGCGCCCTGTCCAACGTCGACCTGGCAGAGGGATCGACCTCCTTTTATCGCCTGTCCCGTCTTGAAGACGAAGGCGTGATCCCCTCCCTGGATCGCCTGCCGTTTTCGATTCGGGTCCTTCTCGAAAACGCGCTCCGCCACGCGGGAGGTCCGTACGTCTCCGAAGACCACGTACGCGCCGTGGGGGCGTGGAGCCCGACCAACGCCGGCGCGGACGTGCCCTTCATGCCGTCCCGCGTCGTCCTCCAGGACTTCACCGGTGTGCCCGCCGTCGTCGACCTCGCCGCGATGCGTGACGGCATCAAAGCCATGGGCGGCGACCCCTCGCGCATCAACCCGGTGGTGCCGGTCGACCTGGTCATCGACCACTCCGTCCAGGTGGACTACTTCGGCACTGCGGACGCGTACCGCCTCAACGTGGAGAAAGAGTTCGAGCGAAACCGCGAGCGGTACGCCCTGCTCCGTTGGGCGCAGGAGGCGTTCGACAACTTTTCCGTGGTGCCCCCGGGAACGGGAATCGTGCACCAGGTGAACCTCGAGTACCTGGCGTCCGTTGTGCATCGGCACGAGCAGGACGGCCTCCACGTGGCGTTCCCCGATACGCTCGTCGGCACGGATTCCCACACGACCATGATCAACGGTCTGGGCGTTGTGGGGTGGGGCGTCGGGGGCATCGAGGCGGAAGCCGTGGTGCTCGGTCAGCCCTACTACATGCTGCTTCCCGAAGTCGTCGGCATGAAGTTCTCAGGCCGGCTCCCGGAGGGCGCGACCGCCACCGACCTGGTGCTCCGTGTTACCGAGATGCTGCGGGAGCACGGGGTCGTCGGGCGCTTCGTCGAGTACTACGGTTCGGGGTTGAGCAACCTCACGCTTCCGGACAAGGCCACCATGGCCAACATGTCGCCGGAGTACGGCGCCACGATCGGGTTTTTCCCCGTCGACCAGGAGGCGCTGCGCTACCTCGAGGGGTCGGGCCGCAGCCCGGAGCTGGTGGAGCGGGTCGAGCGCATCAGCAAAGAGCTCGGCCTGTTCCGCACGGACGACACGCCCGACCCCGAGTTCACGTCGTCGATCGAGCTCGATCTGTCAACCGTGGAGCCGAGCCTGGCGGGGCCGAAGCGCCCGCAGGATCGGATCGCGATGGGGAACATGCGCACCCAGTTCGAACGCGACCTCCCGGGCCTGGTGCCGGTGGGCTTCGACCTGCCGAGCCGGGAAGCCGCGGAGAGCGAAGGCACCGACCGAACCAGCGAGAGCTGGGCCGGGGAGGGCGGCAACGAACCGGTTCGTGTGGCCGGCGTGGTCCGGGCGGCCCAGGGCCGTGCCGTCACGGTGACGTATGACGGAGACGAGGTGGATGTCTTCGACGGCAAGGTGGTCATCGCCGCCATCACCTCGTGCACGAACACGTCCAACCCATCGGTCATGGTCGGCGCGGGGCTGCTGGCCAAGAAGGCCGTGGAGAAGGGGCTGACGATCGCGCCAGGTGTGAAGACCAGCATGGCGCCGGGCTCGAAGGTCGTCACCGACTACCTCACCAGTTCGGGACTGCTGCCCTACCTGGAGACGCTCGACTTCCAGGTGGTGGGCTACGGCTGCACGACCTGCATCGGCAACAGCGGTCCGCTGCCCGAAGAGATCCACGACGCCGTCGAGAAGAACGGACTCGTGGTCACCGCCGTCCTGTCCGGCAACCGCAACTTCGAAGCACGTATCCACCCCTTGGTTCGGGGCAACTACCTGGCATCGCCGCCGTTGGTGGTCGCGTTTGCGCTCGCGGGTCGGGTGGATATCGACCTGTACAACGAGCCGCTCGGCCACGGATCCGATGGTGAGCCGGTCTTCCTGGCGGATATCTGGCCGTCCCAGGAGGAGGTCCGCGACACCGTCGCGTCCGCGCTCAAGCCGGACATGTACCACGACCGGTACGGCGAGGTGTTCGATGGCGACGAGAACTGGCGGGCACTTCCCCTGCCCGAAGAGAGCAGCCTCTACGAGTGGGATCCCGAGTCGACATATGTGGCACTCCCTCCGTTCTTCGAAGGGATGACGACGGAGGTTCCAGACGTGCGGGATATCCAGGGTGCGCGCGTGATGGCCGTCCTCGGTCAGTCGGTCACGACCGACCACATTTCACCGGCAGGCGCGATCCCCAAGCGGGAACCGGCGGGCCGGTATCTCCAGGAAAACGGCGTGTCGGTGCTGGACTTCAACACGTTCGGGTCCCGGCGGGGCAACCACGAAGTCATGATGCGCGGCACGTTCGGCAACGTGCGCATCAAGAACCTGCTGCTCGACGGCAAGGAGGGGGGCTACACGATCCACTTCCCGACCGACGAGGTCATGCCGATCTACGACGCGTGTATGAAGTACCAGGAGGCCGGCACGCCGCTCGTGGTGTTGGCGGGCAAGGAGTACGGGACGGGTAGCTCGCGGGACTGGGCCGCCAAGGGCACCCTGCTCCTCGGAGTGCGCGCGGTCATCGCGGAGAGCTACGAGCGCATCCACCGGAGCAACCTGGTGGGCATGGGCGTGCTCCCGCTCGAGTTCCTGGAGGGGGATTCCACCGAGACGCTCGGGCTGACGGGCCGGGAGGTCTTCGATATCACGGGTGTGGCCGACGGCCTCGCCCCCGGCGAACTGGTGCAGGTGACCGCCACGCGCGACGACGGCGCCACCACGAACTTCAAGGTGCGCGTGAGGCTCGACTCGGACGTCGACGTCGAGTACTACCGCAACGGCGGTATCCTTAACACGGTGCTGCGGAAGATGGCCCGCGGGGAGATGTAGACCGGCGGGGAGATCGGGACGCCCCGGCGGGGCGCTGGATGCCCCGCGAGTCTACAGGTGGTCGGGTGCGTCGCGCATCGACACGGGCGGCCCGAGCATCTCCTGCAGGATGACCGCGCGGCGCAGTTGGCCGCGCCCTCCGGCCAGCATGCGCTTCACTGCCTTCACGTCTTCGCTGGACTGCTCGGACGTCACCACCGCGGCGTTGCTGGGGCGGGACGAAGGGTCCGTCCCGTAGCCGGCGTGGGACAGGTGGATGGGATGCTCCTGCGAGGGCGCGCCTCGGGCCGGAACACCCGACCGGCGCACGACCGACCGACCGGACCGGGGCAGCCGGGACGTGTCTGATCCGGGCCGCCGAGACGTCCCAGGCAGCCTCGGCGGGGATTCTGCGTAGGGCGCATCCCCAGGCATATCGTCGGGCGGCACACCTCCGGCCCGGGCGAGTCGAGCGATCTCCTCCCAGACGCTCTCGGCCGTCTGCGCGTCCCCCACCGGAGACGATGTCCTGGGCGGTTGGTAGCGCGATGGAGGGGTCGTGCCGGGGACCGACCCAGAGCCGCCCGGCGCTTCGTACTTCGACACCGAAGCACCCCGCCGCTGGTACGACGTAAGATCGTCTTCGAAGCCCTCCGGGGCATCCTCTCCACGACGCGACTCCCGGGCGGTAACCGGGCCGGGATCGCCGACCTCGTCGCTCCCCTCCCGGTCGTCGCTTCCTTGCCACTCGTCACCCCCCTCCCACTCCTCTGGAGGGGGGACCTGCGTTCCGCGCTTCCTGCGCACGATGCCGTCCAGAATGCTGAATGCGATAATCAGTCCGAAGAAGATGAGTTGCTCGTTCAACGGTCCGCTCCATCGCCCCCGTGCGCGCCCGACTCGTCAGGCCCCGCGATGGCTTTCCGCATCTCCGTGTCGGCTTCGACGTTCTTGTACTTCACGAAGTCCATGACGCCCAGATTGCCGCTACGGAAGGCATCGGCAATCGCGAGCGGTACTTGCGCCTCGGCGCGGACGACCTCGGCCCGCATCTCCTGCACACGCGCCTTCATCTCCTGCTCGTTGGCAACGGCCATGGCGCGTCGTTCCTCCGCCCGGGCCTGCGCCACCCGCTTGTCGGCCTCCGCCTGATCGGTCTGGAGTTCGGCACCGATGTTCTTGCCGACGTCCACGTCCGCGATGTCGATGGACAGGATCTCGAACGCCGTGCCCGAATCCAGCCCTTTCGAGAGCACCGTCTTGGAGATGTTGTCCGGGTTCTCCAGCACCGCTTTGTGCGACTCGGCCGAACCGATGGTCGAGACGATGCCCTCACCGACGCGGGCGAGGATCGTCTCCTCGCCCGCACCACCGACCAGCCGGTTGATGTTGGCCCGAACGGTCACGCGCGCGATGGCAATGAGTTGGATGCCGTCCTTGGCCATGGCCGCGACCTTCGGCGTATTGATGACCTTCGGGTTGACGGACACCTGCACGGCCTCGAAGACATCGCGACCCGCGAGGTCGATGGCCGCCGCCTGGTTGAACGTCAAATCGATGTTCGCTTTGTCCGCGCTGATCAACGCGCCCACGACCCGATCGACACGCCCACCCGCCAGGTAGTGCGCCTCGAGCGAGTTGGTGTCGAGATCCAGTCCCGCTTTGGTCGCGGTGATGAGGGGTCGCACGACGGCGGGAGGCGAGACCTTTCTCAGTCGCATCCCCACCAGAGAGCCGACCTTGACGTCGACCCCCGCCGACATGGCCTCGATCCAGAGCCGGACCGGGATTGCCCAGAGCAGGAAGAACAGGAAGGCCACGGCGAGAATGGCCATGGTTGTGGGCAGAGCGAGCTGATCCATTGGGCGGTGCCTCGTGGTAGATGGATGCGGTGCGGCCGACCTCGGCGGTCGGGGTGCTTCAGGTTGCCACGGCGCCGTCGTCGCTCGGGTCATCCGACGGCCCATCGCCTTCGAGAGCCCGGACGGGTCGTACCACGTGGCGGTACCCTTCCGCGCTGATGACCTCGATGGCCGTTCCGGCCGGAATCCACTCCGAGTCGGTCACGACGTCGACGCGTTCGTCGCCGAACACGGCGGTCCCGGACGGGCGGAGGTCGGTCACCGCCTGCCCCCGCTGCCCGATGAGGTCGTTGCGCCGCTCGGCGGAGCTGTACCCGATCGAGCGATCCGTCCGGTCGGTGAGGAAGATGCCACTGCGCCCCAGGCGCGCATTTCCGGGCAGCGATCGGAGGATCGCCCAACCCGTGACGAGGAGAACGAGAATCGTAGTGGTCAGTACCATACCGGCCCTCGTGAAGTCGGGGACGGTGGGTAGCCCCCCCAAGAGACTCATGTACAACCCGCCCGCCACACCCACCGCCCCAAGCACGCCGAAAACCCCGAATCCGGGGATCACGAAGATCTCGACACCCAGAAGGACGAGCCCTGCTCCGAAGAGGATGACGTCTTCGAGGCCTGCCAGCCCGATGATCAGATTCGAGC
Organism: Gemmatimonadota bacterium; assembly: GCA_029262115.1. Classification (GTDB taxonomy): domain Bacteria; phylum Gemmatimonadota; class Gemmatimonadetes; order Longimicrobiales; family Gaopeijiaceae; genus JAJCZZ01. The sequence goes on along the minus strand of JAJCZZ010000099.1, from coordinate 57,188 downwards.
CGAAGAAGAGCGACAGGGCCAGCAGACCGGCCGCTCCGGCCACGCCGAAGGTCGGCGTCTTGATCTCGGCCATCAGCCCGAGAAAGCCGAGCGTGAGAAGGAAGGGCGCCACCACCGGGTTGGAAAAGAAGCGCACCACCCGTTCGGCCCAGTTCACCTCGGCGGTCGTGACGCTCGCCCCGTCCACGCCGCGCTCGGCCAGGAGCGCGTCCAGATCCTCGATCTCGGCGGCGTACCCGATGGCCACGGCCTCCTCGGTGGTCAGCGTCAGCAGCTTGCCCGCCTCCACCACACCCGCGATCGCAATGTCTTCATCGACCATCGCCTCGGCAACGGCCGGGTCGAGGGCGCGGGCCTCCGCAAGCGCACGCATCTCACTTCGCATTGCGGAGACGATCTTCTCGGGAGCCTTCGTACCGGAGCCGTCGACGGGCGTCGCCGCTCCGATGACCGAACCCGGTCGCATGTAGACCCGCTCGGTCGCGAGGGCAATCAACGCGCCCGCCGAAAACGCGCGCCGATTCACGAGCGCCACAACCGGCACCTCGGAATCGGACAGGGCGTCGGCGATCCGTTGCGCCGCGTCCACCCGACCGCCGGGCGTGTCGATGTCGAGCACGACCAGGGACGCGCCCGCCTCCCGAGCCTCGGCCAGGCCACGTTCGATGAACGGGGCCAGCCCGAGCTCGATCACCCCGGTCACCGGAATGCGGTGCACCGGCCCGACCTGGGCCTGGACCGTGAGGGGCGTCAGGGACACGGCCACCAAGGCTACCAGAATCTCGACGTTTCGCATGGCTGTCACCGGGGCGGGCAAGCTCTTCAAGGTCTTCGTGTCAGGAGGCCTTTTCCGTAGTACGCGCGTCGGATGGCCAATGTCCAGTCGCGCTCTTGGAGGGCCTGACGGCTCCCACGAACCAACCGCGAGATCCGCTCGACGTCCTGTTCGGAGTACGGATCGGAGTCGGAGATCCTTCGAAAGAGGCCCTCGACCTCGGCGACGGCGCTACGCGCTACCGCCTCGGGTCCCACTTCCCGGAGTCGATCGCTCCCTCGGAGCACGTGCTCCAGCGCGCCCGTCGGCCGGCCCTCCGCGTGAGCTGCAGCGGCAAGCTCGGACTCGCCCGCGGCGCTGTCGATTCCGGCTCGGAGCGATATCGGAAAATCAGGCAGGGCGAGCCTCTCGGCGGTCTGCACGGCCGTCGCCAATGCGTCCAGGTCGGCCACGAGCCCTTCGTCGCCGCGGTGCTCGGCCCGGGCGCGTGCAAGGGTCGGATAGAGGCGCTCCCGCACGTCGCGACCCGACCGGACGTCCAGGCTCCACGAATCGAGCCACTCCTGAATGGTCGAACTCACCGCCGGATCCGAAGCGTCCCACACTTCGTGCGCGGGCGAGGGAAGCGATACCGCCAGGGCCAGCGCCCCCGCCCCGGTCTCACCCGCGATCACGCCGCCGAGCGGATCGATCGGGGAATCCTCGCACGCACCGGTGGTGGCCACCCCGACGGCCGTGACCAGGACGCGCAGTGAGACCGCCGTCGGCCGCCACACCCGTCTCGGGCGGGCGGTCACGATCACGAGTAGGCGGGCGAAGAGTGAAGAGGTCATAGCGAAGAAAGATCGCCGCGGGGCGAAGGCGACGCCAGCCACACCGCCCCTCACCCCGGCGCTGACCATCACACCGCGCCCGGGTTGACCAAGGGGCGCGCGCTCGGGTAACGTTCGCCGCCCCGTCGGCACCCACGCCACGACAGTCAACTGAGGGAGTTCCCGATGTCCGAGAAGGTCCTGGTCCACTACGAAGTCCATGGGAAGGTCGCTGTCCTCACGCTGGACGACCCACCCGCGAACACCTACACGCACGAGATGATGAGCCAGCTCGATTCGGGCATCATCAAGGCCCGCTTCGACAAGGGTGTCGAGGTGATCGTCATCACCGGGGCCGGCGAGAAGTTCTTCTGCGCGGGGGCCAACATCGGAATGTTGAACGAGGCCGACCCGGACTGGAAATACTGCTTCTGCCTCCACGCGAACGAGACGCTCAACCGCCTCGAGCACACGCCCAAGCTCGTCATCGCCGCGCTGAACGGTCACACGGTGGGTGGTGGTCTGGAGATCGCGATGGCCGCGGACATGCGCATCGCGCGCAAGGACTCCGGAAAGGTCGGCCTGCCTGAGGTCGCGCTGGGCGTGCTTCCCGGCACGGGTGGCACGCAGCGTCTGGTCCGCCTCGTTGGAAAGCCGTCCGCGATCCAACTCATGGTCGAGGGAAGCACCTTCGACTTCGACCGTGCGCACCAACTCGGCCTGGTGAACGAGGTGTGGGAGGCCGACAGCCGCGACGACTTCTTCGCGAAGGTCCTCGAGTACGCGAATCAGTTCACGACCCCGAACAAGGCCACCAAGGCGGTCGGACTCATCAAGCGATCGGTCCAGACGGGAGCCGAACTGCCGTTCGAGTTGGCGCTGGCTCTGGAGCGCGAGCTTCAGGCGCAGCTATTCGCGTCGAAGGATGCCAAGGAAGGCCTGGCCGCCTACGTCGAGAAGCGCCCAGCCGACTTCAAGGGCAACTGACGCGGGTCACGGCGCGCGACAGGCACCTGGGGTGCCGCGGGGTCGCGTGAACCAACGACCCCTTGAAGGGTTGAGACGGGGTCCGGACTTTCCGGGCCCCGTCTTCGCTTCACACCAGGGTGCCGGCCCGTTGCGTTTTTGAGGGCGTCCGGCGCCCTGGCTGTCCCCACTCGTCCCAACACCCCGACCCGATATGAGCGACGCGCCCGATCGACTCTGGATCGCCAACGCCTGGGTGGACGCCGCCGACGGCGCCACCTTCGACACGATCAACCCCGCCACCGGTGAGGTCATCGCCTCGGTCGCGGAAGCCAAATCGGCGGACGTCGACCGCGCCGTCCAGGCCGCCCGCGACGCGGCCACCGGGAAGGCTTGGCGGGCCATGAACCCGCACAAACGGTCGCGACTGCTGTGGAAGCTGGCCGACGCCATCGAAGCGAACGCCGACGAATTGGGTGCGCTCGAGACGGCGGACAATGGCAAGCCGTACTTCGAAGCGCGTAAGGTCGACCTGCCCAGCGTGGTCGAGAACTTCCGCTACTTCGCGGGCATGGCCGACAAGATCCACGGCGCCACGATCCCCGTGGCGGGGCCGTTCCTCAACTACACGCTACGCGAGCCCGTCGGGGTGGTTGGCATCATCACGCCCTGGAACTTCCCGCTGTCGCTCGCGTCGTGGAAGGTGGCCCCCGCCCTCGCGACCGGGAACACGGTGGTGCTGAAACCGGCCGAGCAGACGCCGCTCACCGCGCTTCGGCTCGGCGAACTCGCGGCCGAGGTCGGCTTTCCCGAGGGCGTGCTCAACGTCGTGCCCGGCTACGGCGAGACTGCGGGCGCCGCGCTCGTCCGTCACCCTGACGTGGACGCCATCGCGTTCACCGGCTCGACGCAGGTCGGCAAGATCGTCATGCGCGACGCCGCCGAGACGCTCAAGAAGGTCTCGCTCGAGTTGGGTGGCAAGAGCCCGAACGTCGTGTTCGCCGACGCCGACCTGAAGGCCGCCGTGCGCGGCGCTTCGACCGGGATCTTCTACGGAAAGGGCGAAGTGTGCGCCGCGGGCTCGCGCGTGCTCGTTCAACGCGACGTCTACGACGACTTCGTGGAGCAGTTCGCGGGACGCGCGGAAAAGATGACCGTCGGCGACCCGATGGACGAAAACACACGGCTGGGCGCCATCGTGAGCGAGGAGCAGCTGGAGCGGGTGCTCGGCTACATCCAGAAGGGCAAGGACGAGGGCGCCCGACTGGTCGCGGGGGGTGAGCGGACCGACGTGGACGGCAAGGGCAACTTCGTAACGGCCACGGTCTTCGCCGACGTCGAGCCGGGCATGACCATCGCGCAGGAGGAGATCTTCGGACCGGTAGCCGCGGTCATCCCGTTCGACGACATCGACGACGCCATCAGAAAGGCCAACGACACGATTTACGGGCTCGCGAGTGGCGTGTGGACGCGCGACGTGGGCACGGCCCACCGCATGGCAGCCGAAATCAAAGCGGGTACGGTGTGGGTCAACACCTACAACCAGTACGACTCGGCCTCGCCCTTCGGAGGGTACAAGCAGTCGGGCTTCGGGCGGGACCTCGGTTGGGAGTCGGCTCTCGATAAGTATACGCAGGTGAAGAGCGTCTGGGTGGCGCTCGACCGATGAGTGCGGGGAGCCGCCCCGCCGCGGACCGCGACGCGTGGATCATCGACGCGGTCCGCACGCCGATCGGGCGGCACAGCGGGGCGCTCGCCTCTATCCGTCCGGACGACTTGGCCGCAATCACCATCACGACCTTGGTTGCGCGGACCGGAGTGGATCCGAACACGATCGACGATGTGATCCTGGGTTGCACGAACCAGGCGGGCGAGGACAACCGCAACGTAGCGCGTATGGCGCTTCTACTCGCAGGACTCCCGGTCACGGTGCCGGGCCAGACGCTGAACCGACTGTGTGGCTCGGGGCTCCAGGCGGTGAACTCGGCGTTCCACGCGATTCACGCCGGCGAGGGCGACGTATTCATTGCCGGGGGCGTCGAGTCGATGAGCCGCGCGCCGTACGTGATGCTCAAGTCCGATTCGGCGTACGCGCGGGGAGTGCCGGACGTGGCGGACACCGTCCTCGGGTGGCGCTTCCCGAACCCTGCCCTGAGTCCCGAGTGGACCATCGGACTCGGTGAAACCGCCGAGGTCATCGCACAGGAGTTTGGCGTGGCGCGGGAGGCCCAAGATGCCTTTGCGGCCGAGAGCCAACGCCGCGCGGCGGCGGCGATCGAGGAAGGCCGCTTCGACCCGGAGATCGTTCCGGTCCCGGTGCCGCAGCGGAAGGGAGATCCCATCCTGGTGGACAAGGACGAGCACCCACGCCCTGGCACAGACGAGGCCGCGCTCGCACGTCTACGCCCCGTGTTCGCCAAGGGGGGGAGCGTGACGGCCGGGAATTCGTCCGGCATCAACGACGGTGCGGCCGCGCTCCTCATCGTATCGGCCAAACGTGGACGCGAGCTCGGCCTGCGTCCCTTGGTCCGGGTCGTCGCTGGCGCGGTCGCGGGCGTGGAGCCCCACCGGATGGGCATCGGTCCGGTCCCGGCGACACGGAAGGCGCTGAAGCGGGCGGGGTGGAGCGTGGACGACCTGGACCTGGTCGAGCTCAACGAGGCATTCGCCGCACAGGCCCTGCCCTGCATCAAGGAGCTCGGTCTCGACTCCGAAAAGACGAACGTGAACGGAGGCGCGATCGCCCTGGGTCACCCGGTCGGCTGCTCAGGCGCCCGGATTCTCACGACGCTCGTGCACGAGATGGACCGACGCAGATCGAAGCGCGGCCTCGCCAGCATGTGCATCGGAGTGGGTCAGGGCATCGCCACGCTCGTGGAGGCGGTATGAGCGAGGGTGCGGGCAGGGCGCCGGAGACGGACGCTTCGGTCGACGCGGGCGCCGGGACTGAGGAGGCCGTCGGGACTACGGATGCCGCCGGGACTGAGGAGGCCGCCGGGACTGAGGAGGCCGCCGAGACTGAGGAGGCCGCCGAGACTGCGCAGGCCGTCGTAGCGGCCGAGGCGGCGGCCGACGCGATCGCCACGGTGGCCGTTCTGGGCGCGGGGACAATGGGCCACGGCATCGCTCAGGTGTGCGCCGCCGTGGGGTGCGACGTGCGCGTCTACGACGTGAACGAGACAGCCGTGGAAGCTGGCCTTGCACGCATCGGCGCCAACCTCGACAAGGGAGTCCAGCTCGGGAAGGTCACGGCCGACGATCGAGACAACACGGTATCCCGCCTCCGCGGCACGACGTCGATTGAGGAGGCGGTAAACGGCGCCGACCTCGTGGTCGAGGCCGCACCGGAGTCGCTCGAGCTGAAGGAGAAGATCTTTCGCACAGTCGATGCCGCCGCCCCGGCGCACGCGCTGTTGGCGACCAACACGTCGTCGCTGTCCATCGACGCCATCGCGGCGTCCGTGGCGGATCCGACGCGTGTGCTCGGGCTGCACTTCTTCAACCCCGTCCACATCATGAAGCTGGTGGAAGTGGTCTGGGGCACACGAACGTCCGAGCGCACTCGAGACACCGGCGTCGCCTTTGCCAGGCGTCTCGGAAAAGAGCCGATCGTCGTACGGGACGCGCCCGGCTTCGCGTCCTCTCGCCTGGGCATCGTGCTCGGGATGGAAGCGATCCGCATGGTCGAGCAGGATATCGCGAGCGCCGAGGACATCGACAGGGCGATGGAGCTCGGGTATCGCCATCCCATGGGTCCTCTGAAGCTGACCGATCTCGTGGGCCTCGATGTCCGCCTCGGCATCGCGGAATACCTGCACCACACGCTCGACTCCGAAGCATTTCGACCGCCGGAGCTTCTCCGGCAGATGGTGGCGGACGGCCGTCTCGGCAAGAAGAGCGGCCGCGGCTTCTACGACTGGACCGAATAGCGACCCCTGGTAGACGGACGGATCTTCCCTATGACCGAGCCCGACGAGCAACGCCCCCTCGACACGCCCATCGATGTCCACACGCGCGACGACGGGATCGCCGTGGTCACGCTCAATCGGCCGGACAAGCTCAACGCGCTGAACGCCGAGGTGCGACGGCTCCTGATGGAGGCGTTCGACCGCATGGCGAACGACGATGACGTCCGGGTCGTCGTCATCCACGGCGCGGGAGAAAAGGCCTTCGTGGCCGGCGCCGACATCGCGGAGTTCGCCGAACGGAGTTACATGGAACAGCGCGCGGTCTACGACCGCCGCCGGATCTACGAAACGGTTGCGGACTTCCCGAAGCCGGTCATCGCGGCCGTTCACGGCTTCTGCCTGGGCGGCGGATCCGAGTTGGCGCTTGCGTGTGACATCCGCGTGGCCGATGCCACCGCGCAGATCAGCCAGGCCGAGATCCGCATCGGGCTGATTCCCGGCGGCGGCGGCACGCAGCGGCTCGCCCGGCTCGTCGGTCGCGGGCATACGCTCCGCATGGCGCTGACGGGCGACATGATCGACGTGGAGGAAGCCTATCGGATCGGCCTTGTCGAGTTCCTGGCGCCGAAGGGCAAGCATGTGGAGCGGGCGCTCGAGTTGGCGGGCCGGATGGCGCGCTGGAGTCCGGTGTCGCTGCGGTTGGCCAAGGAAGCGACCCGCGCCGCGTTCGAGATGCCGCTGTCTGCGGGGCTTCAGTACGAGCGAGAACTGTTCCTGGCAGCGTTCGCGTCCGAAGATGGGCGCGAGGGCATCCAGGCCTTCACGGAGAAGCGTCGCGCGGAGTGGAAGGGGCGGTAGCAGCCGTGAGACGATAGGTTCTCCGCCTGTCATCGAAACGGGACCCGAAGCCCTGGGGAAGCCACATGCGGGTGCGCACTCGAATCTCCGCGCTGATCTCGAGCCTGACGATGACGCTCGTCGCAGGAAGCTCAACGCCGCTCGACGCCCAGCCGGACCATCGGCGGATTCTCCAAGACAACTTCCGCGCGGAGTTGACCGAGATCGTGCGCGGTTTCGACGGGGTGGCGGGTGCGCACGTGCTCGACCTGACCGACGGCACCCGGTTCTCGGTGAACGACCAACTCGTCTTCCCCCAGGCGAGCGCGATCAAGATTTCGATTTTGCTGGAGCTCTTTCGAGCCGCAGAGTCGGACCCTGACCTGCTCCGCCGCCGGATCGAACTAACCGAGCGGGTCCGCACCGCCGGCAGCGGCGTGCTTCAACTGCTGACCGACGGGGGCTCCGCGCTGTCGCTCGAGGACTACGCGATCTACATGATCGTATTCTCCGACAACACCGCAACGAACGTGCTGATCGACACGATCGGGATGGACGCGATCAATCGCCTGTCCGCGTCGCTCGGCGCGCCCGAGACGCGGGTCCAGAGGAAGATGATCCAGCCGGAGGCGTCCGCGCGGGGTGACGAGAATCTGTCGACGCCTCGGGACGCCGCCATGATCATGGAGCGGATCGCCACGTGCGACCTGCCCATGTCCGAGTCTGCGTGCGCCCGGGTCCGCGAAATCCTGGAACTTCCGAAGGGCGGGCCGGTCCGAGTGCCCGTTCCCGCCAGCGTGCCGATCGCCTTCAAGCCCGGCGGTATCACGGGCGTCGCAACGGTCTGGGCCCTCGTCGGGCTCCCCGACCGGCCGTACGTCCTGTCTGTGATGTCCAACTACGGGGGTAACGGCGGGCAGGTCGTCGAGGCCGTCTCGGAAGCCGCGTACCGGTACTTCTCGAAGTTGGCCGGAGCGACGCCGTACGGAACGCGGGTGCCGATCGCGCTGAAGCGGCGCGTGTCGGGGACGGGAGGCGCACGATGAGCCTGCGCACCGCCCGGACCCTCACAGCGCTCTACTTCGTGGCCATGGCCGTCGCGGTCATGTGGCCCGGCGCGCTGGTGGCGTCTCGCATCGAACCGTGGGTGTTCGGACTACCCTTCTCGTTCTTCTGGCCGGCCTTGTGGGTCGGGCTCGCGGTTCCCGTCCTGTACGCATTGGACCGCGTGGAAGCCCGCCATCGGACGCCGGACCGCTGATGGAGCGCTGGGTCTTCATCACGGCGTTCATCGGCGTCTACCTCGCCGTGACCCTCGCGATCGGGCTGATGGCCGGGCGGCGCGCAACCTCGTCGGTGGCCGGCTTCGTCGCCGCCGACCGTAGCTTTGGCCTCCTCGTGATGTACTTCATCACGGGCGCCACCGTCTTCAGTTCGTTCGCCTTCCTCGGAGGGCCGGGATGGACGTACGGGCGGGGCGCGGCCGCGTTCTACATTCTGTCGTACGGGGTCCTGGGAATGGCCCCGTTCTACTGGATGGGACCGAGGGCTGCAGCCCTCGGTCGTCGGCACGGCTACGTGACGCAGACCCAGCTGCTGACCGGGCGCTTCCCCTCCAAGGGACTGTCGGCCCTGGTCGCCCTCCTGAGCCTGGTCGCCTTCATCCCGTACGTGACCATCCAGATCCGGGGCGCCGGCATCGTCATCGAGGCGGTGACCGATGGGCATGTGCCGCTCTGGCTCGGGGCGCTCGTGGCGTACGGAATCGTCATCGTGTACGTGCTGGTGTCCGGGGCGATGGCAGTCGGGTGGACCAACACGTTTCAGGGCATCTTCATGGTGGTCATTGCCTGGACGCTGGGGCTGTACCTGCCCAACCGGCTGTACGGCGGGATCCTGCCCATGTTCGAGCAAATTCAGGCGGCTCGACCCGAGTTGCTCGTGACGCCCGGCCTGACCGCGTCCGGAGACCCATGGAGTTGGGGCGCGTACAGCACGTACATCCTGATCAGCGCGGTGGGCCTCATGATGTGGCCCCACCTCTTCATGAAGGCCTTCACGGCGAAGAACGACGACACACTCCGGCGCACGGTGATCCTGTTCCCGACGTTCCAGCTCTTCCTCATTCCTGTGTTTCTGATCGGGTTCAGCGGGGTGATGTTCGGGAGGGGCCCCGACCAGGCCGACTTCATCCTCCCGTTCATGATTCTCGAGACGGACCTCCCCTGGCTCGTGGTCGGACTCTTCTGCGCCGGGGCGCTGTCGGCATCGATGTCGACGGGAGACGCCCTCCTCCACGCTGCGGCTTCCGTTGTGGTCGAAGACGGGATCGGACCGTTCAAGCTCCTGACCGAAGCCACTCAGCGGCTCCTCATGCGTCTGGTGGTCGTCGCGGTCGGGGCCATCGCATACTTCGCCGCTCTGGACGCCGAATCGTCGCTCGTCCAACTTCTGGCCACCGCCTACGGGATCGTGTCGCAGTTGGCCCCGCCGATCGTGGCCGCGATGTATTGGAGGCGGGCCACGACCCGGGGGGTTGTGGCCGGCCTGCTCGCCGGGTGGTCCACGGCGGCCTTCTTCTGGCTGAACCCGGGAATGAAGCCGTATGACATGCACGAAGGCGTTCTGGGACTTCTGGTGCACGTGCCGGTGCTCGTCATCGTGAGTCTGCTGACCTCCCGTCAGGAGGAGGCGCACACGCATCGCTTCTGCGGTCCCATCGTCGCCGGCGAGGCCCCCGAATGACGACCAAGGACGACAACGGCCCGGCTCCGGACCTCGAAGCCTTACGTGCCCGTATTCGAGAGGTCGACGAGGCGCTCATCCGGCTGGTCGGGGAGCGGCGCGAGCTGGTGCTCGAGGTCGGCCGCATCAAGGACGAGGCGGGGCTCCCGGTCATGGACCCGACGCAGGAGGCGAAAGTCGTGCGGCGCGCCGCCGAGATCGCCCGCGCCGAGGGCGTCGACGACGAACTCGTGCGCGACGTGATCTGGCGGATCATCGCATCGGCCCGGGACACGCAGGAGGGGCGGACCCGGTGGGGTCCGCCCCTCGATGCTGCATCGCCCAGCAGTGGGCCCGCCGACCCGCAGGAGTCCGGCTAGGCGGGGAACACGCTTTCGTAGTGCGTCGTCCGCTTGTAACCCTCGTCACTCTTCCTCATAGAGTAGAGCGTACCGAGTCGCTCTGTTACCTGACCTCACGAGTCGGGGGCGCCCCGCATGGTCGCGAAGCGCCCCCCGGTCTCGTTCGTACTCCGGCCCGCCATCAGCGGGACAGTTCCAAGGTGGCCATTTCCCGCCTAGCCTCTGCCAAGTCGTGCCGAGCCTGGAGGTACCGGCGAAGTGCGCGCGACGATGTGAAGAGCGCGACACCCCCCGCTCCAGCGGCGACCACCCATCCCCACTTCCACACAGCGAACGTAAGGAAGGGAAGGATCAACACCCACTGAAGGAGCAAGCTTCCCAGCCCGGTGCGCTCTTGGACCACGAGTTCGTCGATGTGCGCCTTGGACTTTGCGATCTCCACCTCTACCTGGCGGTCAGGTTCTGACCGCATCGGCCTCTCCTTCCGTCAGTTGCAGTACATGCCAGACCCGATGTACTGCCAGGACAGCCCGCCGTCGTAGCTGATGTAGTAATCGACGTTGTAGCAGCCTCGAGACCATCTACGAGGAGAGCGACGGGACTTACGGCTCGCCCTCCCGGAGTCTAGTCGTCCGCCCGCCGCAACACGCGGGTCGTGCGCCGAAGCGACGAGATCAGCACGGACGTCTCGCCCACCGGGACGCGAACCGGGTACGTCTCGCCGGGAGGCGTGATTCCCTTCAACAGGTGGGGGTTCAGGTCACGAAGGACCTTCTCGTCCGCACCGAGTTCCCGAGCGACCCGCGCTAGCGACGTGCCGGCAGGCACGAACACCCGCTCGTAGCGATAGGGCTTATCGAGCTTGACCGAGAACCCGTATTCCTCGGCGTTCTGAGCCAGGTGCGTGGCGGCGACCAGACGCGGGACGTATTCGCGCGTCTCACGCGGCAGATGCTCCAGCACCTCCCAGTAGATGTCCTCATCGCCGGTGCGACCGTCGGCGTGGCGGCGCAGAATGCGATCGACCCGCCCCGGACCCGCGTTGTAGGCGGCAGCCGCCAGGTACCAGGAGTCGTACCGGTCGTACAGCCACTCGATGTAGTCGAGGGCGGCGTCGGTCGCACGGACGGGATCCTGACGCTCATCCACCCACTCATCGACTCGCAAGCCGTACTGAAGAGCAGTGGGACCCATGAATTGCCAGACGCCCACGGCCGAAGCCCTGGAGACCGCACGGGTCGAGAACGCCGACTCCATCATGGCCATGTACAGCAGGTCGACGGGCATGTCCCGCTCGACGAGCTTGGCGCGAATCATGTCCGCGTACAGCCCCTGTTTCCCGAGGAGGCGCTGGAACGAGGGCCGTTGGTCCGTCCGGAATCGCTCCACCCAGCGCGACACGCGGTCGTTCATGTGGAGCGGGAGTTCCGCGCTCAGCAGCTCCGCCGAAGCGAGTGCGGGCACGGGCGTTCTATCGGCGACCATGCGGTCGCGAAGCAGGGCCGCCGAAAACGGGGCCTGCACCACGGCAAGGATCAACAGCGCACGGAAGGTCAAAACCCCCCGGCGATCGCGAGAGCCACCTTCGGCCCCCCACCGATTCACACGGGCTCGAAGCCCGCGTGTGTCGATTCCCATCATCATCCACCTCCCTGCTATGCTCTCACCCACGTACTACGGACGATCGACATGCGGAGTTGCGTACGTGTCTTCCGACCCGGGGGAGAGCGGGGTCGAAGCGTGAGGATGGATCTCCTCGCGGTCAGGAGCGACCGAGCTTCGGTAAGCCGCGAAACAGCTTGGCACCTTCAACACCATGCACCTTCGCGGGGTTCCTCACAAGCCAAAAAGTACGACGGCGCTCAGCGCGCCGCCGAACCCATGGACCCGTAAGGCGCGCTACTCGGCCGGATAGACCGAAACGACCTTCTTCTGCCGGAGCCGCTCGAACTTCACGACACCGTCGACGGTCGCGAAAAGCGTGTCGTCGTTTCCACGCCCGACGTTACGGCCGGGGTGAAAGCGCGTGCCGCGCTGTCGGACGAGAATGCTCCCCGCCGAGACCGGCTGGCCGCCAAAGCGCTTCACGCCGAGAAACTGAGGGTTGCTGTCCCGACCATTTCGGCTGGAACCACCCGCTTTTTTATGTGCCATCGTCTAGTCCCCGTAGGGTTCGGATCGATGTGATTCGAGCTCAGCCGAGCTCGACGCCGTCGATGCGGACCTCGGTGAAGTTCTGTCGGTGTCCCTGCTTCTTGCGGTACCCCTTCCGGCGCTTGCGCTTGAACACGATGACCTTCTTCCCGCGCCCATGGCGCAGAACCTCGGCCGTCACGGACGCCCCGTCGAGGACCGGCGTGCCGACCTGGACCTTGTCATCGCTATCGGTCGCGAGCAGGACATCATCGAACGTGACCGTATCCCCCGGCTCCGCCTGGAGCGTGGGAATACGGATGCGCGTGCCAGGCTCGGCCCGGAACTGCTTTCCACCAGTCTGGAATACTGCGTACATGCCTACGATCCCGATCAAAGTCTTTTTCTCGGTGCAGAGCCTGTTAATTTCGCCTAATCGGCGGAGGGGTCAAGGTCCGGGATTACACCGGTGATTCGCTCCCGGCTACGCTCTAGTGTGGTGTTACGAAAGTGTCTCGGCCATTCGAGGGCCGATGCATCCGGCCCTGGGTCGTTGCTCCTCCTCGAAAGAGCGCTGCTATTCCTCGTCGTCGCGCCTACCAGGATCCGGCGCCTCGGCCCTCTCGGTGGCTCGCGAACTTTCGCAACACCACACTACGTCGAGATCGCGCACACGCTACCGATGAGGTAGCGCGCTGCAAGTTGGGTACCACATTCGGTAGCGACAACCGTGCAGCGGGCTCACGCGTTGTGGGAGTATGGCGCTGCCAGGAGTGGCGCGTCGGTCCCGGGGGCCCGCCGCCCACACGTCCCGTCCCACGGGGGTCACTCCGGCGTCCTTCGTCGAGGACGGGCCACGCGGCCCCGAGTGCGACTACCCCGTCCCTTGCCGCCGCTCCAACAGCCGGTCGAGCGAAAACGCATCGTCCTCAGCTGGCATGAGAAGCACGAACAACAGCAGCGACAGCCGCGGCATGACGTGCATGTTGAACGCGTACAACGGCTCCAGGACCAGATGCCCGAACGTCACGAGAACCAACACCCCACCGAGGGCCGCGAGCGCGGGTCGGCGGAACAGGCCGAGCAGGAGGAGGCCCCCGAAGATCAGCTCGACGAACGGCACGAGGGCCCCGGTCAACCACAGCGACCAGACGGGTAGAAACGTCTCCGCGTAGGAGTCCACGAAAAGCGCCCGCGCGTGGTTGAGCGGGCCCAGCGTGAAGACCTTCCACACCCCGGCCATGAAGAACATGAGGCCCACCACCGAACGGGCCAGGAGGATCGCCAGGGCGCGGTTGCTACCACGAATCGTCATCACTTCCTCGGAACGAGAGCCCCCATGGTGCGCGGCGCCTCCGGCAACGGCAAGAGCGTGCGCGCGCCCAACGCGATGGTCGCAGCCTCCGAGCCGCGGGGAGGGCGGCCGCCGCGAACCGTCGGCGAGGCCGTCAAACATGCCGGGCGTACACGAACGAGGGCCCGGCCACCGAAGTGACCGGGCCCCGCCCTTCCTGCGTCGGCGGCACGGATCGACCGCACCACCGGGACCGCCTGAGGCGTCGCCTCAGTACATTCCGCCCATTCCGCCGCCCCCCGGCATGGCCGGCGCCTCGTCCTGAGGCGTGTCGACCACGACCGCCTCGGTGGTCAGCAGCAGACCGGCAATCGACGCCGCGTTCTGCAGCGCGGACCGAACGACCTTGGTCGGGTCGATGACGCCCGCCTCTACCAGGTCCTCGTAGACGTCGGTCAGAGCGTTGTAGCCGTAGGAGGCCTTCTTGGAGGACCGCACATTCTCAACCACGATGCTGCCCTCGACACCCGCGTTCGTCGCGATCTGACGAATCGGGTGCTCGAGCGCACGACGGAGGATCTGGACGCCGACCTGCTCGTCCTCACGCTCCAACACGAGCTTGTCCAGCACCTTCTGAGCCCGGAGCAGCGCAACGCCGCCGCCCGGTACGATGCCCTCTTCAACCGCGGCGCGCGTCGCGTGCAGCGCGTCCTCGACCAGAGCCTTCTTCTCCTTCATCTCGGTCTCGGTCGCGGCACCGACGTTGATGACCGCGACACCGCCGGCCAGCTTCGCCAGACGCTCCTGGAGCTTCTCGCGGTCGTAGTCCGACGTGCTCTTGTCGATCGAGACGCGGATTTCGTCGATACGACCCTTGATCTGGTCGCTCTCACCGGCACCGTCGATGAGCGTGCTGTTGTCCTTGTCGATGACGACACGCTTGGCGGTACCGAGGTCGCCGGCAACGGCGTTCTCGAGCTTGAAGCCCACTTCCTCGGAAATCACCTGGCCACCCGTGAGGACGGCGATGTCCTGCAGCATGGCCTTGCGGCGATCACCGAAGCCGGGCGCCTTCACGGCCGCGACCTTCAGCGTACCGCGCAGCTTGTTCACCACCAGGGTGGCCAGGGCCTCGCCCTCGACGTCCTCGGCAATGATCAGAAGCGGCTTGCCCATCTGCGCGACCTTTTCGAGGATCGGCAGGAGGTCCTTCATCGACGAGATCTTCTTGTCGTGGATGAGGATCATCGGGTCCTCGAGCACGGCTTCCATGCGCTCGGGATCCGTCACGAAGTACGGCGAGAGGTAGCCGCGATCAAACTGCATCCCGTCCACGGTCTCCAGGGTGGTCTCGAGGCCGCGGGCCTCCTCGACCGTGATGACGCCGTCTTTGCCGACCTTCTCCATCGCGTCCGCGATCAGGTCACCGATCTCGCTGTTGTTGTTGGCCGAGATAGAACCGACCTGCGCGATCTCCTTCTTGCCCTTCGTCTCCATCGAGAGACGCTTGAGCTCCGCGACCACGGCCTCGACGCCCTGGTCGATGCCGCGACGGATTCCCATCGGGTTGGTGCCGGCGGTCACGTTCTTCAGACCCTCGCCGAAGATCGCTTGGGCCAGGACCGTAGCCGTCGTCGTCCCGTCACCGGCGGTGTCGGACGTCTTGGTGGCCACTTCCTTCACCATCTGGGCGCCCATGTTCTCGACCGGATCCTCGAGCTCGATCTCCTTGGCTACGGTCACACCGTCCTTGGTGACCGTGGGCGAGCCGAATTTCCGATCCAGGACCACGTTCCGACCCTTCGGGCCGAGCGTGACCTTCACTGCGCGTGCGAGCTTGTCGACACCAGCCTTCAGGCGGGCGCGGGCGTCGACGTCAAAGTCGAGCTCTTTTGCTGCCATTATCGATATCTCCTTGCGTCTTCGTTGTGCGTAGGCGCTGGGTTACTGGATGATTGCGAGGACGTCGGACTCACGGAGGATCAGGTACTCCTGACCATCGAGCGTCACGTCGGTGCCGCTGTACTTCCCGTACAGCACCTTGTCGCCGACGCTGACGTCCATGTCCAGGCGGGTACCGTCATCCGAGATCTTTCCGGGACCGACGGCAACGACCTCGCCCTGTGAGGGCTTTTCTTTCGCGGTATCGGGGATGTACAGCCCACCCCGCATCTGCTCCGACTCTTCGAGCGCCTTGACGACCACGCGGTCGGACAACGGCTTGATCTGGGCGGCCTTCTTCTTGGACATCCGGCCTTCCTCCTGTTGGGAAAACTGACGTGCTGAGAACCTTCGGATCTTCCTGCAATCAGCACTCACGTGAGATGAGTGCTAACACAAGAAGTAAATGTCGCAGACGGCGGCGGAGTGTCAAGGGCGGCGGCGGGCCGGAAAAGGGCGTCTCGCATGCGATTCCGGGGGGGCATTCACCTTGAGACCGGGGGACCCCGCGGACGGACCGGAGGACCCTGCAGGCGGGCCGGGCGGACCCTGGCGACGGTCGGCGGACCGTGCCAACCGACCGTCGCGAAGCCTACTCCGAGGCCGTGATGGCCTCCATGCGCGCGACACCGTCGAGGCCCACGATCGCATGCACGACGTCGTCCGCCATGGCCGGATCGAACCAGTGGCCGAGGTCGGCCAGCGACTGGAAGGACGCCCGCGCTTCTCCGTAGGCCCGCTCGAGAACGGCCCGCGCCGACTCGACGAAGCGGGCCTCGACCGCCCCCGAGCCGGCCTCGCGGCCGTCCCACATCCCCTCCAGGGCCGCCTTCTCCTCGGCTGAGCCCGCATGGTAGACCTGACTCACGAGGAGGTTGTGGCTCTTTCGACCCACGTCGAACTCGAAGTCGGTCAGGTCGTCGACGATCTGGAACGCGGTGCCCAGACGCGCGACGGCCGGCTCCGCGCGACCGATCCGATCGGCCACGGCATCGCCTTCAACCACCGACGGCGCGACGAACGCGAGGGCAAAGAGCGCACCCCCGCGAACCCGGTGCACCCCTTCGAGCATGGCGTCGGGTGGGGGGATGTCGTCGACCCCACCCTCCTCCGACCCTTCCAGCGCCCCGATCGACGCCATACGGTCCAACAACCCCTTCAGGATCTGGTCTCGCTGGGATGCGTCGAGCAGGCCGTCGTCCACGCCGCGATCGAGCGCGCGGCGAACGAGCCGCTCGAAACACATGAGCTGCAAGATCGATCGGAAGCGGGGGCCCGCGGCGTCCGCGAGAGGCAGCAGGCTCTTGGCCTGGTCATCGAAGAGATTGTCCGCGGCAGTGATCGTGCCCTTGATGCAGAAGTTCAGTTCGCAGTAGAGAGCGAGCCTGTCCTCCGGGACGCCGAGCGCGGAAAAGATCGACCGAAAGAGGATCAGGAAGAAGTACTCCTGCAGGAAGTGCAGTTCGTCGCCCCCCGGCCCATCCGTATCGGGAACCGACGCGGCATCTCCGAGGAAATCCGCGCCGATCACATCCCGGAGATCGGCATGAACCCTCCGGACGGCGTCGGCCTGAGCCCCGATGTCCGGGGCCAGCCGCCGCCAGAGGCCGCGCTCTTCCAGCAGCCGGACGGCGGCGGGAGATCGGAAGACCGGGGAGAGAGTCATGGTCGCACGTACTCCGGTTTCAGCACGGGTTTCGGGACGATGCAATGTAGGGTCGGGCCCCGCGCCGCTGGTAGACCTGCCGCGTGGTCACTGTGGGGCGTCGGCGAGCACCCGCCCGGCCATGGCGAGCCCGTACACCGTGAGAAACGGTTCGATCTCGTCAACGGTGGCCAGGTGAGGCCCGAGCACGGTCGCGTACCCGCCGGTCGCGACGACCAGCGCGTCCGGTCGGCCCCACTCGTCCTTGATCCGGCGAACGAGACCGTCTACCCCGTCCACGGCACTCCAGAAGACGCCGCTTTGGATGCACACCTCGGTCCGACGCCCGATGACCGCGTCCGGCGGCGTCATCTCCACGCGAGGGAGCTTGGCGGTGCGCCGACCCAACCATTCGAGGCCGGCCGAAAGCCCCGGAGCAATGACCCCGCCGAGGAAGTGGCCGTCCGCGCTGATGCAATCGTACGTGGTGGCGGTCCCGAGATCGACGGCAATGACGTCCCGCCCATACATCTCGCGAGCCGCCAGCGTGTTCACGATTCGATCGGCGCCCACGGTCATAGGCTCGTCGACGTCGAGGACGATCCCGAGCGGCGTGGCCGGATCAATGGTGATGACGGGCCGCTGCAACAGCCGTGCGAGCGTGTCTACCCAGAGGGCCGTCGAGCTGGGGACGACCGACGCAATGACGGCGCGTTCGACGTGCGCCAACTCCTGAGCGTGGCGATCCGTCATCACGCGGACAAGTGCGTCCAACTCGTCCTGTGTTCTTGGTACCACCGAGCTCACACGCCAACTGGCCACCAGATCGGAGGCGCCGGCGACCAGGCCGATGACCGTCTCGGTATTCCCGACATCTACGACGAGTTGCATCCGATCCTCACTGCCCATGGTTGTGTCCATCGAGGAGCTGCACACTGCCCGCGACCACGGCTGCCCTGCCGCCTGGATCCAGATCGACGAGGAGCGCGCCGTCGTCGCCAATGCCCGCGCCCGTACCGACGCCTCGATGCGTCCGCACCGCACGCCCTCGCAACATGTCCCGCTTCCGAAGTTCGTTCAGCGCGGGGCCCGCCAACACGCGCTCCGCCAGAAGAGCACGCATCTCGTCCAGCACGGCCCCCGCCAGTTCGCCCCTCGAGACGGGCGGCCCCTCCCTTTTGGAGACGGCTCCAGCGATCCGGTGGAGTGCCGAGCCGAATCCTCCCTCCGGAGCACGCACGTTCACGCCGACACCCACGATCAGGCTCGTCCCGGCGGTCTCACACAGCACACCCGCGACCTTGCGTCCCTCTACATATACGTCGTTCGGCCACTTGATGGCGGGTTGGGCGTCGGCCGTCGCTGCGATTGCCCGTGCGACCGCGAGGCCGACCGCGAGGGTCACGGCCGGCGTGCGAGTGCGGTCGGGCATACCCGGCACGAGCACCGACATCAGCAGTCCGTGCCCGGCATCGGAACGCCACCGGGCCCCGCTCCGACCGCGCCCGGCGGTCTGTTCGTCCGCCACCACGACGCACCAGGCCGGCGCGCCCTCCGCCGCGAGCGAGCGAAGGCGATCTTGCGTGGAGGAGAGCACGTCGTGGACTTCCACGCGCGGCACCCGCCAAGCGGAGGCCCAAGCGGACACGGGAACGCCTTCCCAATGCGTGAGGTGCGTCACGCGGGGCGGTCGGTGAGGACGAGATGGGTCACGCGGGGCGATCGGTGGCGACGATTCAGCTTCACCCGGGGCGATCGCCCACGATCCGGAGGGAGACGTCTGCGGAGGGGGCGGAGTGTGTGAGCGCGCCGACGCTGATGAGATCCACACCGGCGCGGGCGATCGGCCCGATGGTGTCGAGCGACACGTTGCCGGACGCCTCCAGGAGCGGACGACCCTCGCCGAAGGCCGCCGCCTTCGCGACCGCTTCGGCCATGGTCGGGGGCGGCATGTTGTCGAGCAGGATCCGATCGACCCCCAGGCCCAGCACCTCGTCGAATTCGGCCAGGTCCCGCACCTCGACCTCGACCGGGATGCGGAGCTCCCCGGTCTCCTCGGCTCTCGCGAGCGAGCCTGCCAGCGCCGCCCGAGCCGCAGCCGCCACACCCCCACATGCGTCGACGTGGTTGTCCTTGACCAGCGCCATGTCGTACAGACCCATGCGGTGGTTCGTGCCGCCGCCGTGACGTACCGCAGCCTTTTCGAGCACCCTCCACCCGGGCGTGGTCTTGCGCGTGTCGATGACCCGGGCGTCGGTGCCCGCAACCGCGTCGACGAAGCGGCGGGTCAGCGTGGCGATCCCGCTGAGCCGACCCAGGAAGTTCAGCACCACCCGTTCGCACCGGAAGATGTGCCCGGTCGGGCCCTCCAGCTCGACGAGCACCGTCTCGGCGTCGACGCGAGCGCCGTCGGTGTGTCGGAACCTCATGTCAATGTCGCCGGCGAGCTGGAACACCGCTCGGACCGCCTCCATCCCTGATACGACGAGCGGCGTCTTGGCCACGATCACGGCGCGACTCCGGTGGTCCGGCGGAATCGTCCATTCGGTCGTGACGTCCCGGGAGTCGGGCCCGAGATCTTCCACGAAGCCCTGGACGACGAGGGCCCGGAGCTCGCGGTCGATCGTCCCGCTCATGCCAGGAAGAGCCACGCCAGATAGCCTGCTCCGACCACCCAGCAGTACGGCGCGAACCAGTGGAACGACTTGCGGGCCAGGAGGGCCACGAAGGTGCGGATGGCCAGGACGCCGGTGATCGCGGACGCGCCCCCCCCGACAAGCAACGGCGCCGCGCCCAACGCGGTGCCGGCCCCGATGTCGGGGATCTGAAGGACCGCCGCACCCGCGATGGCCGGAATCGCCATCAGGAATGCAAAGGCGGCCGCGTCCTCGGCGTTCATCTTCAGCCAGAGCGCCGTGACCACCGTCGACCCGGACCGGGAGATCCCGGGAATCAACGCAAAGGCCTGCGCCATCCCGATCAGAAGTGCGGACCCGGTGGTCGGCTCCTCCCGCTCGCCCTGGTCGACCGCCCACTTGGCCGTGATCAGGATCAGCCCGGTCACGATCAGCGCATACCCGGGAACGGCCGGGTCGTCGAAGAGCGCTTCGATGCTGTCTTTCCAGAGGAGCCCAACGACCGTGGCCGGAATCGTGGCCAGGACCAGAAGGCCCACGTACCGCCACGCGTCGCGGTCCCGTCCCACCACACCGCGAATGAGGTTTGCCAAGCGCTCGCGATACACCAGGATCACCGATAACAGGGTGCCCACGTGGACCACCACCTCGAACAGCACTCCCTCGATCTCGATGCCCAGAAACCGCTGCGCGAGCACGAGATGCCCGGAACTCGACACCGGAAGGAACTCGGTGGCGCCCTGGATCACACCCAGTATCAGCGCTTCAAGAACAGTCACGCACCCGCTCCTCCGGCCACGACGGCCTCGTAGTACGCCTCGTATCGGGGCACGACCGTGCGCGCCGAAAACCGCTCGACTGCCAGGCGCCTGCCCGCTTCGCTGAACCGTGCATGAAGCGCGTCGTCACAGAGGAGTTCCGTGCCTGCGCGTGCCATCTCGTCGATGTTTCCCTGCTCGATGAGCCATCCCGACACGCCGTGCTCGACCACCTCCGGAAGTCCCCCGACCCGCGAGGCCACCACGGGAGCACCGCATGCCTGTGCCTCCAACGCCGCCAGCCCGAACGATTCGGTCTCGGAGGGAAGCAAGAACAGGTCCGCGCACGCGAGCAGTTCGTCGACGGACGCGTGCTTCCCGAGAAAGAGGACATGCTCCTTCACACCGAGCTCCGCAGCCAGCGCGGCCGCGCGTGGCCGTTCGGGCCCGTCTCCGATCATGACGAGGCGCGCCGGCGTGGCCTTTCGGATGCGGGCGAACACTTCGACTACATGGTCGACGCGCTTGAGGCTCCGGAAGTTCGACACATGCATGACGATCTTCTCGCCACCGGGGGCGAGCGCCGCTCGGTGGCACGGCTCCTTGCCGGGCTTCCAGATGTTCGTGTCGACGAAGTTGGGGATCACCTCGACGCGATTCTCGGGCACGTGGAAGTCACGGACGGTCTCCTCCTTCAGGAAGTCCGACACCGCCGTGATGCCCTGCGACCGCTTGATGGAGAACTCCGTGATCGCGTGGAAGGAGGGGTGCATTCCCACGAGGGTGATGTCCGTTCCGTGGAGCGTCGTCACGATCGGGAGATCGCGTTCGCCCGCGAGCATCTCACGGGCCACCCACGCGGAGGTGGCGTGGGGGATGGCGTAGTGCACATGCATGAGATCGAGCTTCTCACGCCGCGCCGTGTCGTGCATCGCCACCGCCAGGGCCAGCGAGTACGGCGGGTGCTCGAACAGCGGATAGTCCTCCATCTCCACTTCGTGGAAGAAGATCCGCTCGCGGAAGTGGCCCAGTCGGAAGGGCTGCGCGTACGAGACGAAGTGGACCTCGTGCCCGTGCGCGGCCAACTGGATGCCGAGCTCCGTGGCGACCGCCCCGGACCCTCCGTACGTGGGATAACAGGTGATACCGATCTTCATGCACACGCCTCCCAGGCGTCGAGCGTGGCCCGTAGCTGGGCGTCCATCGGGGCGGTCGCGTCGATCCGCACCGAGCCGTTCGGGAGCTGGTGCCGAAACCACGTGAGCTGTCGGCGCGCGTAGCGCCGGGTGTTCCTGCGGATCTCCTCCACGGCCTCCTCCAGGGTACAGGTGCCATCGAGGTGGGCCGCGATCTCGCGGTACCCGGTGCCGGTCATGCCGGGGGCGTCTCTGGTGTATCCGTCGGCCAGGAGCCCCCGTACCTCCTCGATCAGTCCTCGTTCCACCATGCGGTCCACCCGGTCGTCGATCCGGCGGTCCATCTCGGCGCGCGATAGGTCGAGGGTGACGACCACCCCGGGAATGGCGGGACCGTCCGGGGGCGCGCTCTCGTGCCACCACGACAGCGGGCGACCGGACAGGAGGGCCACCTCGATCGTCCGGCTCATCCTCTGCGGGCCGCCCACGACCGCCACCTCGGCGCGCTCCGGGTCCAGTCGGCGCACCGCGGCCTCGAGCGTCTCACGGGGCTGAGCGGCGGACCACGCCCTCAGGGCTTCCCGCTTCTTCGGGTCGAGCTCCGGCTCCGCGAAGATCGGCTGCAGCACGGCCCGCAGGAAGAAGCCGGTGCCCCCGACCAGGAGCGGCAGTCGGCCGCGTGCGGCGATCTCGGCGATCCACCGACGGGCGGCGCGCGCGAACTTCCCCGCGGAGTACCGCTCGGCCGGCGTCACCAGGTCGAGCCCGTGGTGCGGGACGGCGGCACGGGCGCTCGGCTCGACCTTGTCGGTTCCGATGTCCATGCCCCGGTAGACCTGGCGGGAGTCCATGGAGATGACTTCGCAGTCCAGGGCCCCGGCGACCGCGAGGGAGAGTTCGGTCTTGCCGGAGGCGGTGGGCCCGGTGATGGCCAGGAAGGCCGGGCGCGGCGGCGTCATCCGCCGTGACTGGTGCCCGAGCGGTCGAAGCGCCGCTCCAATTCAGCGGTCGACAGCCGCACGATCGTCGGTCGCCCGTGAACATCGTGGTGGGGCAGTTCCGTGGCGAACAGTTGGTCGAACAGCTCCTGCATTTCGCGGGCGTCCAGCTTCTGGCCGGACTTGATGGCGCTCTTGCACGCGAACACCGACGCGATGCGCTCGTGCTGATTCTTCGCCGATCGGGACAGCTCCGATCCGTTCGTGAGATCGTGCACCATCTCCCGGAAACTCCGCTCCGCATCGAAGTATGGATGCGGGTTGGGCACCGCCTGCACGATGACCGTGTCGCCGCCGAAGCCTTCGACCTCGAAGCCGGCCCGCGCCAGCAGACTCCCCAACTCTTCCACCAGATCGTACTCCGCGCGGGTCAAGCGGATCGTCAGCGGAAAAAGAAGGCGTTGGCCGTCCTGACCTCCCCGCTCGAACGCGCGTATCAACCGCTCGAACAGGACCCGCTCGTGCGCGGAGTGCTGGTCGACGATCAGGAGGCCGTCGCGGGTCTCCGCCATGATGTAGGTGCGCAGCGCCTGCCAGAGCCTCGGGCGGCCGACCGGTGCGATCTCGGTCTGTGCGCCGGCAGCGTCCCCGCCCTCCCCCTGGTCCGAGGCGGTCGCGAAGAGCGCCATCTGGTCAGCCGACGGCTTCGTTGCCGGCCGGGGCTCACGCACCGCCATGACGGGAGCCGCGAGTTGCGCGTCAAAGGTGGCCGAACTGGCGTCGCCCTGGAGCGTCCCCCGCACGGCCGACTCCACCACCTCGAGGACCGGGCCTTCCTCGCGAAACCGCACTTCGGCCTTGGCGGGGTGGACGTTCACGTCCACATCGCCGCCGCCCATTTCCAGGAACAGGAACATCCACGGGCGAGCGCCGTGGGGGATCGTCGTCCGATACCCGCGCTCGGCCGCTCGGACGACGGCCGGCGAACGGAACGGGCGGCCGTTGACGAAAAGATGGGCACGCCGGAGGCCGGGGCGCGCGACATCCGGGCGCTGCACGAGGCCAAGGACCTCGACGCCGCGCTCGGAGTGCGACAGCGGGATGAGGGTCCCGGCCTCGGGGCCGGGCCAGAGCGCGGCGACGCGGGCTGCGACGTCCCCTGCCCGGGGCACTTCGATCAGCGTGCGCTCGTCCGAGGTGAGCGTGAACGCGACTCGGGGGTTGGCGAGTGCCAACGTGGTGACGACCTCGCTGACCGCCCGGGTTTCGGCCGCCACCGACTTCAAGAATTTGGCGCGCGCCGGCGCGTTGAAGAACAGGTTGCGCACGTCGATGGTCGTGCCGCGCTGCCGCGCCGCGTCGTCCACCCCGGTGATCCCGCCCCCGTTCACGCCGATCCGCGTGCCGGCCTCCTCCTCCGCCTCCCGGGTCTCGATCGTCAGGCGCGACACGGCCGCGATCGAGGGGAGCGCCTCGCCGCGGAAGCCGAAGGTCCGGACGGCCCGCAGCTCGACGGCCGTTGTAATCTTGCTGGTCGCGTGCCGATCGAGGCTCAAGAGCGCGTCTTCGCGGCCCATACCGGTGCCGTCGTCACTCACCCGGATCCGGCGCCGGCCGCCTTGTTCCAGGGCGATGTCGATGCGGGTGGCCCGCGCGTCGAGGGCGTTCTCGACCAACTCCTTCACGACCGAAGCGGGGCGCTCGACGACCTCGCCGGCCGCGATCTGATTCGCCACGGCGTCGGGCAGGACGTGGATGCGGCGCGTGGACACGTCTACGGAGCCAGGTTGTAGAAGCGCAGCGCGTTCTCCATGGTCCTGCGTGCCACCTCCGACGGCCCCAGGTCCCGGTGGACGGCCACCGCGGCCGCCACCTCCACCACGTGAGCGGGCTCGTTTCGACGGCCCCGATACGGGACCGGCGCGAGGTAGGGACTGTCCGTCTCGATCAGCAGTCGGTCCAGCGGTACGGAGCGAAGGTGCTCCGCCACCTCGAACGACGTGAACGAGGCGATGCCCGAAAAAGAGACGTACCACCCCCGGTCCATGGCCACCGCGAACGCCTCGTCTCCTCCCGTGAAGCAGTGGAGAACGCCGCGCACGCCGTCGGGCGCCTTGCGGAGGGACGCCGCTACGTCGGAATCGGCGTCCCGCGCATGTACCACCACCGGAAGGTCGAGCTCGGCGCCGAGCGCGAGGTGGCGATCGAACAGGCTCCGCTGGACGTCCCGCGGGCTGTGGTCGTAGTGGTAGTCGAGCCCGGTCTCCCCGATGGCCACCACGACCGGGGCGGCGGTCAGGGCGCGAACCCTATCGATGGCGTCCTCGCCGGCGGCACCGGCTTCGTGCGGATGAACACCCGCGGTGCACCAGACCCCCTCCTTCGAGCGGGCGAGCCGGACGGCAGCCTCGGCGTCGTCCACACTCGAGGCAATGGTAACCAGCCGGGTGACGCCCACAGCGTGCGCCCGATGCAACACCGCCTCCCGGTCGTCCCGAAAGGCGGTGTCCGTCAGATGGCAGTGGCTGTCGAAATACTCGACGCCCGCAGGTCGGTTCACACCGTCGCGGGTTCGGGTCTCGGCCGCTTTTCCTTCCCGGTCTTTCCGTCGCCGAAGCGCTTCTGGATCTCGAGAAGCGCCGGGCTGGCCACGAAGATCGACGAATACGTTCCGATCACGACCCCGAGGATCAGGACCACGGTGAAGTCGAAGAGGACCGGCCCACCGAGGATCAGAAGCGCCGACAGCACGGCGAGCGTGGTGCTCGACGTAAGGATCGTGCGGGGCAACGTCTCGTTGATCGAGGCGTTGATCAGCTCGATGGGGTCACGCTTTCTCGCGCCCTTCTTGTTCATGTTCTCGCGGATACGGTCGAACACCACGATGGTGTCGTTCAGCGAGTACCCGAGGATCGTCAGGATGGCGGCGACCGTGGGGAGCGCGATCTCCACGTCGAACAGCGCCAGGAACCCGAGCGTGATGATCATGTCGTGGAGGGTGGCCGCGATCGACGCGAGGCCGAATCGGAATTCGAAGCGGAAGGCGATGTAGACGAGCGTCAGCAAAAAGGAAAACAGAATGGCGCCGAGCGCCTTCTGCTGGAGTTCGCTCCCGACCTTCGCCCCCACCAACTCCGTGCGCACGACCTCGAACGAGCCGGCCCCAAACGCGGCTTCGAGTTGGCTCTCCAGTCCGGTAGCGACCTCCTCGATCGAGGCATCTTCCGCCAAGCTGCCACGAATCACGAAGTCGCGATCCTGGCCGAACCGGGTGATCGGCGGCGCGTTGGCCCCGCCGAGCGCGTCACGGATATCACCTGCGGACACATCCTGATCGAAGCGCACTTCCACCAGGGATCCCCCTGTGAAATCGACGCCGTAGTTCTGCCAGGAGCCGAGGGACACGACGTTCGTGACCATGGCACCGATCCCCATCAGAAGCGCGATGCCGGAGACGATATACGCCCGTCGACGCTGCTCGATGAAGTTGTAGTGGGCGTTCGCGAAGAATCTCATGAATGGTCCGTCAGATGCTGATGGGATCCGAAGCCTTGCGTCCCTGCAGGTAGAGCAGGAAGAAGGAGCGGGTCACGAAGAGAGCGGAGAAGAACGACGCAACGATTCCGATGGACAGCGTCACGGCAAAGCCCTGCACCGGACCCGTCCCGAAGCGGAAGAGGATCAGCGCGGTGATCAGCGTCGTGATGTTCGCGTCGACGATGGCCGAGAGCGCGTGGCCGAAGCCTTCGTCGACCGCGGTGCGCGGCGCTCGACCGATGGTCAACTCCTCACGGATGCGCTCGAAGATCAGCACGTTCGCGTCCACGGCCATTCCGACCGAGAGGATGAGCCCGGCAATGCCCGGTACGCTGAGCGCGGCACCGATCCCGGCCAGCCCGCCCAGCACCAGGATCACGTAGACCGCAAGGGCAGCCACCGCCATGACCCCCGCCATCCGGTAGTACCCGATCATGATGACGACGACGAGGAGAAGCCCGACCACCCCGGCCACCTCGCCCTGCTCGATGGAGTCCTGGCCGAGCGACGGACCCACCGTGCGCTCCTCGACGATGTCCACGGGAGCCGGCAAGGCACCCGCGCGCAACACGAGGGCCAGATCGCGGGCTTCCTCGAGGTCGGCGTTGCCCATCTCGATGGAGCCGCGCGCGCCGATGCGGGCCTGGATCACGGGGGCGCTCACGACCTCGTCGTCGAGCACGATGGCCAGATAGTCGCCGACGTGCTGACCGCTGTACCGCGAGAAGAGACGCCCGCCGGCCCGGTTCAGTTCGAACTGAACCTGCGCCTGATTGAACTGGGGGTCCCGCTGCGCCGTGGCGTCTTCGAGGAACTCACCCGTCAGGAACGGATCTTCCTCCAGTACGTAGAGCCGGCGGTAGTTGCGCGCGCCCATGGCCACCACCTCGTCGCCCCATTGCAGGACCCGATCACGAGGCAACGCACGCTGCACGCTGGGGAGCGCGAGGAGCGTAGTGGCGATCGGCACGTCGTCGACTTCCACCAGGTAGGTACCGAGCGCGTCCCCGATGTTCAGGAGCGAGGAGAACGGGCGGAGCGCATCCTCCTCGTCCATCGACGCCGTGTCGCCCTCGGCGACCTGCGCCGTGTCCTGACCGGTGGCCGTCGAGTCCTGCCCCCCGAACAAGAGCGATTCGATGTCGGCCTGCGAGCCCGTCGACGTCCCGGTGATGTCGCGCCCGAGCGCCCGGATCGAGTCGACCCCGAGGGCCACGACCACCGCGCGGTCGATCCGGGCGAGCGCGTTGTCGACGTCCGTCGTCGGGTGCACCTCCTTGAACTCCAGGAAGGCGGCCTCGGAGATGATGGCCTTCGCCTGATCCTCGTCGCTGATGCCAGCGAGTTCGACGATCAGCCGTTCCCGCCCGACCTTCTGGATGAGCGGCTCCTCGACTCCGAATTCGTCGATCCGTGTCCGGATGATCCGGTCCACACGGTCGATCATGTCCGACTTGGCGTCTGCCGTAAGGGTACCCTCGGGGTCTCTCACCTCGAGGACGAGGTGCATCCCGCCCTGAAGGTCCAGGCCGAGCTTGAGACCCTTCGAGTAGAGTTGCCATCCAGCGCCCAGAAGGACGATCAGGATGGTGATGATCCGGGCACGGACCGTTTTGAACATGGGAGCGCGAAGTCGGCGGAAGAGGGGCTCGAAGGGCCTTGCAAATTCAGCCCGTAAAGCTGTCCAGGGCCTTCGAGTGTGTCAATCGCGCTGTCAGGCGATCAACGGTTGACACTACGTACGCTCGGAGCCCGCGGGCCGTGACCGCGACAGCCGCGTGGACCCACCTCGACCAACGTGGTCTTGGCTTGGGCCACCCACTCGAGGCCGGCGCCGCCTACCGACCCGTCCCCAGCAAGATCTCCTCGAAGAAACGCACGACGCGCTCGTCCCCGCTCTGCGCCAGCCAGAACATGGCCTTTCGACGCGTCTCGGCCTGGTCGGCGTCCCGCGCCAGCTCCATCAGGATCGGTACCCCCTCGTCCGCTGGACGCTGAGAGAGCGCGAACACGGCCGCGTCTCGCACGTCCTGGTCCTCCTCTTCGTCCCAGGCGACATCCGCGAGACCGACCGTGGCAGCGGCGGCCGCTTCCTGTCCCACCCAGAACAGGGCGTTCTTTCGAGCGCCCCGTGGGGCCCGCGCATCGCGCGCCACAGCCAGCAGCGGGCGCCAGACCTCCTCGATGTCGATCAGAACCAGCGGAAAGATCGCTTCCTTGGCGGCCCGGTCGGAGCCCGCCCCCATAGCGACGGAACGGAAGAAGTCCGCCGCCACGTCGGCCGGGACCTCACCGAGGTCGGCGGCGCCCTCCGTGGCCGATCGCCACGGGACGAGAATCGTCACGTCGCGCACGCCGTCGGCCCGTACCTCGACCTCCACTTCGGCGGGGCCGTACCGGCAGTTGCGAGGGTCGTGGTCGTCCCACCGCCCCCCCTGCCAGATCATGTGGTCGTCCTCACCCATCCGGATGCCCCGGTCGCAGATCTGAACGTCCGGGCGGGTCGCGTACCGGAAGCGCACGGTGCCATCCGCGACCGAGGTGACGCGAGCCATGAGGTCTTGGCCGGCGACGGTCGCGGGGACCGCCGCCAGAACCAGGGCCAGCACCGCGGCCCGGGGGATCACAGCCGGATCAACTCGAGGAGGAACTGCGCCACCCGGGGATCCTTGCTCTGGCCGAGCCAGAAGATCGCTTTTTCCTGAAGCTTCCCGTCGGTCTCCGAACGCGCGACCTCCATCAAGAAATCGACGGCGCCCGGCCGGTTCCGCTGGGACGCCACAAAGATGATCTGCTCCTTCATCTCACGGTCTTCGAAGGAGCCATACAGGCTTCGCAGCGCCGCCACGTCCACCGCACCCGACTGCCCTGCCCAGAACAGCGCCTTCTTCCGCAGGTCGATCGTCTCCGAGCGGTCACCAGCCCGGTCGAGCAGCCAGCGGTGGTTCTCCGCACTTCTGGACTGCGCCACGCCGAAGATCACCCGCTCCTTGAGCTCCGCGTCCTGCAGGCGGCCGTAGAGTTCCCTCAGGTAGCGCGAGCCCCCGGCCCGGTCGCTCTGCCCGATCCAGAAGATCGCCTTCGAGCGAACCTCTGCGTCGGCGTCGGTCCGTTCGGCATAGTCCCTCAGCATGGTCACGGCACGCGCGCTGTTGTGCTGTGAGATGGCGAAGATCGCCTTCTCCTGAAGATTGCGGTCCTGGGTTTCCCGCAGGATCGACGCCAGGGCGTCCAGAGCTTCCTCGGACCGCACCTGTGACAGCCAGAACACGGCCTGTTCGCGCACTTCGGAGTCCGGATCGGGATTTCCGTGCGCAAGATCCAGCAGGATGTCGACCGACTCGTCGTTCATCTTCTGGGAGACCAGGAACACGGCCCGGCGGCGCAGTTCGACCGAGCACTCGTCACGGTTCTGCAGAACCTCGCGCAGGATCGGCACGGCCTGATCCGCGTTCATGTTCAGCAGCGCGCTGAGGGCCGCGGCACGGATCGGCTGCTTTTGCGAATCGCAGGGCTGCGACGCCTGTTGCGCGATGTATTCCGCCGACTCGGCGTCGCCGCCGCGTGCCAGCTCCGCCTGAATGCGGACGCGCAGGTCCTCCCCCTCGGAAGCCGTGCGGGCATCCGCATGTCGACTGCGCTGCGTCGCGAGCAGGTCCAGAGCGGTGCGATGGTTCTCGCGGCCCCCCTCGCGGTAGAGCGCAAACGCCTGCCAGTAATAGGAATCGGCCACGTACCCCGACCTCGGGTGGTCGCGCCGCAACGCGGCGAAGCCGTCGGCCGCCTCCCGGTACCGCCGCCGGTTGAGAAGATCGCGGGCGGCCGTGTAGCTCCGGCTGCCGGGGTCTTCCTGCAGCCACGCCGCGGGGGGAGCCCCACCTCCCGGTTCCGCCTGAGCCACGACGCTCTCCGCCGCCTTGGGACGGAGGCTCGCCTGGTGGGCTTCCGCGGGCAGCGCCATTGCCGCGCCCCACACCCCCACCGCCATTGCTATCGTCACGTTCCGCATGGTCATCCTCCTCAAGTTCCCGCCAAAGTCGGCGCGGACGCCGCCTGGATTCTGGTCATCACTTCCCGATCTTCCAGGCCCCGCAGGGCCAGGTCCAACTCGGTACGCGTGCGGTCGGGATCCGCCTGCCCGCCCTCGGCCACCGACACCACCTGAGCCAGGATCAGTTCCAGATCCTCCATCAGCTCCGTGAAGGCGGGCTGAGCGCCCCGGTCCGTCACGTCGAGGAACAGTCGGGTCTGCATCAAGAGACCCCGGGCCCACCCCACCATCTCCGGGTCGAGGGTGCCCACCCGTGCTTCGGTCCGGACCACCGTCAGGAACGACTCGCTCTGCCCGAGGTGATCGGCGGCCGCCATCATCAAGAGAGAGCGGTCCGGCTCGGATGCCACGGTGCTCTCGTCGGGCGCGACAGGCGCCGTCATCCGACCGATCCCGACGCCGAACATCAGGACCGCAGCCGCGGCAACGGCCCACCCGAACGAACGATGGGGGGTCCGACTCCGACGCGACCGAGCCTCATCCAGAGAGCGCACCGGAGTGCCCTGGCCCACGGGAAGCCCCGCGCGAACGACGGTCCACATCTCGGCCACCGGCGTCTCGGGGGGGGGGTTGTACCCGGCCCGCAACTCGGCCAGCGCTTCGTCGAATTTCCTGTCATCGCTCATCGGACATACTCCTGCATCTCTTCTCCCAGGGCGTCCCGGAGCTTGGCCCGGGCCCGGAACAGGCGTGCTTTCGACGTCCCCTCCGCCACCCCCAACGTCTCCGCGATCTCGCCGTGGCTGTAGCCCTCCAGATCGTGCATGAGGAAGACGGTCCGGTAGATCTCCGACAGCGTGTCGACGGCTTCGTTCAGCCGGTCGCGCACCCCCGGATCCAACTGTCGGTTGCGGCTCGCGACAGGAGCGGCGTCCTCCAGCGACCGTTCGCGCTTGCGGTGGCGATCAACCTTCCGCAGCCCATTCAGGGACACGGAGACCGCAATGGAATGGAGCCACGTGGAGAACGCCGCATCGCCGCGGAATTGATCGAGCCGCGAGAACGCACGGAGAAACGCTTCCTGGGTGAAGTCCTTCGCCAGGTCATCGTCCCCCGCCATTCGGTACGCGAGTCGGTAGATACGGTCCACATTCGCCTCGTAAATGGCCTGGTAGGCACGCTCATCGCCCGCCATGGCTCGTTCGATCGTTTGGATGTCAGTCAAAAGAGGAGCTCGGTGATCGCCAGTAGTGCTCTCTTCCACCCCGTGTGACACAGGCATCGGCCAGACAGTTGCGTGCCGAGCGGTTAATCGGCGGTCGATGTATCCGGGTGCCGCTCATCCCTGTCTGGGAGAAGTCGCACAGCGTAGTATTCCAGGCTGGTGTGCACTGCCGTCTTCTCGCTGTCTTTCGAACCGTGAATTCGCGAATCCTCCTCCGCTCGACCCTCGTTGTCGCCATCGTGATCGCTTCCGCCTGCGGACCCGACCGACGTGGCAATCGGGACCTGCAGGTGAAGCTGTCCTTCGAGCCCGACCCACCGGTGATCGGCCAGGCCGACGTCGTGCTCGAAGTCGCCGACGTGGATTGGCGGCCTCGCAATGGCGACCGGGTCATCGTGACGGCCCTACGGGAGGACGTGGCCGTGGCCGTCGACACCGCCATGGGACAGGGCGCCGGCCAGTATCGGGTCGCTCGCTTCCCCTTTCCCGTCGCCGGTGACTGGATGATGACCGTGCGGGTCGAGACGCCGGGCGGCGTGTGGGCCGAACTCGACTACCCCATCGAGGTGGTCGCGCCCGCTCCCGAGGGGTAGGCGCGTCACGCCGTCCGGATTGAGCTGTGCCGTGCACCTCAGGCCGAAAGGTCCATCGGAAGCGTGAGGCGCGCCCGAACGCCCGCAACGTGTTCCCGGTGCTCCAATTCGAGTGACCCGCCGTGCCCTTCGGCGATCTGCCGGGACAGCACGAGCCCGATCCCGGAGCCGCCCGGCTTGGTCGTATAAAAGGGCACGAACAGGTTTCCGGTGTCGCCCAGGCCGGGCCCCTCGTCCTCGACGAGGATGTGGAGCGTTCCACCCTTCACCAGCCACCGGAGTGTCACCGTGCCGTTGGTGCCATCGGAGGCCTCCAGGGTCGCGTCCACGGCGTTGCGAACCAGGTTGATCAGCGCCTGTTCGAGCTGGTCGGGATCGGCCGACACGGTCACGTCGTTCCCGTCCACGACCTGCACGCTGAGACGTGTTTCCAGATCGGCCACGCGCCGGACCAGCCCGCGCACCACCACGGGCGCGCGATCCGGTTTGGGTAGACGCGCCAGCTTCGCGTAGGAGGCCATGAACCGGCCGAGAGCCTCGGCCCGCGAGGAGATCACCTTGAGCCCCCGCTGGACGTCCTCGTCCAACTCCTCCGGGAGGATGTCCTTGTCGAGCATCCCCTGGAGACTGCCTGAGATCGACTTGATGGGCGCGAGCGAATTGTTGATCTCGTGGGAGAGCACCCGGATGATGCGCTTCCATGCTTGCCGCTCTTCCTCACGGAGGGCGCGGCTCAGGTCCGAAAACGCCAGGAGTTGAAGGGGATAGCCTTCCTGGCGTACCACCGAACGGCGCAACTCCCACCGGCCGGTCCCTCCCGGAAAGGCGAGCTCGACCGTGCGGGGTGCAACGCCGTGGAGCGCGTCGTCCATGCGGAGATCCTCCGCCGTCTTTCCGATGAGCCGTGCGGCCGGCTGGCCGAGCAGCCGCTCCCCTGCCCGGTTGACCAACCGGAGCGTCTGGCCGGGGTCGAACGCCAGGACCGCGACGTCGATCTCTTCGAGCACCTTCCGAAGCGTTTCGGTGGCCTCGACGGCTCCCAGCCGCTGCTCGCGCAGGATCTCCTCAAGCGCGTTGACCTCGAGGTAGGCCAGGCTCAACGGGTCGGTGCCGTCGCCGACGCGGGCGCGGATCGAAAAATCGCCTTCGCGAAGCGCCGCAAGCATGTTCGCCAACGTCCCGAGCGGGCGGACGACCTGCTCCCGAAGCGCCATGGTCGTGCCCGACCACAAGGTCAGCAGCACGACGGTGACGGACCACTGAACCTTGGGGGAGTAGTCCCCCAGCCACAGCAGGCCAAAGGCAGCCGCCAGACCGGGGAGCCCGATCAGGAACGCCATAATCAGGACCCGCCGGTCGTGCGTAAGGCGCCGCCACCAACCGGGCATCCCTACTCCTTCAGGTCATGCCGTTGGAGGCGTCGATATAAGGCGCTTCGAGACAGGCCGAGGGCGTCGGCGGCCTTGCTGACGTTCCCCTGGAACCGCTCGAGTGCCTTCTCGATCAGGATGCGCTCCGCGTCGTCCAGCGTGAGTTCCTCCATCAGAACGGAGCCGTCCTCCCTCCGGCGGAGCCCCAGGTCGGAGGCGTCGATTCGTCCCCCGCGAGCCATCAGCACCGAACGCTCCACCGCATGCTCCAGTTCGCGAACGTTCCCCGGCCATGGATGACGGATCAGCGTGTCCATCGCGGCCGAACTGAAGCCGTCGAGATCGCGTCCATAATGCGCGGCGTGCTGCGCCAGGAAGTGCTTTGCCAGCAATGGGATATCTTCTCTACGTTCACGTAGAGGCGGTAGTCGAATCTCGACGGTGTTCAGGCGGTAGAGGAGGTCTTCGCGGAACGACCCGTCCGCCACCGCTTCGCCCAGCGTGGCGTTCGTGGCGGACAACACCCGGACGTCCACTTTGCGGAGCTTGGACGAGCCGACCCGCTGGATCTCGCCGGTCTCGAGGACGCGGAGCAGCTTGGCCTGCTGCTGAAGAGGCACGTTCGCGATCTCATCGAGAAAAAGCGTGCCCTCGTGCGCCAACTCGAAGCAGCCGACGCGGTCGGTCTTGGCGTCGGTGAAGGCGCCCTTCACGTGGCCGAACAGCTCGGACTCGAAGACCCCCTCACTGAAGCCTCCGGCGTTCACCGCCACCAGGGGCTTCTTCGCGCGTGGGGAAACCGCGTGCAGCCACCGGGCGACCACCTCTTTGCCCGTGCCGTGCTCCCCGACGATCAGGACATTCGCGCGCGACGGCCCCACCCGCTCGATGACGTCGAGAACGGGCTCCATCGCTTTGGACTCGGCAATGAAGTCGGGGGCGCCGTCGCCCTTGAGCCGCTGGTTCTCGCCCTCGAGCTGCTGGCTGCGGCGCAGAGCGCGGGCCAACTCGACGTGGGTCTTGATGGTCGTGAGCAGCCGCTCGTTGTCCCACGGCTTCTCGATATAGTCGCGGGCGCCCCGCCGCATGGCCTCAACGGCCCCTTCGACGCTGCTCCAGGCGGTCATGACCACTACGGGAAGCGTCGCGTCCAACTCGTGCAGGCGCGACAGAAGGTCCATGCCCTCGCGCCCGGACGTGGTGTCGCGCGTGTAGTTCAGGTCGATCAGCGCGAGATCGAAGTCCCCTTGCTCCACGGCGTGCTGAACGAGGGGAGGCGACGACGCGGTCTCGGTCTCGAAGCCCTCCGCCTTGAGGAGGAGGCGGAGCGCCTCCAGAACGTCGGGCTGGTCGTCGGCGATGAGAATCCGGTGCGGCATCTCCCGTCCTACTCTTGCTCCTCCACGATCCATCCGTCGCGCAGTTGGATGATCCGGTTGCCGTACTGCGCATACGCCTCGTTGTGGGTGACCTGAATGATGGTGGTGCCCTCCCGATTCAACTCAGCCAGGAGATCCATGATCATCCCGCCCTGCGAGGAGTGGAGCGAACCGGTCGGCTCATCGGCCAGGATCATGGTCGGCTCCGCAATGATCGCGCGGGCCACCGCCACGAGCTGCTGCTGCCCGCCCGAGAGCTGACTGGGGTACAGATCCTTCTTCCCGACGATCTGGAAGCGGTCGAGCGTGTCCGCCACGATCGCCTGCCGATCCTTGCGCTTCACGTTCCGGTACGACAGCGGGATCTCGAGGTTCTCGTAGACCGTCAGGTCGTCGAGCAGGTGGTACTGCTGGAAGACGAAGCCGATGTACTTCTTGTTCAGTTCAATGCGCGCCCGCGGCTTCATGGCGTGCACGGGCTCGCCGTGCAGGTAGTACTCCCCGCGCCAGTCGCCGTCCAGCATGCCCATGATCGACAGCAGCGTGGACTTCCCCGCGCCCGAGGGGCCCATGATGGTGACGAACTCACCTTTTTCGATGTCCCCGCTGATGCGCCGGAGCACGAAGGTCTCGCCCGCGCCTGTCTTGAACGACTTTTCAATGTTTCTGAGCTTGATCATCCCGTCGCTTCCGTTGCGATTCGACCCGCTTTCGCCGAGTGCGAAAGCCTCCCGTCGTCCCCCGCCCCGACCCCTGGCGGTCCCGCGATCCGCGAACCCGACGTCACGGAGCCGCACCTCTTGGACTGCGTGCACCCGGCGAGGGTTTCCCCCGCCCCCGCACGCCGATCCGAAAGCTACGCGGAATCGGTGCGAGTGCCAGTGAACCGCGTGCCGCCCCGGCGGTACCGGCGCTTACTCGGAGCGGAGCGCCTCGATCGGGGTGACGGCCGCTGCTCGCCGTCCCGGCACCACGCTGGCCAACGCCACGACGGCCAGAAGTAGAAGCGACACGCCCCCGAGCGCGACGGGATCGAGCGGGTTGAGTCCCAGGAGAAGGAAGCGCAGTACGAAGCCCACGCCGGACGCGACCACGCCGCCTACGATGAGCCCGGGAAGCGCCAGTCCCAGCCCGCCTCGGAGGACCATCCGCATGACCCGCCCCCGTCCCGCCCCCAGAGCCATGCGAACGCCGATCTCACGGGTCCGTTGGCTCACGGAGAAGGCGACGACCCCGTACACGCCGAGCCCCGCGAGCAGCAGGGCCAGCGCGCCGAGCCCGGTCGTGATGGCCGCCGCCAGCCGCTGGGGAAGAACGCCGACGCTCGTGTACCGCTCGAGGCTGATGACCGGTTCGACCGAGAGGGTCGGGTCGACCTCCAGGATCGCGCGCCGGAGCGCCGGGCCCACGGCGCTCATCTCGCCAGCCGCGCGAACGACGACTTTCGTGTCCGGGCGATACACCTGCCAGAGCGGGAGGTAGACGAACGGCCCGGGGGTGTCGGTCAGCATCTGGTTCTTCACGTCCTCGACGACGCCCACGACCGTCCACCACTCCTCACGGATCCCGGCCAGGCCGACACGAAGTCGCCGCCCGAGCGGCGAGCCCTCCGGCCAGACCGAGCGCACCATGGTGCGGCTCACGACGACGACCCGTTCCGTACCGGCCACGTCGTCGTCGGTGAAGACACGACCCTGAAGCACGGGAATGCCCAGGGTCTCGAAGAACGCCGGCGAGACATGGTTGAAGTCCACCCCGATGCCGCCCCGGCCGTCCGTGTCGGACCAGCCCTCCGGGTAGGCCGACGTGCCGTGACTTCCCATATCCAGGGGAAGGTCGATGGACAGGGCGGCCGACGTGGCGACCGGAATCGCGGCAACTCGCTCCACCAATTGACGCTGCAGGAGCGTCCCGGATTCTCCCTCGTATCCCTCCATGTCGAGGTTCACCCCGGTCAGATACGCGCCCGACGCGTCGAAGCCGGTCTCGACCGAGGAGGCCCGCTGGAGGCCGCGGAGCAGAAGTCCGGCAGACGCCAGCAGCACCAGCGAGAGTGCGACCTGCCCGGCCACGAAGAAGCGCCGGAGCCGCCCGGTGCCGGAGCGTTTCGCGCCGTCGTCCTTGAGCGACGTGGTGAGGTCGTGACGGGTCGTCTGGAGCGCCGGAAGCGGCCCGAACACCAACCCGGTCACCAGGGTCAGGGCGAACGAGAAGAACAGCACGCCGACGTCGGGAGACAGGTCGAGTACGATCGGAATCGGCACCGGAAGGCGATCCACGGGCAGAAGTCCCAAGAGCTGCACACCGAGTACCGTCCCGAGCACGCCCCCCATGAAGAAGATCAGGAGCGCCTCGATGACCAGTTGCTGGATCAGTTGCCCACGCCCCGCTCCGAGTGCCAGCCGGATCCCGATCTCTCGCTCCCTCGCGGTGGCCCGCGCAACGAACATGCCGGCTACGTTGGCGCAGGTCACGAGCAGGATCAGCCCCACCATGGCCATCAACACGGTCAGGAACGCGGCAACCGGCCCCCGGCCCGCGCCCGGCACCAGTCCAAGGGGGACCACCCGGCCGGATCGGTCGGAGTTGGTGTCCGGGTAGGCCGAGGCCAATCGGGCGTAGACGGACCGGACCTGCGTGGCGGCATCGTCCAATTCCGCGCCCGGCGCCAGACGGGCCACCGCCATGTGCCAACTCGAGCCCCTTTGCTCGAAGACGTTCTCGTCCCTGCCGAGGACCGTAGGCGCACTCCGAAGGGGCAGGTACACGTCGGGCTGGAAGCCGGTCATGTGACCGGTGAAATCGGCGGGCGCGATTCCCACGACCTCGACCGGGACCCGGTTGACCCGGACCGTCGAGCCCACGACCGTCGGGTCCGCACCCAGGGGGCCCGACCAGAAGGCGTGGCTGAGCACGACGGTGGCGGGCGCGCTCCCGGGTCGGTCTTCCTCTGCCAACAAGAAGCGCCCATGCGCGGGGCGCACGCCCATGACGTCGAAGTAGGTGGGCGACACCATCATCCCGGTGATCCGCTCGCCCTTCCCACCCCGGCTCAGGCTGAACACCTCGAGCGTGTACGCCGCCACCGAGGAGAACGCATCGACTTCGCTCCGGAGGTCGACGAAGTCCGGATAGGCGAACGAATCGAAGCCCGAGCCGTCCGGGCGCGACCGACCGATCTCCACCACGCGCTCCGGCTCGCTGACACCGGGCACCGGTCGAAGGAGGAGCGCGCTGACGCCACTGAAAATGGCGGTGTTCGCGCCCACACCGATGGCGAGGGAAAGGGAGGCCACGGCAGCGAACACGGGGCGCCGGACGATCTGACGGACGGCGAAGCGAAGGTCCTGACGAATACGGTCCATGGGCGCCCCGAAGCTGGAGATGGTGCGTCGCTCGCGGGCCCCTACGCCAGCGACCGTCCCTCGGTTTTGGGGTGTCGCGGTGGCTTCGTCAGTCGATGACGCGTACGCCCGACAGGGGCTCGAAGGGCTCGGCCCACGTCCAGGAACCGTCTCGTCGATCTCACACCTACTCCTCCCGAAGCACGTTCACAGGATCGGACCGGCTCGCGCGCACCGCCGGAATCCAACTCGCGGTCAGGGCGATACCGGCCAGGATCGACGTCGTGACCACGAACGTCAGCGGGTCGGTGGCCTCCACTCCGTAGAGAAGGCTCTGGAGCACGCCCGTGAGCGCGAACGCCGCCGCCAGTCCGACCAGCAGCCCCGCCACCACGAGTCCCATCCCCTTCCTGACCACCAGCCGACGGACCTGGCCGCTGTCGGCGCCGAGCGCCATCCGGATGCCCATCTCCCGGTACCTACGGGTTACGCCGTACGATATGACCCCGTAGATGCCGACCGCCGCGAGGAGCAGAGCGGTCACGGCAAAGAGACCGAGCAGGAGCGTCACGAAGCGATCGGGCGCCAGGGCGGTGTCGACCAGGTCTCGGAGCGGGCGGATGCCCGAGGCAGCCAGCGACGGATCCATGTCGGAGATGACACGTCGGACTTCGGGTGCGAGCGCGGTGGGGTCCCCGCTGGTTCGAACGGCCAGCGCCATGTTCGCGAACGAAACCTGTCCGTAGGGCAGGTAGGTCGCCGGGCGCGGCGGCGCCTTGATGCCGAAGTGGCGAACGTCCCGCGCGACTCCGACGATGGTCCGCCACGTCGCGTCGTCGGGCTCGCTCCCGAACGCCATGCTCCGCCCGACCGCGTCTCCGTCGTAGTAGCGGTCGACCATGGTCTGGTTGACGATCACGACGCGCGGAGCCTCCGCGTCGTCGCCGGGCTCGAACATGCGACCCTGCAGCAACTCCAACCCGACCGCCTCGAAGTACCCGTCGCTCATGGGCCGAATCCAGGTGGCCTGACTCACGCCGGGAGGTGCGGGGGGCTCCCCCTCCACCATGAAGTCCGCGTCTCCGTCGAAGCCGGCCAGGGGCAGCGAATTCACGGCACCGACGGCCGTCGCACCCGGAAGGGCCTCCAACCGACTGATCAACGTGAAGTAGAACGAGCGTCGGGCGTCGGCGTCTTCGTACCGTCCGCTGGGCAGCGAGAGCTGGAGGGCCAGCACACCCTCGGGGTCGAATCCGAGGTCCGACTGGTTCAACCGGTCGAAGCTCCGGATCAGCAGACCCGCACCGACGAGGAGCACGAGGGCCGCTGCGATCTGGAGAACCGCGAGGGCGTTCCGCAGCCGGCCGCCTTGCCCCGTTCCACCCCGACCGGCGGAACGGATGCTGTCGTGCACGTCGGGCCGGGCCGCGCGCCACGACGGCAGAAGGCCAAACAGGACCCCCGTCAGAATCGTGACCACCGCCGTGAAGGCCAGGACCCCGGGGTCGATGGACACAGCGTCGAGCCGGGGGAGCGCTCCGTCGGGCGCCAGACGGAGCAGCGCGGCCGTGCCCCACCAGGCCAGCGCCAACCCGAGCGTACCACCCGCCAGGGCCAGGACGAGGCTTTCGGTGAGAAGTTGGCGGAGGAGGGGCCCGCGACCCGCGCCCAGCGCAACGCGAACGCTCATCTCTCCCTCGCGCGCGGCGGCACGGGACAGGAGGAGGTTCGCGACATTCGTACAGGCGATGAGCAGGACGAACGCCACAGCGCCCAGCAGGACCCAGAGGCCCCGTGCCGAGCCCTGTGTCATGTCTTCGCGGAGGTCGACCACACTGAACGTCATGTTCGTGTTGGTTTCCGGATACGCCTGCTCAAGGCGGGCAGCGAGCGTTCGCGCACGGCTGCGGGCCTGATCGAGGCTGACGCCCGGCGCCAGGCGGCCGATGACGCGCGTTCCGAAGCATCCACGTCCGCAACCCGGCTCCCCGAACGCGCCGAGCGCGCTGTACATCTCGGCTCCGGGAACGAACGGCGTGTCGAAGCCCTGCGGGAGCACGCCCACGATCGTGAACGGGTTCTCGGAGAGCGTAACGCTCCGGCCCACCACATCGGGATCGGCGCCGAAGCGGTCCTGCCACGCCCGGTAGGAGAGGACCACCACGCCCGGGGCACCCGGCACATCGTCCTGGCGCTGGTGGAGACGACCGAGGAACGGCTGGGCGCGTAGGACTCCCGTCAACATCTCGTGGCTGACCGACGCTCCGGTAATGACGTCGGGCTCGCCGGAGCCCGTGAGAGTCGGCTGCCACCCGCCCCAGGTACCCGCCGCAGCCAGCATGTTGGGCTCGGCCGCGAGGTCGGCGAAGTCCTCGTAATTGAACCACTCCGTCTCGGGGCCGCCCCGCTCCCTCACATCCTGCCATACGTTGACGAGGCGGTCCGGCTCATCGTACGGGAGTTGCTCGAGCAACACGGCGTCGACCACGCTGAAGATGGCCGTGTTCGCACCGATTCCGAGTGCGAGCGTGGCAACCACCACCGCCGTGAACCCGGGCGCTCGCCCCAGGGTTCGGATCGCAAAGCGGATATCCCTCCACAGCTCCGTCATCATCCCATCCCCCCGTCTGGTGAAATTCCCCGTGCCCGTCTGTTCCGTGATCAGCGCCCACCACTCCCTGGCCCCGGTCCGCACGAGGTCGACGACTTCGCGCGTCCAGATGCCGACGCGAGCGGACGTTCCGGCCGATGCCACTCTGTCCCGCACGGCGACCCGCATCTGCTCGCCGAAGTCCCGGCGGAAGTCCGGCGGGAGCACGAGCCACATCAAGAGGCGGTACAGCGTCACTGTGCGGCCGGCCCGTCCGCGAGCAGGTGCTTCGCATGCGCGTGGCGGACCATGGCGTCGAGGCGGCGGGCCTCGGCCCGTACGACCCTGCGCCCCAGCTCCGTGAGCTCGTAATACCGCCGGCGCGGATCCTCCGGGTCCGCCACCGTCGCCTCGGCCAGCCACCCGTCCCGGCGCATCCGCTTGATGGCCGAATACAGGGTCCCCGACCCCAACACGACGCTCCCGCCCGTGCGGCGCTCCACGTCCTGGATCATCCCGTACCCATGCATCGGCCCGTCTACGAGCGACAAGAGCATATGGAAGACCGCTTCGCTGATCGGTGTGTGATCGTTGGACGGCACAGCATTCCCTCGTGGTGCGCTATATCGTGACGCGACGTATGAGGATAGCAGGTCATAGGGGGCGACGGGAGGGGGGGCTTGGTAGCCGTCGCCCCTGCAACCGGCCTCGGACTATCTCAGCCGTCCCGGTCCTGTCCGGAGGCCCGGCCGCCCATGACGCGGTGGAAGAGGTGCAGCGTGGCAAGGACCACGGGGAGCGCGATCCAGGTGGTGGCACCGAACGCAAGGATCAGGGCCCCTGCGCCGGTGACCCGGATGTCCGTGCCCCAGATCTCCGGACGGGTTGTGACGAAGTTGAGGCTGAGGATGGCGAGGACGCCCGCCATGATGAGACTCCCCTCGCGCCGGCCGGGCCAGCGGGCCCAGACGACCTTCAACGCGAGCCATCCCTCCCACGCCGCCCAGGCGCACAGGGAGAGTCCGACCATCCAGCCCGCCACCGCGCCCAATTGGAGTTCGAACCGGCCGCTGCCCAAAGAGGCGACGCTCAGCGCCAGGAGAATCGTGAACAGCCAGACGACCGGAGCCGAAGGGAGGAGCAGAAGAAGTCCGAACGCGACCCCACGGAATGCGTGAGCACGGGAGCGGCTCAGGTCACGTCCCAGGTACCCGAGCAGCCCACCGTGGACGAATCCGGCCGCCGCGCCCAGAACGAAGAGGATCGTGGCCACCGTGCTGGCCATGCTTGCGGACAGGGAGCCAGCCAGCGAGACCGCCGTTACGAGGAGGCCTCCCGCCGTCACGCCCCCCGCCAGACTCCAGGCGACCGAAACCCTGCCCGGACGGGATTCCTCCCAGACGGCCAGGGCCGGTCGCTCCCACGGATCGCTCGGTACGTCCTTCGACACGGATCCCCCCGCTCGGGTGGGACAGCCCTTCACTCAATTATTCACTCGGACAGGGTGGAAGCGGCGTAGGGAGGATTGAGGTCCCGCCGTCGGGACAGTCCCTCGGCAGCGTCGCGTGGCGGAAATCCGGTGGCGGGTGCAAACGATCCGTTGTTGCTGGCGCGGCCCCCAAGTAGGGGCCGTGATTCACCGGAGCGAGCAACGCAAGCGGAAGCGGCACCACTTGGTTATTTGACGTCACGCTGCCCGAGCAAGCCCGGTTGCCCCGTTTTATGGCATACGTATAATTTTACGAAATAAATACGTGCACCTCCGGGGCGACCATGAGCACCAAGAAGAAGCTCACGTTGAGCGTGGATGAGCGTGTAATCGAGCGCGCTCGACGATACAGCTCCCAACACAACACAAGCATCTCAAAGCTGGTAACCGATTACCTGAGCCAGTTGGAGTCGTCGTCCGAAGCCACCGTGGCTCCGTGGGTGCAGAGACTCAGGGGGATTCTTCCAAGTGACGCGTCGGAGGATGAGTACCGAGAGCACCTGGAAGAGAAGTACTCGTGATCCGTCTCTTCCTCGATATCAACGTTGTCCTCGACGTTCTGATGAACCGCGAGCCGTGGGTGGACGATTCCGCGTCAGTCCTGTCGTTACTCGACGAACCAGATATCGAAGGAATGATCGCTGCGCATTCCGTTACGACCCTCCACTACCTCGCGGCCAAACATCTCGGGAACAAGCGGGCCGTTGGGACGCTTATCGACCTCCTCGAGCATGTGTCCGTAACCTCCTTGGACGGTGACCTCCTTGTCCGAGCCCTCTCTCTCGGGTGGAACGACGTCGAGGATGCGGTGCAGTGGCTTTCTGCCCCGCGGGGCAGCGCTGAC
Source organism: Gemmatimonadota bacterium (assembly GCA_029262115.1). Classification (GTDB taxonomy): domain Bacteria; phylum Gemmatimonadota; class Gemmatimonadetes; order Longimicrobiales; family Gaopeijiaceae; genus JAJCZZ01. The sequence continues at coordinate 13,961 of JAJCZZ010000099.1, read as the reverse complement.
TACCTCGTAACGCGAGATCCATCGGATTTCGAGGCTCGGTCCATCCCAGTCGTGACACCCCGGGAGCTACTCGCGGCCCTCAACGCCTCTTCTTAGCGAGACTTGCTGGCCCCCATCCTACCGGGCGTGATGTCAACTCCCTCTTCCTGACAATGGACAGGATTGAAACCTGACCTCCCACACGACCCGTACCGTTCCAACAAGCCCACGACCATGACGCGCCGCTCTTTGCGGTTGGCGCCGCCTGCTCCCCTGATCCGGACGACCGATGCCTCCAGCCTTCCGCCGGTACGTCTTCCCGGCGTTGATCCTGGCAGTCCCCGCCGTCAGCGGGTGCAACCCGGGCGCTGCGGAGGCACGCGACCTGAGCGCCCGGTGCGACGCGCTGGACGCGGTGGCATGCCGAGAGTTGGGCATCCGCGCGTACATGGGACGACATATCCTGAGGGACTGGCGCCTGGCGGCGGATCTGTACGACCGCGCATGCACCGAGGGCGACGGGACCGGATGCGTTCGGCTCGGCCGAATGCGACTTCAGGCGTCGTCGAGCGAGCAGGGCGTGACGGTCGACACGCTGTCGGCGGCTACGCTGTTCCGGCAGGGCTGCGACGGTGACGCCGCTGACGGGTGCCTGTATCTCGGCGATCTGTACGTCGGGGGCGACAGTGTTCCCGGGGATACCTTGCGCGGCGTCGTTGCGCAGGACCTTACCGAAGCGGCGGCGCAATACGACCGCGGATGCGATGCCGGCGCCATGAAGGCGTGCGCTCGGCTCGGTATGCTGTTTGGCGAGGGCCGGGGCGTCGAGCACGACGCCGGCCTGGCCGTGGCTCTGCACCAGAGGGCGTGCGACGCCGACGAAGCGCTCGGCTGCGCCCACCTGGGTCAGGCCTACGTCGAGGGGATGGGCGTTCCGGCCGACCCCGCTCGGGCTGCCACGCTCCTCGAGGCGGCGTGCGAACGCGAGATGATCGCGTGCCACGGACTGGGCATCCTCTACAGCGAGGGGATCGGCGTCGAGGCCGACGGCGAACGGGCGGCCGACCTGTTCGACCAGGCATGTGACGGGACGCTTCGGCGCGGCGAGGGCTCCCCGCCCGTGGCGGTGAGTTGCTTCCGGGCAGGCGATCTGTACGCGAACGGACGGGGTGTCGAACGGAACCTCGGACGCGCGGCGTCCTTCTTTCGGCGAGCGTGCCGCCTGGGCTACGCAGACGCGTGTCGACGGTGACGGAGAGGCCGACGGCTGAGACCGGCGCCCCCCACCCTGCACCACCGCTCCTGGTCGCGTGTGACCTGGTCAAGCGGTACGGATCCGTGGTCGCGCTGGACGGCGTCAGCTTCGCCATCCATGACGGAATCACAGGGATCCTCGGGGAGAACGGTGCGGGAAAGAGCACGGCCATCAAAATCTTTCTCGGCCTGCTCCAGCCCACGTCCGGATCGGCGTTGGTCCTGGGAGAGGACGCGTCCCAGAGCACGCGGGTGCGCGCCCGCCTCGGGTACATGCCGGAGCACGACTGTTTGCCGTCGACCGTCAGCGCCGCTGAATTCCTGACGCACATGGCCGAGGTCGGCGGGCTCCCCCCGTCACGGGCTCGCACGCGGGCCGCGGATACGCTACGCCACGCGGGTCTGTTCGAGGAGCGGTATCGGGCCGTCGGCGGCTATTCCACGGGAATGAAGCAGCGCGTCAAACTGGCGCAGGCTCTGGTCCACGATCCGAAGATGATCTTCCTCGACGAACCGACCGCCGGGCTCGATCCGGCGGGCCGTGAGGAGATGCTCGATCTGGTGCGAAAGACGCATCGTGAATTCGGGATCAGCATCCTCTTCTCCTCCCACCTGATGTCGGACGTGGAGCGGACCTGCGACCGGATCGTCGTTCTGCAGGGCGGGCGACTCGTGCAGTCCGGGGAGGTGCGCGACTTCACCGCGGAGACCCGATCGGTCTTCGTGGAAGTCGACACGAATCGAGAGCGGCTGGTTCAGGAGTTGGAACGGCGCGGCGTACGCGTGACCGCGGACGCCGGTGGCTTCCGCGTGGAGGGACCGGACGAATCGCTGTACGACGACGTGCGGGACGCCGTAGTGGACGCCGATGCGCCCCTCCGCCGTCTGGCTCCGCGCCGTCGCGCGCTCGCGGAGCTCTTCCAGGGGGATCCGACGGAAACGGGTGAAATGATTGGGGCGGCGCTGCCGGACGAGGGCGACGAATCGCCCGAGGCGACACCGTGAGCGATCCCGTGCCCGTCCACGACATCGACCCCGCCGCGGCCTCACACGAAGGACACGCGAGGCCCGAGGGCCGGGTCTTCGACATCGGGTACCAGCGCTACGACGGCCCGCGTGAGGGCCGCGCCCGAGGGCGGATCGCGGTCTTCAAGGACGGCGTGCGCACCGCCCTCGGCTTCGGACGCGGCGGACGTGCCAAGATCCTGCCGTGGTCCTTCATTGCGTTGCTCGTGTTCATCGGCTTCATCCTGGCGATGGTGGCTGGAGCGGCCTTCCGGTTCGCGGGCCCCGAGGCCGCCGAGGGCGTCCCGTCGCACTCCGACTTCTACGGGATCGCCTCGATCATCCTCTTTGTATTCGCGGCCGTGGTCGGGCCCGAGCTGCTCTGCCCGGACCGGCGGGACGGGGTCATCAATCTCTACCTGGTGCGACCGATCACCGCGACGGACTACATCGTTGGGAGATGGGCGGCCTTCACCGCGGTCACGCTCGGCGTGGCGCTCCTGCCTCAGTTCGTCCTTCTGATCGGCCGGATGATGGGCACGCCAGACCCCGTAGCGTATTTGTCGGACCATTGGAACGACGTGCCGAAGATCCTCGCGTCGGGCGCGGCCATCGCGGTCTACACGAGCACGCTGGCGCTTCTGGTCGCGAGCTTCACCACGCGCCGTGCGTACGCGTCGGTGTTCCTGGTCGGCCTCTTCATCGTGTCCACGCCCTTCACGGCCGGGCTCTCCCAAGAGCTCGACGGCGCACTCGGGCAGTGGGTTTCGATGTTCAACCTGAGCAACATCCCCGTCCACGTGAACGACCTCATCTTCGGCGATGTCAGCGACATCACCGACGCTGCACCCGCTCGGGAACTGGGCTCGTCCTTGCTCTTCGGGTGGTGGGCCCTCTGGGTTTTGGTGCCCGGATGGCTGCTGTGGATCCGCTACCGGAAGTTGACCCCGTGAGCGTACGAGGCGAGCCCGTGATCCGGGTCGATCAGGTATCGCGGTGGTTCGGAAGCGTGGTGGCCGTAAGTGACATCACCTTCGACATCGGACCGGGCATCACCGGCTTGCTGGGCCCGAACGGCGCCGGGAAGACGACGCTTCTGCGGATGATGACCGGACTCGCGGACGTGTCCGACGGATCGGTGACGATGTTCGGAGAGCCGGTGCGCGACAATCCGGCGCTGTACGGACGGATCGGCGTCATGTCAGAGCATGAGACCGTCTATTCGTTCCTCACGGGACGCGCTTTCGTACGGCTGATGGCAGAGGTGCGAGGCGTGGCCGATCCAGGCGCGGCGGCGGAACGGGCCATCCGGCAGGTGGACCTGCTCGAGGCGGCCGACCTGAAAATGGGCACCTATTCCCGGGGGATGCGGCAGCGAATGCGCCTTGCCGGCACGCTCGTCCACGACCCCGAAGTTCTCGTGCTGGACGAACCGCTCAACGGCGCCGATCCGCGCCAGCGCGCGCAGTTCCAATCGCTGCTCCGCCGGTTGGGCGACGAGGGTCGGACCATCGTGCTCTCGTCGCACATCCTGGAGGAGGTCGAGCAACTCGCCGAAACGGTCCTGCTGATCGTCAATGGAAAGCTCGCCGCGTCCGGCGGCTTTCGGGCCATCCGGGCCGCACTGGACAAGCGGCCGTACCACGTCCGGATCGTGTCCGACGCGCCCAGAAAGCTCGCCTCCGCCATCGTGATGCTCCCCTCCGTCGACGCCGTGAACGTCGACCCGGACGGGGCGTTGGTGGTGCTCAGTAGCAACGTCCGCGCGCTTCAGGTCGAGTTGCCGCGCCTCGCGCGCGCCGGGGCGATCGGACTCCGGCGTATCGAGCCACTGGACGACTCGCTCGAGAGCGTCTTCGGATACCTGGTGGGACGATAGCCATGCACCCGATCTTCGTGTTGACGATTCGACAGCTCTCCGGCCGGATGCGGCTGTCTATCATGGCCGTTCTGGCCCTGCTTCCCGTGCTCTTCACGGCGCTCGTGGTCCGGGGCGAGACCGCGCCCTTCGTGCAGGAATTCGAAGCCATCGTCCTCAGCGCGATGCTCGCGGGCGCGATCGCACCGCTCATTGCCGTGGCCATCGCCAGCGGCGCGTTCGGCACGGAGGTGGACGACCGCACGCTCGCCAACCTCACCCTCACCCCGCTGCCCCGCTGGAAGATCGTGATGGGCAAGCTGTTGGCGTCCGTCGTCGTGGCCGGACCATTCGCCGTGGGCAGCGCGTTCCTGACCAGCTTCCTGGCGTTCAACCGCGACATGACCGCTGTACTCGCCGTCACGGTCGCGTCGTTCGTCGGCCTCCTCCTCTACTGTGTCGTGTTCGTCTGGCTGGGACTGGTCACGAAGCAGGCCATCGGGGTCGGACTTCTCTACATCGTTCTGTGGGAGGGCTTCTTCTCGGGCTTCGTGTCCGGCATCCGCGTCGGCAGCATCCGAGGCTACGCGATCGCCTGGATGCACGGCCTCGATCCCCGCCGTTTCGTCGATGACGCCCATGTCGGCCTGATCCCGACGATCGTGGTCAGCGCGGCCGTGATGGCGGTCTTCTTCTGGATGTCGACGCGGCGACTCAGGCGGATGGACGTGCCGTAGGATTCGAAGGCCACTCGACCACCCGCCGTACCACGACCCGTTCTACGTCGAGCGCGTCTCGCTCGCGGATCAGCACGCGCGCGCCCCGGGCATCCATCACATCGGACGACTCGGGGAGGCGGAGGGACTCGATACGGCGACCGCCATCGGATACAACGCGCCACTGGCTGGTGCCATCCGTGTCTTCCACCGGATCCCGCAGCCAGATCCTTCCCTCCGAATCGACTTGAATCGCCCGATAGGCCGGTAGGCTATCCGCAGCCCGCACGAAGTGCTCGGGAATCGAATCTGGAACGAAGGGCGTCCGGGTGCGCGCTTCCACGACCACGTAGGTTGGCACCCCGTCACGAAGGACCATGACTCGATGCGCCATCGCCTCGGAAAACGCGGTCCACCGTCCGTTGGCCGAAAATACCAGTTCGGGTGACTCCATCACCTGACCGATGGGCGGCCCCTCGGACGCGTCCACCTCCTGCCACGTTCGGAGTCGGACGGTGTCGAGTGCCGTGAAGTCGGAGAGCTCCGAGCCGTAGACCCGAAGCTCTCCTCGGAGCGGAAGAGGGCCTTCCGTGCCGTCCAGGAGCGCCACGGCGGCAGGGACGGCAACCACTCGATCAACCCCCGAGGCTCCGAAGGCGAACGCCGGGCCCGCGATCGCGCCCCGAGGCAGCTCCGGATCGGGTTCGAACCGCATGGTACGGGTGCGACGGAAGGTCCCATCGACCCCGATCGCGCTCAGCCGTTGGTTCCCGGCGTCGTACACCAGAACCTCATCGCTCTCCGTGCCCTGAATCCAGAGGATGTTCCGAAACTCCTCGGGCCCCTGGCCCTCGCGCCCGACCCGTTCGCGCACCGACCCATCCGGCGAGAAAAAGAGGATCTCACTGGATCCCGCGTTGGCGATGGCGACACCCCCGTCTTCGAGAAGCACCGCACCGCGTACCCGGTACAACTCGGCGTCGGACGATTCGCCCCCACCGATCGTCACCAGCGCCTCGGACAGGGTCAGCCGGTTGAGAACCGCTCGTCCGTGCGTGTGAATCGCGATGCCCGCGCTGTCGTGGGACTCGACCCCCGAAGGGGCTGCCGGCTCCGTTCCGCCACACGCGGTGACGAGGACGCCGAGGACGAACGTAAGTCGGTTCATGGGGATGGTTCGCGGAGCAGATAGGGTCAGCGGAGTAGGACCGCGACGCCGAGCCCGAGTTGCACCGTCCGCTGACGCGCATGGGAGTTGCTGGGAATCACACGAACATCGCCCCGTACCGCGAGTGGACGAAACGAGTACAGGACGCCACCGCCGGCGACGGTGACGACCGACCCCCCGTTCTCGAAGTTCGGCCCTCCCTCGGCGAAGCACCCGACGTCCAACGTACAGTCGGAGAAGTCCGGCCAGCCGCGAACCGCAAGATAGGCCATACCCGCACCGCCGAAGATATCAAAGCCCTCGTGTGGCGTCCGATTCAATCCGAGCGTCAGCCAGCCACCGAAAGTGGTGAGCCGAGGAGACGGGTCGTAGGGGTCGTCACTGGCGGGTAAGAGACTCAGGAACAGCTCGCCGCCAAGACCGCTCGTGGATCGGGCCGAAACGGAGCCCGCCCACCCGATGTTCGCGACGGGTCCCACGGTCGCGTCCCCGCCGTAGATCGAGAACCGGACAGCGGAGGCCGCAACATCGATAGCGACCCGCGGGGCCGCATCCTGGGCCGACAAGACGCAGGGTAGCGCCAAGACCACCCCCAGAGCCCATACGAGCGCCCGCCAACCGACGAGCCTCCCGAGACCGGGCAGAGAGTTCGGGACCATCGTCACTCCCATGAGAATTACGTCAGCAACCGGCCCCGCGAAGCTCGTTTTCATAGGACCTGGTACAAGGTCCGTCCTGGAAGCGTTCCAGCGTTCCCTCCACTTGAGCTCCAAGTACAGGATCGTCGAGGGGCGGCCTCGATCGAGTTGCGACATCAGATCGACGAAGTGGTCGACGTGGTTCCTCGGGACTACGAGGCACTCTCCCGGCCGCGTCGGGCGGAGCGTCATGAAGCCGAGACACACCTCGTCCGTGTAGAACACACTGGCAGCCGTGACTCCAAGGTACGTCGGGCGCGTTCCGCCACGGCGGGATCGACCACCACAGCGAGCACCGGACCCTCGTGAAACAAGCGCCCCGCACCCGCGCTCATCATCGGGTGGACTGCGGCGGTGACCGTCGGAACCCCCGTCCCCTCGGCGACCGGGCGAACCCACGCTTCCTGGAAGCGGAGGACAACGCAGAGATCCACACCGTTCAGCGCGGCCCGCAGGGTTTCGTCGGCGTCCGTGTCAGCGCTTGGCCAAGGCCACCTCGATCACGTCGCAGTCGAAGCGTGATCAACTGCGGAAGGATGACGAGGCCCGACGCTTCGAAGCCGCCGAGGTCCAGCGGGCTGAGCGGCAATCCGACCCTGTCTACCAGCCCTCAGCGAATCCCCGCCGCGTATCTATCCATGACCCAGCGCACGTCTCCACTGGGCAACACCGCGCGAACGAGGCGGTCCACCGCCGTCCTCGAGTTGACCGACGCGAAGTGCCCGAGGACCTCGGACGGCCCGTCGGGCTGGGCCAACTGGCTGACGTCCAGTTCGCATTCGCACGCGATCGCCACGACGACGGTAGGGTCGTTGGCCTCGTAGAGGTCCACGTTGCTGCTCCCGACCAGCCCTCCCCCACCCCGCTGGGACAGGTAGGACGCACGGTGTCGGGCGATGACAGATCCGATTTCCGTGACGACTCGATTGCTCCCCGCGTCCAGGTGGCCGTCGTCACGTCCGGGGTCGGGATAGAGCAGACCGGCGCCTCGACCGGGGACGATTTCGAACATGGCCATGGAGGCGGGACGGCTCGTATGCACCACCCACCCACTCGAAAGCGGCTCGATCTGGATGGAGAAGTCGGCCGATGGGCTGGCGGCGGACGGATCTGCCGCTCCGGAACTCCCGCCTGCACACCCGACCACGGCGAGGGCGACGACTGCTGCGGATACAAAGCGCATGGCGACCCGACCTTCCCTTCGAGAGACAATTCACCCCACGTCCACTCACGATCGGCAACACACGGTATCTCCGGCAAGGTTCCCCGCCGGCTATGGAATCTCCATGATGCCTGATACGAGTCCCCCGACCTACGCGTTCCCCCACGGCGGCCAGCCTCCGTTTCGCCGGAGCTTCGCCGGACACAGCGGGCTGGGCGAGTTCCGCACCGGAGACCCCGCACGCGTGCGCGGCCTACACGGATCCTGATCGCATGGCGACCAGGGGCGAGGTCCGAGCGGCGCGCCGAGCCGGACCGATACTCCTCGAAGTCCGCGTCCTGGGTCCAGAACAGTGCACCGTGGGCTCGTGCACTCGCCAAGAGGATGCCGTCCGCCATCGCCGGCTTCGTCGTCGAGCTGAGCTCAGCAGCATCAAGGGCGAGGAAATCCGTGAGAGGAATGAGCCGACCTCGCCGCATCGCTCCGACGACGGATAACGCTTGCTCTCCCTCAAGATGCCGAAGTAGGTGGCGATGCACCTCGACTAAACTAAACGTCGGGACCAGGACATCATCCGAGGCTTCGACGCCGGTCCGAAGAAGGCTCCGTTATGCTCCTCTCCTGCGCGATTCGGCCGCCGCCGTCCGCAACCACTACATGGACCGTACCCCTACCTCCCCATCTCCTCGAGAACCTCGAAGACGAGGATATGGAGATCGCGCATCTGCTCGCGGCCAAGCCGCTGGCCCACGGCGCTCACCAGATGCAGTAGGCCGATCAGTGGGACACCGATCCATACGGCCCAGAGGCCCCATGCCGGCTCCCCCGACGCCCACTGCACGTAGCCGAGCGTGCCCCCGAACACCACCAGGAACGCGACACCGAAGTACACGAACATGAAGAAGGTCCACACCTCCGGATTCGGCTCGAAACGCCCGAAGAGTTCCGACGCATCACCCGCGTCATCCACCCGAAGCGAGAGCCGGGGCGACCAGAGCTTCCGAGTCCGCTCTGGTACGTAGATCTCAGCCCACCGCCCCTTTCCCCGCCAGCGTCCGTGGAGATCCTCACGAGCCACCAGGCCCGCACGGATCCGTTCGACAGCAACGTCGCACGGGTACTCGAGCCGTACATGGAAGGTCGGGCGGAGTTCAGGCGTGTTCATCGCGGGCTCGAATTGGAACGGTCGGGCGGTTCACGTACAGTTCCCTGGCTCAACCCGCGTCGCAAGGGGACGTCACGCTTTACGCCCACGTTGGAGTGAGACGAAGGTCGGGGCGGGATCTCCACCCCCTTGCCCGCGCCCCACCTCCTCATGATCTTGCACCTACCTAGAATTCTTGGTACAGGTAGCCAATGGGACGACTCTTCAGCCTCACCTACCCGACCGCTGCGGTGCTCCTGGCGATCCGTCAGGGCCATCTGTACGGCTTCGACCTCATGGACGCCACGGGGCTGCCGGACGGCACCGTGTATCCTCTCCTGCGTCGGCTCGAACGGCGCGGGGTCCTGACCGGCGCTTGGGAGGACGAGGAGGCGGCGCGGGCCGAGCGGCGGCCGCCGCGGCGCTACTACCGGCTCACGCCACTGGGAGAGGCTTCCATCGAGGAGGTCGCGGCACGCTTTCCCGCTCTGGTGCGGCTCTTCGCACCCGAAGCAGGAGCGACGTGACGCTGCCGCCGGAGCCACAGCCTCCGGGCGCCCGCTGGATCGAGCAGGTGGCCCATCTCGTCCCACCGGCACGACGGGACGCGTGGAGGCGGGAGTGGGAGGCGGAGTTGGTGTTCGCGTGGCGCCGGATGGAGGAGGGTGGACGGTCGACCCGGATGGCTCGGCTGCGGCTGCGGTGGAGGGTCCTGGGCTGCACCATCGACGCACTCAGCGAGAGGCGGGAGACGATGACGACGGATGGGTGGTGGAACGACGTGAGGTTTGCCCTGCGAGGCCTGATGCGGTCGCCCGGTTTCACGACGGTGGCTCTCATGACCTTCGCCCTGGGGATCGGCGCGAACACAGCTGTCTTTTCCCTGGTGGACGGAGTGCTGCTACGGCCCCTGCCCTTCGACGACCCCGACGATCTTGTCGAGGTCGGTCACACGGGGGGAGAGGGAGAGCGGTGGGGCACCTCCCAGGGGCTCTACCTGACCTACGCGGAGCATGCTCACACCCTCGAGGCCATCGCCCTTTACCGCGCGACCGCAGCCAACCTCGTAATCGACGAAGAGCCCGAGCGGGTCACGGGCGCGGTGGTTACGCCCGACTTCTTCGAGGTCCTCAGAGCCGACCCCGCGCTGGGGCGGTCCTTCTCGGAAGAGGAGGGTCGACCCGGCGGCGAGCTCGTCGTTGTCCTCGGGCACGCGGTTTGGCGGAGCGCGTTCAGCGCCGACCGCAACGTCCTGGGAACGACCGTGATTATGGACGGCGTGTCCCGGCGGGTGGTGGGCGTCATGCCGGCAGGGTTCGCCTGGCCCGACCCCGAGACGCGGTTCTGGCTCCCCATGGTGATCAACCCAGCTCAGGCGCCCGTCGGCGACTTCTCGCCGCTCGCGGTTGCCAGGCTGGCACCCGGCTCGTCGCTGGAAGCCGCCCGCAGCGAGGCTGCCACCCTCCTGTCGCGGCTACCCGATCTGCGGGAAGGGACGCAGTTCCTCCACGACGCGGGACTGGGCGCTCGCGTGCTCACCCTCAAGGAGTCGGTGGTGGGCGACGTGCAGCAGACGCTTTGGGTGCTGGTCGGGACGGTAGGGTTCGTCCTGCTGATCGCCGGCGCGAACGTGACCAACCTTCTCCTCGTGCGGGCCGAGGAGCGCAGCCGGGAGATGGCCGTTCGGGTCGCCCTGGGCGCGGGCAAAGTCCAGGTTTGGCGGATGTTCTTCTCGGAGAGCCTCCTGCTGGCCGTGGGAGGCGCGGCTCTCGGGCTGGCCGTGGCTCGCGTGGCGGTCGAGTGGGCGGTTCGGGTCGCGCCGACCAACCTTCCCAGGGTCTCCGAGGTGGGGATCGACGGCCGGGCCGTCTCGGTGGCCCTGCTGTTGGCGGCTGGCTCGGCGCTCCTCTTCGGCCTCTTTCCCCTCGTGCGATACGGCTCTTCGGGCATGTCGGCGCGGCTCCGGTCTGGCGGCCTGCGCGGGGCGACGGGCGGACGCGATCGGCAGCGTATCCGCTCCGCCCTGGTGGTGGTGCAGGTGTCGCTTGCCCTGGTCCTCCTTGTCGGCGCCGGGCTGATGATCCAGAGCGTGCTGGCGCTTCGAGCGGTGGACCCGGGGTTCGATGAGGACGGCGTCGTCGCCGTGCGGCTCACGGTCCCGTCGGGGGAGATCCCGGACGCTCTTGCGGCGGCGGAGCTTCAACGGCAGCTCGTCGACCGGGTCCTGGCCCTGCCGGGGGTGGAGGCGGCGGGCCTGGTGGACGCTCTTCCGCTGGGAAGTGGCTCGTTCTTCAACGTAGAGGTGGAGGATCATCCCCGCGGCCCCGAGAAGCTGCCCATCATGTCCCACGTCCGCCGTGCGTCGGCAGGATACTTCGAGGCCATGGGGATCCCCATCCTGGAGGGTCGCTCAGCCCAGCACGGCGATGACGCCGTAGGACTCCGCGGAGCGGTGGTCAGCCGGGCCTTCGCCGAACGATGGTGGCCGGGCGGGAGTGCACTCGGCCGCCGGGTCCGAACCGGCTTCGACGGCGACGAGTGGTATACGATCGTGGGGGTGACCGACCACGTCCGCCTCCAAGGGCTGGCGGAGCCTGCGGAAGGGGCCATCTACTTCCCGACGCTTTTCGGCCCTTCCGCGAACCCTCTCGTGAGCCGGGCCTTCGACCTGGTGGTGCAGACGACCGGAGAGCCGCTGGCTCTGATCCCTCTCCTCCGGCGGGAGACGCGGGCGCTCCACGCGAACATCCCCCTGGCCAACGCACGCACCATGGCCCAAGTAGTAGAGCGCTCCATGGCCAGGACGTCGTTCACCACCTCGGTGCTGGCCGCCGCGTCGGCCGCCGCCCTCCTTCTCGGGATGGTGGGGATCTACGGTGTCCTGTCGTACGTGGTCAGCCAACGATCCCGGGAGATCGGCATACGGCTGGCCTTGGGCGCGCGCGCCGGCGAGGTCCGGCGGATGGTGGTCCGCCAAGGGCTCACGCTGGCGGTGGTGGGCGTGGTGATCGGGCTGGCCGGCGCCTTCCTGCTGAGTTCGCTCCTGGCCTCGCTCCTCTTCGGAGTGGCGCCCACAGACCTGCCCACGTACGTCACGGTCACAGCGACGCTGGTCGGGGTGGCTTGGCTCGCCTGCTGGGTACCAGCCACGCGGGCGGCGCGGGTCCAGCCGTCGAGGGCGCTCGAAGCGGAGTAGCGGGGCAAAGCAACCGCTGGTTGGACGGCCCCCCTGCGGGCACTTTCCTTTCTGCAATTGAGTCCTGCCCCGGACCTGATGCCGACTTCAATCCGCACAGTAGGTGATGGCCCACCCATCGTGGCTCTTCACGGCGGGATGGGCATGGATCAGTTCGTCTTGCGCCCCTGGCTCGACACCCTTGTGACGACCCATCGTGTCGTGTACTTCGATTTCTCCGGGAATGGGCGTGCGGCGGGGCACAACCGCCAGGAGCCGGTCGGAATGGACGTGTGGGTCCAGGAGGTCGTCGATGTCATGGACGAACTGTCCATCGGAGGCGCGACGATCTTGGGTCACTCGTTTGGCGGGAGCATCAACGAACTGATTTCGGCCGTGCACTGCTGTGCGGAGTAAGCGGTAACTCCGTAGATGCCGACGGCGCCAAGGACGAGGACAGGACGGCAAAGTGCCCATCAAGTACCCGATAACAGCAAGACCGCCGAGGCGCCGCTCAATCAACTCGGGGAGCGTGTCTCCCGAGTACACGGGCAGGTTGGCGTCGACGGACCAAACGGCCCGTTCCACCTCGTCAATCAGATCTCGCGGCGGCCCGGCGGTGACGCAGTAGGAGAAGCCGCAGTCGCTCCGCCAAAGTACGCCACTCGGGATATGGGGCAAAACGCCTCACGCGGGGGCGTCCGACCTGTGGTAACCGCGAAAACATGATCCGAGGTCCGTCCAACTGAACGAGACGGTGTCGCACTGACGGACCCACTCAGCCGACGACATCGCGCCTCCAGGGCCGCGGGTCGCAATCGGATGCGCCGATGCCGGTTTGTTCAACGCCGTCAGTCGATCGGACACCTAGCTTCTCACGACGATGCTTCGACTCTTTGGCTTCCGCCTGTCGGAACCCCCGCCCCTCCGGAGACCGCAATGCCGCACGACCGCGCTGACGACCACGGTACACGTTTCAGTGACCGCCGGATTGTCGCCTTGACCTCCTTGGCTTTGGTGACAGGAGCGGGCGCGTGTGCCTCGGCCAGTCCCGAGGCCCCCGCCCTGTCGATCCGCGCGGTGAACGGCAGCGCCTCAGAGGAGGCTCGTGCCGACCAGCTCCGCCGGGTGCTCGACCGGTGGGACGTGGAGCGATGGATCTACACCCGTCAGATCGCCATAGAGGACCGGGTGGTGCCCCACAGCCATCCCGTGCTCACGCTCAGCGCGGGCCCCGGCACCGACGACGAAGTTCTCGCGACGTTCATGCACGAGCAGCTCCACTGGCTCGAGGACGACCACCCGGGCTTCACCGCGGCCATGCGTGCCTTCGCGGAAGCGTACCCCAACGCACCGGCGGGCGGACCGGAAGGGGGGCGGGACCTGGAGAGCACGTACCGGCATCTCGTGGTCAACGATCTGGAGTACCAAGCCCTGACGGCACTGATCGGGCGTGAGCGTGCACGTGAAATCCTGGAAGGTCACGGGTTCTATACGTGGATCTACGACCGCGTGCTCAATGACCCCATAGTCCGGCGCATCACCAGAGAAAACGGCATGACCCTGGACGCGGTGGCGTTGCCCAACCTGTGAACCTCCGGACGATGATGGACTGCGGACCGGCGTCCGTGAGCCGCCTGAGAGCCGCCTGAATCGAACGGGAGGCTGTCCCGAGCGTAGTTGAAGGTCCCTAAGCAGGGACGAAAAGAGGTGGTGGCTCCAAGGGCGCCCGATCCGATTAGGATCGGGTGTCTTCAACAACCCAAAGGAGCCACCACCGATGAAGAGAACGTACGAAGTGA
>JAJCZZ010000098.1 GCA_029262115.1 Gemmatimonadota bacterium | reverse complement strand
CGGGAAAAGCTCGTCGGCCGGCCGCGCGTGCGCGAACGACAGCACGCCCGGCCGGCTGAAACGCTTCAGTAGCGCCCTCATCGGCGGGCGCTCCAGATGCTCCGTCCAGCTCGCTCCCACAGTTCGAGCGGGTTGTGGCGGCAACGTCAACCTCCCGATGACTTCACCTACCTCGGCGGTGTAGCCGGACCGGGGCGGACATCAGCCCCCTCGCTGTCCTTCGAAGGGTCGTTCCTGTCCGCGAATCTGGATCGTCCCCTCCATGGAATCGCCGGCGAAGTGGCCGTTGACGACCATTCTGATCTCTCGTCCACCGGCATCGAATGCGAATGCGAAGGAGAAGGCGCTTCCATCTACGGACCCGTCTTGGATGTCCAGGGCCGGCCGCTCATCCTCGCTTTCGGGAGCCGGCTGCCCCGCTCGCCCACCAGGCCGAGGCACGACGGTCCCCGTCAATGCCGCGCCGTCCTGCTGCAGGTCGAGATCAAGGAGGAGCGTGTTTCTGGGCGTCTCGGAAACGATCTGCCAGGCACCCGAGATCTCCTGGGCATCGATGGCGGGAGCGGCAAGAGCAAGGGTGCCGAAGGCGGCGAGAACGGTTGCGACTCTCATCATGACTCCGAGTAGGGGCTGTGGGTTGTATACACCAAAGGCGAGCGAATAATCCGCTGCCGGGGGTTCGTTGGATGGGGGCGCGAGCCAGCGAGCGGTCACGCTCCGCGCGAGAGGGGGGTGTGCACGGGACGCCGATTCTTGGGTGGCTCGCCTGCTCCCGCGCGACGGGCGGCGCTCGCCTTCCGCGCGAGAGCAATCCTCCGGAGGTCATCGTCCTGTACGCTACAGCGGTCCACCTCGCACAAGTCGACGATCAGGTGCTCCGGCTCCACACCGTATCGGTCTGCAGCTTCCAGGACCTTGGGCAAAAAGTTCGAGTGGAATCCCGCGAGTCCGGACACCACGTCGACGGACTCGAAGCCCCCGGGTCCGAGCAGAGGGCGGGCGTGCACTTCCCCGGCCCTGAGCAACTGCAAGCCGTCGATCCCCGTGTCATACCCGCGCTTTTCCAGGGACACGACGATCAGTTCGGTGGCCGCATTCCCCGCACTCCGCCCGAGGCCCTGGAGCGATCCGTCGACGAGGGTGGCTCCCAGGTCCGCACTCAAGAGGGTGTTGTAGTTGGCGACACCCAGATTGTCGTGGCCGTGGAAGCCGAAACTCACCGAAGACCGGGCCTGCAACGCCTCCAGGTAGGTGCGTACATCTTCGGGAAACAGGGTGCCCGCAGAGTCCACGAGGTAGACCACATCCGCGCCGAACGACGCGGACAAGGCGGCGGCGGCGGCGAACTCTTCCGGTGGGACCGCGTACGACTTCATCAAATTCGCGGTCGTAAAGACCCCGTGCCGCTTGGCCAGGTCGATGAAAGGCCGAGACTCGGCGACCCGGGTTACGTCCGTTCCCACCCGAAGAAAGCCGATCCCCTCGTCGATGGCGCGCTGGACATCGTCGAGCTCAGCCACTCCAGGGATGCAGAAGACGCCAAACGCGGCGCATTCCAGCGCGCCCGCGGCGGCACGTAGGTACTCCGGGTCCGAGGCCGCCGCCGGGTTGAGCCCCTTTGCGGTAGCCCCCACCCCTGCTCCATGGCCAATCTCGATCATCGATACACCCGCGTGTTCGAGGTCTCGACAGAGGGCGCTCGTCTGGGTTGCCGTGAAGCTGAATCCGATGGCATAGCTGCCATCGCGGAGTGTGTTGTCTAGAACGGTCAACTGCTGCATGCGATTCTCCGTGGACGAGGCGGCCGGACGGCGTGCGTGCACGCGGGCGGGCGGGCAGCCGAGTCGGCGTCTATTCGAAGACGAAGTCGAGCCCGGTCCCCGACATGCGGGTTCTGTAGATCTCGTCGAACCATTCGCTCTGGTGGACCGTGAAGCGTTCTTTCCACGACCCCACGACACCCTTCCGATAGAAGTGACCCAGCTCCCCGGCATCATGCAGGTCGCTGAACGTATCCCCCTTCATCGTTCGGAACTGAGTCTGTTCCGCGATGCTCGCGGCTAGCTCGTCGGTCAAGTCGACGTCCAGAAACCGGGCCAACCTCTTGAGCTCGTCATGGAAGTCGTTCGTCAGGTCTTCGTACTTCACGAAATGGACGTTGTCCGCCTCCGCCCTTCTCCACCAACTCAGGACGTGGTGGAACCAATCACCCCGCTGAAGCTTGCCGTCGACGAACATCTGGAGCCAATGGGACCAGGAGCCGCTGTAGTGCCCCGACCAGCTCTGGCCCGCCTCGAAATGGAAGTAGGACACGACCACGTCCTTGGGATTCCGAGCGACGTACACGTAGCGACAAGGTCGCTCCCGAGGATCGCCTCCGAGCGCCATGTGATACGGCATGTGGCTCGAGAACAACCGCGGTGAGGGGGCCTTGTCGAGGTCTTCCTTCGTCCGCGGGTACAGGTACGAACTCGCGACCCAATGCATGCTGTCGCGCAGCGTCTTACCCTCGGGAACGCCTCCCCCGTGTTGCAACCGCAGGATGACGTTCGAGATCCAGTTGGTACCCGACTTCGGATACGATGTACAGACCACGTCATCCGACCTGATGTCGAGGGAACGGGAGAGAGCGTATCGAGATGGTGTGATGTAGGGCGGCATGACCACGCCGTCCAAGATCCGGTACTTGTACCCGAACTCACCGACGCGCAGATCCTCGAGGATCTCGGCATGCAGTTCGTCTCGATAGTCCTGCTGGATCGCTCCCTGTGCTGCGGATTCCGTGGTCATGCCGACCTCCCCTTGAGCTGAGGACGAAGGGGGGGCATGTCACTCGCGATGGGTCTTGTGATCGTGATCATCTCACACTTTCATCCAGTTGAAAGGCTTGTCAGTACAGGTGTTACGAGCGTCGCCAAATCGTGACGGGGGCGTGGGCGGCACAGCCTACGAGCTCGCGGCGGACGTGGTTGACACGACCGCTTGCGCTCCCGATACTTCGGCTCCGTGTCCCCCCCCAAGGCCACGTCGGGTTACCACGATCAGTCCGCTTCAGCTGGGAGAGAACGATGCTGTCCAACAGGTCCCGCTATGGGGGGGGGGAGCTTCGAGTGTCCGCCGGTACCACGGACCGTGCAGCCTCCGATCTACGTCGTCAGGCAGCGCATCGTGTGCGTTGGTTTGCCTGCTACACATCGGGACGCCACGAAAAGCGAGTGTCCGAACGTCTCGATTCCGCAGGCTTCGAGAGCTACTTGCCGGTCATTTCGGTAGAACGGCAGTGGTCAGACCGCGTGAAGAGGGTCGAGACCCCGGTCTTCCCCAGCTACGTATTCAGCCGCTTCCGCGCGGTTGACGTCGCTGAAGTGTGGCGCATTCAGGGCGTCGTCTCCGTGGTCGGAGACTCGGCCGGTCCGCACCCGATTCGTGACGAAGAGATCGAGCAGGTGCGAAGAGTCCTCGAATTCGCCGCCGAGCGCGGTCTTCCGACCCAAACCGAATGCCAGGTCCGGTGCGGCATTGAAGTCACGGTCACCGACGGCCCGCTCCGCGGTGTGAAAGGCATCGTCCTCCAGTTGAGAGGAAAGACGCACGTCTTGGTGCGGCTTCATTCGATCAATCGCGGCGTCGCGATCGAAGTGCCCCTGGAAATCCTGCGTCCCACCCGTTGATCCCCCACGAATCCGATCACTACACCGTGAGGTCTTACCATGAGCGAACTGCCTCAAAAACTGTCTGTCGGCCGCCACAAGATCACCTACCGCCCGAAGCGGGGCGATGCCCGCGGCGAGCTCAAGGAGGCGGTCGAGCGGGGCTACGTACACGTCCTGTTCGAGGAAACCCACGGTGGAACGGAATTGGGCTTCGGGCTTGACGGGGAGCGCTCTGACCTCTCCGAGGCCAATTGGGACTCGGGCGAGGGCTCCATCCATCTCGAAGGGACCCTGAAGCTGGATGGCGTTCCCGTGCGGTGCGTTGCCGTTCTGGACATCGGATCGGTACGAGGCGAAGGCCATCTCGAAATTCTGGAAGACGGCGCTGACGCCTGAACCGAGGGCCGATCCCGATCGGGGCCCAGGCAACCGTTGATCGTCCTTCTCGCGGACAGCAGGCCTCTCTTCGAGCGACCCGGCGCGACCGGCATCGTCCCGCTCCCTGAACGGGACAACGATACCGGCCCCCGGGTCGCTGTCTACGTTGGTGCCGCCAGCGGGGACGCGCCGGAGTACTACGCGATCTTCCTCTCCACAATGCAGGGGTCCGGGTACGACACGTGCCACATGATCTCGTCCGAGTATCACGAGATCGATCGGGATCACCTTCTCCAAGCGGACCTGATCGTCCTTGGTGGGGGTGATGTGGCACGCGGAATCAGGCGGATGAGGGACACCGAGCTCTTCGACGACCTCCGACGCTCGCCGTCCCGAGGAGCCGCGCTCATCGGAGTCTCGGCCGGTGCCATCCACCTCGGCGTGGTGGGTTGTACTCCCGAGGGCTCGTCTCCTGGCCTCGGACTTGTGCCCTACGTTGTCGACGCCCATGCGGAGGAGGATGGTTGGAGTCGATTGCGGGCTTGCGTCGAAGGACTCTCCTCGCCTCTTCCCGGCCTCGGGATTCCCTGGGGCGGAGGCGTCGCGATCGAGTCCGATGGCACACTGATCCCCTTCGGGAAGCCGGTCGCGCACTTCGAGAGTCATGAGGGAGCGCTCACCGAGTTGCTGCTGTTTCCTCGAGAACTCGACTAGTCGGCCCTCAACGCCACAGCGGGCGGCGTCCGCGCCGCTCGCTCCGCTGGTACGGCACTGGCCGCAGCCGCGACCACCAAGAATAGTACGGCTACCGACACCAGCGTCGCCGGATCGAGCGGGCTCACTTCGAAGAGGAGAGATTCCAAGAGTCCGCTCAGCCCGACGGCTCCCAACAAGCCTACGCCGACCCCACCTCCGGCGAGGGTCATGCCGTGCAGGAGGATGATCTTTCGGACGTGCCCCGCATCGGCCCCCAACGCGAATCGAACCCCCATCTCCGCGGTGCGCTGAGACGCGACGTAGGACAACACTCCGTAGATCCCGACGGCCCCCAGGAAGAGCGCGATCGCCGCAGCCAGAAGCAGGAGAGACATCGTGAAGCTCGTGCGGCTCATCGAGTCCGCGACCAACGAGCTCATCGGCATGAGATCCGTGATGGGTAGCTGCGGATCCAGCTCTTCGACGGCCTCGCGAATGCCCGCGACGAGTTGCGTGGGATCTCCTTCCGTGCGCACCACCATCATCATGGGTCGCACGCCACCCCTGACCGAATCGAGCATGGGCTTGTACGCGAACATCTCGGGTGCGGTCTCGAGGGCGGCGTCGTGTACGTCCCCGACCACCCCTACGACCCGCGCCGGAGCTCCCTGGATCGTGATCCTCTTTCCGAGCGGACTCTCGTCGGGCCAATACTCGCGCTGGACCGACTCGCTGATGATGATCGATCCCAACCGGGCGTGGTGGTCGTCTGGAATGAACTCCCTGCCCTCGACCACGGGGATCCCCATGGCTGAGAAGTACCCGGGCGTCGCTCGTCGCGCCAAGAAAGAGGGTGGAAACTCGTCCTCACCGAGCGGATAGTCGTCGATCCGAGCGACCAGGATCGGTCCGCCACCGGACATCGGCAGGTTCGTGATTCCTCCGACCGCCTCGCCACCACCGATGCCCGAGAGCTTCTCCAGGAGCTCGTCGTAGAACTGTACGACGGTCGCGGAGACTGGATACTTGTTCAGCGGCGGAGACAGCCGGAAGGTCATCACTCCGTCGGCATCGAAGCCCGGGTTCACGGAGTTGAGCGCTTGAAAGCTGCGGGCCATGAGCCCGGAGCCGACCAGAAGGATCAACGCCAAACCGACCTGCGTGACCACCAAGAGGTCGCGGACCCGATGCCGATCGCGCCCAATCGTCGAGCCACGCCCCCCATCTCTCAGCGCGGTGAGCGTCTGCTTGGATCCCGCACGAAGCCCCGGAAAGGCACCGAACAAGAGACCGGCGACCATCGAGACGATCAATGTGAAGAGGAGCGCGTTTCCGTTGATGCCGATCTCGTGCACGCGGGGCACCCCGGCGGGTGCCAGATTGACCAAGACCTCCGTCCCCACGAATGCGAGCAGGATCCCGAGAAGGCCGCCGACGAGCGAAAGCAGCACACTCTCCGTCAGCACATATTGGACGAGGCGAGCCCGACCCGATCCGAGGGCGATCCGAACGGCGCGCTCGCGTGTGCGGGACTCCGCCCGCACCAAGAGCAAGTTCGCCACGTTGGAGCACGCGATGAGCAGCACGAAACCGACAGTGCCGAGGAGGATCAGCAGGGGTCGCCGAGAGTCACCGACCAACTGCTCCTTCAGGGTGACGACGTTCGCACGGCCACTGAATACCCCTTCGAACCAACGCGGGCCGTAGCCGATCTCAGGGAATCGAGAGATCAGAGCTTCCGCGTCCCGGATCGCGGCGTCGATCGTGACCCCCGGCCGGAGACGAGCGACGGCGCCCAGATAGTGCCCCGCTAGATTCTCGCTGGCCGGATCCAGTTGCTGCGGCACCCAAACGTCCACCTCGGGCGTCGGGAAGTCATATCCCGGCGGCATGACGCCAACGACCTCTCGGGCCTCCCCGTTGAGTTGAAGCACCGTCCCGATGATGTCAGGGTCCGCCCCGAAACGATCCACCCACAAACCGTTGCTGATGAGGCCGACAGACGGCCCGTCCGGAGAATCCTCCTCGGCCGAGGGAAAGCGCCCCCGCACCGGATAGACTCCCAGAACCTCGAACGCGCTCGTCGTCATCTGAGCGATGTCGAGTTGGACGGGCGCCCCGTCGCCCGTCAGAGGCCACTGTTCGGTCCCTTCCGTGTACCCACCGAACGCTGCGAACGCGCGATTGTTGTTGGCGAAATGCCAGAACCCTCGATCCGAGAACGGCGCTTCGTCACTCCCGGCCGCCTGAGGCAAGACCGCCGCTGAGACACTGACGAGCTGTTCGGACGTGGGGTACGGGAGCGGCCGCAGCAGGACGCCGTCCACCACGGAAAAGATCGCCGTGTTCGCACCGATCGCGAGTGCGAGCGTGGTGATGGCCACGAGGCTGAACGCTTTGGCCTTCATCAGCGCGCGAGCTGCGATCCGGATGTCTTCAATGATCGACAAGTTGAACTCTGGGCAGGTGTTGCACGTCGACGACGGTCGGCTGATCGAAC
Source organism: Gemmatimonadota bacterium (assembly GCA_029262115.1). GTDB lineage: Bacteria > Gemmatimonadota > Gemmatimonadetes > Longimicrobiales > Gaopeijiaceae > JAJCZZ01. The sequence continues at coordinate 2,910 of JAJCZZ010000098.1, read as the reverse complement.
CGACGACGTACGGGGGGGAGGGCTTCTTCGGCGGAGGCTCAGCTCGGTCAACGCCACAGGCCCCTCGGTCCCATGGCGCAGGACCGATTCGACAAGCCGCAGTGTCGCTGAACTCTGAGGCTCTGGGGGACGCCGGCAGAGAAGGTACTCCTCAAACTAGTACGACGCCGGCCCCCGTAAGGTCAAGGCCGGGCCCACGTAGATGCGTCTACTCTGTGGTGGGTCACGTCGCTCGGAGGGCGCCGAGCCGGGCCGGAATTGCCACGACCCCACCCAAGAGGCGAGTGTGTTGAGCATGTCGAGCACGTTCGAAGATCGCCCGCCGGATCGAGCCAACAGCGCCGTATCGCTCAAAGAGCTGATCGAAGCACATCGCGACCCGCATGGGCTCTACGACCGGGTGCGAAGCCAAAACAGGGTCGCATACGACCCGGCAATCCAGGGCTGGATCGTGACCGGACACGAGCGCGTCCGCGAATTCCTCGCCGATTCCCGGTTCGTGGCGGACATGTCGCTCGCGGTGCCGGGCATGGCCACCAATGTCCGTCGCACCTTCGCGAGCGATGCGATCCAGCGGCAGGTCATCTTCGCGGAAGGGCCACGGCAGGCCCGGATCCAAAAGGCCGTCTTGACCGAGCTGTCACGTCGGTCCGCCAGCCTCGAACCTCACTTCCGGACGTGCGCCCGAAGCCTCGCAGACCAGGCCAATGCACGAGGCGTATTCGACCTGGTTCAGGACTTCGCTATGCCCTTCACCCTGGACGCGATCGCGCGGATCATGGGCGTCGAGATCGAAAGCTCCTCCGAAATGAACGACCTGGCGACCTGGTCCACATCGTACGCCAACATCACCAGCGGTTACCTGCATGCGAAGATGGAAGAGGTGGTCAGGCTGGGAGACTTCTTCAGGAACGAAGTGCGGGCTCGGAAGAGGGTCCCGTCAGACGACCTCATCGGAGCGTTCATGCGCGACGGAGGACTCGAGGACGAAGACGACCTCGTGATCCAATGTATGATGGCGTTCGCCGCCGGAAGGGTGACCACCCAGAAGGCCCTCGCTGATGGCATTCCGGTCCTGATCCCCGATTGGGGAGAGTGGAGAACCACCATCAAGGCCAATCCAGGCGCACTCCGCCTGCTCGTGGACGAACTACTGAGGTTCGTGACACCAACACGTTACGTCGTGCGATTCTCGGCTGAAGACGTCCCACTGCGAACCAGCAGCGGCGATGACGTCGTGATCCGGCGGGGCCAGCGAACCTTCCTCGTTCTGGAGGCAGCGAACCGCGACGACCATGCGTTCGTGCAGCCTCATATCCTGGACTACACTCGGAGGCCGAACCCTCACGTCACCTTCGGATTTGGCGGGCATCGGTGCCCGGGTGCGTCCATCGCCCGGGTAGAGATCGCCGTTGCCATCGAAGCCCTGCTCGCCACCCTGCCCGATCTGTCACCCGATCCCGATGCAGGTCCGACGTGGGATCCCAATACGAACATCGGCGGGCACACCCACTTCCCCTGCATCTGCGGCTGACCTGTCGAGCAGGCACAACGCCAGATACCTTATTCGTAGCATGTCGAGCCGCGAGTTCGTGGTCCCGACGGGAACTCCCGCCCGGGCTGCCCTCCCCTGATCGGACACGGGGCGACACTGGACCCTCATTCGCGCATCTGCCTTCCATGCTCATCCGTACGCCCTACCGGTTCACCTCATGACCCGCCGCCCCGAGCTGACCACACCGGATGGGTTGACCGGCCTGATCGGCCTGAGCCCGAGTGACATGATTTCGATGGAGGCCATCCCGTCGGAATCGAACGGTCGGACCACAATTCACTTCATTGAAGTTGAATGGGCGGCCCCACACTCGGCGTCCCTTCCGGGGCGCCTGGTCCTCAAGGAGGCCCCCCTTCCGCAAGGACGAGCCCGCGAGCAAGGTCCAGTGCGCGAAATCGACTTCTTCTCGCGCCTGGCAGACCGCATTTCGACTCCTCCGGTGCCCCGGTGCCTTTCGGCCGGCCAGGCCACCGACGAGTCGGACTCCCACCTGTTGGTCGAGGACTTGATCGAGACGCATGCGGCCGCCGACTCGGACGGTGACGTCGACCTCGGTCCAGCCGTAGACGCGCTGGCGCGCGTACACTGTGCCTATTGGGAGGTGCCCGAAAGCGAGATTGCTCCGCGCCCGCGCACCGAGGCCCAGATACGCAAACGGATGGCGAGAATGCGGAAGCATCTACCCGCGCTTTTTGAGGACGCGGTGGATCACATGCCGCCCGGTGGGGAAGCCATCTACCAACGGGTATTCGACTCGCAGTGTCTTCCGTGGATGCGACTGATGGACCCCCGAAATCAGACGCTCGCTCACGGGGACGCCCACCTCGCCAACATCCTCCACCCCAAGGAGAGTGGCGAGGCGTATCTCATCGACTGGGAGGGCTGGCAGGTCGACCTCGGGGCCCGCGACCTCGCCTACCTGATGCTGCGACGGGCGCCGGAGCGCCGAAGGGAGATCGAAAGACCGGCCTTGGAACGATACCACCGCCGACTCCTGGAACATGGCATCGCGGGGTACTCCTTCGACGAGCTCTGGAACGACTACCGAGTGTGTTGGGTTCGCAACCTGTGGACGGCTGCGGCGAACCACGTCAAAGGACTCCCGCGCTGGGAGCACATGCTCGAAAACGCGATCATCGGTTATCAGGACGTCGACGGGGACGAGTTGCTGTAGCTCCCGCCTAGAAGGCTGATCGGAAACCCTTGACGCCGCATCGGCCCGATCCGGGGAGGGTTCGCGCGCGCGCGCACGCGAGGCTACGTTGCGTGGGATCGAGGGAAGCGCACCTAAGTGACGGATGTGGCCAATGCTTGGACGCGAAACCGGGCAGTGCTCGTTCCTGGACGCGGGGTGG
>JAJCZZ010000097.1 GCA_029262115.1 Gemmatimonadota bacterium | reverse complement strand
CATGCCGACCACCGAATCCGGAGCATGCCGTCCACCCCCGTGGGGGGTGAGGGAAGGATGAGCTGCCAGTAGCGCTGGAGAACCTGTTTCCCCGGCCACCAATGGTGCTTCCTCGATCAACTTCAATCGAGGAGGCACGGTGGCCCAGAAGAGGTTGTCCATGCGCAAGATCCGCGAGGCACTCCGGCTCAAGAACGAGCGGGGCCTCAGTAATCGACAGATCGCGGCGAGCCTGAAGGTCTCCCACAACACGGTGGCGGAGTACCTGCGCCGGGTGGGGGAGGCGGGCCTGAAGTGGCCGATTGGAGAGGCGTTGGATGATGAGCGCCTGGAGGCGCTGCTCTTTCCTCCTCCGCGGCCCTCCGGCACGCTCCGCCCGGTACCGGACTGGGCCTGGGTCCAGCTCGAGTTGGTGGGTGCGGAACGCGAAGGCGTGCCCCTCATCTACAGCCGGCCAGGGGAGCGAAACGAGAACATCGCGGTGAAGCACGTTCCGGTGGATCCGGGCGAGGGCGTGTTCCTGATCATCGTGGGTCGCGCGCCCCGCAACGTGTGGGACGTCGAGCACACAGCGGACGCGTGGCGGATCCGCAACATCAAGCGGAAGGAGCCCCGCTCGTGGGTAAACCACTACGCGTTCCACATCATGGACCGCGAGTGGGGCCACGTGATCATCCGCTTCTGCCCCCATCCCCCCTTCAAACGCGCTGGTCATCCTGAACGGCCACGAATGGGTCGGAATTGGGGCAACTCGGCAGGGGGTCGAGTTCACGAAGGAGGACAACTGCTTTACGGAGCTTTGCGGAGGCTCCAACGCCCGGGGCCTGGACCTTGTCGCAGAAACCTTGAGTTCTTCCGCGAACTCTACAGTGCGCCTGGTTGAGGTCTCGGAGCGTTGAATCTACTCGGCGGTGCTGTGCTTCGCGATGGACATCGCCGATCAGGACAGGACCGGATTCCGGTACCACTACTCGGTCTTTCAGGCCGAGTACAGCCGGAACCTCCTCTTCACGGACGGACGGCAAGTGGATCGGGTAGTTTAGCGGGCTGATCAACCGGATCCGCGGACCGCTCGACATGCGGAAGGTGAAGACGTTGTTTGGACGACGGCAGAGGCCCAAAAGGCAGCTGGTGAACGATGCCCCGGAGATGCGGCGCCTGGCAACTAAGGAGCGAGTCGGGGAAGTTTTGCCGTCAAGATGCCCTGTCTTCGAACAACTCGGTCAGCCGGTCGTAATCCGGATAGGTGATGAGGACCGCCCGACGGGGTCCGTGGAAAACAAACATACTGCCCGCCGCCACCGCGGACGCGCCCCGTTCCACCGCGCGCCGTAAATCCTCCAAGCTCCCCCCCCCCCCTAGCGCGACTACGGGAATCATGACGGCATCGGACACGGCCTGAATCAGATCAAGGTCGTACCCGTCCATCCGACCGTCGCGGTCGATGGCGTTGATCAAGATCTCCCCCGCTCCACGGTTCGCGACAGTCTTCGCGAAGTCGATCGGGTCAAGCGACGTCTTGCCGGTCCCGCCCCTGGTCCACACTCGATAGTCGCCGCGAAACCGGCGGCGGCGCGCGTCGATAGAAACAACGACACTAGAGCTACCCGCCACTTCCGCAGCACGATCGATGAGGTCGGGGGTCTCAACGGCAACGGTATTCAACACGACCTTCTCCACGCCGAGGGAGAGGATCTCTTGGACATGCTCGATCGTCGTGATCCCGCCGCCGTAGGCGAACGGCATGAACGCCTCGCTCGCGATCCGGTTGAGGAGGTCGAGATCGGGGCCCCGATCTTCGCGCGTGGCCGTGATGTCGAGGAACACCAACTCGTCCACCTGCTTCTCGTTGAAGATCCGGACGGCGTTTATCGGATCACCCACGTACCTGGGCTCGGAAAAGCCGACCGTCTTGACGAGCCCTTGATTACTCAGGAGAAGCGCGGGAATTACCCGAGGCTGGCCCACGCTACAACGAGCCGTACCGCTGGAGAACGTCCATTCCGTACAGGTGGCTCTTCTCCGGATGAAACTGTGTACCGTAGATGTGCTCCCGCTCCACCACTGCCGTGAACTCAATGCCGTAGCGCGCGGTCGCGCAGACATCGGTGGGGTCAGAGCACACGAGGTGGAACGAATGGCTGAAGTAGAACCGTCTGCGTCGGTCCTCACCTTGAATCAGTGAGCACTCACATGCATCTGGGAGACTTGCCCAGCCCTGGTGGGGCACCTTCAACCCAGAACCCGGGGGCAAGGAGAAACGGATGCACCGTGCGTCCAACAACCCCAGCCCTGCTGTGGTACCCTCTTCGCTTCCGACTCCGAGCAATTGCATCCCCAGACAAATGCCCAGGATCGGGATGCTGATGTCCTTCACTGCCGCGACGATGGCGCGGTCGAGGCCCGCCGTGCGAAGATGAGCCATCCCGTTGTCAAACGATCCGACGCCCGGCAGCACCAGCTTATCGGCTCGACGTACCTCTTCGGGTTTGGACACCCGACGTGCGGGCACCCCCACGCGGTCGAGCATGTTCATGAGGGAGCCAATGTTGGCCACCCCGTAGTCGATAACGGAGACCACGAGTTCCTCGTCAGGAATAGGCAGTCACACGACGTCCGAACAGCCGCTCGGCACGCGCCTGCGTCGTCTTGAGCGCACGGTACCGTGCGTCCCAGTTTGGGTAATCCGTGTAGTGCCCGTTGGGAGCGCCCATCAAGCGATCCAACTCGTCGCGGTCGATCCGGAGCTTCTTGCAGAGGAAATCCTGGTCGCGGCGTAGTTCTCCAGGGGGATAGAGCGGCTCCTCAAGTGCGGCGAGTGCGTCCGCCCGGGTCATCTGTCCGGAGAGAATCATGCTCGAATAGTGCGGCCGCCGCTTGTCGTAGCCGAACTTCTCCGGTAGGTAGGAATTTTGAAAGAAGCGGGTGAACAAGGACTCCCCGTGCTTTCGTCCATACGGACGAAATCCGCAGGTGCGCTCAAGCTCCGCAATGGCGTGCTCGCGAGAATAGGGCATGAAGTTCAGCGGCCGCAGAACTTCCATACGACGAACAAGAGGGTACCAGACGTAGTACTGCCAGAAGCTGATGGTGCGATAGTGCCGGAGCTTCCGCTCGCCCCAGCGGGCGTGGATCGCTTTCAAGTTGACGGCATCCATGGCCGCGCCGTGCCAGGAGTCGGGAAAAACCGACTCAGTAGCCACGTTACCACCGCTCAGCACCGTCGTAATCCCGTTCTCCACTGCAAAGTGGTAGAGATTCGCGAAGAACGCGTGATCTTGGGGAACGTCCTGATTGGCGACCCCGGCCCGCAGATATGCGAGTTGTAGATCGCGCATCTCCTCCCAGTCCATGACGTGGGTATGGAGTTCGAATCCACAGTAGTCCAAGACACGCTGGATGTTCTGGACCGCCGTCTCGCTGTTCCATCCGCCGTCGACGTGAACCACCAGGGGACGGAGGCCCAGTTCCGCAGTCTTGAGGGCCAGGTAGGCACTGTCCGCCCCCCCACTGAGCCCCAGGATGCAGTCGTACTGATCGGAACGCCCCCTCTCGGAGATCCTAGCCACCTGTTCGGCCAGCAAAGCGGCACCGCGTGCATTCGGAAACCACGACGGGGCGGTTACCCGGTCGAACTTGTGGCAATGGTTGCAGACGCCGTCGGCGTCGAAGGTGATTGTAGGATCTGTTGTATCCATCACGCAGCGGGAGCACACTTGAGAGGAACTCCGGTTATGTCCCACGATCATGTCACGCGTTCTCCCAAGGCGACGGCCGGGGATCCCCGAGGGTTATAGCCATGATCCACGCATACTTCCCGATTGCCTGACTGGACAATAGTAACCGATCCACCGAGTTGAGAACGGCGCGAAGCGGCCCGAACAAAGGGGTCTTGCGGAAAGGCACAGCCGCGATCGCTGCTAGGTGGAAGAACCGTGCGTCCACGCGACCGAAATGTCGGCCCAAGACGTCCAGGCTTTCGACACCGAGAATGTGATCCACCTCCCACGGGGTCCGCAGATGTGGGGTCCGCTTCCGATACCTGTGGATAAGAGGGTTATGGCGAAGCGCCTCAATACAAATCATCTCACCACCAGGCTTCAGGACTCGAGCGAGCTCTGCTGCGGCGGCGTCCAACTCGACATGGTGGAGAGCACCGTACTCGACCGCCACATCGAACGTAGCGTCGTCGAATACCATACTCTCTCCGTCCATGACCTCGAAGCGGCAATGCTCCCCGACCCCTGCCTGCGAGGCATTCTGGTTCGCGTTTTTGATTCCTTCAGGAGAGATATCGATGCCGACCACGTCCGAGCCCCACTCCGCGGCTGCGATGCCGTTCTCTCCGCTGCCGCAGGCGAAGTCGAGAACCTTGATGCCGGGGCCACATCGACGCCTCATCCATTCCATCTGATACTCGTCGCTTTCCCGAGTGATGGAGTAGAATTTGATGTTCGAGAAGTGGTGGTCGAACGCCTCTTTGTCCCGGATTAGGGATTCCAGCCCCTCAGCTTGTTCGGCGGTGTTCGTATCGGCGCGCCGCTCGGAGCCCTGCAAGATCTGCCGCCTCACGCGGGAGTGCTCAATCTCGTCAAGCTTCCGTTGCTCAAGATTCTCGAAGCCGGGCGGAAGGGCTGGGTGCGAATCTGCTTTGTTGGGTTTCATGGGCCTATGGTCTATTATTGAGGACTACGGTGTGTTGCACGGCCTCCAGCATCGTGGCCTCCATTCGCTGTCCAGGCACGCGTATGTCGAAGTTCTCCTCCACCCAGGCCTGCCTCGGGCACCTATCACGCGGCGCTCCTCAGCGCCGACGGATCGAAGCTGACTGATCGCGGACGCCATGGCTTCAGGGTTCTGAGGCGGAATACTAACCCCAGCCCCAGCTTGCTCCACCGGATCGTTAGGAGCGTTCCCAGAAAAATACGACGGGGCGTGCGGAGGTACAGTAATCGAAAATCTTATTCATGTTCAGCCCGAATCGGAAACGGAGCGAATCGGTGACCGCGGCCACCAAGATGTCCGCTTCCGTTTGAACGCTGGGTATGTCGGCCTTCGCGATGGGTTCGCGGAACTCGACGTTCGTCGACTGGATAGGCATCCAAAGGCCCTCACGGCCTGAAGGCCAAGGTAGGCCGGGCATCCCGGGCGGACAAGAAGGGTGTGGGGCAGGGGCTGGCGGGGTCGATCGTGGTGAGGACGTGCTCTGACGCCCGGGTTGAGCGGTGTCCGGCGGAGAGGATAGGGGAGTCGGTCACCGTGATGCTTGGATGGGCGAGGAGGGACGGACTGGTCGCTGGGCAGGAGTCCCGGCGAGATGACGAGCTCTGCCGATCGGTCAGCCGTCAGGGTCTGGCAGCGACTGGTCGAACTCGAACGCCAGTCCCGACTGGTCGAAGTCGAATGCAGGCGTGGGCTCGGCCTCGGTGAGATCGACCTCAGGGGCCTGGTCGAGGAGGAAGTCGCCCTGCGGAGGCCCGCGTGCCGGCGAGAGGGGTGGTGGAGCAGATCGAGGTGCACGAGGATGGAGCGGACAACGGGCGGATCGGTGAGGAAAGCGAGGATTCTCATCTGGCCGCCACAGCTCGGGCAGAGGAGCGGAAGCACCTCGTAGATCCGGGCGAGAAGCTGGACCCAGCGGATCCGCGCGGATCGGCCTGAGGATGGGGCGGCCTCGGTGGGGCGTGGGCATTCCGGGGTCTCGGAGGATTCGATCTCGTCGTTCGCGACCGGTGGGCCATCGTCGGGCTCGCCTTCGCGCACGGCGGATCACTTTGGGGCCGAAGTCGGGCGTTTGGGGCAAGGACTTCGTGATACCGATGGCGATGGATGCGTGGTGGAGGAACGAGCCGGGCCAGGCGATGAAGCAGCTCGAGGGGAGAGAGGAAGAGGAGGAGGACGGTCCGGCCGTCGGGCGTGGGTCCGCCGGTAGAGGAGCCGGGCATCCGGCGCCGTGAGGGCCTCATTGCCGCCCATGGCATGGAGGCGGTGGAGCGCAAACGGCGGACGGGCACAGTAGCTGGACGAGTCGTTCGAGGCCGTGGCGGTCGTGCCCCTCAATACGGACCGAGGCGTCGATGCTGAATCCGCCCGTGCCATGCCATGTGAGCATGTCGGCGGTGGTGGACTCATCGAGGAGGTCGTGGCGGCGGAAGTACCGGAGGACACGCTTCTGGACCGTCCGCTGGAGCTCCTGCCCGTGGCCCGGTTCGAGCTCGGAGGCCTCATGGAAATGGACTCCGCCGTCCTCGGTTTCCGAGAAGACGCCGTCGAGGACGACGAGTCGGGTAAGGGGAGCGGCCACACGACCGCCCCCCTCCCCAGGGCTAGGAAGGCGTGCCCGTCGCGAGCGTGGCGTGCAGCACCCTTCCTGAGACCGGACCTGAGCCGAGGATCCTTGAAGAGCTCGGTGACCGGTAGAGCCCCCTTGAAGACCTCGTAAGTAGAGAAGAACGGCGCCGAGGCAGCCCAACCGAGCCCGGTGGCATTCGCATTGTGCCCCACCGCCTCGCGAGGTCTCGACCGAGCGCCACGGTGTCCCGCGGATCACGAGCAGTGCGGAAGAACTTTTCCCCGGAGGTGGGTGAGTCGAGTGTCCCACACCGTCCCCCCGAGGCAGTGCGTCACGGCGCCAGGCTCGCTCCGTGCGTCCCGTGAATCGAGAAAAAACAACTTGGGGGCTGCATCTCAATGGGGGGAGGTAACGGGCCGGGTCGTTGGCAAGAGCCTCCCATATGCATCGAGAAGGACGCTGCTCTGGGCGGCCCATCCGAACTCGGTGGCGACCGCCTTGCGCCCGCGCCGCCCCATTTCCGCCCCCTCGGCGGGGTTTTCCAAGACCCATCTGAGGGCTCGTCCGATCGCCACAGTGTCCAACGGATCCACGAGTAGCCCGCAACGCGTGCGGTCGATGATTTCCCGCCAGTGAGGGAAGTCTGAGGCGATGACAGGAATACCGGCAGCCATGTACTCAAACATCTTTGTCGGCTGCGCTTCCAGATGGTTCGCAAGCGGATGAAAAAGCACGATCCCGCCGCGCACCCGCCCGAGCAACGCCATCACCTCCGTGCGATCCACCACTCCATGGTACCGGACCTGGTCCCACCCAGGCTCGCGGTCGAGTTGGTCTCGGAGATCCGTCGGACTCATACTCCCCGCTAACTCGAGCCGAACATCGGACCCGGCGAGGGCGATCGAGCGCACCGTCTCCATAGCCCCTCGCTCAGGCGCTATCGCGCCCACGTATGCGAAGCTCCTCGGACGCGCATGGTAGGGATCCTGTCCTCGCGGCTCGACGTCCGCTTGAATCGGGAAGTTCTGAACCAACGCCGTCCGTACCGATGGAAATCGCCGTGCGATTCGGGGCGTCGCTACAACCGTTTGGTCGAACACGCGCACCGCCACCGCCTCCACCACGTGTAGCGCGCCTGCGATCAACCGTCTCAAAGCGACCGGTACCCACTCTCGGTGCAGGGCCAAATCCGGCGTATTTTCGTGGGCGTCGTATATGACCCGGATGCCGAGAGCCTTCATCATGAACCCAAGCGGCAGGAGTTCGGGGTCGTGGAAGTGGACGACCGAGGGCTGCAGGCGGCGAACCGCCCACAGGGAGCGCCAGATACCCACAAGCGCCCGAGCACCACGACCCATTGGTAGCACACCCATATCGACCACCTCTACCCCGTCGGTCGGAGCAGCGGGAGTTCCCAGTCCGTCCGCGACCAAAAGGACCACTCTGTGCGGTGTCGATTGAGCGACCGTTCGCGCCTCCTTCAGATAAATTCGGGTGTCGTCTCGCGGGTGCACCGTAGTCAGATGTACGACCGTCTCCCTCATGGGTACATCTCGGACCTAAGACGTATGCGACTCAACGTGGCGTTCAAATCGATGCCGATCCACTCGGGTCAACCCCGCGTCAGGAGTAGTAATACGCTCGAGAATCCGGATGCTTCGGACTATGCCGCGCTCCGAGAACCCGGCCTCCGTCCAGCTCTAGATGCAAGAGGCCGCGGTCCCTTCATCGGATTCGCCGCGTTGTGGGCGTATCGACCGCCACCTCCCAATCCCACCGGTTGAGAAGTGAAGGGAGTCGGCCGAGTTGTGCGATCAGTCGCGGTCCTCGAACCTATCCGTGACGAGGCCGACACGTGCGCAAACAGACCTAATAAAATAGGGCAGACCGATCCAATTCAGAAATGCGTAGCGGTCCGGAATCAGTACTGTATGGTGACAGGCACGGCCGAGTCGGATTCCCGGCTGTGCTTCCGTCGGTCCAAGGTTGAAAACCTGCTATAGAGCCAGCTGACGAGGCGCTCCAAATCCCCTTCTTCGATGGCCTCCCAGACGTCCCCCAGGCCCCACTTGTGGTCCACCGAAGCACCGATCACGAACACTCGACTGATATCCGTAGGAGAGACCTCCTCATCGGGAGCCGCGAGCTCCTCGTGGAGCTTCTCGCCCGGCCTGAGACCGCTGATCATTACGGTATCGCCCATTCGGAACAGACGCCCCGAAAGACGCAGGAGATCCCGAGCGAGATCCAGGATCCTTACCGGCTCACCCATGTCGAGCATGGCCACCCGCCCACGAAGGTCCGGGAGCAACGACGCCTGAAGGATCAACTGAACCGCCTCCGGAATCGTCATGAAGTATCGGGTCACGTCTTCGTGCGTGACCGTCAGTGGGCGCCCCTGACGCAGTTGCTCGCGGAACACGGGTATCACGCTGCCATTGCTCCCAAGGACGTTTCCGAATCGAACCGCGGAGTACGAACATCCGTGGAAACGTTCCTGCAGACCAACCACCACCTGCTCCGCCAGGTTCTTGGTGGCGCCCATCACGTTCGCGGGTTCGACCGCCTTGTCCGTACTGACCAATACGAAGGTCGTTGTGCCGAATCGTCCGCACGCCTCGGCAACCAGATAGGTTCCGATGACGTTCGTGCGGACGGCCTCACGCGGGTTGCATTCCATTATGGGGACGTGCTTATAGGCAGCCGCGTGGAAGACCTTGTCGGGCCGGTACCGGGCGAACACGTTCTCCACCACCTCAGCCCGCGTCACATCCCCGATGACACAGACCACATCCACCCCGGGGAAGTCCCGCCGCACCGACGACTCGAGGAAGAACAGCGGCGTCTCGGCCTGATCCATCAAGATCAGCCGACCCGGACAATGGTAGGCGATTTGCCGAACCAGTTCCGACCCGATCGACCCGGCAGCGCCCGTGACCAACACGGACCGCGACCCGACCTCGCGGGCCAACTCCGGCAGCTCCAGTTCTATCGGATCCCGGCCGAGCAAGTCCTCTACCTGGACATCCCGAATACTGTCCAGGTTGACCTCCCCGCTAAGGGCCGCATCGAGATTAGGCAAGATCTTCATCGGGAGAGAGGTACGCTCGCAGGATTCCACGATGCGACGGATCTGCCCCACGCTTGCGGCAGGGACGGCCAGCAGGATCTCCTCCGCCAACGTGTCCGCCGCGACATCACCCAGCACATCTACGGCACCCACCACCTCCACGCCGTGAACCAGCGTGCCCCACTTGAAGGGATCGTCGTCCACGAATCCCACCGGAACGAGTCCTACGCTCGAACGCTGCATCTGGTGCACAAGTTGGGCACCCGCCTCACCCGCACCGACTATCAGCACCCTGCGTAGCGCGCCCCCTTTCCGTACCTGGACCTTCTCATATATCAGGCGATACGTGAGCCACAGCCCCCCGGTGAGATAGCCGTTGAACACCCACTCGAGGAGGATGATCGACCGACCCACCGACGGAATGATCGGTACCCACCAGGTGAGCGCCCAGAACACCAGGGATCCGAGCGTCTCGGCAGCCAACAACCGGACCAAATCTCGCACACCGACGAATCGCCAGCGGCTCATCCCGAGTCGGAGCTTGTAGTTGACCGCAAGCCGCACCGCTAACAGAACCAGCAACGCCGTCCAGAACTCCGGCCTGGAAAGTATGCCGACTCGGAAGTCGTAACGGGCGAGGTAGGCGAGTCCGAGGGCGGCAAAGGCGATGACGGCATACGCCACCGTGCCTGTGGTCCGCCTGTGACGGCGCAGGATCGCAAGGATCCGGATGACGAAAGTCTCCAATGGTCGCTCGATGGGGGACGGCGGGGCGAGCGGTCGTCAACGAACAACTCGGGACGAACCGACTGGGGGGGACCACACGCGTCGTGCCAGCAAGGCTACTGTAGTGACCATAGGCCCCCGTAGGCAAGCCCCTCGGGACCATTTTGGGCTTTTTTGACTATAGACTGTGAAACAGTTTGGCGACCCTCTGGCGTGCGGCTAGATTCCGTAAGGACGACCGACGGATCCGCTTCGACCTTCTTGCTGCTCCTCAACAACTCCGGACACTCTGTGCGTTTCTTTCCTTTCCTCTTGGCCCTCCTCCTGTTGGCGCCCGTGCACTCTGCCTCACAACAGGCGGAGTCGGTGAGCTACATTCGGCCGGGAGACGTCATCCGCCTGACGATCTGGCGGGAACCTGACATGTCCGGGGAGTTTGTCGTGGCCCAGACCGGGACCGTCGTCTTTCCTCGGGTCGGCAATTACGAGGTGCTGGGGGATACGCCGGCATCGCTTCAGGAGCGTCTTCTCGCGGATTACCGGGTCTACCTGAGGAACCCTTCGATCGACATGACGGTTCTCCGCCGGATCCGGATCATCGGCTCGGTGACGAATCCGGGCCTCCACCTGGTGGATCCGACCATTACGGTGGCCGACGCGTTGGCCCTTGCGGGAGGCGCGACCCCCCAGGGCGACCCGGACAAGGTCCGGATCATCCGCGACAACGAGGAGATTGCCATCGACGTTCGTGACGGAACAAGGATCGCCGACTCCCCCATCCGGTCCGGCGACCAGATCTTCGTTCCTGAGCGAAGTTGGATCAGTCGAAATCAGGGCCTGGTAGCCGCCACGCTGAGCGCCAGCGTCAGTCTGGTCATTGCCCTCTTCATCCGCTGAACGACGGGAAACTGCCCACAGCCATGTTGATTCCACGGCATTCCCCGGAAGACAGGGAAATCTCGCTCCCAGAGCTTTGGCATATTCTCCGCAGAAACTGGGCTTGGATTCTCGGGGTCACGGTGCTTGGGGCCGCAGCCGCCCTTGCGTTCAACCGGCGAGCCGTGCCGCTTTACGAGGCGGCAGTCTCGATTCGGGTCAATGAGGAACGGTCGGAAATCCCGCAGCTGCTCGAGGCGCTAGGTACAGCCGGAGTTGCCAGCGAGATCGGCACGGAGATGGAAGTGTTGCGAAGCCGGTCGCTAGCCGAGCACGTGGTCGATACCCTGTTCTTGAAGGTACGCCTCGTCTCCCCTTCGAGACTATCGCGATCCGAGCTTCTCGACCGAATCTTCGTCGAGCGGTGGGCGCCTCCCGATTCGTATGTCTTCGATCGCATTGAAACGGGAACCTTCACGATCCGCGGGGACGCCAGCGGGGAAAGCTACGGAGCGGTCGCCATCGGTGAGGCGGTCGTCGTCCCGGGGGCGACCTTCCGACTCAGGGAGCGGGCCGGGGATTTCGAGAGGCTGGTCATTGCGGTCGACGAATTCGGAGGCGCGGTGGGTCGTCTCCGTGGGGGCGTCTCGGTGTCTCGCCCAAATCGAGATGCGTCGATCATTCAGGTGGCATTCACGTCTCCGGATACGCAACTTGTGCACGCCGTTCCGAACACCTTGACCACACTCTTCATTTCCCGTGGGCAGGCGTCCCGCAAGACCCGAGCGGTCTCGACTGTGACGTTTTTGGAGGAGCAGATTGATACGCTGTCTCGCCAGTTGGCGGCGGCGGAGGACACGCTCACGGCCTTTCGACAAGGAGAACAGGTCGTGAGTCTCCGGGCGGAGGCGGATGCGCAGGTTACGCAACTTGCGCGGCTCCAAGCCGAACGCAACACCATCGAGGCCGAGCGGGCAGCCTTGCGGCAACTCGTAACGGAAATCGAGTCCGAGGCCCAGTCATCGGACCCAACCGCCCCGTCACCCTTCACGAGGCTGATTTCCTTCCCTTCGCTCTTCCGCAACGCCTCTGCATCCGAACTCCTCAGGACGCTTAATCAGGCGAACGCCGAGCGCGCCGAATTGCTCCGGAGAAGGACCCTACAGGACCCAGACGTCCGATCGTTGACCCAAAGGATTCGGGACATCGAGGCGCAGCTACAGAGCACGGCCCGGACCTACCTGCAGGGCCTGAACAATCAGGTGGGTGCATACGACCAGACGCTTGCGACGTTCGGCTCGGAGCTGGGGCGCATTCCAGCAAAGGAGCTCCGGCTTGCGCGGCTGGAGCGGCAAGCCGACGCTTTGGAAGAGATCTTCATGCTGCTGCAGAACCGCCTGCAAGAGGCGCGCATCGCTCGAGCCATCGAAGACCCGACCATCCGCACGATCGATCCAGCGGTGTCTCCGCGTGGGCCCGTAAGTCCTAGACCAACCTTCAATTTACTGGTCGGTCTGATATTCGGTTCGATCATTGGATGTGTGGGGGCGTTGGCGCGGGAACTTGTCGACGAGACCGTCCACACTCCAGAGGATCTTCAGACGGCCATGGGCGGCGCTCCGGTGCTCGGCCTCATCCCCGCGATTGCGGGAACGACTCGGAACCGGCAGAACGGGTCGTCGGGCGCGTCGCCCATAGCAGCGCAGGTCTTGGTCGCCCACGAACCCAACCACCCCGTCGCCGAAGCGTTCCGGAACCTCCGCACCAATCTCACGTTTGCGAGCCCCGACGCGCCGGTACGGGTGATCGTGGTCACGAGTCCGATGCCACAGGACGGCAAGACCACTGCCATGGCCAACCTGGGGATCACCTTGGCCCAACAGGGAATCCGGGTGGTTCTTGTCGATGCCGACCTCCGCCGAGGTACGCTCCACGCCCTCCTCGGAGCTCACCAGGGACCGGGATTGACCAGCGTCTTGTCTGGCGCCTCGACGGTCGAGGAGGCCATGCAAGAAGTCAATGTGGCCGGACGGGCGCGGCTGAACCTTTTGAGCACCGGTCCCCACCCGCCGAATCCGGCTGAGGTTCTCGCCTCCAAGCGTATGCAGTCGCTGATTGAGGCTCTCGAGACGAACTACGACATCGTTCTCCTCGATTCTCCGCCGCTGACGGCTGTGACGGACGCCGCTGTACTTGGGGCGAAGGTCGACGGAGTGATCATGATCGCCCGAGCGAACTTCACGGAGCGAGGCGCCATTACTTACTCGGCGAAACAACTGGACAACGTGCGAGCCAACGTTCTCGGGGGCGTGCTGAACGGTGTGGATGCCAAACGTGACTCGAGATACGCCAGCATTTACGGAAGGTACGGGCTCTACCACAGCTATTACCACTCCACGAACGGCAAGTCCCAACAGGAAGACCCGGTGGAGGAGGCCCAGGCTCCAGTACGGAAGGGATGAAATGGAATCGCGCCGAGTTTGATTTCTGTAAGTGTGGATGGCCTGCTGAGGTGTAGCGGGTGCGGGCCGAGGGAGCGACGGTCACGGAGGTGGCCGAGGCTGTTCGGCTTCTCCCGTCCGACTTAGCTGACCGAAGACGTGATGGCGGTAGCCGGTGACGGCATCGACGGTTGCCGGCCTTGGTGATCGAGCCGCGGTGGTGTCGCTCGCCTGAGGAGTGTTCGCTGGGCACGAGACCCAGAAATGCCATGAGTTGGCCGGGCCGTTCGAAACGACGCCCGTCGCCGATCTCGGTGATGAGCATCATTACAGCGATTGTACTGATCCCACGGAAGCAGCCCGGTCGTCCCATGGCGGACGTGTAGTGAGGGCTCAGGGCAAGCGTCTCGATCTGCCTGTCGAGATCCTCGCGGCGGCTGATCTTGAACTCGAGCAGCGCGAGGTACTCGCCGAACGTCGTGCGGTCGGCAGGCTCGAGGCCTCCGTCCCGGAGCAGGCCGCGGAGCCAGGTCAAGTGCCTCTGCGTCCAATTCGTGCCCTCCCGAAACACGAAGCCCCGGCGGGCGAGGAACTTCGTCACGTAGTGCCTCGAACGCAGGATCTCTCGCTGGAAGCACTGACGGCACCGGACCAGGTCCCGTACGCGCTCTTCGTCGGCCGACGGGATCCGGATCGGCGTGAGCTCGCCGGCCCGATACAGCCGAGCGAGTTGCATGGCGTCCCTACGATCATGCTTCCTGCGCTCGCCCGGACGCACCGGGATCAGCGACGGGGCGATGACTTCGCAGGCGTGGC
>JAJCZZ010000096.1 GCA_029262115.1 Gemmatimonadota bacterium | reverse complement strand
GTACAGGTTCGAGTCCTGTCGTGGGCATTCGCGCATGAGCAGAGCGCCCGTAGCTCAATTGGATAGAGCGTTTGACTACGGATCAAAAGGTTGGGGGTTCGAGTCCCTCCGGGCGCATCCGCTCACGCTCTGACCGTGACGGAACATACGCGGGCGCGTAGCTCAGTTGGTTAGAGCGCTACGTTGACATCGTAGAGGTCAGAGGTTCGAATCCTCTCGCGCCCATTTACCGCAAGTATTGGGGCCGTAGCTCAGTTGGGAGAGCGCTTGAATCGCACTCAAGAGGTCAGGGGTTCGACTCCCCTCGGCTCCACTTTTCGGAACTCCGCCACCTTAGCTCAGTTGGTAGAGCACGTCACTCGTAATGACGGGGTCGTCGGTTCAAATCCGACAGGTGGCTCTATTGCCCCGTGGTGTAATTGGCAACACGCCGGATTCTGGCTCCGGAGAGTCTAGGTTCGAACCCTAGCGGGGCAACTTTTGCGCGGCGACGAGTGAGCCAACTCGGCGTCCCGCTTTGGAGGGATGGCCGAGTGGCTTAAGGCGGCGCCCTGCTAAGGCGTTGGACTACGGTCCGCGTGGGTTCGAATCCCACTCCCTCCGTTGAAGGTTGGATAGCTGGTTCTTGATGTCCGCGTCGGGAGGTCCTGACTCGGAGGTGTGTGGGATTCACCCCGCCCTTCTTGCCATCTGACGTTTGCTGGGACGGGTGGCCGAGTGGCTTAAGGCGCACGATTGGAAATCGTGTGGGCTCACGCCCGCGTGGGTTCGAATCCCACCCCGTCCGTTTTGGTAGTTCCGAACTGTACGGCACACACGACATTTTGAGATCATCCGGCCAGGCGACCTGGGTCGGAGTTGGTTTGTGGGTCCGGGGCGTGGCTCAGTCCGGTAGAGCGCTGCGTTCGGGTCGCAGAGGTCCCCGGTTCGAATCCGGGCGCCCCGATGGTTGGTGTTGGAGTGGCTTGAGGCGTCGTAGGCGAGCCCGGATTGTCACGGCGTCGGCCGAGGACGATCCGGGCTTTTTTGGTGTGCTGGAGCGGTGGCAGAACGGCTATTGCACTCGCCTCGAAAGCGAGCGTCCGAAAGGACTTGGGGGTTCGAATCCCTCCCGCTCCGTTGGAGTGAGCCTCCTGGGTCAGACGATCTGGGGGGCTTTTTTTGTGGTACGGGTTGGCGAACGAGGGCAAGCCGCCGGTGCTTATTCTGGATTGGTGCGCTTGATGTGGCTATCGGTAAAACACTACATTTATGCATGACTCGACACGAACTTCTAGACGCGCTTCAGCGCTTGGGCGAACTGATTCCGCAGAAGGCCCAGATCGGCATCGCTGGCGGCGCCGCGCTCATCCTCGGGGAGGTCTGGATGCAGCTCTATCTCGAGCAAGGTGCAGACGGGGACGTGCAGGAGGATGAGGCGCCTGATGGCCATTCCCGCGGGGGCGGACCGACGCGAGGTGGTCCATGAGCCACAATCAGGAACGGGACCGGTTGGCAGCGGAGTGGGCGCGTGCCGGCGGAGGTTTCATGGTTGAGCCAGCTACCGACGCTATCGACCTGGAGCAGCTCGTCGGGCGAACGGCGGTGGCCGCGCCCGGGGACTACCGAGCACTCGCGGTTGCCACTACGTGGATGGCGCAACACTCACAACTCGTGAATGTACGGCGACTCGGGAAAGTGGCGGGCGACCTGGAGGAACTCCCGGCGGCCATTCTCGGCGCAATGCTCGATATTGCTCATGAAACGAACTCGGCGGCTGACCGGCTGCGACCCGCCCAGCGCCACTGCCGGCCGCTCCGGGAGCCTCGGGCTCTCTTCGACCGTGCGGAGACCAATCCGATCCTCCGGAGGTTCGCGAGGGAAGGCGCTCTACCGGCCTTCGAGGCGTGGGGGCTGTGGCAGGACGAACTGACCCTGAAGTTTGACGCACTACATCCTGTCAGCTGGATACTGGAGCATTGTCCCGAACTTCGGCTGCGAGCACTCTATGGCCCCGGGCTCGAGGCGGAGGTCATGCAGGTACTCGATCGGGGACCTGCCACGATCGCCGCCCTAGCTCGAGAAGTCGACGCGAGCTACTCGGCTACTCACGCCGCCGTGGCCCGGTTGGAGGGTCGTGGTAGCATCGTGTCCCAAGACGGCCATGGGGTTGAACTCAGCACTCCAGTTCGGAGTTGGATCGACGGGTATCCGGCCGTAGCTCGGAAGCACCGAGCGAGGCTGGCGTTGTAACGGGTCGAAGGCAGAGTCTCCCTGGTGCCCGAGGTGCCGGTCGTGAAGCACGTGCGCCCACTGGTGTGCGTCGGCGTCGAGGTACGGTTTCCACATCTCTCCGTGAAGACGAACCGGGGGCGGGCGATACGCTCTGGGCCAAAGGACCGGAAGAACTCGAGCACTCCTCACGCCAAAACACCGCTATTCCACCCACAGATTCTGGCGGGGAACCAAGAAGTCCTGGCACCACTCTCCGCCCCTCCGTATCGTGCGGTCACAGCGCTCCCGGAAGTCCGGTGTTCCGATCTCGGGCGCGTTGCCCCGTGCCATTGAGAGGAGCGAGACCATGCGCGATTGGATCGTCTGGGTGCAGGACCTCCGGTCCGACCTCCGCCACGCTGCCCGTGCCCTGACTCGCAGGCCGACGCTGACCGCCGTGGCTGTGATCACCGTTGCCCTCGGAAGCGGTGCGGCGTCCGCGGTTCTCAACCTCCATCAGGGCTTCCTTGCACGACCCCTTGCCGTTGCGGACCAGGAAGGACTCCGGGTCATCGACGAGAGTCGCGTGGGAGCGACATCCAGTCCGGTGGGCATCAATGCTGTTCCTTGGGAGCGATTCGAGTCCTACCGCGTGGCACTCGACGATGTCTTCAGCGGATTTGGAGCGGAGCGGCTGTCGAATTTCTCGCTCTCGGGAGATGGGGGTGCCGTGGCCGTCACCGGCTACCTCGTTTCCGGGAGCTATTTCGACGTTCTCGGAGCGCCTCCGGTCCTGGGCCGGTACTTTTCGACAGACGATGCCCCGGCGGTCGTCGTGGGGCACCGTCTGTGGCGGACCCACTTCGGCGGCGATCCCGACGTCGTCGGACAGACGGCCCGCGTCGGCAGCCGACCGTACACGATCGTGGCCGTCGCACCGGAGGGATTCAGGGGCACCCTCCACGGTCTCGACGCACAGTTGTGGGTTCCGCTTCGCGCCCACCGCGCGGAGGGTCCGTCAGGTTTCGAGTCCTGGGTCACGTTCTTCGGTCGGCTGCGCCCAGGGGTTTCGGAGCCGTTGGCGAGGGAACGGGTGAACCTGACCGCCACCTCGATTCCTCCGCTCCAATCCCAGACCACGGTTCGCGGAGCGGTCCTGGCTCCGATGACGGGTCTGCCTCCTCAGGTGCAGCCCGTGCTCGCCCGATTCCTCGCGCTGCTCGTGGCTACGGGGGGGCTGGTCCTGATCATCGCGGGTGCCAACATCGCCGGCATCCTGGTGGCGCTGGCGGTTGCACGCCGCTCGGAGATGGCGGTCCGCATGGCGCTCGGAGCCAGCCGTCGTCGGCTCGTCCGACATGTGCTGCTCGAAACGCTACTCCTCTTCGGTATGGGCGCCGTGGCGGGCCTGGCGGTCGGAGCCCTCGCTTCGGCGGTGCTCCAGGGGATTCCCCTCCAAATGAATCTGGACGTGGCGTTCGACCTGTCCCCGGGGCCGATGGCCATGACGACTTCGGTTCTGTCTGCCCTTCTGGTCGGGGTGATGTTCGGTCTGGTCCCCGCGTGGCAAGCGAGCCGTGCGGACATCGGCTCCACTCTCAAGGCGATGGCTCGTGGTCAGAGCCGCACGCCTCTGGGATGGCGCTGGTTCGTCGGGGTCCAGATCTCTCTCGCGGTGGTGCTTCTGATCGCCGGAGGTCTGTTCACCCGCTCCGTGCTCAGCGGGGGCGCTCTCGACCCGGGCTTCGAACCCGATGGGGTGGTCATCGGCAAGGTGGCCCTGACTCCGCACACGTATGACCTGGAGGCGGCCCAGGTCTTCTTCCAGGAACTTCTCGATCGCGTCCGTGCGATGCCGGACGTCGAGAGTGCGGCGCTGGCCGAGACGGTTCCTCTGGGGGCTACGTATGGACGGTCCTCAGGGGACGTCCGACCGTTGTATCCCGTGGGTGACGCCGATGTCCGCTTCAACGCAGCATACACGAGAGTGGGCGTGGGCTACTTTCAGTCGATCGGCACCGAGCTCGTGGCCGGGCGGGGCTTCACGTCGGCGGATCGCCCTGAGGATCCGCGTGTTGCGGTGGTGAACGAGACGTTTGTCACACGCTCATGGGGGCCCGCCAACCCGATCGGCAAGCGGTTTCGGCAGAATGGTCGCGAGTACGAAGTGGTGGGCGTCGCCCGGGACGGGAAGTACGGGTTCATCGGTGAGGAGCCGACGCCGTACGTGTTTCTCTCCGCGTCCCAGGAACCGCAGCAGGCCATGACAATCCACACGCGCTCCGCTCGCCCCGCAGGGGAGGCGCTGGCGCTCCTTCGCGGCGCGGTTCAGGGTCTCGACCCTGATGTCCCGCTCCAGGGAGGCGTGGCGCTAGCCGACCTGGTCGATCTTACCCTCTTCCCGCAGCGACTCGGCGCCGGCTTCATCGGCGTCTTCGGACTGGTCGGCCTACTCTTCGCTGGCGTGGGGATCTACGGGCTCATCGCCTTTCATGCCGCGCAGCGAACGCACGAGATTGGGATCCGCATGGCCCTGGGAGCGCACCCGTCCCGGCTCGTGCGGCAGATGACGTGGGAGTCGGTACGCCTGGCCGCGGTGTGGGTGCTCGTCGGGCTGGGGGCTGGTGGGGCGGTGGGCTATCTGATCCGATCTCTCATGATCGATGTGGCGCCCCTTGACCCGCTCACGTTCGGGGTCGTCGCCCTCTGCGTATTGACGGTCGCCACCGTTGCGAGTTTCCTGCCGTCCCTTCGGGCGAGTTCGGTCGATCCCGCCTCAGCGCTGCGGGACAGCGGCTGAGGCCGCCAGGGGGTAGGCTACCGCCTCCCTACGTCCTACGCGGCTCCGCACGCTTGGATCGGAACATTGTCGCTGAGGTGTATCAGCTGCCAGGCGCCATTGAAGCGCATGTGTTGCATCGCGCATCTACGCCGCAGTGGCTGACCGCTCCGTCGATTTGAACCTGATAGGACGCCCCCGCCGAAGCGAGATCACCCGCAATCGACACCACCGGTCGCGGATCACCTCGCGGAGTGTAGGCGTGGAGGAATTCAGAATGAGGCCTACGAACCCGTCGCCGTCATACGACTGGATGGTCGACGCACCTCCAGCGCCGGGCCGAAGGAGCGCGAGGCGGGTCTCGGGACGGAGGCCGACCGCATCCCGCGCGTACATCGCGTCGAAGAAGTACGTGTGGTCGGCGTCGCAGGACGGGAGCGGTCGCGGCCTCGTGCCAGGCCCGTGCATCCGGACTGCAGCCCTACGGGCAATAATCGCCGGCCAGCGTCATGGAGTCAGAGACGGGCGGCACGACTGCTACCGTAGCGGCAATAATTGTGGGCTAGCGTGATGGAGTGGGCGCCGCGAGGGTCGCCGACGGCTCGGGCGACCCCGGCGACCCCGGCGACCCCGGCGACCCCGGCGACCCCGGCGACCCCGGCGACCCCGGCGACCCCGACGACCCCGACGACCCCGACGACCCGCACCCGACCATCCGCGATCCCCCTCCGCTACCTCAAGCCTCCGGATACCGGATCGTGCGACTCCTCGTGTCTTCGGTAAGGAGGCCCATGAGCGCCCGCCCGACCTCGATGGCCGGCACGACGCCTGGCCGCGGTTCGCGTTCGACACGGGTCGCGATCCGGAACTCGTTGAAGCGGAAGTCGTCGTCCTCATGTTCAGCTTTGAGGACCTCGGCGAGAGCCAACTGGGCCTTTACCGCGACTACCAGGAGTCCGGCGCCGTGGATATGGGGGGCCTCACCCGCTGCTCCCGTCACCACCGTGTAGGACCCCTGCACGTGGCGGAGCAGGGGAGCGGTGGCTTTAACCATCCGGAACTGGGTGGTCGTGTAGATGTCGAGGAGCTCTTCGAGCTCCGATGTCTCCTGGTCGATGGCGTGGCCCTTCTGCCACCAGGAGCCGATCGGCGCGACCACGTGGTCGAGGCCGTCGCCGTCCTGGGCCAGCCTTACGACCTCTTTGATCCCCGCCTCGGTGCCGATCTCCGTCCGGAGGACCCGCGCGAGGCCGCCGAACTCCTCCTCCAGCCGGTCCCGTCCCTCCTCGGAACGGGTGGGCAGGATCAGGCGAGCGCCCGACTCCCGAGCGGCACATGCTGCTCCCCAGCCGACGTTGCCCGTCGCTCCCGTGACCAGGATGGTCCGACCATTCAGTTCCGCCATCTCAGCCCTCGACCAAGGGTTTCAAACCCGAACGCTCGCGCCACGATACCGCTTCGAGTGCCCGTCGGTCCACCCGGGGGCCCGCGCGGGTGGACCCGGGCCGTCCTGCTCACGATCTTGCGGTCCGCGTTCCCGGACCCCGGAGGACGCACCCTCCCGAGCCGCCGTTGTGACACGACCCCTTACGCAGCGCGCGATCTTCCTGTTCTGGGCACCGCTCGCCGCCACCTGGCTCATGATCGCCACGGAGGGACCCTTCCTGGCGGCGATCATCGCGCGCCTCCCCGACCCGACGTTCAATCTGGCTTCGCACGGGGTCGCATTCGCGTTTGCCGTGCTGATCGAGGCACCGGTCATCATGCTGATGAGCGCCGCCACCGCGCTCGTCGAGGATTCGGAGAGCTTTCGCAGGCTGCGAAACTTCGGTCGCGTGCTGAATCTGGGCACGACCATCGTCCTGGTGATCGTCCTCCTCCCGCCGCTGTACGACCGCCTCATGCTCGATCTGGTCGGCCTCCCCCCGGAGGTCGCCCGGCTCACCTACGGGGCGCTCTGGCTGTACCTCCCGTGGCCGGCAGCCATCGGATATCGCCGCTTCCATCAAGGGGTGCTGGTTCGGGCGGGGCGCACGCGCCTCGTTGCCTACGGTACGATCCTGCGACTCCTCTCCATGGTGATGGGCGCATTGGTCGGCGTGTTCTTGTTCGACATCCCCGGCGCTTGGGTGGGTGCGCTGGCGCTGTCGTCAGGTGTGGTCGGAGAGGCGGTTGCGGTCCGCTTCATGGCGGCCCGTTCGGTCGCTGAACTCGAGGCCACGCCCCCGAAAGACGGGGGTAGGGGGATGGGGTATGGGGAGATCCTGACCTTCTACTATCCGCTGGCCCTCACCTCGCTCATCGGTCTGGCGGTCCATCCGATGCTGACCTTCTTCATGGGGCGAGCCGTCTCACCGGTAGCGTCGCTGGCGGTCTTCCCGGTCGTCCACTCCCTCTCGTTCGTCTTCCGCGCCGTGGGCCTGAGCTTCCAGGACGCGGCCATCGCCCTGCTGGGGCGGGAGCACCAACACCTGCGCGAGCTGTCGCGCTTCGGTCTGGCGCTCGGCGCCGTCACGACCGGCGGGCTCGCGGCCGTGGCGTTCACCCCGCTGGCGGACATCTGGTTCATGGATGTCTCCGGCCTCTCACGGGAACTGACCGATGTGGCGCTGACGCCGGCCCGGGTCATCGTCCTCCTTCCGGCGCTCTCCGTCCTGCTGTCGTTGCAACGTGCCGTACTGGTCCAGGGGCGCACGACGCGGCCCGTTACGGTCGCAACCGCCATCGAGGTGGCGACCGTCGGATGCCTGTTCGTGCTGCTGGGCTTCGGCCTCGACTGGGTCGGGGCTACAGCCGCCTTCACCGCCTTCCTGGGGGGGCGCGTCGCCAGCAACGTGTACCTGGTTCCGCAGTGCATGAAGCTCCTGCGGCGGCGGCCCGCGCCGACCTGAGAACGTCGCCTGGCGGTCCGTCGAGAACATCGATTCACGGGCGACGCTCCAGAGGCGACCGACGTCCGCTTGAGAGGGCTCCTGGCAGGTCGGCGCCGAGGAGCTCGCTCGCCGGCGCCGAGGAAGGCGCTGGACTGCTCGACGGTCGGCCCCCCCGCCCTCAATCCCCTCTGAGAACCACCGCCGGGTCGACCGATGCCGCCCTGCGCGCCGGCAGATCCGAGGCGACCACCGCGGCTGCGAGCAGGACGAGGACCATGACGCCGTAGGTGAGGGGATCGGTGCGTCCAACCCCGTACAACTGGCTCTCGAGCACACGAGTGGCCGGAATCGCCATCGCGACCCCCATGAGCGCCCCGAGCATGGTGAGCACGACCCCGCGGCGGACGACCGATCCCCGAACCGTGGAGAGGGTCGCGCCGAGCGCGAGCCGAAGGCCGAGCTCCCGCCTCCGGCCGGCCACCCGCTGGGCCAACGCTGCCTGGCAGCCGGCCAGCGCCAACAGGACGGCGAGAATCCCGAAGAGCATCAGGCCCACCGCGTAGAACCGGGGCCCGGCGAGCGACAGGCTCACCCGCTCCCGCATGGTGGTCACTCGGTCCGTCGGAATCTCCGAGTCCAAGCGGGTCAGCAACTCACGCACACCTTCCGCGACGACCCCCGCCGGTGCGGTGGAGCGCACCAGGAGCGTGAAGGAGGACGCACCCCCCGTCTGGAAGAACGGTTCGTACGCAACCGCTTCGGGGGTCGAGCGGAGCCCGCCGTGGCGTACGGCCCCTGCCACTCCGATGACGTCTCGAGGGCCGCTGCTCCCGAAGAACGAGCGAGCCTGGGCGCCGATGTCCAGGGCGGCCTCCCGTCGGAGTGTCTCGTCGATGACGAGAACCGCGGCACCGCCCGTCCGGTCTTCAGCGGCAAAGGTGCTGCCCTCGATCAGCGGGATGCCCATGATGTCGAAGTACGCGCCTGAGACCTGCGCGATCTGAACCGCGTCCGTCGTTCCCCTGCCCTCGACCATCAGGGGCGACGTCATGTTGGATCCGCTCACTGGCAGGTTGCGCCCGAGCGCCGCGGCGTCCACGCCGGGCAGGCCCTCAGCCTCTCGGAGCAGTTCGGCCGCGAAGGTCAGACGGTCCGTGGCCTCGGGGTAGCGTCCCGCCGGGAGTGAGACGTCCACGAGGGTGAGGCGGCCCGAATCGAAGCCCGCGTCCTCAGTGATGGTCTCCATGAAGCTCCGGCCCAGGAGCCCGGCCCCGACCGTGAGGACGGTCGCCAGCGCCACCTGGCCGATGACGAACCCGTCTTGGAGTCTACCGAACCACCGTGACACGCCACCCCTCCCGTCGGCCTCGCGAAGCGCGCGGGTCGTCGGGATCCGGATGGCCGAGAGATAGGGAACGGCCCCGGTGACGAGTCCTGTCAGGAGAGCCAGGCTCAACCCGGCCACGACGACCATGGGGTCGGGTCCAATCGCGTGGATGCGAGGGACGCCGGGCGGAACCAGCCGGAGCGCGGACGGAAGGAACGCCAGTGCGGCCGCTACACCCAGGACGCCCGCCCCGCCCCCGATGAGGAGGCCTTCCAGCAGTACCAGGCGACCCACACGCCACCCGCTTGCGCCGAGAGACCGCCGCACCGCGAGCTCGCCCTGACGCCGGACGGAGCGGGTCAGCAACATCCCTCCCGCGTTCGCGCACGCCGTGAGCAGCACGAGGAGCACCGCTCCTTGAAGCAGGAGCAGCGGCCTCCGCACATCCCCCACGAGTCGCTCCCGGAGGGACGTGATCCGCGCGGCGGGAGCGCCGCCCGGGACGGATCGAGACAGGGCGGCCAGCTCTTCGGAGGCGGCATCGACATCCGCCCCAGGTCGGAGGGTCCCGATCCCCAGGAGGATCTTCGCCCCCGCGATCTCCATCAGCTCCGCGTGCTCGGACTCCAGGGGAACCCAGACGTCCACCTCGTCCGGGAACACGGCGTCGTGGCGCACGACTGCGCTCACTCGGCGAGGAGAACCCGCCAGGTTGATCGTCTGGCCTACCATATCGCTTCGGCCGCCGAAGGCACGGCGCCACAGCCCCTCGGAAATGACCACGGTCCGCGGAGCGTCCGGTGTGTGGTCGCCCGCAGCAAAGCCGGTGCCAAAGAGAAAGGGCGCATCCAGCAGGTCGAAGAAGCCGTGCGTGACCGCCGCTCCAGGGGCGCGAGACGCGCTGCCCGCGTCGACCAAGGGATACGCATTGTCGAGGTACCCTGAAATGCGCTCGAACCCGGAGGCACCCTCCGCCCAGGCCGAGAGGACGGGGTAGGAAACCCGGACCAGTCCACCCCCGTCCTGCTGCTCTTCGAGCACGAAGGCGCGCTCCTCGTCGACGAGCGGAAGTGGGGCGAGGAGGACGCCGCGCACCACCGAGAACACCAGGATGTTCAGGGCAAGCGCACCGGCCAGGACAACCACGGGGGCGGCGACCGATCTGGGGCGCCGGGCGATCCGCCGGAACGCGGAGCGCACGTCGTCGCCCACCGAGCCGAGCAGCCGAATCGGTCCGGTGCCGCGCTCGGCCGCGCTATCCTGGGCCGCGCAGTAGGTCCGGGTGAAATCGAGATCGCCGAACTCCTCCTCCGCCGTCCGGCGGGCATCTTCCCGCGACATCCCCGTAGCGCTCAACTCGTCCGTCCGGCTCTCGAGATGGTACCGCAACTCTTCGTCGACATCGCGTAGAGGATCAGCCACGCCGGGCAGTTTTTTCGGGTGTTTCCCTCCCATCGTTCCTCCCCTTCGGTTATCGGGCGCCTGTCCCGACGGCGGCCACGGCGGTTATGGCGACCCCAGCGGTTGCAGCGATCCCGGCGGCGCCTCGAGTCGCCTGGCGTTCAGGCGTCCGCATCCCGTGCGAGAAGCCGGAAGACCGCCTGGGCATACGTGTGGAACTCCCGAGTCTGCTCGCCGAGATGAGCGTGCCCGCGACCCGTGAGAGTGTAGAACCTCGCGCGACGGTTGTTCTCCGAGCGTCCCCAACGCGACGAGACGAAGCCCTGACGTTGGAGTCGGTGGAGCGACTGATACAAAGCGGCGTCCTCGAACTGGACCACCTCGGCGCTCCCCTCACGGATCCATCGGGCGATGGCAAAGCCGTGCATCTCCCCGGACAGAAGCGTCCGGAGCACCAGGAGGTCCACGGTTCCGCGGAGAAGGGTCGAGGAGGTGGGTGCCGGCCGTGAAGCGCCGTTGTCGGGCATCAACCGATCCGGAACGGGGTGAACATGGGTCCCACCTCACACATAAGAATCTTATAGGGCGATACAGATAAGAATCTTAGTGGAGTGTGGTGTGCGGTCAAGGGTGGTGTGCGGTCAAGGTGGGAGCGTGGTCGGAGGTCAACGAGGTGGCCGCATGGCCGACGGTTCACGACCGGCCGCCACACGGTGACCCTACTTCGGCATGCGCACCGTTCCGACAAGATCGGGCTCGACCACGAAACCCAGGCATTCCGAATCGTCTCCGCCCGCCTGAAAGATCTCGCACATCGCGGCGGCTATGCTCTCGGCGTCCGCCTGTGCGGACATGGCGATCAGTCCGGAGCCAGCGCCCGAGATCGTGACTCCCCACGCACCCGCGTCGTAGGCGGCACCGAGGGCGTTGTACGCTCCGGGAATCAGAGGCAGCCGGTGGGGAACGTGCAGTTCGTCGTGAATGCCCAGGCGGATCAATTCCGGGTCGGCGGAGGCCATGCCCCGAAGGAGCGCTGTCAGCCGTCCCAGCCCACCGATGGCGGCGGGGTAGTCCACCGTCCTCGGGAGCGCCTCACGTGCGGTGGCCGTGCTGATTCCCGCCGCAGGGGCAGCGAACGCGAAACCGATGTCGGATGAGAGCTCCAGTTCGAGCACGTGGGGTCCGTCGGTCGTACCGACGACCGCGCGGAAGCCCCCCATCGCACTGGGAGCGGCGTTGTCTCCGTGCCCATCGACCTTCATGGCGTGCAGAAAGGCACCCTGCGGGTCTGGTGGCTGCTCCAGGGCCGCAGCCGCCAGGGACCATCCGGCGACCACGGCGGCGCTGGATGAACCCAATCCGCGCCCGATTGGGATGTCCGACGTAAGGGTCAGCACGCCGGACGGCTCGAGGTCACCCGCCCTGATCCGGGTCGAGAACGCCCGTACCAGCAGGTCGTCGCCGCTCTCTTCCTCCAGATTCTCCAGCGAACCGGTGCGGATCACCTCCAATGGATCGGGGCCGGGGGTGAACCTCGCCTCCAGGTAGCGGGCCAGAGCCAGCCCGAGCGTGTCGAAGCCCGGTCCGAGGTTGGACGTCGAGCCGGGGACACGAACGTGCGCCGATCGAAGTGTGCTCAAGGCAGTCGCCGCAGAAGAGTTCGGAGGTCGGACAGGGTGGGCCCAATCGACACGCTGCGTTCCCCGAGCGCCAGTGCGCGTTCGAGCCGCTCGGGAACGGGTGCCACCGTCCCGGTGGCCTCCGCCACCGCCGTGGGAAATTTGGCAGGATGCGCGGTGGCGAGGATCACACAGGGCGATGCGTCCGCCCGCTCCGCGGCGTGCGTTCTCGATGCGTCTGCCCTTCCCAGGTCGTGCACCCTCGCTGCTGCCGCCCAGGCGACGGCGGTGTGTGGATCCAGGAGCAGGCCGGCCGTCTCATACGCGTCACGAAGCGCCGCCAGGGTGGTGGCATCATCGACCGACGTAGCGATCAGGGGCAGATCCTGGCCGCTCCGCATCATCGCACGGAGCCTCTCCAGGTTGCTGGGCGCGCCGACATCCATGGCGTTGGAGATGGTCGACACGGTGGTGCGCGCCCGTTCGGCGCCCGACTCCAGATAGTCGACGAGTGCCCGGTTCGCGTTCGTCGCGCCGATGAAGCCGCTGGCCGGCATCCCGGCACGAAAGGCCAGGAGCCCTGCGCAAAGGTTTCCGAGGTTTCCGGACGGAACGACGAACGTGGGTGCCGGGCCGAGCAGTCCGCGGTCACCAACAGCGGGTGGTGCCGCGCCGTTCGTTGCGAGTGCGTCGTGCGCTCCCCACCCGAGGAGGCGAGCGGCATGGATGTAGTAGAACATCTGCGGGATCAGCCGACCCACATTGATCGAGTTCGCCGACGTGAGGCCGAACCGCTCTCGGAGGTCGGGACGGGAGAATGCCTCCTTTGCCATCCGCTGGCAGTCGTCGAACGTTCCCCCGACGGAGGCCGCGACCACGTTCCCGCCGAGTGTGGTCATCTGCCGGCGCTGCCGGTCGGCGATTCCGTCCTCGGGAAACAGGATCACGACCTGCGTTCCAGGCGCGTCCAGGAACGCGCGCCCAACGGCGCTTCCCGTGTCCCCGGACGTCGCGACGAGCACGGTGCGCAGGCGTTCGGTGGGCAATAGTGCCGCCATCGCGGCCGCCATGAAGCGGGCTCCCACGTCCTTGAACGCCAGCGTCGGGCCGTGGAAGAGCTCGAGGAGCCAGCGGCCCTCACCGGCCTGTCGCAGCGGCGTCTCGAAGTCGAGCGCCTTGGACAGAACTGGCTCCAGCCACGGCTGCGACTCAGCTCCGAAGAGATGGCGGCCGACCCACGAGGCCGTGTCCAAAAGCCGGCCAGGCGAGGGTGGTGGGGTGGGTAGCCTTGGCACGTCGGCGGGCAGGTAGAGCCCCCCGTCCGGGGCCAGCCCTTCCGAGAGCGCCTGGGCGAAGGTGGCGCGGTGTCCGCCGCGGGAGCTGACGAAGTCCATCATCAAGAGAATCTAAGGGTGGGGGCAACGCGGTCTCGGTGGCGCGCCTACGTCGGGGGGCCGACATTGTTCCACCTCCGGCCGCCTCGGTCTGTACGGCCGGCCAGCGACGTGTCGACCACGTCGTATCCGTGAACTCTCGCGCTCGTATTCGAGGGTTCGGTCCCGTCCCCCACACTCCGAATCGTACCATGAACCGGCTCGCTATCGCATCACTGTGTCTTCTCGCTTCCACGCCTGTCGGAGGCTTGGCCCAGGCCCCGCTGTCCGAGTCCATGCTCCAGGGCTTGGAGTATCGATCGGTCGGGCCCTTCAGAGGCGGTCGCTCCTCGGCGGTTGCGGGCTTCCCGGACGACGCCGATCGGTGGATCATGGGCACGACCGGCGGAGGCATGTGGCTGACGACGGACAACGGCGTGTCGTGGGAGCCGATCTCGGACGACTACTTCGGAGGCTCCATGGGCGCGGTCGCAGTGGCTGTAGCCGACCCCAACGTGATCTACGCCGGCATGGGCTCGGTGGACACGCGCGGTAACACATCCCACGGAAAGGGCATGTGGAAGTCGATGAACAAGGGGCGGACGTGGGACTTCATCGGGCTACCGGAGGCCGGCCAGATCGGCCGGATCGAGGTGCACCCCCGAGACGAGAACCTGGTGTACGTGGCGGCCCTCGGGCACGCGTTCGGCAAGAACCCGGAACGGGGGATCTTTCGCTCCACGGACGGCGGCGAGACGTGGGATCACGTGTTGGCGTTGAACGACTCGACGGGCGCGTCCGATCTGGCCATGGATCTCACGAATCCCCGGATCCTCTACGCCGGAATGTGGCGGGGCGAACGGAAGCCGTGGGCCATGATCTCCGGCGGGGCCGAGGGCGGTGTCTACAAGTCGTCGGACGGGGGGGACAGCTGGACCAAGTTGGGAGGAGGGCTTCCCGACGGCATCGTGGGCAAGGTGGGCGTGACGGTGTCCCCTGCCGATCCGGACCGGGTCTGGGCGATTCTGGAGGCGGAGCCCGACGGAGGTGTCTACCGGTCCGACGACGGTGGCGCGACCTGGACGCGCACCAACAGCGAGAACAACCTGCGCCAACGCGCCTGGTATTACACGCATGTGCAGGCCGATCCGTCGGACCCGAACACGGTCTACGCGCTGAATACCAGCCTATACCGGTCCGTCGACGCCGGCGTCACGTTCACGGTCATCCCGGTGCCACACGGTGACGTCCACGACCTCTGGATCCACCCCGACGACCCGGATCGGATGATCGTGGCCGACGACGGAGGCGCCCAGGTCACCGTGAACGGCGGGAAGACGTGGTCGACCTACTTCAACCAGCCGACCGCGGAACTCTACGATGTCGTGGTGGACAACGGCTTCCCGTACAGGCTCTACGGCGCCCAGCAGGACAACACGACGATTTCCGTCCCGTCGTGGATGAGCGTGAACACGATTTACCCCAAAGAGCATTGGGACAACATCGGTGGCTGTGAGACCGGCCCGGTGGCGCTCCACCCGGACTTCCCGAGCATCGTGTACGCGGGCTGCTACGGGGGGGTGATCGATCGGTACGATCTCGACACGGATCAGGTGCGGAATATGAACCTCTATCCGCAACTCCAGCTGGGCAGCGCGACGAGAGATCTACGGCACCGCTTTCAGTGGGTGAGCCCGATGCTGGTGTCGAAGTTCGATCGGCGCACCGTCTACCATGGCTCCCAGTTCGTCAATCGCTCACGGGACGAGGGCGTCACGTGGGAGAGTATCAGCCCGGATCTGACCACGAACGACCCGGCGCATCAGGCCCAATCCGGCGGCCCTCTCAACGCGGACGTGACCGGCGTCGAAATCTTCGGGGTCGTGTTCGCTCTCGCCGAGTCGCCCACTTCGGCGGACGAGATCTGGGCAGGAAGTGACGACGGCCGCGTTCACGTGACCCGGGACGGGGGCGGTTCCTGGACGGACATCACACCCCCGGAGATGCCACGGTTGGGTACGGTCGACGAGATCGAGTTGTCCGTGCATGCTCCGGGACGCGCGTTCATTGCGGTCCACGCGTATCGTCTCGACGACTTCACGCCTTACGTCTTCCGCACGGATGACTGGGGCCGGTCGTGGCGCCTGATCACCGATGGGATACCGGGGGACCACCCGGTACGCACCGTGCGAGAAGATCCGGAGCGTGAGGATCTGCTGTTTGCCGGCACGGAATGGGGCGTCTTCGTGTCTATGGACGGTGGCGGTCGGTGGCAGAGCTTCCAGCAGAACCTTCCGATCACCCCGGTCACGGGCATGCAGGTCGCGCACGACGACCTGATCGTGTCCACGCAGGGTCGTTCGTTCTGGATCCTGGACGACATCAGCCCTCTCCGGGAGATGAGCCGCGCCGTCGCGGACGCGGACGCATACTTCTTCGCCCCTCGTGAGGCCTATCGCGTCGCCAAGGGTGGCGGAGGTGGTCTTGCCGAACTCACGCCGCCGCCGGCCCCTTCGGGAGCGACGCTGTACTATCACCTCGGCACGGCTCCGGGCGGGGAAGCCCGGCTGGAGGTGCTGGACGGGTCAGGACGCGTCGCGGCGACCTTTTCCAACGACTCCACGGTGCGCTCGGAGATGCGCGGGCAGGAGCTTCCGGACGAGGAGGGTCTCCACCGCGTGACCTGGGACCTGACGTATCCAGGGCCCCGCATTCCGGAGTCGGCGGTGGTTTGGGGCTACACCGGAGGCGTGAAAGCACCGCCCGGGAGGTACACGATTCGCCTGACCGTTGGTGGGGAGTCGATGCAGGAGTCTTTGGAATTGCTGCCCGATCCACGCATTTCCGAGGTCATCACCGCGGATTACGTCGAGCAGTTCGAAGTGGCGCTTCAGGTCCGGGACTCGATCAGTGCCGTGACCCACGCCATCGAGACCCTGTCCGCCATCCGCGAGCAGGTCGAAGCCACGATGGACCGTGCGGAGTCGGCGGGGCAGTCAGAGCCTCTGGCTCCGCTCGCCGATACGCTGACGACCCGCGCCACCGAGCTCCACGAGGAACTGCAGCAGACTCGCAACAAGAGTGGCCAGGATCCGATCCGGTTCCCGCCCCAACTCGACAATCAGTTGATCGAGCTCTACAACTACGTCACGGGGCCCGACGGATATATTGCGGGAGGCGCGGAAGGGAGGCCGAATCCGTCGGCATACGAGCGCATGGGTGATCTCAACCAGGATTGGAGCGTGATCCGAGTTCAGGTACAGGACATTCTCCAGAACGAACTGCGCCGGTTCAACGCGCTCGTGGAACAGTTGGGGCTACCGGCCGTCGTGCTTCCCGAGCGTCGAAGGATCATCTCGTAGTGGACGCGTCCGTTTCCACACCGGAGCCCCGGGGCCCACCGCGCCCCCTCGGCGATGTCGAAGACGGGGGGGACGATGCGGAACTCAGGGTCGCCTTGGAACTCGAGGCGGCCCTCACCGAGCATCTCGCGTCCGGGCGCCCGACCGCCGACGCGGGCCAGATCGGTGTGGCCATCTTCACCGTGGTGGCCTTCTGGGACGCCATGCCGGCGTGGATGTGCCTGACCTGGTTGGGTCTCGTCATCGTCACGGCCGCGCTTAGGACGCTGAACCGTCGCGCCCTCGAAGACACCGAGGGGTCCGACCGCCGCCTGTTCGTACGCCGGGACGTCTGGCTGTCCGCGGCGTTGTGGGGTGGGTGGGCGTTGCTGGTCACCGGTACCAGCATCGTCCATCTGGCCATCATGATGGTGATCGTGGCCGGGCTCGTCGCTGCGTCGACGTCGACCCTCATGGCCGACGGCCCGGCGTTCAAGGGCTTCATGGCCGTTCTCGTGATTCCGTTGGGGATCTCGGTGTGCCTGAGCGGCTTCGATCGAGGCCACCTGGTACTCCTTTCCGTGATCGTCCTGTACGCGCTGTTCATGCTTACTGTCCACGGCCGCACGCACAGGCTCCTCACGGACCAGATCACGGCCGCCGTCCGGCTCCGTATCAGCGAGGAGGGAATGGCCCGCCGCCGGGACTTCCTCAACGCGCTGGTCTCGTCTGCTCCGAGCCCGATCGTGGTGACGGACGCCGAGGGTCGAGTCGTCCGGGCGAACCCGGCGTTCGAACGTGTTCTGGGGCACGACCTGGAGTCGGTCGAAGGGGAATCCCTCGCCGATCTGGTGGCGATCGGGGACAATCGGGGGCCGCTCAAGGACTTCTTCCGCTCCGTTTTGTCCGGGACGCGCGAGGTGGCCGAGTTCCGCCTCAGTCACCGGGACGGACATCCGGTGTGGATTCGGGTCTCGGGGACGGCCGCAACCGGGATGGCGGAGGGGACAGTAATCCTGGTCGGCGAAGATGTTACGGCTCAGGTGGCCGCGCGTGAGACGCAGGAGCGAGCCCGCGTCGAGGCAGAGGAGGGAGCGCGCGCCAAGAGCGTGTTCCTGGCCAGCATGAGCCACGAAATCCGTACTCCGCTCAACGGCGTCCTGGGCATGATCGAAGTGCTGTTGGGTACGGATCTGTCGAGCGAACAACGAGCGGCGGCGGGCGTCGTCCGCTCCTCCGGGCAGGTCCTTCTGCACATTCTCAATGATGTGCTCGACGTGTCCAAGATCGAGGCTGGACAGCTCGATCTCGAGAGCATCGACTTCCCGCTGTCTGAAACCGTGGGTGAAGCGGTCCGCGTATTCTCTGCGGCCGCGAACACCCGAGGGATCGAGCTGCTGGTGGACATCGATTCAGACCTTCCCATGTGGGTCCACGGAGACCCGATTCGCATCCGTCAGGTCCTGACAAATCTGATCTCGAACGCGGTCAAGTTCACGGACCATGGTGAGGTCGTCGTTTCGGTACGACCGGTGCCCAGCTCCACGGAAAGAGTGAACCTGCGCTTTGCCGTGCGGGACACAGGTTTGGGAATTCCCTTCGAGAAGCAGGCGCTGATCTTCGAAGAGTTCGAGCAGGCCGATCGGTCGACCACCCGAACGCACGGGGGGACGGGTCTGGGCCTGACCATCAGCAAGCGGCTGGTCGAGTTGATGGGCGGGCAACTGACCGTGGTTTCCGCACCAGGGCAGGGGGCCGAGTTCTCGTTCACGCTGGAGTTGGACTCCAGGGAGCCGAGAAACGAGGGGCGCCGCGCCTCCGACGTGGACATGGCGGGCCGGCGCTTTCTCGTGGTCGACGACAACGCCACGGCGCGCAGGATCGTGCGGGAAGCGCTGACCCTCGTGCGGGCCGGCGACGTGGTCGAGGCTACCAACGTCGACGAGGGGCTGGCGGCCCTGGCGGTCTGTGGTGATCCGTTCGATGCGGTCATCCTGGATCACATGATGCCCGGCAGAGACGGCTTCGACTTCGCACGCGCGGTTGAGGGGATCTCGCCGGACGCGACCTCCGCTATCCTGCTGTTGACGTCGGCCGGGGACGTCGTTTCGGATGCGGAGGCGCGCCAAGCGGGCATCGGGGGATACCTGTCCAAACCCGTGGGGCGGGAGGACTTGTACCAGGCGCTGCAGCAGTTGCTCGGGTACCAGCGGCCTGTGAGGGACGCCCGGAGCGGCGCCTCGTGACGAAGGAGACCCTCCTTCGGGACCGGAGCAAGGTGCGTGTTCTGCTGGCGGAGGACAACGCGGTCAATCAGCAAGTCGCTGTCGCCTTGTTGTCGAAGCGTGGTTACCAGGTTGTTCCGGTCACCGACGGCCTACAAGCGGTCGAGGCCGTCAGACGTGAGGCATTCGATATCGTCCTGATGGACATCCAGATGCCGGAGATGGATGGACTGGAGGCCACCCGGGCGATCCGGACAGTCCCGGACTTCGCCGACCTACCTATCGTGGCTCTGACGGCGCATGCCTTCGCCGCGGAGCGTCAGCGCTGCCGCGACGCGGGAATGAACGACTTCCTGGCCAAGCCGTTCAAGCCGGAGGACTTGTTCCGGCTGGTGGACCGGTGGACGGGAGAGGCAGGGACTGGTGCGGAACGGAACCCCAACACGGAGGAGAAACCGATGACCCACCGCCCGGACCGCCCGCCCGTGGACCTCGATCGGTTCCGAGCGATCATGCGCGAGGCGGGTGTCGAGCACGTCGTCGACACGACCGTCGGCATCTACCTGGAAGAGGCACCCGAGATCTTCAATGCCTTGAGCTCCGCGGCGGAGGACGGACGGACCGCCGACGTGCGCTCTCGCGCCCATAGCCTGAGGTCGTCGTCCGGAAACATCCGAGCGGGAGATCTCGCGCAACACATGAAGAGGCTCGAGCAGGCCGCAGCCGCTGGCGAGGCCGATCGAGTGCGGGAGCTCCTTCCAGCGGCGCGGACCGAATTCGACGCCGTGATGAGCTACCTTCGCTCGGTAACTACGATCCCGTAGCCACTTCCGCGGCAAGCTCCTCCAAGAACTTTCTGAACTCCGGCTGCGATCGGATTCCCACGGTCCCCATGACGTAGCGGTTCGAGCCGTTCGCCTGGAACATTCTCGCGCGTGTATCGTCAAGAAGTTGAATCTCCAGGACTTTTTCGAGGTGCCTCCGAACGTCCGCGTCGTATATGGGCAGAGCGACCTCGACGCGGCGGCTGAGGTTGCGAGTCATCCAGTCCGCCGACGCCATGTACAGCTTCTCCTCGCCCCCGGCGTGGAACCGATAGATGCGGCTGTGCTCGAGGTAGCGGTCCAGAATGCTCCGAGCCTCGATGTTCTCGCTCCACCCGTCGATGCCAGGGCACAGAGTGCAGACGCCGCGCACGATAATCCTGATCGGCACCCCCGCTCGAGAGGCGTCGTACAACTTTCGGACCATCTTCTTGTCCTGCAGCGCGTTCAGCTTGAGGGTGACTCCGCTCGGCCGGCCGGCGCGTGCGGCCTCGGCCTCGGCCTCGAGGAGGGCTGTGAAGCCCTCCCGCATGTTGAACGGTGCCACCAGAAGGTGGTGGACGTCGGGCTCCTCGACTTCGTCAGCCAGATACAGAAACACCTGCTCGATGTCGTGACAGATTCGCGGATCCGCGGTCATGACTGCGTGGTCGGTGTACGTGGAGGCCGTCTCTTCGTTGAAGTTACCCGTTCCGATATATGCGTATTTCATGCGCTCTCCTTCCTCTCGTCGAACGACGAGCGCAATCTTCGCGTGGACCTTGAGGCCCTGCATCGAGTAGATGGTCCGGACGCCGGCAGCCTCGAGTTTGCGTCCCCACCCGAGGTTCGACTTCTCATCGAAGCGAGCCTGTACCTCAAGAAAGACCGTCACCTTCTTACCTGACGCGGCAGCGTCCAGGAGAGCCGTCAGAACGGCGGAATCGTCAGCCACGCGGTAGACGGTCAGCCAGACTTCCTCCACGTCCGGGTCGGCGGCGGCTTCATCGAGGAACCGGATCGTGTAGTGGAACGATTGGTACGGCGTGTGGACGACGGCGTCACCTTCGCGCACTGCAGCCAGGATCGACGAAGCGGCGTCCAGCCGTGGATGTGGGACGGGGTCCCACACCGGATAGGAGAGGTCTTCGCGGCCGAAGCGCGGGAAGCCCATCAGGTCGTTCAGATTGTGGTACCGACCGCCGACGACGAGGTCCTCGTCGCTCAGCCCCAGATGGTGCTGAAGCGTGTGGACGAGCACGTACGGTGCGCGCATATCATACAGGAACCTGCTGGGAACCCCGGTCTCTCGCTGGGAAAGAGAAGCTCGAATGGCGTCGACCAGTTCGCCCTCGAACTCTTCCTCGACATGAAGATCCGCGTCGCGGGACAGCTTCACCGCATAGGCCCGACCGATGCTCCGGCCGGGGAAAACACGGTCGAGGTTGGCTCGAATGACATCGTCCAGATACATGACCTTCTTCGGCTCCCCCGGGAGCACCACCCAGCGGTCGAGCGGCGGGCTCGGGAGGGCGACCAGGGCGTAGTTCGGCCGCCAACTCGTGACGCCACTCTCGTCCTCGGGCCACACCTCAACGACGAGGTACACCCGGCGGTTCTCGAGAAACGGCGTCCCGTCATCGGCATCCTGGAGCCACTGAACTTCGACGTGCCCGGCCACCTGCTCGTCGAAGTACTCCCGCAGCCAATCCGAGTGCGTGGGAGACAGCCGGGACAGCCCGGCCAAGTGGATGCCCTCCTTGCCGAGCGCATCGAACAGCCCCGATAGAATCCCCCCGTACCGATCCTGCTGCTCGAGTACCGCCCGGTGGATCTCGTGCAACAGTCGGTGAGGGTTGATCCCGAGGCTTTTGCGCTCGTCTGGCGCGACCCTCAGGAGGCTACGAAGGCTCGCAACACGCACGCGGAAATACTCGTCGAGATTGGACGAAAATATGCCGCAAAAGAAGAGGCGCTCCAGAAGCGGAACAGATGGATCTTCCGCCTCCTGGAGGACTCTCTCGTTGAAAGACAGCCAGCTCAGTTCGCGGTCGCGGAATGGGGGAAGCTGCATCGGTTCAGTCATGCCCCACGGTAGGGATTGGCTCTCAGAAGGGGAAGCCCACCGACAGGTACATGGCTGTCTCGCTACCATCGGCCACGGTGAGTCGGGCGGAGTAGGCGTCCAGGAACGAAAGCCATAGCCCTCCACCGAACGCGGTGTGCCACTTGCCGGACTCCGACTCGTCCCAGAACACCCTGCCGCCGTCGAACAGTCCGAACACCCCGACATCGCCCGGGAGGAGCAAGAACACACTCCCGATCGCGAATCGAAGCTCGGCGTTGAAAAATGCGCTGGCGTGTCCGCTGAAGCGTTGGTTGGGGTAGCCCCGCAGGTCGGCGCTTCCGCCGAGCGTGGCGGCTTCGTGGTAGGGGAATCGGCCCCACACCTTCCTCCCCCCCAACCGCCCCGCGAGGACCGGATCAACGGACAGGTCCGGCGCGAGCGAAAGCGATGCGGCGCCACTCGCTTCCAGTGCGAAGAAGCTTTCCGATACATCCAGAGTGGACGGAAAGAAGGAGAACCGGAAGCCGAGCTCGTTGGGCGTGCTCATGAGCCCCTCGGGGTCGAGGCCCGCCCAGCCGAGGCCGGCGGTCAGTCCAACCTGTTGAAAGTCCGGGAATCCGTATGGGCGACGGGCGTTGATGCGCGTCCCCGGGTTGCCCAAATCCTCCAGGTGGCGATACACGAGTCCGGTGGACAGGGCCATACCTTCACCCAGGGAGTGCACCACGGAAGCTGCGGCCCGGAGCTCTCGTCGCTGCGCCTCGTAGAGGTCGTCGTCGCCCGGCGCGTCCGTGTCGTTTCCGAAGCCGTAGAAGCGACGGATTTCCGCACCTTGCAGGTCGCCACGAAGCCGCACACGCGCATGGCGGGACAACGGGAGGTCGATCTCCGCGTGTCCGGTAGGTCGTCCCGTCTCGGTTGCGATCCCGAGCCCCCCCTCCATGGCTGCTTTGTACGGCCACGAGCGGAACCCGTACCACTCGCGTCTGACGCCGAGGCCGACCACCACCCCCCAGTCGGGCTCGTATCCGACGACCGGAACCGGAAGCGAACGGTGACCCCAGTCCCGGGCTGGAATCCAGTCGGTGCGGTCTTCAGGGTCGTACGGTTTGTCCCAGTCGGTCGGATCGACAGGGGTGCCCCCGACCACCACCGTCTCCTTACCGGTGTCGTAGAACCGCACCCTCGATCCTTCCGATCGGTCTTCGAACCGGTCGTCTCCGCCGCCCCCGAGAACACGAACGAGGACGCCGCTCCAGGGCGGTCCCGACACCTCGACCCGGTCGTCCCCCCCGTGGAGGTCCAAGCGGACCTCCCGGGTCTCATCGTCGACGAACAGCCGCTCGAAGTGCGGCTCAACCGCTCGCCGGCCGTCGTCCAGAAGGTAGACCGAGACTCGCACTCCCTCTTTCTCCCCGACCACCAGGGCGACTTCGTCTTCGTCGGTCGTATGGACATCGACGTAGTCGGCCAGCAACTCGTAGAAAGCACGGGAGAAGGCCGGAAGTTCGTTTCGACGGCGCTTCAGCGCGCTCTCCAGATCCGGTCTCACCTGACCGTAGCTCTCCGGGAGGCGAGCCACGGCGTCCGTGATGACCTCGTCGGAAAGGCCCTCGACCACCTCGGCCGTCACCCGGTCCCACTCCCCTCGCGGTAGGTGGCTGAGGAACATCCGGTCGAGCACCTGACCGCTGTACGTGCGCCGAAAGGCGGATCCCATCGACTCGCTGAAGCCCATGTATTGGGGCCACGGTATCCACGTGAACCAGGTGATGGCACCGTCGATGTCGGCGAACGACCAGTCACGGTCCCGGGGTACCGGCTCGTAGCGATAGGCCGCGCCGTCGTCGAAGCGCGCCCACCGCCACTGCCCAGGGTGTCGATCCCAGTCGCCGACCAGGGCGTCGATCAGGCGAGCCTTCAGCAACGACTCCACGGACACCCTGTGCCGCGGTGACTCCTCGATCAGTTCGAACAGCCGTTCTGTCCCGACGACTCGCGAGGAGCCGGCGAAGCCCGGTCCCCCGTCCGCGTTCTCGTTGGGGCGCTCTTCGATCCACCCCAGAAGTCCCCGGAAGTCGGGGCGGAACTCACCGAGCCGCGGGTCGTCGGGCATGACGCGAAGCAGTGGGGTGGGATGGAGTACGTCCACCGCATCGAGCAAGGGTTCGACCACCATCGCGCTCAGCGGAAACAACGAGGAAATCTGGTCCTGTAGAATCCACGCCGCCGCGGACCTCCGAAGCTCTGGCTCGAGCGTCCGCGACGCGTCCTTGTCGATGGATCGGAAGTTGTACTGTCTCCCGTCGGCCCCAGTGAAGCGCAAGGATCGCGTCTGGTTGCCACCACCAAGGCCCTCGACCGAGAGGCCGCCCGCAAACCGATCGAGATCGAGCACTTCCGCCGGGACCGGCAGGGACCAGACATCCCGATGCCCGCCGCCAAGCACGAACCGATGGAGAGGGCCGGCCTCGTACGCCCGTGAAGCAACTGCGATGACGGTATCTCCTGGCACCAGGCGCCCCTCGACCCGGACGAGCTGGCCGGATAGCGGCGCGAAACCGACAGCCGCGAGGATGAACGGCGTGAGGCGGCGCAGGGCGCGTTCGCTGGACCTGCGCCGGGGGAGGAGGCGATCGACGCCGATCAAATCGTCGCGGGCTCCGGCGCGCCGATTGCGGACATGAGTTCCACGAAGCGAGGGTCCTCCGTGATCGGTGCATACCGCCAGATCGGACTGTGCTTCACGAACACGAGAAATCCGAGCCTGAGTTCCATCGCTTCCTGCAGGTATTGGAGCGCCTCGTCGTACTCCTCCAAACCCATGTGCACGACGGCAAAGTCGGCGCTCAGGCTAACCGCAGGCTCAGACTGACGGCGACTCTCCAGAAGCTGCAGCATCCGGCGTGCGTCTCCGGTGCGACCGAGTTTGCCGTACGTGTAACCGCGCGGAGCCGCGGCGGCACCCGGGTTCCCGGCTTTGGTCGGGAGCTGCTCGAAGTATTCGAGGGCGTCCTCGAAACGACCCTGGGCAAGCCGGATGAACCCGAGTGTTTCCGTCGCGGACCGGAACGTCGGATCCATGACGAGGCACAACTGAGCTTGCTCCTCAGCTTCCTCGAGGCGGTCTGCAAAGAGGAGGGCCTGAGCCAGGGTGTGGTTCGCCGGAAGCGATAGAGGGTCGAGTTCCACCGCGATACGTGCCGAGTCCACAGCCTCGTCGTACTCTCCGGTCGTCTGCAGATATACCGCGTACATCTGATGGGCCTCGCTCGATCCCGGGATCAGCGACAGAGCCTTCTGGAAACAGTGATAGGACTCCTCCCAGTTCCAGTCGTGGAAGAGCCGTACCGCCGCGAGAGCCAGATGAGACGCTCCCGCCTGAGGCTCCAACTCCAAAGCCTTCTGGGCCGCCGCCTCGGCCTTCGGGAACGCCTCTTGCGGAGGGGCGTGCCCCGTGCTCGCGAGGAACACGAATGCGGTCGCCATTCCAGAGTATGGGAGGGCGCAATCCGGGTCCATCTCGATGGCGCGCTTGTAGTGTGCGATCGCTCGTCTCGCCCCGTCCGGCGTCCACTTGCCCCATTCGAACCGTCCTCGCAGATACTCGGTATGCGCGCCCAGGTCGTGCGAGTGGGTGTGGATCAGGGAGTCACGGCCTTCCGGTAAGATCGTGGAGGGGCGGTCCGGCCCGAGGTAGGTCGAGAGCTCAGCGACGATCGCGCGGGTGATCTGGTCCTGAACCGCAAAGATATCCTCCATGTCCTCTTCGAAGACCTCTGAGAACAGGTGATATCCGTCGGCTGCCGAGATGAGCTGCGCGGAGACACGGACCCGGCTCCCGGCTCGGCGGACGCTGCCCTCGACGAGGTGGGTGACTCCCAGCCGCTCGGCGATGTCGCGCACGTCTTCGCTACGGTTCTTGAACGCGAACGACGACGTACGTGCCGTCACCTGCAACCCGTTCACACGGGTGAGTGCGTTGATCAGTTCCTCCGTGATCCCGTCACTGAAGAACTCGTTCTCCGGATCGGGGCTCATGTTCACGAAGGGCAGCACCGCCACGCTCCGCTTGTGGCTGATCCTCGCTTCAGCGAGCTGATCGTCCTCGGGCACCATCAGCCCCGGTGCTGTCACGGCGTACACACCGGTGGAGCGCTTCACGTGCTTCAGGTCGAACTCGCCGAGCGAAATCGTCGGGAGGTCGTCCTGATTCTTGACCTCGTCGTAGACCTTGTCGGAGATCAGCAACCCGCCGGGAACGGACAACCCCTGGATCCGCGCGGCCACGTTGACCCCGTCCCCGAAGACGCCCTCTTCATCGTGAACGACATCCCCTGAGTGAATGCCGATCCGTACCGCTACCGGGGGCTTGGACGTCCGGAACTGGCCCTGGATGGCGACGCCGCACCGGACCGCCTGAATGGCACTGTCGAACACCGACAGGGTCCCGTCCCCGTAGAACTGGAGGGTGTCGCCGTCGAACTCGGGCACGAGGCGTCGCAGGACCTCGCGGTGGCGATCTCGACAGAGCTTCGCCAGCCGCTCATC
Source organism: Gemmatimonadota bacterium (assembly GCA_029262115.1). Lineage (GTDB taxonomy): Bacteria > Gemmatimonadota > Gemmatimonadetes > Longimicrobiales > Gaopeijiaceae > JAJCZZ01. The sequence continues at coordinate 52,188 of JAJCZZ010000096.1, read as the reverse complement.
CTCCTGCATGAGCGCCGTGTAGCCCACCATGTCCGTGAACATGATGGCTGTGAGTTGACGTACCATGATCTCCCGAGCGATGCCATTCCGAGTACTCGCGCCTTCCAAAGTACACGTTCGGAGGCGAACGGGTTTCCACAGCCGCCTGATGTCGCCCGGATAACCGAACGCGCCGGAACCGTCAGGGTCCCGGCGCGTTCAGGTCTGACCATGCTGCGGAGCGCTACTTCTTCCGAGCGCGTTTGCCCGCAGACTTCTTCGCGGCTGCCTTCTTCTTCGGCGCGGCTTTCCTTGCAGCGGCCTTCTTCTTGGGAGCCGCCTTCTTCTTGGGTGAAGACTTCTTCGCGGCTGCCTTTTTCTTCGGAGCGGCCTTCTTCGCGGCTGCCTTTTTCTTCGGAGCGGCCTTCTTCGCGGCTGCCTTTTTCTTCGGAGCGGCCTTCTTCGCGGCTGCCTTCTTCTTGGGTGAAGACTTCTTCGCGGCCGCCTTTTTCTTCGGCGCGGCCTTCTTCGCGGCTGCCTTCTTCTTGCTCGGCTTCGCGCCCTTCAGCGAAGGCCGCTTCCTGGCTCCGGCGGCCTTGGGCCCGCTCTTCCTGGCAGCCTTCCGCTTCTTGGCCTTGGGCTTGGCCGCACCCTTCTTGGGTGCGCCCGCCGACTTCCGGGCCGCCTTTTTCGGGGCGGCCTTCCTGGCGGCGGCCTTCTTCTTGGGCGCAGCCTTCTTAGCTGCTGCCTTTTTCTTCGGTGCGGCCTTCTTCTTGGCCGCTGCCTTCTTCGGGCCAGCGCGCTTGGAGGCCGTCTTCTTTGCGGCCTTTTTCGCCGCCGGCTTCTTGGCTGCGGGTTTCTTCGCGCTCTTCTTCTTGGTCGCCATGGGAGACCTCCGGGAAGCTGGTACTGCGGGAACGGTGTCCGAACAGTCCACAATTAGCAGGATCGCCCTGTCGGACGCAATAGTGATGGAGCGGTGCGCCCTACTGTATATCGGGGTAATGGCTTGCCGGGACTACGATATACAGTATGGTCACGGCGGCTGCCGTAGATGGCCGATTGTCCGGCCCAGCGAATCACGTGGCTGTGCTTAAACTGCGAAAACAGGCGAAAAGACAGTGTCGAACGTTGCGGTCCTGGAAAGTCCAGCGGGGCGATTCACCAGACCCATGAGCGCGGCCGTATGTTTGCGGGAGCTCCACCTCAGAGGGGCGCGTCGTCTGGTGCGGGTGGCGTTCAGGGCCAACCGGAGCACGATCTGGTCGCTCACCCAGAACATGACGGTCTTCAACCTTCATGAAGCGTATCGTGTTGCGCCGCCTGACATTGTGGACGCTCTCGCAGTGATCGCGCACGGGAGGGGGCGACGCACGGCCGCGGTTCGGCAGGCGTCCGCGGTGGTGCGGGCGTGGCCGGGGTTGGTCCACGCGCTCGACCAGGTTCGTACGCCGGCGCCTGGCCCGACTCGGGATGACGCGGGGCGTGGATCGGGCGCCGCATCGACCCATTGTTGCGCGACGCCTCAGCAGCGTGCTTATCTGCAAATGCTGTACCTTTACGTGAACCGCACCCGTTTCGGCGGCCTCCTTCCCGACGGTGCCCCGGTCCGACTGAGCCGCCGAATGCGGTCCTCGCTCGGGCACATGCTTCCCGGCTACGATCGCCAGCGAGGACGGTTCGTCGCCGAGATCGCGCTCAACGCGGACCTGATGCTGGCGGGGAATGGAGCGGTACGGTTCGACACCCTCATCCACGAGATGGCGCACGTAGCGGATTACCTGTTTGACGGCGTCGTCGGGCACGGTACTACCTGGCGGGCATGGGCGCGCTTTGCGGGGTGCCGGGTCGAGACCCGTTACGACCGCCCGTTCGTACGCCGGCGCCGGGCCGAGGAGCCCACTACCCGGGTGCCACCTCTACCACCGGGGCTCCTCGCCACCGCTGACCAGCCGAGGCCAACGACGCGATGATCTCTGCCATGCTCGGCCCGGGACGGTGGTACCCCGATGCCTCCCGCGACCATGCCTGTGCCGGTACGATACCGATGACGTCGTGCCCCTCGCCCTCGGGGCGTAGTACCACACAGTCGCCTTCACTCACACGACCGTCGACTTCGGGAACCACCGACTTCATGGTCGAGATGTGAGACACGATGAGTCGGTTGCCGGCCGGCACGGAGACGGATAGAGCACGTCGTCGATGTTCCCGTGCAGGACCGTCGTAGTTGCCGTCGTTCGTGTGCCAGATGCTGTCGATGCGCGGTGCGCCGACCATGAGCGCGGCCGTCCGAATGGCCCGGTCCATCGGACTTGAGACGACTTCCTGGATCAGAATACCCTGGTCCCGAAGCGCCCGTCCGATTTGCCGACTCTGCTCCTCGCCGGCCGGTGAGAGTCGGCGCTGGCTGGCCACGTCCGAGTAGTCGATGGGCTCCCGCTCGCTGAAGCGCGATGTAAGGGCGTGCCGGCAGAGCAGGATCGTCCCGCCGGCGCGGGCCGCGGCCACTGCTTCCTCGGCCTCACGAGTCCTCGGCCCGTCGTCACTTTGGGCGTCCGCCAGTCCGGGAGACAGGGTGGTCAGAATGGCGCACAACAGCGCGCTCGTTCGCATCGGTCACCTCGGCGTGCGGCTGCGCCGACCCGGGCCCACCCCGATTCGTGCGACAGCCTCCAATGAACCTGCCGTTCGAGCGCTGCACGGGGGTGGTGGAGTGGTGGCGGAGATGTAAGGAAAGTGTTCGCGAGCTTCGTACGCGGCAGCGGCCGCGTATGGGATCGCCCGATCAGGCTTAGAGCCGCTCGCGCGCCGCCGCCGCCACGGCCTCGGGGGTGATGCCGAACTGGGCGTACAGTACGTCCGCAGGCGCCGAAGCACCGAAGTGGTCGATTCCCACGGACGCCCCCTCGGCGCCCACCCACTCCGACCAACCGAAGGTCGAAGCCGCTTCCACCGAAACGCGCACGGGCACGGCACGGGGGAGCACTGCGTCCCGATACACGGCGCCTTGTTTCCGGAAGAGGTACCAGCTCGGCATGCTGACGACCCGCGTGGGCACCCCTTCCCCCTCGAGAAGGTCCCGAGCTTCGAGCGCCACGGCGACCTCGCTTCCGCTCCCGATCAGAATCACGTCCGGGCCGCCGTTCGACGCCTCGGCGAGGACATATCCACCACGTCTGAGCCCGTCGGCGGAGGCCAGCCCATCCGTGGAGGCCGGGCCGTCGCCGCGCGTGAGAACGGCCACCTTCTGTCGGGTCAGCGACAGGAACACGGGACCATCGGCCCGTTCGACAGCCACCTTCCACGCCACCTCGGTCTCGGCGGCGTCGCACGGGCGCATGTCGCACAGGTTGGGGATGGCCCGCAAGGCGGCGAGCTGCTCCACCGGCTGGTGGGTCGGACCATCCTCTCCGAGACCGATCGAGTCGTGCGTGAATACGTAGATCACCGGCTGACCCATCAGTGCGGCAAGTCGGATGGCGGGCCGCATGTAATCCGAGAAGATCAGGAACGTCCCGCCGAACGGGCGAACCCCGCCGTGAAGCGCCATTCCGTTCATGACGGAGGCCATGGCGTGCTCGCGCACCCCGAAGTGGACCAGCCGGCCCCCTGGGGAGTCCGGAAGCAGGCCCTCCGCCCCGGAGATGTCGGTCTTGTTGGAACCCCCCAGATCGGCGGAGCCGCCGACGAGCTGAGGCACTCCGGCGGCGACGCCCTGGAGGACCTTCCCCGACCAGTTGCGCGTCGCGTCCGCCTCGTCGACGGCCGAGAGATCCGGAATGGATTCGTCCCACCCGTCGGGTAGTCGGCCGGCCGTGGAAGCCTCGAGTGAAGCGGCAAGGTCCGGATGCGCGGCGCGGTAGGCGTCGAAGCGGGCGGTCCACTCCTTCTCCCAGGTGGCGCCGCGGTCTCGACACTCGGCCCAATGCTGGCGGGCAGTCGGGTCGACCCAGAATGGCTCAGGAGATGGATATCCCAGGTTGCGCTTCGTGGCCTCTACCTCGTCCTCACCCAACGGGGCGCCGTGACTCGACTCGCTCCCAGCCTTGTTGGGGCTTCCGTAGCCGATGATCGTGCGCAAGACCACGAAGGTCGGCCGCTCCGTCTCGGCCCGTGCGGCCGCCAGAGCCGCGTCGATCGCGTCGAGGTCGTTCCCATCGTCGACCTCCACCACGTGCCAACCGTACGCCTCGAAGCGTGCAGCCTGATCCGTGGACGTCGACAGGTTGGTATCGCCCTCGATCGTGATCCGGTTGTCGTCCCAGATCCACGTCAGCTTACCCAGTCGTTGGTGTCCAGCGAGTTCAGCGGCCTCGTGGGAAATCCCCTCCATGAGGTCGCCATCGGAGCACAGGGCCCACGTCCGGTGGTCAACGATCTGGTGACCGGGGCGGTTGAAGCGGGCCGCCAGCCACCGCTCGGCCAACGCCATACCCACGGAGTTGGCGGCGCCCTGTCCGAGGGGGCCGGTCGTGGTCTCCGCGCCGGGGACGTGCCCGTACTCCGGGTGGCCTGCAGTCGGCGATCCCCACTGTCTGAAGTTCCGGATATCCGCTTCCGACACTTCGTATCCGCTCAGATGGAGCATGGAGTACAGGAGCATCGAGGCGTGTCCGACCGACAGGACGAACCGATCGCGGTCCAGCCAGCCCGGATTCCCCGGATTGTGGCGCACATGGCGAGTGAACAGCGCGTAGCCCACGGGGGCGAGCGCCATGGGCGTGCCGGGGTGGCCGGAATTCGCTCGCTGGACAGCGTCCATGGAGAGAACGCGAATCGCATCGATTGAAAGACGCTGAAGGTCATTCAAGGCATTGGATTCCATCAGGTCACCACGAAGTTGACGAGTCGTTCCTTCACTACGATCACCTTGCGTTCGGTCCCTTCTGCCAGGAAGCGAGCCACGTTGTCGTCCGCGCGAGCCGCGGCGATGACGGCGTCATCGGTGGCCTCCTTGGACACGTGCACGGTTCCGCGAAGCCGACCATTGACCTGCACGGCCATCTCCAGGGAATCCTCCACGAGTTTGTTGTCGTTCCACGTCGGCCAGCGAGCACCGTCGAAGATCGACCCCTCACCCCCCATCCGCTCCCACAGCTCTTCGGCGAGGTGAGGGGCGAATGGAGCGACCATGACCACGAGCGGCTCGATTTCGGCCCGCGCAGCCGTCCGTCCCCCGGAGCGGATGGTGTTGAGGCACTCCATCAGAGCGGCGATCGACGTGTTATAGCCGAGTTCGGGTAGCTGCTCACTGCACTGCTTGGTGGTCTGGTGCACCTTCCGCTCGACGTCCGGGTCGGGCGTGTGATCGGTGGACGCCAGAGCGGTGGACCAAAGGCGGTGCAGGAAGCCGTGTGGTCCCTGGATACCCTGATCGTTGTAGTCTCCGCCTTCGCCGTAGGGACCCAGGAACATCAGGTACGTGCGGAACGTGTCCGCCCCGACCTGGTCGATGATCGGATCCGGAACGACCACGTTGCCGCGGCTCTTCGACATCTTGGCCCCGTCCTTCGTGATGAGCCCGTGCGCGCGAAATCGCGTGAACGGCTCCTCGAAGTCCAGATGCCCCAGGTCGTGCAGCACCATGGTCAGGAAGCGCGCGTACATCAGGTGCAGGACCGCGTGCTCGTTGCCGCCGATGTAGGTGTCGACCGGGAGCCATTTCCTGGTGATGGCGGGGTCGAAAGCGCGATCGTCGAAGTCGGTCGATGGGTAGCGGAGGAAGTACCACCCCGAATCGAGGAAGGTGTCGGACACGTCCGTCTCGCGGCGGGCGTCCGCACCGCATTCCGGGCACGTTGTCCGGTACCACGACTCAACCCGGGCGAGCGGGCTGATGCCGCTGTCATCGGGCTTGAAGTCCTCCACGCGCGGGAGCACCACGGGGAGGTCTTCTTCGGGAACGGCCACGGCCCCGCACGCGTCGCAGTGGATGATCGGGATCGGCGGGCCCCAGTACCGCTGCCGGGAGATGCACCAATCGTGCAGGCGATAATTCACTCGCCCGGTGCCCCATCCGGCCTTTTCGGCCCACGCCGTCACGGCTTCCACGGAGTCCGAGACGTCGGTGCCATCGAACGCACCGGAGTTCACCAGGGAGCCGGGACCGACGTAGGCTTCACCCAGCGGAGAGGCCGCGCTGTCGTCCGGGCCCGCCACCACCCGCACGATCGGCAGACCGAAGGCGCTTGCGAACTCGAAGTCACGTTCGTCGTGCCCCGGCACGGCCATGATGGCGCCCGTGCCATAGTTCATCAGGACGTAGTCGGCCACCCAGACGGGAATCCGCTCTCCCGTGGCAGGATTCCGGCAGAAGCCGCCCGTGAACACGCCCGTCTTGGTCTTGTCCGTCTTCTGGCGGGCGACGAGATCCTGATGCGTGGCTTCCCGGACGTACGTCGCGACGGCGTCCTCCTCGCCGGGCGTGGTCAGAGACTCCACCAACGGGTGCTCGGGAGCCACGACCATGTAGGTCGCGCCGAAGACGGTGTCCGGTCGGGTGGTGAAGACGTCCAGGGTGGCCCCGGTCGGCTCTCCGGCATCTCCCAGAACCGGGAAGTGCAGCTCGGCTCCGGTGCTCCGTCCGATCCAGTTGCTCTGCGCCTTCCGGGTCGTATCCGACCAGTCCAGCGTCTCCAGATTGTCCAGGAGGCGCTGGGCGTACTTCGTGATCTTGAAGAACCACTGCGCAATACGGCGCTGCTCCACCGGCGTCCCGCAACGCTCGCACTCACCCCCGACGACCTGCTCGTTGGCCAACACGGTCATGCAGGACGGACACCAGTTGACCGGGGCCTCCTTCCGCTCGGCCAGGCCGGCTTTGAACAGTTGAAGGAAAACCCACTGCGTCCACTTGTAGTAGGCCGGGTCCGTGGTATCGACCGCATGCTCCCAATCGAACATCCCGCCCGTCCGCTTCAACTGCCGTGTGAAGTTCTCGACGTTGGAGGGAATCAGATCCATGGGGTGAACGCCCCGCTTCAACGCGAAGTTCTCCGAGTGGATTCCGAACGCGTCGAACCCGATGGGCTCGAAGACTTGCTTCCCGGTCAAGCGTTGGAAGCGCGCATGGACATCGGCCCCCGTGAACGCGTAGATGTTGCCGACGTGGAGTCCCTCCGCGGAGGGGTAGGGGAACATGAGGAGGTTGTAGTACGGGCGGTCCGCGGCCGCGAGCGCCTCGCAGGCGAACGTGTTGGTGCCGCGTTCCTGCCACAGGCGCTGCCACTTCGCCTCGACTTCAGACGGGTCGTACCCGGCGGTGTCGTTGTCCATGTCGTTCCCGGCTTCTGACCGGATCCTTCGATAACGTTTTTGAGGGCGGCGGCCTGCTGCTCGGGCGCCACCGGAGGTTCCCAACCTACATGCCATAGGAAGGGGACCCAAGGGCGGTTCATCCTGATCGGAGGCCTTCCGTGAAGAGTGGACCCAATGGTGGGTCGCCTTCGGATAAGGCCGCCTGATCAGTAGATGCGACTGGCGCTCACAACGGTTCCACCGTTGACGGCGTCTCACCCATCGACAACGAGCCGGCCGCGAGACTTCGGGGGCGGCTCGACCCAGTATACCGGGCAGGGTCGGGAGAGAACGATGAAGACGTTGAGAATGGCGGTACGGACGCTCCGGAAGACGCCCTTCGTGACCGCGGTTGCGATCCTGTCGCTCGCCCTGGGGATCGGGGCGAACGCGGCCATCTTCTCGCTCTTCGACCAACTCCTTCTCCAGCGGCTCCCCGTACAGGAGCCGGAGCGGCTCGTCAACTTCGCGGTGCCCGGCCCGCAGCCCGGCTCCAACTCCTGCGGATCGGCGGGGGGATGTGACGAGGTCCTGAGCTACCCGATGCTGCGAGACCTCATCGACCACGAGAGCAGCACGATGTCCGGGGTGGCCGGCCACGTGCTGTTCGGGGTCAACCTGTCGTTCGACGGGACAACGACGAACGGCACTGGGCTTCAGGTGACGGGCAGCTACTTCCCCGTCCTCGGTGCCCGCCCCGCATTGGGTCGGTTGCTCGGCCCCGACGACGACCGGGACATCGGTGGCCACTACGTGACCGTCCTCAGCCACGAGTACTGGGCGAACGATCTGGGCGCGGATCCGACGGTGCTCAATCGGACTTTGATCATCAACGGCGAGCCGATGACGGTGGTCGGCGTGGCCCAGGCCGGATTCACCGGGACCACGTTGGGGGCATCTCCGGACGTCTTCGTGCCGATGACGATGCGTTCGGTCATGCTGCCCTGGTTCGACGGCTTCGAGAATCGGCGTTGGTACTGGGCGTATGCATTCGGGAGGCTGGCTCCCGGAGTGTCGATCGAGGAGGCCCACGCCGAAATGAACGCCCGCTATTCGTCGCTGATCCGCGATGTGGAGGCACCGCTCCAGTCGGCGATGAGCGAGTCGACCATGGAGCGCTTTCTGGCAAAAGAGCTGGTCATGGCCCCCGGGCACCGTGGTCAGAGCACCCTTCACGGGGAGGTGACCACGCCGCTACGCCTCCTCTTTTTGATCACGGGGATGGTTCTTCTGATCGCGTGTGCGAACATCGCGAATCTGCTCCTGGCGCGTGGGGCGGCCCGGGCGCAGGAGATGGCCATCCGCGGCGCGATGGGCGCCAGCCGCCGGCAGCTTCTGACGCAGCTCCTGGTGGAATCGCTTGTGCTGGCGGCGGCCGGCGGCGTGGCGAGTCTGGTGGTGGCGGATTGGACGCTCGGACTCCTGCCTTCCATCTTGCCCCCCGACGCTCTGGAGACCATCACGGTGGCCCTCAGCCCCGGGGTGGTGGCGTTCGCGGCGCTCGTCTCGATCGGCACCGGCTTCCTGTTCGGGATGTATCCGGCGCTCCACGCCACCCGCACCGACCTGATCGTCGGACTCAAATCGTCCGGGCAGCCGTCGGGAGCGCGGGCGGCGGCACGCTTCCGGTCCGGCCTGGTCACCGCGCAGATCGCACTGTCCATGACGCTGCTCGTCGGAGCGGGGCTGTTCGTGCGGAGCCTGATGAACGTGAGCGCGATCGACCTCGGTCTGAACCCCACGAACGTGGTGACGTTCTCCCTCTCCCCCACGTTGAACGGGTACACGCCGTTGGAAGCCCGAAATCTCTTCATCCGCATCGAGGAGCGCCTGGCCGGGCTGCCGGGGGCGACGGCCGTCACGGCCTCACGTGTCCCTGTTCTGGCGGGAAACAGTTGGGGCAATAGCGTGTCGGTCGAGGGCTTTGAATGGACGCCCGACGTCAACGCGAACTCGAGGTACTCTCAGGTCGGCCCCGGCTACTATTCCGCCTTGCAGATCCCTCTGTTGGCCGGGCGGGAGTTCACCCCCTCCGATGTGGAGGGAGCGGCCAAGGTCGCCGTCATCAACGAAGCCTTCGCGGAGCGCTTCGGTCTCGACCCACGCACCGCGGTCGGCAAGTTCATGGCGACCCGGTCGGGCAACGATGTCGAGCTCGATACCGAGATCGTGGGCGTCGTGGAGAACGCACGGTACTCGGCAGTCAAAGACGAAGTGCCCGCCGTCTACACGCTGCCGTACCGGCAAGCGGACGATCTCACGTCCATGCACTTCTACGTCCGGACGGGTCTCGATCCTTCCGAGATCATGCGCGCGATCAACCCCGTGGTCCGGGAGTTGGACGCCAACCTGCCGGTCGAGGACATCAAGACGCTCGAAGGCCAGATCGACGAGAACATCGTGATCGACCGGCTCATCAGCACGCTGTCCGCCGCGTTCGCCATTCTTGCGACCTTACTCGCCGCGGTCGGGCTGTACGGCGTGCTCACGTATACGGTGGCGCAGCGTACCCGTGAGATCGGCTTGCGGATGGCGCTGGGAGCTGGGGGCGGTCGTGTCCGAGCGATGATCCTGGCTCAGGTCACCCGGATGACGATCGTCGGGGGGATCCTGGGAATCGTGGCGGCGCTGGCGCTGGGACGGTGGGCCGAGTCGCTCCTGTTCGGCCTCGACGGCTCGGACCCGGTCGTGGTCGTGCTCGTAGCCGCCACCATCGGTGCGGTGTCCTTCCTGGCGGGGTACCTGCCGGCGCGCAGAGCGTCGCGCGTCGATCCGATGGTCGCGCTACGGTACGAATAGCCAGTGGCGAGCTCCGGGAAGGCTCACGTTCCGGTGATCGCCTCGTCGCCCGTTACGGTCCGTTCGATCATTGACAGCAGCTCGTTGATCTCGAAGGGTTTCTCCAGGAAGGCCGTGTGCGGCGGCACGTCGACGTCCCCGCCGAGGTCGCCCGACATCAGAACCATCCACGGCAGTTCCTCCCCCACAGGAAGCATCGCGGCGGCCTGGCGCAGCAGATCGGCACCGTTCATTCGCGGCATCTCGAGGTCGGTGAGGATCAGATCGAACGTGCCGGACGGCGACCGCTCGAGGATTTCCAGGGCTTCCCGACCATCGCTCGCGGACGTCACCGTGAGCCCTCGGCGCGTGAGCAGGCGGCGAAGGACGTCCCGAAGGCCTGGCTGGTCTTCGGCAATCAGGACGCACAGGCCCACGAGGGAATTGACGGGGGGATGCACGCGTGGCGTGACGGCATCCTGGACTTCGTCCGTCCGGTTTACGGTCGGCAGCCGCACGCTGAACGTGCTGCCCCGTCCGGCCTCCGACTTCACGGAAACGGTTCCACCCGCTGCGTCCACGATCCTGGCCACGGAGCTCAGGCCGAGCCCCGTGCCGTCCGCGCCCTTGGTCGTGAAAAACGCGTCGAAGATCCGATCACGGATCTCTTCGGGAATGCCGCCACCCTCGTCCACCACTTCGAGTTGGACCCACTTTCCATCGCCCGTCGTCACGATTCGTACGAGCAGCTCGCCGCCGTCTCGCATCGCGTCGGCGGCATTCTTGAACAAGTTGAGAAGGAGCTGTTCCATCTTGAATGGGTCGACGGCAACCACCGTCGGGCCGCCCGACTCTTCGACGCGAAGCCGTACGCGGCTCGGAAGGAGTCGGGCCGCACCCGGTAGAAGCGACCGGATCAGACAACCCCCTTCGCTCGAGGCGGGCGGGCTCGTCTGCCGGCGGGCGTAGGTCAGGAGTTGTTGGACGAGGGTGGCGCCGCGCCGCGCGGCGTGCCCGATGCCGTCCAACTCCGTGGCCACCGCATTGCCTTCGGGAACGTCGTCGCACAGGTCGACTCGAGCGACGATCTCCATCAAGACATGGTTGAAGTCGTGCGCGACGCTGCCGGCCAGCGTCCCGAGCTCCGCCAAACGGCGTGCGTGCTCGTGCTCGAGCCGACTCTCGAGGAGCTGGGTGACATCTTCCTGGATTCCGATGTAATAGTGGGGCTCCGAGGCCTCGGAGGCCTCGAATGGGGTCAACGAGAGTCGATTCCAGAAGCGGGACCCGTCCTTCCTGTAGTTCTGGATGGTTCCGATGAAGCCGCGGCCGTCCTCAATCGCTTCCCGGATCGAGTCCGCCGTGACCGGGTCCGTCCCTTCGCCCTGGAGGAAGCGGCAGTTTCGTCCGATGACCTCGTCTCGCGTATATCCGGTCATGCGAGCGAATCCGCTACTCGCGTAGATTATGGGCTGGTCGGGCGCGAGGATATCGACCAGGGTGATGCCGACGTTTGTAGCGTCCGTGGCGCGCTCGAGAAGGTCGACCCGGTCGCGAAGGGCCAGCTCGTGGGTGAGGTCTCGGCTGACCAGCATGCCCCGGGGTGCACCGTGCTCGTCTGGAGGAAGGGGGCCGGTCCAGACGTCAAGCGTGCACCCCGCCACGACAATGCGGGACCGTGACGTCAGCCCGTCGAGGGCTCGCCGTGCCAGACGTCTCAGTTCACGAGCGGCACCTTCTCCGGGGGTGCCTTCATCCAGCAATGCGGCGAGGTCGACCTCCGGATTCGCCTCGGCCCAATTCGTTCCGCCCGCCGCGGTGAAGCGGAGGTCGGGGTCGAAGGCCGCAAGCATTCCGAAGGGGTATCGATCGACCAACGCAGTATACTCACCGCGAATTTTCTCCGCAGCCGTCCAGGCCTCGTCCACGGCGTCCCATGCCGACGCGATGGCGGTAGCGTCGGCAGCATACAATGCAATACAGTCAGGCAGCCGGACTCCCCTGACGGTCGGCTCCAGTCCGGGCTCGGGCGGAGGCGACGCGATGGTTGTGCCGGTCTCGGCGTCCCGTAGGTGGCGGAAGAAGTCGTCGAAGCGGCTCGCGGCGACCTTGGGGTCCGCGCCCAGCCACCGGTTCTCTGGGCCCGATCGTGGATCGTCCTGCTCACCGGTACCGGCGTTCTCACGTCCGACCTTGTTGAGGAACAGCAACTGCCCTTCGAGCGAGTACACGGCCACCGCTTGCGGCGCATGCTCGATCAGGTCGCCGTAGCTGCCTTGTGGAAGGTCCAAAAAGGTCCCCGCAGAGGGACGCAGAACACGAGTCCGCGAGAAACGTAGGTCTCTCCATGGAAGATGGCACCCACCTGCTCCCAGGGAAACACAATACCTTCAGCGTTCTGGCGGGGACGCCCATACGAGACGGCTGATATGCCCTCTGCCTCCTCCCCAGACGCTTCCCGTCGGACCTGCGTTCACGGTCCAGAAGTCCCCTCGGTCCAGACGGGTCCACGAACGACCGCCGTCCACAGACACGGCCGAACCGCTCGGCCCCACCGCTACGATCGAGCCGGTGGCCGACCCATCGTCGACCCAAGTCACGCCATACGCAGGCCCATCCAGGCCGTGGTGGGAGCCCGCCGTCCACGTCGCGCCGCCGTCGGTGGTGACGGCCACGGTGATGTGGACCGAGTCCGACGGAGCGAGGTCCCCGCCCACGATCACGCCCATCGAGTCGTCGCGCATCGAAAGAGCAAAGATGCCGGCCGTCTCCGTCGCGCTCCGGATGGGCGTGATGACGTCCTCCCAGGACGCACCATAGTCGGTGGTGCGGATCACGCGTGAGTCCACTCCGGACGCGCCGGTCACGAACCATCCCAGGCCGCCCGGGCGGGTTACCACGCACGCCCCGGAGGAGGCAAACGCACCCTCTCCTGGGCGTGCGTCCGGCACTGTCGATGGATCCAGCCGAGGCCACGTCCGGCCGCCATCGAGGGTCCGAATTAGTGTGAACTTGCCATCGTGACTGTCGCTGAAGGCGATGCCGCGATCAGGGTCCCAGAACGAGAAGCAATCGAAGAACGCGTCGGGATCCTCGTTCATGAACGAGAGGTCCCAGGACGCGCCGCCATCTGTCGTACGGTAGATGCGAGACGCGGCACCCGCTCCGATGGATAGCACGAACGCGTCGTCGGCCGAGAAGGCGTGCACGTCACGGAAGCCGAGGGAATCGCCGCCGGGGAGGGTCGGGAAGGTCCAGCTGTCACCGCTGTCGAGGCTCCGCCCGACCAGTCCCCGCGAGCCGACCGCCCAGACCGTCGACGCGTCGACGATGCTCAAGGCGATGATCAGGTGGGCGGAGTCGGAGTGAACGACCTCCCACACGGGCTGGCTGGGCTCGGACGCTGCGGAGTCGGACGACCGACCCTCGGTTCCCGGGTCACACCCCGTGAGTACGGCCGACAGGAACGCGGTAAGGGTCAGCGCGGCGGATCGGATCATGGTGGAGCCGGTGCAGGTGGGCGCGGGAGGCGCTCACGGTAACCGGCCGCGAGAACTCAGGGAACACCACTCACCCGGCCCGCCGTCCACGTTCCTCGGTCCACGACGATCCCGCCCGACGCGAGTGTGATCGAGCCATCCGCCCGCTCCGCCCCCAGGCGCCCCGCGATTCCGACCCGCGCGACACCCATGTCGCTGGTGAGCTCGAATGAGAACCGGATGCTGTCGCCGTACACGCGCAGGCTGTCCACGGGGACGCCGTCGGCGTCGAGGTCCGTCGCGCCGACGATGGCCCGCGCGCTCCACCCCTGGCCGACCGGAGTCAGTTCGAACCGGAGCGCCAGCTTCCCGTGCGCCATGTCCGTGGTGCCCGCCCACCGCCCTTCCGGCCCGCCGGTCAGCCCGGCCGTGGTGGCGGCGACGACTGCCAGCACCAGGAGCCACCTTCGCGTCGTCATTGTCTTCATCGCTATCCCCTTCATCACTATTCCCTTGGCCAAGAACCGTCGGCGGTCTGCCTATAGTCGAACTTCCAGAGCATATATACTCACAATGTGAGTATCGGTCAATCGTGTGGTAGTGTGGTGTTCGAGAGTTCGCGAGCCACCAAGGCGTCGCTCAGGGACGCTCTGCGCGCGGGTTCGGTCCGACCTCGCGCATCGTGGCCTCGCTTCGGGGAGGTGGTGAGCCTTTCGGAAGGAGATCGAAGGGGTCCTCTGTCGTTTCGAGCCCGGACTTCAGCGTGGCCAACACGTCGACGAGGTCACCGTGGGTGTCGAGCATGGCCTGGAAGTCGGGAAGGCGATGGTAGTACCGGAGACGGGCCAGCAGCGTCGCGTTGTTCAACGGAGTGGAGCGAAAGCCACCAAAGGTGAGGCCTTCCATGGTGGGTTGGACCTCCGCATCGAATCGCCGGAGCGCTACGGCGAACACGGCCTCCCTGCGCTCGAGCTTTATGTCGCGGGAGAGGGACGGATCGGAGTAGATCGCCTCCAGTTCAGCCACCAACGCGTCGACGAAAACCCCGAAGCGCTGGTAGTCGCGCCAGCGTGTCCGTGCCCGCTCGCACTTGACCGTATCCTGCCCCCCTCCGTCCCGAGTACAGAAGAAGCGGGCCGCGCCGGCTCGTCCCACGAACGTCGCGAAGCTCTCGTTGAAGCGAATCTGGCCCGGCACGAACAGGAATTGATGGGAGAGTTCGTGGAGCACGGTCTCGACCACCTCGACGTCATCGGTTCGGAGGACGGTGGACAGGATGGGATCGTTGAACCATCCCAGCGTGCTGAAGGCGGCGGTCGGGCGCAGGAAGGTGTCCAGCCCGTCCTCCTCCAGCTTCTGCTGGGCCTCCACCGCGTCGTCCAGCCCGAAGTAGCCCTTGTACGGCACGTGTCCGACAATCGGGAACCACCACGTCTTCGGTATCAGCCGGTCCTTCTCCGCTGCCGACAGCACCATCGCGAGCGTGTCGCTGTCGAGCCGCGTGTACATCGTGTAGGAGTCGCCGACCTCGATCCCGAGCTCATCTCGCGCGAACCGCCGGGCCTCGAGCACGTAGGCCAGTTTGTTCCGCGTGTCGTCGTCCGTCGTGCTGTCCGCGACCACCTCCGGTATCGGGCGGCGCGCGGCCAGGATCTTCGCCTCGGCAATGCCGGCCTTGATTACGTAGATGGGCGAGCATGCCCACGCCCCGACCACCATCGCGGCGCCCGCCAGAAGGAGCGTCCCGCGGACCGCATACCAACGAACGGAGCGCCGGGCCGCCCGGCCCCTCACTCGTCCTCTCCGAGATAGGTGCGAGCGTCCGGGTCGACGAACGGCCGCAGTTCGACCAGGTCGGCGTGGGCGGCGACACTCTCCGGGATCTCGTCGGCGACCTGGCGAAGCGCCTGGCGGACATCGTCGCACTGCACCTGCATCGTGTGGTAGCGATGTCCGGTGGGGCCGAAGCGAACGGTGATCTGGAAAGCCATTGATGCGCCGTCAGGAGTGTTGGGTCGGCGGGCGGTCCGTGCGGTACACCGAGAGTCCGCTCGGGAGCCGCCTTCGGGCAGTCCGGCAGCGGTCCCCAGTCGGTTGGTCCGTGGTCGGATGGTTGCTCTACCGGCTTCTCGGGTGGGCGCCCTGCCTCGGGAGGGGCTATCGTCCCGTCATGCACCCGACCCTTTCGGCATACCACGGTCTGTTACGGATGGCCCGGCGCCTCACGCCGCTGATCGGACGGACGTCTGGGAAGGTGGGACGTGGCTTCGCGGGTCGGCGGGACTCCCACGAGATCCTCGCGGCGTGGGGCCGGAGCGCCCGGGATCACGCCCGACCCCTCGCGTGGTTCCACGCCCCCTCGGTCGGGGAAGGATTGCAGGCCCGCGCCGTCCTCGACGGCTGGGTCGGGCTTCGACCGGAGCTCCAGACGGTCTTCACCCACTTTTCGCCTTCTGCAGAGACATTGGCCGGACAGATGGGCGCGGACACGCATGCCTACCTCCCGTGGGACCTTCCGGACACGGTGTCCACCGCCCTCCACGGCGTCGCGCCCGATGTCCTGGTGTTCACCAAGACGGAGATCTGGCCCACCCTGACGGCCGAGGCGGTCTCTCGGGGGGTGCGGATCGCGATGGTCGGCGCGACCCTACCGGCGGACGCGGGCCGATCGCACCCGCTGGCGAGGCGACTGCTCCGGACCGCCTGGGGAAGCGTCGACCTCCTGGCCGCGATCGACGACGACCATGCGGCGCGCTTCGTCACGCTCGGCGTCCCGCCCCGTGCCGTCCACGCCACGGGCGATCCGGGTATCGACTCGGCGCTGAGCCGTGCGGAGCGCATCGACGCGGCATCGCCCTGGATCGCGCCGTTTCTCGACGATCCCAGGCCCACGGTAGTGGCGGGCTCGACCTGGCCTGCCGACGAGGCCGAACTGCTACCTGCGCTCGATCAAATGCGCGCGGCCGTCCCGTCTGTGCGACTCATCCTTGCTGCGCATGAGCCGGACGAACGGCACACCCGAGACGTGACCGAGCGCCTCACCGCGGGGGGTTGGAACGTGCGAACCCTCGGCCAGACGGAGTCCGATGGCGCGGCCGGCGTGGACGCGGTCATCGTCGACCGCGTCGGTGTTCTGGCGGAGCTCTACTCCGTGGCATCGGCCTCCTTCGTCGGAGGGGGCTTTCACGACAAGGGGCTGCACTCGGTCCTCGAGCCGGCCGCGGCCGGCTCCCCTGTCTGCTTCGGCCCCCGGCACACCAACTCCGCGGCGGCCTCCGGGCTTCTCCACGCGGGCGGTGCTGAGGAAGCCCCTGACGCACAAGGGCTGGCGCGAATCTTGATGCGCTGGCTGACGGATTCGCCACGCCGTGACTTCGTAGCCGCACGGGCCGCTGGCTATATTGACACCCACCTGGGTGCCGCGCACAGGACCGCGCGGCTCCTGGACACTCTTTTGACCTCCGGACCCCCGTCGCCCCGCACATGAATCAGCCGCTGGACGCGCCCGAAATCACGCCGACCGAACTCACCGCGCGAATGGATG
The DNA here is from genome assembly GCA_029262115.1 of Gemmatimonadota bacterium. Taxonomy (GTDB): domain Bacteria; phylum Gemmatimonadota; class Gemmatimonadetes; order Longimicrobiales; family Gaopeijiaceae; genus JAJCZZ01. Next base: position 35,112 of record JAJCZZ010000096.1, on the reverse strand, counting down.
GCGGCGACGCACCGGCTCTTCTGGACGTGCGGGAGCCGTTCGAGCAGCGGATCGCAGACTTGCCCGAGGTGGGGCAGGCCAGGATTCCGACCGGCGAGATCCTGATGCGGATGAACGAGTTGGATCCGGAGTCCGAGCTCGTCGTGTACTGTCGCTCCGGTGGGCGGAGCGCCTGGGCTGCGCGGATTCTGGTGGACCGAGGCTTCAAGAACGTCCTGAACCTCAAGGGCGGCGTGCTCGCGTGGCGCGAGGAAGTGGATCCGTCTCTCGACGCATACTGACGTCCCGCACCAGCCGAATTGTGAAGACACTGAACGCTTGCGTCATCGCTCTCCTCGCGGCGGCTGTCGCGTGTGGGGGCGATTCCAGGCCCCGGGAGGGCTCGGTCTCGATGGACCCGCCCGCGGCTGCCCCGGAGACCGCTGATTCGGCCGCCGTCGATTCCCTGGACGCGGCGGGACGCCCGTCGGATCCTGCCCCGCTGGCCGAGGACATGGAGGGCGATGGCGGACCGTCGACTCGCCCGCCACGGTCGGCCGGCGGCACCGCGGCAAGGTCTCGGCCGATGGCCACCGCGGGCACGCCGCCTGGAGCGCCCGTTCGGGAGGCGGCGAAGCTACGACCGGGCGAGCCAGCACCCAACGCCAAGATCGGCGCCGAGTACGAGCCGTGGAGTCCGCCCGAGGGCGATCCCCCGCTTCGGTTCGAGCGCCCCGAGCACGTCCGCGGGATCTATCTGAACGCATGGACGTCCGGCTCCAGCCGACGTACCGCGAGCCTGATCGAGCTGGCCAATCGGACCGAAGTGAACGCCTTCGTCATCGACGTCAAGGATGCGACCGGGTACGTGAGCCACCGCAGCCGGGTGCCTCTGGCCCGCGAGATCGGCGCCACGGATCAGATCCGGATTCGAGATCTTCCGGGCCTCCTCCAGCGGCTTCACGACGCTGGCATCTACCCGATTGCTCGCATCGTCATCGTGAAGGACCCACTCCTTATCGCCCACCGACCCGATTGGGCCATCCAGGACACGGCAGGCGGCGTCTGGGTCGACGGCAAGGACTTCGTGTGGCTGAACCCGTTCGACAAGCGCGTCTGGGACTATCACCTCGACCTTGCCAAGGAGATGGCGTCGCTGGGCTTTCCCGAGATCCAGTGGGACTACGTCCGCTTTCCGGACGCTCCCGGCTCCGAGATCGCCCGTGCTGCCTACCCGGGGCGGAATGGCCAGAACCGGACGGATGCGATCCGGGGCTTCCTCCGCTACACGAGAGATGCGCTCGAGCCGCTGCGCGTGGAGGTGACCGCGGACGTGTTCGGCGTGACCACGTCCGCCGGTAACGATGTCGGCATCGGCCAGCTGTGGGAGACGTTCATCGATCAGGTCGACGTGGCCCTGCCGATGGTCTACCCGTCCCACTACTGGCGAGGAAGCTTCGGGATCCAGAGGCCGAACGCGCACCCGTACGAGATCATCAGGGCGGCACTCGGTTGGGGCGTCCGGCGCTCCGAGGGAGTGGATGGCGCCGGGAAGATCCGTCCGTGGCTTCAGGACTTCACGCTCGGCAAGCCGGCGTACGGGGCCCCCGAGGTACGCGCTCAGATCGAGGCGACATACGACGTGGGAATCGATGAGTGGATCCTGTGGAGCCCCTCCAGTCGATACACCGAGGAAGCTCTGAGGCCCGTCGGTGGGTGGCAGTCGCCCCCGATGATGCGCCTGGCCGACATGGTCGTCAGGGTGGACCGCCGGTTCGCCGTCATGGACTCGATCGCTCGGGCGGCCGTGGTGGCAGACTCGCTCGCAGCGTTCGCCGACTCAGTCCGGAGGAATCCGCCGCCCGTCGTGTGGGACAGCTTGATGGTCGACCCGCGGGTCCTGTCCGACAGTGTGTCGGTCGATCTGCCGATCATGGTGCCGCTTCCCGACTCGATACCCGTCGACACGATTCGCCCGGACACGGTGCGCTCGACTCCTGGCCTCGGGGTGGGTGCCGGCGCCTTCGCCCGCCCGACGGCTGGCGCGACCTCGGTCCACCGCCAAGAATAGAAGAATGAAACGTTCTGCTGCTTGTTCGGTTCTCGTCATGACGGCGGCCGCCCTGTCGGCCGCCGCGCCCCTGTCCGCCCAGGCCGTGTCTCCGGCCGGTACCGGCGAAATCGAACGCCGGGTCGACCTCATCGTCCCGGTGTCGGGTCCGCCCGGAACGCGGGTGCGTGTGGCGAGCGGTGAAATGCCATCCATCACGCCGATTCGCGTCGGCCTCGGCGGCATGCGCAGCGGCTTCGAGTCGCTGACGGACGTCCTCACGAATATGGACGGCGAGTTCGACGTCACGGTCGACCTGCCAGGCTGGGCGCAGTGGGATCGGGTCCACCGATTCGTGGTGTTCGACATCTACTTCGCGCCGATCGCCCTGTCCGAGCTGTTCCACGTGACGAATGCGGAAGGGCTGGTCTACCGTGAGGGACGGGTCGACCGGGTCGTCGGCGGCTGTCTCCGCCTCACCGATGTCGACGGCATCGAGTACGCCGTCGCGGGCGGACCACGCGACATCGTCCGCGACGGCGCGCGGGTGTCGCTGGAAGCCCGGGTCGACCTAGACGGCGAGTGCGGGTTGCCGTATACGCTGGAGGTGGTGAAAGCAGGAGGCCGCTGAGTTTCCGGGAATGTGGGCCGACCTTGTAGGTGGGTCGACCTCGTAGTGACGGGCGCGCCCAGCTCCCTTCCTGCCACTCCCTACTCCGCCCGAAGCGACTCCCTCGGCTCCACCCGGGTCGCGCGTTGGGCGGGGATCCAAACGGCTGCCAGGGAAGCCAGCGCCATCAGCAGCGCCGGCACCAGGACGTGCGCGGGCGCGCTGGCGTCCGTCTGGAAGAGGAGTCCGTCGAGCGACCGGGTGAGCACACGGCTCAGGACGACGCCCGCGACTACGCCGAGGAGCGCGGGGCGGATTCCGCCGGCCAGCAGGAGGCGCACGACCCTTCTCGGATGGGCCCCGAGGGCGATCCGCACCCCGATCTCCCGGGTGCGCCGTTCCACGGTGAAGAGCACCAGCCCGTAGATGCCGAGGAGCGACAGCGTAAGCGCCACGCCGGCGAAGACCGCGATGACCAGAAGATTGAAGCCGTGGTCCGCGACCGAATCCGCGTACCGCTGGTCGAGCCGCTCGACAGAGGGGACCGGTAGGCCGGCATCGACCGACCAGATCGCTTCACGGACCGCGGAGGCGCTCGCGAGCGGGACGTCGCCCTCGAAACGCACGAGGAGATTCACCCAGGGCAACGCCCCGGGCTCGGGAAAGAAGAAGAGGGGCGCGGGACCCCCCGTCATGGCCCGATCTTGCATGTCATCGACGACCCCGACCACCCGGCGGTAGTTGCGGCCGTCCCACCCCATCGCGATCCGCTTCCCGACGGCCTGGTCATCGCCGCCGAAGAGCATGTGCGCCAGGGAAGTGGTGAGCACGACCACGTCTTCGGCGTTCCGATCGAAGTCCACGACCTCGAATGTCCGACCTGCGCGCGGCTTCAGGTCGGCGGCACGCAGCCAGCCACGAGAGACCGCGCGCCATCGGACGAAGGGCGCCTGGTCCGCCGTCGTCGGCTGCCCCTCGACGTTGACGCCGACCACGGTGTTCATGCCCGAGAACGGCAGCACGTTGCTGCTCCCGACCGCCACGACGCCCGGCAGGGTCTGGAGGGCGTCTTCGATCCGTGTGCGGACGAGGCCACGCTCGTCCTCCGAATCGTAACGGTCGCTGCCCAGGACCAGTGGCACGACGACTCCTCGGTCGATGGGGAGTCCGGGATCGGTGGACTGGAGTGCGAGATAGCTCCTGGCCAGCGCACCCGCTCCGGAGAGCAGCGTGAGCGAGAGCGCCACCTGTCCCGCCACCAGGGCGTATCGGAGCGTCTGTGCGCGCCCACCCCCCGCCACGGTCCTGCCTCCGCCCAGACTGGGTCGACTGCCTGCCAGGTGCGCGATCGGCGCTAGCCCGAAGAGCAGCGTGCTGAGCGCCCCGACGGCGGCGGCGAAGAGCACGACCGGGCCGTTCGCGCTCGCGTCGCCGAGCCGCGGCGTGTCCGACGGACTCAGGGTCTGAAGGATGGGGAGGAAGAACCACGCCAGCAGCAGTCCGAGCGCCACGCCGCCGAGAGCGAGCACGGAACTTTCGGTGAGCAGTTGCCGCACCAGGCGCCCGCGACCCGCACCGAGCGCCGCCCTCAGCCCGATCTCGTGCCCGCGGCCCGACGCCCGAGCGAGTAGAAGATTGGAGACCGACGCGCACGCCATCAGCACCAGAAGCCCGACCGCCCCGAGCAGGACCCACCCCGCACGGATGCGCTCCTTCCCCACGACGGCTTCCTTCAACGGCGTCAGCTTGGCTCCCCACCCCCCGTTCGAAGCGGGGTAGCGCTCACCGAGAGCCGCAGCCGCCGCTTCCAGTTCGGCCTGTGCCGCTGCGAGCGACGTGCCACCCGCGACCCGCCCCACCACCGAGAGATCGTGGTTGTTCCGCGAGGCCGGCAGCGGACTCAGCGCATGCCAGACGTCGACGTCTGGGGTGGGACCCCACCCTTCCGGCATCACCCCGATGACCTCGTACGGTCTGCCGTCCAGGAGCAGGCCGGACCCCAGAACCTCGGGGTCCGAGCCCGAGTGATCACGCCAGAATGCATGGCTCAGGACGACCACACCGTCCTCGACGGAGCCGGGGGCTCCGGGGCGGAACGTCCGTCCCAGGGCGGCGGCGGCACCGAAGAGTCGGAAGAAGTCACCCGTGACCACTTCGGCGAGCACCTGCAGGGGCCGACCCTCGACATGGGTCGTGTGCTCCACATAGGTGACTGCCGTCAGATGCTCGAGTGAGCCTACCTGGTCGCGGAAGTCCGTGTAGTTCGGGCCCGACACCGAGAACGGGATCCCGTCGGGGGCGCGCTCGTTCAGGCTGACCAGCCGTTCCGACTCCGGGTAGGGCAGGGGGTCGAGTACGACCGCCTTCACCAGCCCGAAGATCGCGGCCGACGCGCCGATGCCGAGACCGAGCGTGAGGACGGCGACAGCGGCGTAGCCCGGATTGCGCCGAAGTTGTCGGACCGCGAAGCGGGCGTCGGACACGAGTGCGTCGAGGAGGCGGCCTGGTGCCGTGCGGCGGGGGTGATCGATGCGCGCGACCTCTTCGCGCAGTTGATCGAGGTCGCCGAACGCGTGCTCGGCCGCCCGCCGGGCCTCGTCCGGGTCCATTCCCTCCCGCACGAGACGGTCCGTGCGCTCCTGGATATGGTGGCGGAGCTCCTCGTCGATGCGTGGATCGGTCACGGCCGCGCTCCCGCATCCGGGGCCAAGCGCCCGACTGCCGTGACGTACCGTGACCAGCGCTCCTCTTCAGAGCGGAGGGCCGTCTGTCCGTCCGTCGTGAGACGGTAATACTTCGCCCTCCGCCCCTTTTCAGACACGCCCCACCGCGCGGCCAGCCACCCCCGCTTCTCCATCCGGTGCAAGGCCGGATAGAGCGCCCCTTCCTCCAACTGCAGCTCGTCCTCGGTCGACCTGTGGACGAAGTCGAGGATCTCGAAGCCGTGCATCTCGGTCCCGGACGCGAGCGTCCGGAGCGCAAGGAACTCGAGCGTGCCCTTGAGCACGGCGAGGGAGTCGTCGGGCATGGTTGGTGAGAGCGGGAGGCTGAGGGGGTTCGGAAACACCGTCGCGCGGCGGTCCTGGCCTAAAGAACTTAGGTTAAGGTGATGGCCTAAGGATTTTAGGTCAAGCTTTGGTGTGCCGGCGACCGTCATCCTCTCAGCTCTCCCGCAACGCCTCCGACGGTTGGATCCGCAGCCCACGCAGGGTCGGAGCCGCGCACGCGAGCACGCCGACCACACCGCCAATCGTAACGGTTACGGCGATGGTCACCGGGATGTCCAGATCCACCATCATGGCGTCGTCGCCGCCCATCCCGCGGAGGAGCATCCAGCCCCAGACCGCCCCCAGCGAGAGCCCGATTCCCAGTTGAAGTGCCGCACGCTTCGCGATGGTCGAGATGATGGTCCAGGGTCGGGCACCCAGCGCGGTTCGGATCCCGATCTCGCGCGTCCGCTGCGTCACCGTGAACGCCATCAACGCGTACAGGCCGGTCACCGAGAGCAAAAAGGCGACGCCGGCCAGGGCGACCTGCATGAGCGCGGCCCAACGGAAGAGGTTGCCCTCCGCTCGGATCAACTCCGCTGCCGATACGGAACGGACGACGAGGGCTTCCGGATCGACCGCGGCGACGATCTCGCGGAGGCGGGACGAAAACGCCTCGGGCGACCCGGCCGCCTCGATCAGGTACCGCGTCGGATTCGCCTCCCCGGGCGCCACCGGGTAGTAGACGCCCGCGTCCTTCGCTGGATTGTGCACGTTCATGCCGAAGGGCCCGACGACCCCGATGATCTCGTACCAATCCACCACGACGGAGTCGGCGTCCGAGTAGCGGAAGGGCCGGAAGCGCTGCCCGACGGGCTGACGGCCGTCAAGGATATGGTCGACAAAGGTCGTGTTCACGATCACGGCCGATCGATGGCCTCGTTCGTTCGCATCCAGATCGGCCTCGGAGAAGTTCCGCCCGACCAGGATCGGGCGACCGAGTGCCGAGAAGAAGCCCACGTCGACGCGCGCTTCGGCCGCGCGCTCGAGCCCGGTGGGCCCCATCCGCCTGACGGTGTCGGTGGTCTCGAGAATGATCGGGCTCCCCCGCAGGGACGCGCCCGGCACTTCCGGGCCCATCGACGCGGCCACGACGCCCGGCTCTTCCTGGAGCCGCCGCAGCACGTCGGTCTGGATCTCGCGGAGCCGGACGGCCGACACCGTATCAGATTCCAGCGGCTCGGTGTCAGCGGTCAGTGCCGGGTCCGGGACTCGCACGGTGGCCTCGAGGTACTGCTCCGGGTCGAAGCCGAGTTGGCCCTCGGTATCCCGGAACAGACTACGCGACAACGCGCCGCCCAGCGCGAGGAATCCCACGGCCAGCACTACCTCGCTGACGATCAGGACGGTCGAGCCGGCCCCGAAACGGATGGACGAGTTGCCGGCGGCGGTCCGCTGGAGATTTCCCTGCACGCCGCGAGAGGTCGCCTTCAACGCCGGGATCACCCCGGCAACACCGGCCGACACCACCGCGAAGGCCATCGCCGTCGCCACGATCTCCAGATTGAGAGTGATGTCCAGCCAGGACGGGAAGCCCACGAAGGGACCGAGCAGACTCGTCAGCCAACGCGCGGTGGCCTCGGCCACGATCAGACCGAGGCCGGTGGCCACCACGGCCAGGACCGTCGCTTCGACGAACAGTTGGAAGACGATCCGGCTTCTGCTCGCGCCGAGCGCAGTGCGAATGGCGATCTCGCCCGAACGGGTCGCGGTCCGCGCCAGGATCAGAGTCCCGACGTTCCCGCACACGAGCAGCAGCATGAGCGTGAGAATCGCCTGCCCGAGAAGGACCTCCTCGTCTGCCAGCCCCGCGGGCCCACTGTGAGTGAAGTCGTCCTCTCCCAGAAGAAGGAGGGGCATCGGTACGGCCTCACCGATCAGCCGGTCATAGCTTTCCGGGTCCTCCACGGCCCATCGTCTGGTGACGCCGGACACTTCCGTTCGAGCGTCCGCTTCGCCGGCACCGTCCGCGAGGCGGCCGAAGACCCACACCCGCACACCACCCGGGCCGTCGGGGCCCGTCCAGCGGGGTCGCAGCGGCAGCCAGACACGGTCATCCATCGGGAAGCGGAAGGTCGACGGCATGACGCCGACAACGGTGTGCGTCTTGCGCCCGATGGTCACCTGGCGCCCCACGATGTCGGGATCGGCGGCGAAGCGTGAACGCCACAGATCCTCCGAGATGACCGCGACGTAGGGCGCGCCGGGGGTCTCGTCAACGGAGAGGAGCGTGCGGCCGAGGAGCGGGATGCTCCGGAGCAGCGGGAAGGTCGACGCCGTGACCTCAGCGGCCCGGACCGGGGGCGCTCCGGCGTCTCCGTTGTGCACGTTGACCATGTACGACCGCGTCGCGCCGATCGACTGGAAGCTCGACAGGGACTCCTGCCAGTTCTGAAGCTCGTCCAGCGTCGACTGGACTGGGTCGGAGCTCTCCCGGTCCCAGTTCCGGATACCGAGGACCCTCTCTCCTTCCGGGACCGGCAGAGGCGTGAGGAGCACGTTCACGAGGTGGTGCATCGACAGCGACGACGGAATGCCCAGCCCCAGGGCGAGCATGGCCACGCCGGTGAGGAGCGGCTGTTTTCCCAGCATCCGAATGCCCAGCCGCACGTCGAGCCCGGCGCCCCGACCGAGCGCGCGAGACAGCCATCCCATCATGAGGCTTACGATCGAGCCGATGACGTTCATGGCGTATCGCGACCGGGCCCGGCGCGGAGAGAGGCCGTGCTCCAGATCGAGGTGGAAGGAGTCCACCAGGTCGTCGCGGATGAAGGGCGCGTCCTCTCCGCGGATGAGCCACCCAGCGACGAGGGCCCAGAACCGGGGCGGACGATGGGGGCCCGTGCTCATATGCGTCAGCCGTCCGCCAACTCGGTGAGGGCCGGGATCAACCCACCCGCCATCGCCTGAATCGTGGAGTAGGAGTCCCGGAGCGCTCCGGCGCCATCCCGCCGGAGCGCGTAGAATTTCCGGGGGCGCCCGGTGCGACCTTCCTGCGGTCTCTCCACGTAGGAACGGACCAGACCGCGATCTTCCATCCGCCCGAGCGCGGTGTAAATGGCTCCGGCGGACACGGTGCGGCCGGTTCGTTCTTCAATGGTCTCGCGGATGGCGACGCCGTACGCTTCCTCTCGGAGATGGAGGACGGAAAAGAGGATCAACTGCTCGAACTCGCCGAGGTAGCCTGTCACGTCCGTGCCCGTGGAGTAGGGAGATTGCTGTGGTCGACGCCATGTTAAACTACAGTGTGGTTAAAGATCAAGGGTGTTATGTCCGCCACCGCGCAGCGATCCGATTTCGTGGGCGCCGATGAGCCGGTCGGGCAGAGGTTTAGGCGGAGGTTTGGGCGGAGGTTTGGGCGCTCGGCGCCGCCAGAGGTTGGTGGCGTGGACCGGGGTTTCCATCGTGGTCCTCGCGCTCCTTCAATCCGTCGCCCTCGGGCACGCCGCCACGGAGCGCTTCATCCCTGTAGTGGGCGAGCCCCTATGCGATCACGCCGTGGCCCTCGGCGCCGACCTCACGCCCGACCTCGACCGAGACGGTCTGTCCGACCCGTGCGAGATCGCCCTGGCCAAGCAGTTTGCCCCCGCCTTTGTCGTGTCCGACCGGGCCTGCAACTGGGATCACGCAGAGGGCCGCCTTACCGGTGGCTACCTCTTCGGCGCGCAGCCGTACGAAGGGGGCGTCCGCGTCGCCTACCTGCCTGCCTACGTCGACGACTGCGGCTGGCAAGGCCCGAAGTGCCTGTTGAGACTTCGGGGCGGCTGCGACCCCCACCGCGGCGACTCCGAGTTCATCGCGATCGATGTGGCGTGGAAAGCGGACGTCGCCGGATGGACGCCGACGCGCGTCTTCCTTTCCGCTCACTGTTTCGGAAGCGGCGACGACTGCCGCTGGTACGATCCGAGCGAGCTCACCTGGATCGGTACATCTCCACTCATCTGGGTCGCCGAGGGCAAGAACGCCAACTACGCCAGTCGCGCATCGTGCGACCGGGGGCACTGGCACTTCGACACATGCGACCGGAACCAGAAGGGGGTTCACTTCCCGATCGAGGGGCACGCTCAGAACATCGGATCCTCGGCCCAGCCGTTCCCCTGGCATCGGGACGATCCGGCGTGCGTCTCGGCCTTCGAAGTGCCGTGGATACCTTTCCGTGAGTCGGAGTGCATCTGGACCGACGCACGCTTCCGGGGGTGGGGGGGCGACTCCCAGGCAGGCAGTACCGGGTATCGGCGCTACCTGGACGAGGTCGCCGGTTGGGTTGGACGGTGAGGTGTCTCTACGTCCGCGCGCTGAGTCCTCGGCTAGCGATCCCAGTTCGCGTAGTTCACGCACATCGTCGGTCAAGAGTCGCCACCCTACCCATCCGCCAGCCGCTCGATCTGGTCCCAGTGGAGCCTCTCCACACCATCCCCCGGAGTCGTCAGGTTGTGGGCGATCGCCGCCCCAAGCCGCTCCACACGAACGCCCCGATACTTACGGAGCGGACCGGCCAGAATTGGCTTCAGGCGTGGCCATACCGCGAGGGTCAACGCCTGCGAGAGTCCGTACCGATTTTCGGGTGTCAGTATCATCGACGGGCGGAAGATGCTGAGCCGCCGGAAGCCCAGCGCCACCAGTTCGTCCTCCAACTCTCCCTTCGTGCGGAGGTAGAATGATCGCGAGCCGGAGGAGGAACCGACCGAGCCCAGCAGCTCGAAGTGCTCCACCCCGGCTTCCTTGCACGCCCGGGCGAACGACAGAACAGGCGCCTTGTCGATCCGTAGAAACTCCTCCCGCGACATCTTGGAGGGTTGTCCGACCCCGAATGTGCACACCGCCGCATTCCGCCCTGCCAGTTGCTCTCGGTAGGAAGAAATATCGAAAACGTCCACGACCTCCTGCGTGGTGCGATCGCCCTTCAGATGGTCCGCGGAGCGGCGGCCGAGTAGCGTGAGGGATGCGAAGGTGCCGCCAGCTTGGAGCGCGCGAACGACTTCGCGGCCGACCGCTCCGGTGGCTCCGAGCATGACGATGGATAGCGGAGGAGGCATGAGCACACCGTTGGAGGAGGAGACACGGGATACGCCCGGAGACGTAGGCGTTGAAGAGACAACGTCCACGACGAACATGACACCCACGACGATCATGTCACCGATGAGACTCGCTTTACCCACGAGACTCGCTGTCTCGACAATCCTGGCTGGGACAATGGTCCTCGCGCCCGCCGCTGCGGCGCAGGACACCATCCTTTTGCGCCTCATCGGCGAAGCGCGCGACTTCACGACGGAGCAGCCGATTCTCGGCATCGCCGTCAAGCTCGTCGAGTTGGGTGAGATCCGGGTGACCGACCGGAACGGCTTCTTCGCCTTCGACAGCGTTCCCGTCGGTGAATGGACCTTCGAAGCGTCGGGTTTCGGCTACGTCACGAACGTCGAGGCATCCCACATCACGGAGAACAGCGCCCTCCTGATCCGGTTGGAAACGGCTCCAATCGAGCTCGAAGGGCTGTATGTCTCGGTCGTGCAGCGGCTGGTTCGGCGGCGGATGGCGACGCCCTCTCGTGTGGTCGCGTGGGACAACGTGGCGCTCAACGAAGCCATCAGCGCCGATGTGGGCGCCTTCGTCAAGAAGAGCGGTGCCGCCGTCTTCGTCCCATGCGGCGGTGAGTGGTCGGCGGTGGAGCTCCCCAACTGCTTCATGCTTCGAGGGCGCCTGGCTCGGTTGACCCTCTTCGTGGACGATATCAAGCAGATCGGCGCCGCGGGCACGAGTGGCCTCTGGGCGCACGATCCGCACAACCTGTGGGCGGTCGAATTTCTCCCCGAATGCAGACAACTCCGCGTCTACACCGAGCACTACATGCGGATGGTCGAAGAGGGGCGCGTGCGGCTTGATCCCGTGATCTTCTGCGAGTAACGGTCGCTCTGCAGTCGACTGACGGGCTACCGGGTCGGATTGTGGTCGCTCGGGTCGCCGCTCTCCTACGCCCGGTCGTCGCTTCCCTCCTCCCGGCCGCCGCTTTCCCCCATCCCCTCTTCAACCGTGACCCCGATGATCCCGAGTAGCACCGCCCGAATGCCGGCTCTCTTCGCCCTTATGTCGATGGGCTCCATCCCACCTGCCGCCGCGCTGAACGCCCAGGTGCCGGAGGAAGGGGAGGTCCGCCAGTTGGTGACGTTCGCCTTTCTGCCGGGTCGCGCGGCCGACGCGGTGGGTATCTATCGCGAGCGAGCGCTCCCCTTGTATCGCCAGGACAAGGCGATGCTCGCCTTTCGGGCGTTCCGCGAGGTGGAGAGTTCGATTCCGCTGGACCTGATCATCGTTCGTGGGTTCAGGGGAATGGCCGGGATGGATGCGTCCAACGAAGCGCTCCGTCGGATCACGACCCCAGACGGGACGGGTATCGGTGCCCTCTACCGTGAGATCGGAGCGCTGACCCGGTCGCATACCGACCAGTTCGTCGAGATGCTGCCCGCGCTCGGCTCGGGCGATCCGGCGTCCGCCCGACTCACCGTGTTGATCTGGTACCGGGTCCCGCCGGGCGAGCACGCAGCGTTCGAGCTCGCGCTTGCCCAGACGGCGCGCATGGAGCGCGAGCGTGGTGTCCACGTAAGCACCGGGCGCCTCCTGATCGCGGACGGCTGGGACTACCTCCGCTTCGTCGGCGTCGACTCCCTGGCAGAATACCAGGACTACGTCGAGTTCCTGCGCACCCACCGGGCTCTGGCGGCCCTGACGGCGGCCCGTCGAGAGGTGGTAGTGGCGAACGTGGCGGGCTTGGCCTTACGGTAAACGGGAGGGGGATACCTGGAGGTCAGCGTGGAGGGCTGATGGTGCGCCGAGACTGGAACGCCGTACTGACCGTTTCGCTCCTGTGGGCCGCGGCCTGCGGCGGCGACGCCGGCGAGCGGGGAGCCCAGGTCGAGGTCCGTGACAGCGCAGGGGTCACGATCGTGTCGTACGGCGCGCTCGACCCTGACCTCCGGCTCGAAGTCTCGCCGGAACCGGCGCTTCAGATCGGCGTGGTGGACGGCGCGCCCGACCTGCAGCTCTTCGGCGTGACCGACGTCAAGCGACTCGCGGACGGCGGCGTGGCCGTCGCGAACGGGGGCAGCCGTGAGCTCCGGATCTACAACGCGGACGGCACCGTGAGGGCCTCCGCCGGTGGTGCCGGAGATGGGCCGAGCGAGTTCCGGTATCCGCGCGCGCTCACGCTCCGCGCCGGAGACACGATCCAGGTGCAGGACTTTCTGGATCGGGTGTTTTTCACGACCTCCGGAGACTTCATCCGCCGGGAGTCCGTCGACCGCGGATCGGTCGCGTCCATGGCGGAGCGGGTCGGGGGTATGTCCGAGGGGGGGCAGTGGCTGGCCGATGGCTCGTTCTTCGCCCCCGTCTATATGGGAAGCGGGGACCCGCCCGTGGCCGGCCCTCTGTACCGACCGAGGATGCTGCTGATCCGCGCGTCCGCGGACCTGGCCACGGTGCACACGCTGGGGGAGTTCGGCGGCATACTGCAGCAGTACGTCGATGTCGGCGGTCCCCGGCCGAGTGCGACCGTCCCGCCGTTCCCGACCAATACCTCTTTCGAGCTCGGGGCCGCCGACGGAAGCATCGTGATCGGAGACAATGCTCACCCGCGGGTTCGCCGTTTTTCACCCGATGGTTCGGAACTCATCATCCGCTGGACGGCCGAGCCCGAGGAGGTCACGGAAGCGGAGGTCCAAGTCTGGAAGGAGCGGCAGCGGGGAGCGGACTGGGCTCAGAGTCGCCTTCCCGAACTGGAGCGGGGCTGGGCCGTCATGGATGTCCCGGAAAGGAAGCCGTATTACGGGTCGGTCGCCGTCGGAGCGGACGGAACGGTCATCGTGTCGACGGCCCTCGATCTAGCTACGGGCGGCGACGCGTTGCTGTTCGACCGGGACGGGCGGTACCTCGGGGTGGCCGCCCTCCCACCCAGCTTCCGCGTTTTCGATGCCGGGCCGGGTTGGATTCTCGGCGTACGGTATGATGAACTCGGCGTCGAGTTCGTGCAGCTCTACACGTACGAAACGGGTTCGTAGCGCGGCGGGACGTCGGAACCACGCGGTCGTCCCACTCTGGGGTGGCTCACGCCGCCGGCCTCATCCCGCCGCCCGCCTCATCTTGCCGGAGCGAACTGCAGTTCGTGCAGCCGTGCGTACAGACCACCCTCGGCCAACAGTTCGGTGTGCGTTCCTTCCTCCCGTCGCTCGCCGTGATGGAAGACCAGGATCCGGTCGGCGTGCTGCACGGTTGAGAGGCGATGGGCGATGATCAGGGAGGTCCGTCCGGCCAGCACCTCGTCCGTTGCCCGCTCGATCTGCTCTTCCAGTTCGGAATCCACGGAGCTGGTGGCTTCGTCCAGCACGAGGATCTCCGGGTCGAAGGCCAGAGCGCGCGCGAAGCTGACGAGCTGGCGCTCACCGACCGAGAGGGACACGCCCCGTTCACCCACCATCTGCTCGTAGCCGCCCCCGAGGCGGTCGATGAACGGGCCGGCACCGACCCGCTCGGCCGCTGCGCGGACCGTCTCCTCCGAGAGTTCGGACGATCCGAGACGGATGTTGTACGCCACGTCCTCACTGAAGAGGAAGACGTCCTGCAGAACGAGACCAATGCGCGAGCGCAGGTCGGCCAGCGCGACGTCACGGATCGGAACCCCGTCCAGGAGGATCCGACCGCGTTGGACGTCGTAGAAGCGCATCAGGAGGTTGATCAGCGTCGTCTTACCCGCACCGGTGTGGCCGACGATGGCCACCTTCTCGCCGGCTCCGACCTTGAAGCTCACATCGCGCAGCACCCAGTCTGGCTCGCCGTTCTCGTCATCGCCGTAGGCGAACCAGACACCGTCGAACTCGATGTCCCCGAGCGTGGGTGAGGGGAGAGGGCGTGGCTCCTCGGGGTCCGTGACGTCGACGCTCCGGTCGAGCAGCTTGAAGATCCGCTCGGAGGAGGCCATGGCGCCCTGAAGCAGGTTGTACTTCTCCGACAGGTCCTGAATCGGACGGAAGAAGCGGCGGGCGTACTGCAGGAATGCCGCGACTACACCGACGGACACCGCGCCGTCCATGATCTGGAATCCACCGTACCAGACGATCAAGGCAATCGCGATGGCGGTGAAGATCTCAATGACCGGAAAGAACAGCGCGTAGTATGTGATGCTGCGGAGGTGGGCTTCGAGGTAATCGTCGTTCAACTGCCGGTGCTCACGGTGGTCGTGCTCCTCCCGGTTGAAGAGTTGGACCGTCCGGACCCCGGTGATGCGCTCGTGGAGGAATGCGTTCACTCGCGCGAGTCGCACGCGAACATCTCGATACGCGGTGCGGATCCGTGACCGGAAGAGGAAGACCGCGTAGAAGACCAGGGGGAGCACGCTGAAGGTGACCAGCGCCAGTCGCCAGTTCATCTGCAGCATGGCCGCCACAATGAAGACCAGCGTGAATACGTCTCCGAATACGGACACGACGCCCGAGCTGAAGAGCTCGTTCAGGGTCTCGACGTCGTTCGTGATCCGGGTCATCAGACGACCGACCGGGTTCTTGTCGAAGAAGCGCAGGTCGAGCCGCTGGAATCGCCGGAAGATCTCCGTGCGGAGGTCGTACATCACGGACTGTCCAAGCCACGTGGTGAGGATCCCCTGGAGATACTGCAGGGCGAAGGTCCCGAGCACCGCGGCGGCGTAGAACCCGGTGAGGCGTAGCAACAGCGACGTATCGCCGGTGGGGATGGCGCGGTCGATGACCTGCTGGGTGATCAGCGGGCCGACCACTTCGAGGGCGGACGCGGCCATCAGGAACAGGATGGCCACCACCACTTGCAGCCGGTACGGGACCAGATACCGGAGCAGTCGCTTCATCAGCCGGGCGTCGTACGCCTTGCCGAGGGCCTCTTCTTCGTGGAACGCCGCCGGTGGCGCCATGGCAGGCCGATCTGATTCGTGGGATGGAGAGCCGGCCCGGTACCCGCGGTCGCGGAGGCCGGTTCCGGGCCGACTCTTCCTGCTCGGCGCTGCCTACTCTCCGCTGAGAACGCGAGCTGGATGCACCCGCGCGGCGCGGAGCGCCGGTAGGGCGGTCGCCACGGCTGCGACCAGCAGCAGCGTAATCGATCCGGCCACGAGCGTCCACGGATCGGTCGCAGGCACGCCGTACACCATGCCCGACAGGAAGCTGGACGAGGCGTACGAGCCGGCGATCCCCACGAGGATCCCGACGCCGACCATGCCCATTCCTTCCCGCATCACCTTCCGGACGACCCGTGCCTGATCGGCGCCCAGCGCCATCCGGAGTCCCATCTCTCGGGTGCGCTGACTCACGGAGAACGCGAGCGCCGCGAAGATCCCGACGGCGGCAATCAGGAGCGAGAGTCCGGCGAGCATCCCGACCAAGCGAGCGTTCAACCGCGTCTCACCCAGGCGCTCCTCACCGATGGCCGCCAGGGTCGCCACGTTCTCCACCGGCTGGTCCGGTTCCACGCCCCGCACGGCCGCGGACACGAGAGCCGACAGCCCGCTCACGTTCTCGTCCGCGCGCACCAGGAGCGACTCGGCGAACGGGGCCTGCCGGTACGAGAGGAAGGCGGCCGGCGATGGGGCGCGCTCGACCGAGTGCTCCCGGATGTCCGAGACAACGCCGACGATCGTGTAGAGCTGCTCGCTCAGCCCCATGAACCGCGTGAAGTCGCTCGTCCACATGAAGCGTTGGCCTACCGGGTCACGACCGTCGAAGAAGCGCTGCACCCAGGCCTGGTTTACGACCGCGACCAGGGGCGCACCGGGGTCGTCCGACGCGCCCAGAGTGCGTCCGCTCAGCAGATCCATGTCGAGCGCATCGAAGTAGCCGCCCGAGACGATTCGGAAATCGGACCGGAAGGGGGGTCCGCCCGGCGCCTGTTCGCGCCCCTCCAAGGCGAAGTCGGAGATCCAGCTCACCAGGAAGCCTTCCGTACGCATGGGCACGGTGTTGGTGAGCGCGGCACGCCGGACGCCGGGGAGTGCCTCGATCGATGATACCATGGCGAGGTAGTCGTCCTGTACTTCCATGCGGCTTCGGCCATTCGCGACGGCGGGAACATCGAGCGCCAACACCTGGTCGAGTTCGATACCCGTGTCGATCGACTGAAGGTTGAGGAGCGTCTGTGCCAACAGACCAGCACCGAATACGAGCACGAGGGAGACCGCGACCTGAGCGCCCACCATGGCGGACTGGGTGCGCCGGAACCGTCGACTGGTGCCGCTTCGCCCCGAGCGTGCGAGGCCCTCGAGACGACGGTCCGCGGGAAGTCGCGGGAGGTAGGAGAGGACGATGGACGAGGCGATGGCAAGCAGGAGCGTACCCGCCAAAACGGCGAGATCCACGCGGATGTCCGCGGCCCGCACTGAGAAGCGGGAGAGGTAGGTCGACAGCACTGGGATCCCGCTGAGCGCCATCATCGTTCCGAGGAATGCACCGGCGAGGCCGAGAACGGCGTTTTCCGATAGCAGTCGGGCTCGAAGATCGCGCGATGTCGCGCCGAGCGACGCCCGAATCGACAGCTCGTCGGACAGTCGGGCCGCACGGGTCAGCACCAGATTTGCCACGTTGGCCAGTGCCACCAGGAGCACGAGTCCAGCGGCCACGACCAGTACGAACAGGATCGTCCGCGCACGTCGTGAGAGTTGGTCCTTCAACGTGGTCAACTCGACGCTGTACCCGTAGGAGGCGTCGTACGCCTCCGCGTTCTCCGTGCGACCACGCTCCGCCACGGCTCTGGCCTCGGCACGAGCGCGTTCCACGGACGCGGCTGGCGTCAGCCGTGCGAAGACCTCGGTCATTCGGTGTTTGCGGTCGTGGTTCATCGACGCGCTGAGATGGTGCGGGCTGGTGACCATGTTGACGTACATGTCGGTCCGCTCGGGGTAGGGCGGGTGCGGCTCGGCCACGCCGACCACCGTGACGGAGCGCCCGTTCATCTGGAAGGTGGTCCCGACCACGTCCGGATCGCCTCCGAACACTGTCTGCCACATCGGCGTGGTCAGGACGGCGACGGCGTCCGAGCCTTCCGGGTCGTCGTCCGTGCTCAACGGGCGGCCCAGGGTGGCGCCCAGCCCCATCACCTGGAAGAAGTTGCCGGTGACGATGCCCACCTGGACCTGGCGAGGGCGATCGAGTCCGAGCGCGCTGAAGCGCATGCTGGAGAACTCGGCCACGCCGTCGAAGGACGACACCGCAAGGCGATACTCGTCGATTTCCGGCACGGAAAAGAGCGCGTTCTCGATGCCCGCGCCTGCGGCCGTCTGCCGGAGATACATCAGGCGGTCGCCGGCCTCGTGGGGCAGAGGTTTGAGCAACACGCCGCGGACGACCGAGAAGGCGGAGGCCGTCACGCCGATTCCCAGGCCCAGCGTGAGGACCACGCCGGCCGCGAACGCCGGAGCGCGTGTCAACGACCGGAGTGCCTTGGACAACTCGAGTGTGCGCATCAGTCGTTGCCTCCGAGCGAATCCCGATAGGCGTCCATGACGCCGGGCCAACCGGACGCATACCGATCCCTCGTATCGGCGGCGCCCTCTCCAATCGGTTCCCACAGCCGATGCGTGAGTCGGACCAGCGTGCCGTCGTCCTGGGGCAGGAAGTCGACCTCGACCACCTGCGCCTCGGCCGCGTCGCGCCCGGGGTGCCACGACGTCGAGAACGATCGGCCCGGCTCCCACGATCGTAGTCTGCCCCATTCGTGCTCGACGCCGTCCTTCGTCGTCTCGAAGATCCGTCCGCCGACGTATCCCTCGATGGCGACGGAGGCGCACGCCTCCTGACTCACGGAGTGGGAGCGACGTGGCCACCACGAGTCCAGCTCTTCCGTGAAACGGTTGAAGGCACTCTGCGCGTCCGCGGGCACCCGTACATCCACCACCACCGGTTCGATACTCATTTCCCCCCCTGTTGCCACGGATCGAACGACGCCTGGAAGGCGCCGAGTGCCTGCCCCCAGAAGGACGCGAGATAAAGCCGTAGAGGTTCAAATCCCTCTACGCGCACGTGATAGATGCGTCGACGCCCCTCCGGCACCGATTGGACGAGCCCAGCCTCCCGAAGTATCCGAAGGTGCTGCGACACGGCAGGCTGGCTGACCGGAAGTGCGGCCGCGAGCTCGCCCACGCTCCGCGCGTTATCACGGATCATTCCGAGAAGGGTTCGCCGCGTCGGATCGCCGAGCGCATCGAGTACGACATCGTTGCTCATGCAAAAGCATAAGTAGTGACTTATATGTGGGCAAGATCGCCACGGGCCGCCCGGCAGCGGGCGAAATGGTTGCCACATCGGAGGCGTGGTCGCTATTATCGGTGACCGACACAATCGGTCATCGACACTGAGCGGCGACCGACACAGCAACACGGAGGAGAAGCGAGTGGGTGGAAAGCGGCGGGTCCGGAATCCCCGGGATCTCATGACCCCGGCCGTCCTTCACATGCTCCTGGCGTTGAGCCAGGAGGATCTGCACGGCTACGGCATCAAAGGCGCTGTCGAGGCGCGTACGGACGGAAAGCTGACGCTGGGCCCCGGCACGCTCTACGAGGCCATCCACCGGATGCACGAGGACGGGTGGATTGCGGAGTTGGAGCCGTCCGGGCGGCGCCGCATGTACCGGCTGACGCCCAGCGGGCGGGCGGTGCTGCGGGAGGAGCTGGCGCGCCTGCGCGACATCGTGACGTTCGCAGAGAGTGCGGACTTGCTCGAGGGGCGGGTCTGAAATGGCGCCCGATCGGCCCTCAGACGGACCCTGGTGGGTCGGGGCCATGCTTCGGCTGTATCCAAGGGAGTTTCGAGAGGCGCGTGGCAATGAGGTGCGCGACTTCGTTGCGGAATCTCAGCGGGAGAGCCGCGCGCGTCGGGCGTCGGGCACGGCTCGGGTCCGCGACGATTTGAGGCTGATGTGGGACCTGACAGCAGGGGCCGTCCGGATGCGAGGGAGATCGCGATCGCGATCGACGTCAACAACACGGGAGGGGTGGACGATGGGGTGGATGAACGATCTTCGGCTGGCCGCGCGCGGACTCCGGCGGAATCCGGCTTTTTCTGGGGTCGTCGTGCTGACGTTGGGCATCGGCATCGGGCTGAGCACAGCCGTGTTCAGCGTCGTGAACGGCGTTCTTCTTCAGCCGCTGCCCTTCGATGGAGATGGCCGGTTGGTGTACGTGCAGGCCGGTCGTGCCAGTGAGGGAATCGACGACGCCCTCGTGTCCGGTGGCGATTGGCGGGCGCTGCGTGAAGGTGTGCCCGCCTTGAACGCGCTCGAGGCGATCGGCACGATTCGTCAGACACTGACCGGCGCGGGCCTGCCGCGCATGGTCCAGGTCGGTTGGGTCTCTCCGGGCTTTCTGTCCATGCTCCGCGTTTCGCCGGCCGTCGGGCGACTCCCTGGCCCGTCCGATCCACCGGGCACCGCGGTGGTTTCACATAGCCTGTGGGCGAACCAGATGGCGGCCGATCCGGACGTCGTCGACCGCACGGTGAGCCTGGATGGCCATAGCTACACGGTCGTCGGTGTCCTTCCCGCCGCCTTCCGCTTGGAACTGCCTGAGCGAGGGGGCGCGCGCCTCCCGGAGATGGACATCTGGAAGGTTCCTGATAACAACTGGCAGAACGGAGACGTGTGGGGTCAGTCCGGTCCGGAGTTCGGGATGCTTCGGATGGTCGGCGCCCTGTCGGACGGCTCGACCCTGCAGACCGTCCAGGCTCAGGCCGACGCGGTCCTGGCCGGACGATCGGCCGAAGATACGCGATACGAAGCGGCCGGCTTCACCCTGGCGATCCACGACCTTCACGAGCGCCTGACCGCGGACTCACGTCCCACGCTCCTGCTCCTCATGGGCGCGGTCGGATTCGTTCTGCTTATCGCCTGCGCGAACGTGGCGAACCTTCTGTTGGTCCGGGCGCAGGGTCGCCGGCGTGAGTTGGCTGTGCGGGTTGCCATCGGTGCGTCAGCGGGACGGGTCGTGCGCTTTCTCCTGGTCGAGAGCATGATCGTCGCGGCTGCCGGCTCGGCCGTCGGCCTTACGATCGCCTCGGGGCTCGTGGCGGCCATGCCGCTAATGGCCTCCCCGGACCTTCCCCGCATCGACGCCGTTTCGGTCGATGGGCTCACCGCCCTCTTCGCGGTCTCCGCGGGACTTCTGACCACGCTTTTGGTCGGCGTCGCACCGGCGGCTCTGGCGACACGAGCGGACCCCTCCTCCGCGCTCGGGAATGCCCGCGCCGGCGCCCCGCGTGGGGCCGCGGTGCGAAACGGGCTGGTTGTCACTCAGGTGGCACTCTCCCTGGTACTCCTCGTTGGAGCGGGACTGTTGGTTACGAGCCTGGCCCGGCTGAGTGACGTCGACGTGGGCTTCGAGGTCGACGATCTACACACGTTTGCCGTCTCCATTCCGGGAACCGAATACGGCTGGCCCGAGGAGGCGGGCCGGTACTACCGGGACGTCCAGGAGGGCGTCGCGCAGTTGCCCGGGGTCACGGCCGCCGGAGTCGTGTGGCCCATGCCCTTCGGCGGGAGTTGGTCGGGCGACATGGAGGCCGGCGCGGGCGTCCGTCGTCCGATCGGGGTCGTCCCGTACTACCTGGCCACCGAGGAGTACTTCCCCACCATGGGCATTCCTCTCGTCTCGGGGCGCTTGTTCGCGGAGGGCGACGACCGCTACTCGGTGGTGCTAAGCGAGCGCGCCGCCCAGCGCGCCTTCCCGGATGGCTCGTCCCTCGGACGAGTGGTCACGGCCAATCCATGGGGGAGGGGTCTCGAGGAGTACCAGGTGATCGGCGTCGTCGGGGACGTGCGCCAATCCGATCTCAGGCAGCCAACGGAGGGAGGCGTCTACTTCGACGCGCGGGCGTGGTCCTGGGTGGACTGGGAGGTCCACGTCATGGTGCGTGCCGCGACGGATGCGGGTGTGCTCGTCCCGATGCTCCGCGAGGCGGTCGCCAGCATCGACCCGGCGGTACCCGTCGCGCGTAACTCATCGATGAAAGATCTGGTTGACCGCCGAACCGCGACGGCTCGCTTCGTCCTGTCGCTTCTCGGTGTGTTCTCGCTGGCTGCGGGTGTCCTGGCGGCCGTGGGGCTCTACGGGGTCGTGTCGTACTCCGTGGGGATGCGCCGAAAGGAGCTCGGGATCCGCATGGCTCTTGGATCGGGCCGGGCCAGCATTCAGAGGATGGTGGTGGCCCAGGGGTTGGCGATGGCGGGACTCGGCGTCGTGGTCGGAGGCGTGGCTTCGATCCTCCTGGGCGGCGTGTTGGAGGCGTACCTGTTCGAGGTGTCTCCTGGGGATCCCGGCACGGTCATCGTGGCGGCCGCGGCCCTGGGCGCGGCAGCGGTCATCGCGAGCTGGCTTCCGGCCCGACGAGCCGGGCGGACGAACCCCGTGGAGGTGTTGAAGGCGGAGTAGACCTGCGGGGCAGGTCCGGGGGTGATGGTCTAACCAGTGACTTCTTAGGGCGGGGAGGATGGGTGGCATGGTGCACACGATTGCTTTGATCGTCGCGGTTTCTTCAGCGGCCGTACCTGTGCAGTCTCGGCCGTCCGTACTCACGGCGCCCCTCCCCGAGGTCGAGCAGCGAGGCACGGGCGACCAAGCCATGATCCTGATTCCGTGCGCGGCGTGCGGATGGTGGGCGTTCGAAGGGTTCATGGAGCGCAATGCGGACCGTTACCGCATGTATGCTGTCACCCTCCCGGGGTACGGCGCGACGCCGGACCCTGGCTTGCCGATCGATACGGAGGGGACTCCCTGGCACGACAACGCCGTGGCCCGACTCTCCGAGTTGATCGATACGGAGAGTCTTCAGGATGTCGTCGTTCTCGGCCACTCGTTCGGGTCGACGATTGCCGTCGAGTTGGCCGCAGCCCGGCCGGACGTGGTCACGGGCGTCGTCAATCTCGACGGCGGGCTGACGAGCAATCGAAGCTGGTTTCCCGATGATGCCTCGAAGCGGCGGCGGGCCGCGGACGAACTCACCGCCTCGAACGTACGGCAGTACGCCGACCCGACGGCGTGGAGGTCGTTCAACCTACCCACGATCCTCGACCCCGAGCGGCGGCTCCTCTACCACGGCATGTTCATGGGCACGAGCCGCGTCGCCACATTTCAGTATTGGCGCGAGAATATGATCAAGGACCTCAACCCGCTCCTCCGCGGGTTGGACGTACCGGTGCTGGATGTGCAGGCGATCGCCCCGACCTCCTCCGATCCGGAAGGGTCGCGTCGGGCGTATGAGGAGTCGTTGAGAGAGGACCGTCTACCGGCGTCCGTTCGCACTGTGTGGGCGTATGAGACCTTCCATCAGATGGTCGAGCACCGGCCCGACCTGGTCGACCGGATGGTGGCGGAGTGGCTGGCCGGGACCGCTCCGGCTGATTTTCGACCGGACGGGTATGTGGCAAACGTACCGGACAGGGTTGGTGTGCCGCTCGATCCCGGGCTTGCCCGCGCCTACGAAGGCGCCTACTCCACCGTGTTGGGCGCGTACGACTTCGCCGTGAGAGGAAGTGCGCTCGTTTTGATCCTGCGGGGGTCGGAGCTGGCCCTGACGCACCTCGGAGCGCATCGATTCGCGCTGGAGGCGAGCCCCAGGCTGACGGTAACGTTCGACATGGCCGACGGGCGAGCGGCGGGGTTCCGGTATCAGAGCCCGGGGCGCGGCCTCGACCTCCGGGGCGCGCGGGTGTCAGCGCCGCCCCCGTAGCACCTCGGCCACCGCGTCCAGACTCACGCCGGCGCCCCGCACGGCCGCCAGGATGTGATAGAGAAGGTCGGCCGCCTCCTCCGGAATGCGATCGCCTTCCGCTTTGGCTAGTGCGGTGACCAGCTCCGCGGTCTCCTCGCCGAGCTTCTTCAGGCGGAGATTCTCGTCGCCGAGCAGGCGAACCGTGTAGGAGCCCTCTCCCCCGGTGGCCTGCCGCTCCGCGAGGACGGCATCCAGTTCGTCCAGAACCGTACCGAGGGAGCGGGTTGCCCCGCCCCCGACTTCCTCCAGGTCGCCGAAGCAGGTCGCCTCACCGGTGTGACACGCCGGGCCGGCGGGACGAGCGAGCGCCAACACCGTATCTCCGTCGCAGTCGGCGTGCACAGAGACGAGGTCCAGCGTGTTGCCGCTGGTCTCACCCTTCTTCCACAGGCGGCCGCGCGACCGCGACCAGAAGTGGAGGCAGCCGCTGCTCAGGGTCGCCTTCAACGCGTCTCGGTTGGCCCAGGCAACCATCAGAACGGAGCGACGGTCCGCGTCCTGAACCACCACCGGAACGAGCCCCTCCGCCTTGTTCCAGTCCAGTCGATCGAGGTCGGCGGCGGTGCGGAGTGCGCGGTCTGTCATGGCGATGCCGAAGTGGGAGAAGTCATCCGGACCGGAACGCCCCATCCGGTCAGGTCGCGCTTCAGCGCACTCACGGTGGTCACGCCGTCGTGGAGGATACCCGCGACAAGCGCGGCCGAGGCCAGGCCCTGAGCGAAGGCGTCACGCAGGTGCTCGGACGCCCCGGCGCCCCCCGAAGCGATGACGGGCACGTGCACCCGCTCGGCCACGGCTCGGGTGAGCTCGAGCTCGTAGCCGGTCCGGACGCCGTCGCGGTCGATCGACGTCAGGAGAATCTCCCCGGCACCCCGGTCCTTGCACTCGGCCGCCCACTCGAGCGCATCGAGTTCGGTCGGCTGGGAGCCGCCGTGTGTATAACACCGGTACATGTCGCTGTCTCGCGCCGCGTCGATGCTGGCCACGATGCACTGGGATCCGAACTGCTCCGCGCCCTCGGTCAGGATCGACGGATCGCGGACGGCCGCGCTGTTGACGCTGATCTTATCAGCGCCGGCGCGCAGCATCGGCCCGATGTCCTCCACGGTGCGCACGCCACCGCCCACCGTCAGTGGAATGAACAGCCGCTCGGCCGTTCGTCGAACCGTGTCCAGCAGGGTGCCTCGCCCCTCCCTGGAGGCGGACACGTCGAGAAACACCACCTCGTCGGCCCCTTCCTCCTCGTAGCGCGCCGCCAACTCGACGGGGTCGCCGACGTCGCGCAGCCCCTTGAACCGCGTTCCCTTCACGACCCGTCCCTCCTTCACGTCGAGGCAGACGATGACGCGGGGTCTCAGCATGGCGTCCACCCGGGCGTCACCACAGTGGGCGCTTCCAGCCGTCTCGCGGTCATCAGTCGTCCAGCCGCTCGATCTGAACAGCGCCCTTGGTGCTGAACACCGCATCGCCTTCGATCAACGCCTGACGCAGCGCCAAGCCCGTGGCCTTCACGGCGGCCTCCACCACGTGATGTTTGTCACGACCACGGACGACCCGCACGTGTAGCGTGGCGCCGAGATTCGTCGCGAAGGAGTGCAGGAAGTGCTCGTACAGGTGTGACGGCAGCTCCCCCACGTAGAACGGGCGGCCGCCCACGTCGATGGCGGCCTCGACCAGGGCCTCGTCCATCGGAACGAGGGACGAACCGAACCGGGTCGCGTGCGCCGGGACCTCGTCCCGGAGGGCCTGACCCAGAACGATGGCCACGTCCTCGAGCAGGTGGTGGCGCATGTCGCCGGTGGCTTCGATCGAGATGTCGAGTCCGGAGTACCGCGCCAGCGTCTCGAGCATGTGCGTCAGGAACCGGTCGCCGGTCTCGATGGTCGCTGTGCCGCTTCCCACACGCACGGAACAGACGATCTGTGTCTCACGGGTTTCACGCTTGAGCTTACTCATCGGTGTTCTCGGTTCCGGGGGATACCGCCTCTGTCGGGTCCAGCGTATTCGTACCTGCGCCCCACCGCGCGGCGAGGGTGGGGGCGTCCAACTCTCCAGCGTACAGCGCCATGCCGAGCACGGCTCCTGCCGCACCGATGGAGTCCAACCATGCCATCTCATCGAGGGTGGTCACACCGCCCGAGATCCACGTGGGAAACGGTGACGCCTCCACCGTGGCCGCGACCTGGCCGCGGTCGATGCCCTCCATCCGCCCTTCGCGACCGACGTCGGTGGCCAGCAGGCCGGCCAGATCCAGGCTCCGCAGGCTGGCGAGGAAGTCACCTGCCGCGACTCCTGACCCCTCCGTCCAGCCTTTCCGCAGCACCTCACCGTCGCGGGTGTCGGCCGCGACCATGATGCGGCCGGGATGGCGGACCGAAAGGGCCCTCAGCCAATCAGCATCGTCCAGCGCGCGGGTGCCGACGACCACGCGGGCGGCTCCGGCTTCGATCAGCGCGTCGGCCCGTTCCTCCGCACGGACGCCGCCGCCGACCTGGACCGTGGCCGGGGTGGCCGTAAGGATCTGGCGGATCACCTCGAGGTTGTCACCCGTGCCGAGCGCGGCGTCCAGATCGACAACGTGCAGGACGGAGAAGCCCAGACGCCACCACCGCTCCGCCACGGCGACGGGGTCGGGAAGCGAGACGCGCTCGTCTTCGGGGCGGCCGCCCACAAGCTGAACGCAACGGCCGCCTCGGAGGTCGACGGCTGGCGCGGCGATGCACTTGGCGGGCGTGAGGGCTCCGCTCATGGCACACCGCTTTCGGGACGACCGCCGGGACTGGGGTAGTCACCGTCCCGTCCCGCCGCACCGTCCCCCGCCGCCAAGACCTCCCGTCCCGCCACTACGTCCCGTGCCACCACGACGCCCCGTGCCGCCCTCACCCAGTTCGCCAGCATCCGCCGCCCCGCATGGGAGCTCTTCTCGGGATGGAACTGAAGCCCCCAGGTGTTGTGTCGCCGCACGGCCGCGGCGTAGCGCTTGCCGGCGTACTCGGACCACGCGATGACGTCCTCCTCGTGGTCGGGTACGCACACGTAGGAGTTCGCGTAATAGGCAACGGCCGGGTCTACGCCTGCGAAGACGGGATCGCCCAGCGTCTCGACATCGTTCCACCCCATCTGGGGCACCACCGGGGTGTCCAGCTTGCGAACACGACCGGGCACGAGGCCGATGCCATCTCCCTGAGACTCGTCGCTCCCGTCGAACAGAAGCTGCATGCCCAGACAGATACCGATGGCTGGGAGCCCTCCCGCGAGCGCATCGCGAATCGGTGCCCGATCATCGGGTAGGCTACGCGCCGCCTGTCCAAATGCCCCGACACCCGGCAGCACCAAGGCGTCCATCACCAGCGCCGCGGCCCAATCGTCGGTGACCTGGACGTCCACGCCCTCAGCCTCGATCGCCTTGCCCAGCGAGTGCAGGTTGCCCGCGCCGTAGTCGAACAGGGCGACCCTCACGAGCGGACCTCCAACGCTGCGATCTCCTCGTCCAGGGCGGTCAAGAACGCCTCCATCATCGACCACGGCCCCACGGTCACGCGGAGCCCGTCCCCCATCCCCGGAATACCGCTGAAGGGCCGAACCGCCACGTCCCGGGCCCGCAACCGAAGGGCGTCCTCCCGAGCTGCGCCGGTGAGAGAGCGGAAGAGGAGAAAGTTGCTCCGCGAGGAGAGCGGCGCGTAGCCGCGAGCGTCCAGTTCGCGGCTCAGGCGCCTGCGGTTCTCGATGGTGGAGCGGACGACGCCGGCCATCCAACCGTCCTCGTCGAGCACGGCCGCCGCGGCCGCATCCGTCCCCAGGCGGGTGACCTTGTAGGGCCCGCGCGACTTCTCGACCTCGAGGGCGACCTCTGCGCACGCGACCGCGAAGCCGGTCCGCAGGCCGGCAAGTCCGTACGCCTTGGAAGCCGTTCGCGCGACGAGAAGCCGGGGGTGGTCGGGAGCCGTGGGTAGCCGTGTCTCCTCGGCGAAGTCCGCATACGCCTCATCGAGAATGACGAGGGGACCGTCGCCTCCGACCCTCGCCAGCAGCTCGTCCAGCCACTCGTCGGGAGCTTGCTCACCGGTCGGGTTGTTGGGCCGACAGACGTAGACGACGGATGGCGCGCCCGCTAGGAGGAGGCCGGGGTCGTCGAGGGCGTCGGGCCAGGACGTCGGCCGCACCTCCATGCCGTTCATTCGGGCCAGCGGCTCGACCATCGAGAAGGTGGGAGCGGCGAAGGAGATCGTCGCGCTGTCACCACCCGCGGCTCGAAAGGCCGAGTCGAGCACGTCGTCCGAGCCGCACCCCGTCGTCACGCAGTCGACGGCGACGCCGAAGTGGTGTGCCACGGCCTCCCGCAATCTGTCCGCATACAGGTCCGGGTAGCGCGCAAGATCGTTGGGACCGGCGGATCGGATCCGCTCCAACGCGGCCGGGTGCGTGCCCCACAGATTGGTATTGTCGCTCAGATCGATGCCGACGGGGCGCCGGTCGGGCGTGTAGCGCGTCAGCGCCTCGTAGTCCGGTCGGGGGAAGGGGCTCATGCCGGCGCTCGCAGGCGCGCGGCCAACGCGTGCGCCGGGAGGCCCTCGGCCCGGGCCAGCCGATCAACGTCGGCCGCGAGGGAGCGCGCGCCCACCTCGTCGATCTCCTGGACGGTGTAGCTGCGCAGAAAGTGGAGCGTGCTCAGCCCCGAGAAGCTGCGCGCCCTGCCTTCGGTGGGAAGGACATGGTTGGCACCGGTCAGGTAGTCGCCGAACACGACGGACGCCCACCGGCCGACGAACGTCGTGCCGGCCGTGGGGATCCGAGCCGCCACGCCGGCGGCGTCGGCGGTCATGATCGACAGATGCTCCGCGGCGTACGCCTCCGCGAAGTCGACCGCTTCGTCCAGATCGGCCGCGACGAGGATCGCGCCGTGGGTCGCGAGGGCTTCCCGCGCGATGTCCGCGCGGGGCGCGTCGGCCAAGAGGTCCGTGAGAGCCACTCTGACCCGAGCGGCCACGTCGTCGCCCACGTCGTCGCCCACAGCCAACAATACGCACGCGGCCTCCGGGTCGTGTTCAGCCTGGGCGAGGAGTTCGGCGGCTACGAAGCGCGGGTTGGCCGACTCATCGGCAACGACCAGGACCTCCGACGGCCCCGCGGGCGAATCGATCACGACGCGGCCCGCTACCTGCCGTTTGGCTTCGGTCACCCACCGATTGCCTGGGCCGACGACCGCGTCGACCGCCGGAATCGACTGCGTGCCAAAGGCGAGCGCCGCCACCGCGCCAGCCCCACCCACGGCGAACAGGCGAGTTGCTCCGGCTAGAGCGCACGCCGCCATGACCTCGACCGGCGGCTCACCCGTGTCGCGGGCCGGCGGCGAACATACGATCACGTCGGTCACTCCGGCCGCCCGGGCCGGCACGACCCCCATGAGCACCGAACTGGCGTACGCCGCGGTGCCCCCCGGCGCGTACACGCCGACCCGCTGGAGAGGAGCCCAGCGCCGGGTGATCCGAACGCCCGGCTCCACCTCCACCGCCACGTCTTCGGGGAGCTGCGCCTCGTGGAACGTGCGGATGTTGTCCGCCGCACGAGTGAGGGCGGACACGAAGCCGTAATCCAACTCCGCGGCGGCCGCATGCCACCGATCCGTCGGGACCTCGACCACGTCCAGGTCGACGCCGTCGAAGTCATGCGCCATCTCCAGCAGGGCGGCGTCTCCGCGCTGGCGCACATCCTCCATCAGGGCGGCGACGGTATTTCTCACGTCCGGAGCGTCAGCGGGGGCGCGCTCCAGGAGGTGCCGCCGACCGTCCGGTGAGAGTTCGGACAGCCGCCCTTCGGCGAACAGATGGATGGTCATGGCATGAGCCGCTCGATTCGAGTCACCAGGATGCCTTCGGCGCCCAGATCCTTCAAGGAAGAGATCGTCTGGTAGACGCGGTCGGCGTCCACCACGGCATGGGCGGCGACCCACCGGTCGTCGTCGAGGACATCCACGATGGTCGGTCCGTTGATGCCCGGGAGCACCCTCCGCACGTCCTCCAGGCGGTCGCGGGGCACGTTGGCCATCAGGTAGCGCTTGGCCTGCGCGCGGAGGACCGACTCCAGCGCGGTCGCGAGTTCGTCGACGCGGGCGCGGACGGTGGGCTCGGTCATAGCGCTGGGAGAAGCGACGAGCCGTGCTGACGACTCGAGTACGGTGTCAACTTCCCGCAGGCCGTTCACGCGCAGGGTGGAGCCGGTCGAGCTGAGATCGACGATGACGTCTGCTACGCCGAGATGCGGCGCGATCTCGGTTGCGCCGGTCACCGTGGCCACCTCGATCTCGATGCCGAGGGAGGCGAAGTATCTCCGGGTGATGCCCGGAAAGGAGGTTGCGACCCGGGTGCCCGACGGGAGATCGGCCGCCCGCCTCACCGGCGAGTCGTCCTTGACCGCCACGACCAATCGACACGATCCGAAGCCCAGGTCCAGGACTTCATGGAGGTCGCGCCCGCTCTCGGACACGAGGTCAGCGCCGGTGACGCCGATCTCCGCCGCCCCGTCCGCCAGGAACTCCGGGATGTCGGCCGCGCGCACCATGATGGCCTGGAAGTGCGGTCCGAGGGACGCCAGGAGCGCCCGGTCCGCGCGAAACTGCGCACGCAAGCCCGCCTGCTCGAAAAGCGCCAGCGCCTTCTCGGACAGGCGCCCCTTGTTCGGCAGGGCGACCCGCACCGGTCGTCGTTCGTCTGTCATGTCATCTCCAAAAAAAAACCGCGGCCCACTGAAGCGGGCCGCGGTCGGATGCTCTCGTCGGACAAGGTTCGTCCTACGCGCACACCTCGCCCGCGCCGCCCGCAAAGGCCGCGTGATGATGGTGATGGTGAGCGAGTGAGATCGTCATAGTCCGTAGAAGGTCATGAGTGTCGTCCGGTCCGTCAACTCGTCACGGTGCGGACACGACCACAGTGGGGTTCGTCGCCGGGGACGCGTTCGACGCGCTCGCGTCGCCGTAGTAGATGGCGCACGGCTGGCCGTGCCCGCTCGGCTATGGACCCGTCCCGAGTGAGGTGCTTACGTGGTCCAACCCGGGGGGTGGGGTGGTGGTGGAGGTCGTCAGCGCCCCAGCCAGTAGCTCACCTTGAGCATGAACACGTTCCGGGCCGGTGCCGCCCACAGGCGATCCACGCTCGGGCCGAGGCCGAAGTCGTCCCGCGCGAAGTCGTCCCGGTCGTGACTCCAAACGGCGAACAGCGTCGACCCCGGTCGGTACTCCCAGCGCAGAACGGTGTTGACCTGCACGGCGGCGGTGGTGAATGACGGGTCGCCTAATTGGAAGTCCGCCACGCCGTCGTCGTCCCGATCGAGAGAAAGGGCGTCACCGCCGTCCCGCTCCTCTGGCGAGACTGCCAGATCGCGAAAGCGGTCGGAGAAGGAGGCTCCGGAGGGGGTGTCCACCTCTCGAAAGGCATCGTACTCCACCGATCCGACGAAGGGGCGGGCATAGACTTGGAGCGACAGCGTTCTCGAAGCGGCGTAGTCCAGCCTGCCCGTCAGGGTCACCGTACGACGGTCGAGACCACCCACCAGGTAGCGTCGGTCGGTCGGGGCACCGAACGCGCCCACGAATTGCCAGTCGGAGCGCCCGAAGTTGACCGTGGGACCCACCTCGACGTTCAGCCGGTCGGATGGCTGGATGCGCACGGTGGTGCTCACGTTCACAAAGCGGTCGGCGGTCTCGTCCTCGGCTTCCCAGAACACCGAGGCGTTCCCGGACACCGCGCTTCGCCGATCCGAGTTGACTCCGAACTGGCCCATCCATCGGCCGGGCTTCCGCAGCGCCGGCCCGCCGCGCAGGTGATCCGTCGTCCAGGCAGGTTGGTGACGCATGACCCACACGTTGCCGCCCCAATAGTTCAGAAGCTCGAAGTTGAGTCCGGCGTCGACGGTCAGCTCCTGTAGCGTCCCGCCGAAGTCGCTCTGGACCATCGAAGACGACCCCAGGCCCCAACTTCTGAAGACCGAACCGGGCGTGAACTCCTCGTATCGGAGCCATGCGTTGGTATTGACCTGATCGAGCGAGGGGTTGAATCCCAGGTCGCTCACCTCGAAACCGGGAGATGTAGCCTGCGTGTACACTCCGGTCTTCCACGTACCTTCGATCTTCTGGACGGTGAATCCCCCGAGGTATCCCCCAAGAGAGGTTCGAAGGGGATCGAGCGTCAGATGGTCCGCGTCCGGACGTTGGTAGTAGTGGCCGGGAGCGGCTTGTACACGACGGATGGCCAGGGTGTCTCCGTGCACGCTGCTGGTCTGGAGGCCGAGCCGGGCCTCCCATCGACTCCCGGCGAAACGGTGCCGCGCATCGAGCGCCAGGGTGTAGGCGTCCTCTCGCAGGAAGGCCAGCGCGGGGTCGTCCGCCAGTGCCCGATTCACCGTCGTGCCCAGGAGGCCGACGGACGAACGGCCGCCGCGGAACTCCCGCGCGACCCTCGCCGCCGCATAGTGGGTCAGGGGCTCGGCAACGGCTCGGCCCACGACCGAGTCGGTCGTGAGATAGCGCGTATGCTCGGTGGGCGTGAGGGCGTCGAGGAGACCGATCGACCACCCGCTCTCCGTCTTTCCGGACAGCTTGAGCGCACCGAGGATGGTCGTGGAGGTCGGCCGATCGAGATAGAGAGATCCCGAGGGGCTGGGAGCCTGCGGACTCCGGCCGATCCGGCGGGAGTAGAACGCGGGCGGCCAGCCCGGAAACGAGAGGCCGAAGATGTCCGCCCCCTCCAGGAAGAACGGTCGGCGCTCCTGCTGGAACGTCTCGAAGGCGGTCAGGTTGAGGACCGCCGGATCTCCCTCGACCTGTCCGAAGTCGGGGTTGATCGTGGCCGAGAGGGTGAGCGAGGACCCGAGACCCACGCGAAGGTCCCCTCCTACAGCGCCGCTTCCCTGTTGCGACGAGTTGAAGGGGTCGCCCTGCGCGACCGGCTCGCTGGTGACGCGAGCGAGCGTGTATGGAAGGATCTCGACCCGTCGTCGTGGGTCGAGGCCGTCGACCCCCAGGAGATCGCCGAAGCGTGACACGAACGACTGCGTGCCCTGGGACATCGGGGCCCAGTGGCTCCGCTCGTTCTTCCGAGCCACGATCCGTGCGAAGTTGGCGCCCCACATGGGCGCTCCGTCCTGGTTGAACCGAAGCTGTGACAGGGGGATGCGCAGCTCGGCAACCCACCCATCGGGGACACGGCGAACCTCGGACTGCCAGACCGCGTCCCACCCGTCGTCGCGCTGAACGTCGTCGGAGACCCTGAGGTCGCGTTGGACACCGGCGGCGCTGACGCCGAAGCCGAGGGCGGTTCGCCGGTCGTGGTACCCATCGATGTAGATGTAGAACCAATCGGCCTGAACATCCTGGTCTCGCCGCCCCAGGCGTGTGACGATGCCGTCCGGATCGCTGTCCATCATGTGTGCGCCCACGTACATCGCCCCGTCGTCGACGAGGATACGAACCTCCGTTGGTTCGGTCGCCGGGCTGCCCTCGAGCGGCTGAAGCTGAACGAAGTCGCGAGCCGCGAGAGCTGACGACCAGGCAGACTCGTCGAGTCGGCCATCGATCACGATGTCGCCCGTGACCGGAGTAGCTTGCATCACCAGAGGACCGCGCCCCTCCGCTCCTCCGTCGCCCGCCGACGACTGGGCCGCGACCGGTCCAGCCGTGAGCGCGACTGCCGCCATGAACGTGACGCCGAGCCCAACCACGGAAAGGGGCGGCGCCGACCTGCGGCTCATCCCCTCCACCACCCCCATCCCATCCCATCCCGCCGTGCCCCTCATCACACCACCCCCATCCGTTGGTTGGCCTACGTAGGAACGATGGCCCGGAGCCGCGCGACGGTGGTGGTGGTGGGGTGCCGGTCAGGTAGCGGACTGGTGGTGGAGGCGTGGAGGAAGTGTGAATCGGGGCCGTTTCGGATCGAAGTGCCTCGGCTGCTGGTAGTGAAGGCTGGACACCTCCTCGATTTGATGGCCTCGCGTGGGGCTCGGCCTACCCGTCACTTGCGACCTACAGGAGACGCGGCGTTGAAGCTCGCGATGGCATTGTGCCTGATGACCATAGGCTGCGTCGTCATCCCGTCCCAGCTTCGTGGTCCCCGCCTGGAGCCCGATGCCCCGGTGTGTGTCGTCGAGGACTGGAGTCCTGCCGCGACCATGTCCCCGGTCGGTGTGTTGCTTCGATCCCCCGACCTCGCAGTCCGCCAGGGTCACCCGTTCGTGGCAGGACTCAACCTTCAGCTACGCGATTCGACTCCGCTTGTAGAACCGTTCTTTCTTGGGTCCGGGAGCGGGGAGGACATCGGGCGCCCGGCCGGAGACTTCCAGTTCTTGCATCCCCGCATCGCGTTCGATTCGGATGACCGGATGCATCTCGTCTGGGCAGAGGCTGAAGAGCCGCTCCGCACGGGCCTCGACACGGCCTTTCCGGCACTTGTGGAACTGTGGCATGCGACGTATCACGCTGGGGCGTGGTCCCGACCCCTGAAGCTGTTTGATGGAGCACGCCTGTACTGGAGTCGGGAACGGAGCGGGATGTTCCTGGAGCCCGAGAGCGGAGTGTTGAACATCGTGTTCGACACCTTTCCTATCGGAGGCTCAGGTACTGGCCCAACTGTACTGGCGAAGGCGCGAGAGGGGTCTCTTCTCTCGCTCGACACCCTCGCGCTCGCGGGCTCGCCGATTTATCTAGGCGTGACGGGAAGAGGCGCCTCGCTGGAGGTGGCGTATGTCGATTGGCATCGCGCTTCCGACAGGACCCGAGTGTTGAGTCTCTCCTCCCATGACGCCGGTACGACGTGGTCTGATCCGGAGGTAGTCGACCAAGGCACTCGAGGTGCACGGGCAGACACCTGGCCACTACTGGACCCGGTCGGTGACCTCCACGTCCTTTGGATCGAGACGGAAGAGGATCGCCTCTTCGGCACCTCTACGCTCCATCACGGCTGGCGGGCCGCAGGGTCCAGCGCTTGGCGGTTCGCGGAGCCCTTTTCTCTTCCGGCGGCTGTCGATAACACTAAGGCCGTCATCGACTCGTGCGGAGGCGTCCACCTCGTAGCGGATGTCGTAGACTCGGCCGGCCTACCGCGAGGACGTCGATCTCACCCGTGGTCTCCTCCTCGTGCGCCACTCGAAGTTCGGGAAGACCCGCGAACTCCCCGTGCATGACACCACAACCGCTGCCCTTCGCGCCTACGTGGGGCGGCGCGACAAGCTCTGCCCGCGGGCGAGTTCGCCAGCCTTCTTCGTCTCCTTAGCGGGGACTCGGCTGCTCTGCGGCAACGTCCATATCGGCTTCCTCGGGCTCGTGCGCGGGGCGGGTCTGACACCGCGCTCGCCGACGTGTCGTCCCCGGCCGCACGACCTGAGGCACAGCTTGGCCGTATCGACGCTCATCGAGTGGTATCGGGACGGTTGAGGACGTCGAGTCCCGTTTGCCATCCCTCTCGACGTATCTGGGCCACCTCCACCCGGCGAACACGTACTGGTATCTGTCGGCCGCGCCCGAGTTGCTCGGCCTCGCCGCCGAGCGGCTCGAGTCCGCATCGGAGGAGCGGGCATGAGCATGCTCGCACCGACACTCCAGGCGTTCTTCACTGAGCGTCTTGTCTCCCAACGTCACGCGAGTGCGCATACCATCGCCGCCTACCGCGATGCGTT
>JAJCZZ010000095.1 GCA_029262115.1 Gemmatimonadota bacterium | reverse complement strand
CGCTCGAGGGCGGCATTGGTGCGAAGGCGGAAGATGTAGGGGACGCCTTCGTGTTCGAGGGCGTCGAGGAGGTCGGGGGCCGGGAAGCCCGCGTCCGCTCGGAGCCAGACCCGGGCATCCGTGGGCAGCTGGTCCTTCAGCACTGCAGGATGGGGAGGACAAAGTCGAGCCCGCCGTGGGCGGTATGCACGTTGCCGGGCCGGAGCTGGGCGCCGAGGAAGTAGCGGCCGTCCACGCTGGCCACGAGCGGATGAAAGCAGCGCGCGTGGTAGTGGGCATTGTAGGCGCTACCCGGCTGATGGCCGTGAACCACGTGGGGGAAGGAATCCAGATCCAGGGTCAGGTCCCGTTCGGCCGTGGCCAGGAACGGCACGATGAGTAGCGCCGAATCGGTATCGGGGTCGCCGGTTGCCTCCCCAACGACCCTTTCGTCCGGGAGGAGACGGCCGCCATAAACGGTTCGGGTGGGGTCCGCCATCGTGCTGACCGTCAGAACCAGGGTTGCTCCATCGGAGAGCGGGAAACTTCGGTTCGCGGTGCTCAAACCCCGCGGCGAGCTTCCAAAACCTCCGGACGTTCTCACTGCCCCGGAACGCGACCACCACCGCCTCACCCGAACTCAACGAGCGCACCGTCAGCTCCGGCTGGGGCGGTGAAGGAGGGTTTCCGCCGGAGCGCGGACCGTGAGTCGGCACGGATTGGCGACGGGTCGGCCCATGACTCCCTGCTCCGGTTGAGTAGCTCGTTTATGCCTCTACACGGGTGCGCCGAGCGGGTTCGCTCGCGTTTCGAGCCACCGCATCACCCGACGCTGGAAGTTGTCGCTGTCGGGTCGCCTCTCCGGCTCAGGTTCATGGGATAGGTTGGCGGCGACGGAGGCTTCCGGCTTGACCTACTCCGCCCGCAGCGCCACCAGCGGGTCAACCGCGCTGGCTCGACGGGCTGGTGGAATCAGGGCGAGTAAGGCGGCAGAAAGCAGGAGGACCGCGACACCAACCCATGTGACCGGGTCGGTACGATCGACGCCGAACAGGTAGGCGTCGACAACCCGAACGAACAGCGCTGCGGCAATCAGGCCGACCGCCAGGCCTGCCGCCGCCACGCCCAATCCCTGGCGCACGACGTCTCGACGGACGACCGCGCGGTCCGCGCCCAAGGCCATGCGCACGCCAATCTCGCGGGTGCGTCCCGCGACCATCAAGCCCATCAGGCCGTAGACACCCAGCACGGCCAAAAGCGCTCCTAGAAGCGCGAATGCGCCTACCAGCGTGGTCCGTAGGCGTGGACGGGCCAGCGAGTCGCCGATCCGCGCCGACATGGTCGCCACCCGATCGATCGGGACGGTAGGGTCGAGTTCGCGCACGACCGATCGGAGCGTGGAGATCAACACCAGTGGATCACCAGACGTCCGTACGACCACGAAGGCTCGATCGGCCCAGACGTTCTGCGCGAACGGGACGTACGCGTAGGGCTTGGCGGCCTCTGCCAACGAAGTCGTCCGCATATTCTCCACGACCCCCACCACTCGCGTCGGTGTCGGGTCATCTCCACCACCCCGAAGGAACGTCCGCCCGACCCCATCCTCGCCCGGCCAGAGGGCGTCGACCAGCGCCTGATTCACCACCGCCACGGGCGGGTCGTCGGCCGAATGGGATCCCGGTACGGTGGCCCCGTCCAGCACAGCAATCCCCATGGCACGAAAGAAGCCCGGCGTAACGGGCGTCACATAGAGATCCGTACGCTCGCGCGGCGCGAGCAGCTGATCGTCTCGCATGGCCTTCGTGCTCGCCTCTCCGGGCACGAACGGAAGGGTCCATGACACCCCGACGGACTCGACCGAGGGGTGAAATCTCAAGCGCCCCTCGAGGTCGTCGAGGAAGCCGATCTGCTCCTCCGGCGAGCCGTTCGGGAGGGCGAAAAAAGCCGAGAGGACCCCATCCGGGCGGAACCCGGGATCTTCCTCCTGCAGGAGTGCCAAACTTCGGCCGAGCAGTCCCGCACCGACGAGCAAAACGGCTGCCATTGCGACCTGAGCGGCGGCCAGGAGAGCCTGAGGGCGGTGAGACGGCGCGGTGCGAGCGCCGTCTTTGAGAGTCCGGCCAATCTGGCTGCGGACGGCTGTAAACGCGGGGATCACCCCAAACAGCACCGCGCACCCACCGGCCGCTACCGTGAGAAACAGCAGAGCCGACGCATCCACGGAAAGGAGTTCCTGCCGCGGAAGCTGGGCCGCACCCCAACCGGCAACAACTCGCGTGAGGCTCACCGCGACCGCGGCGCCCAGAGCGGCACCGACACCGGCCACGATCAGGCTCTCCGAGACCAGCAGGCGGATCAGGCGGCCGCGCGGAGCACCCAGGGCCGTACGAACCGCCAATTCCTGCGCCCGCTGGGTCCCACGGGTAAGCGAGAGGCCGGCCACGTTTGCGCAGGCGACCAAGAGTACGACGCCCACGGCGCCCATGAGCAGGAGGAGCTGATGCCGGACGCTCCCGACCACGTATTCGTGCCGGGGAGTGAGCACCGCCGCCCGGTCGGCATCCTCCGGCCAGGTGCGCGCTTCGTCGGCGAGGATCGTCGCCGCGTCGGCCGTCGCTTCCCGTAGATCGACCCCGTCGGCCAGGCGGGCTATGCCTTGCAACAAATTAGAGCCGCGCTCCATTTCATCGGAATCAAGGGCCAGCGGCACCCAGAACTGGTCCTCGTCACCTAACGGGGGGAAATCGGCCGGCATGACTCCGACCACCGTGTGGCGCTGACCGCCGAGCCGGACGTCCGTACCGACCGCACCCTCGTCGCCACCGAACGCGTTGACCCAAAGAGCGTGGCTCAACACAACGACCCGGGGAGCTCGCAGATCGTCGTCCACCGGCACAAGGTATCGCCCGACCGCCGCGTCCACTCCCAGCGTCGCGAACAGGTCGCCCGAGACGCGCCAGCCGCGGATCTGTCGCGGATGGCCTTGGCCCACAAGGGTTCGCTGGGTGCTCGCGACCGCCCCGATCGAGGAAAACCCACGCGCCCTCGACTCGAGCGCCTTGAAATTGTGGTAGCTCAAAGGACCCCGCTCGAACCCGAACCTCGGAAGCGAGTAATGGACCATCACCAACTCGTCCGCGTCCGGATACGCCAACGGCCGGAGCACCACCGAGTTCACTACCGCGAACATCGCCGCATTCGCACCGATGCCGCCCGCGAGGGTCAGACTGGCCACCGCCAGATAGGCCGGCCGCTTGAGGAGAGCACGCGCGCTCACCCGCAGGTCCATCCAGATGGCTCCGATCACCCCTTCGACGCTGGTGGAAGGAAGGGGGCTCAGCCCCCGGAGGCCGCCCCCCGGGTGTTGCTTCCCTCGACGGGCGGGCCGACGAAGTCGCACCCGGACGGACGTCCGGACGACATCCGCCATCTCTTTCATGGTGTAGCGGAGCCCACCGAGCCATCCTCCTGTGTTCCGCGCCGCCCCCCAACCCTCCGCGAACGTGGACTCCATCGCCCGTCCAGCCTCGCGCCGAAGCGACGCCGGGAGAAGCAGAAGGGCCGTTCGATAAAAAAGCGCGGAAAGACCTGGCCGGTCCGGAGCGTCCCCCATCATCGGCTCGTGCCCGGAAGGAGGTCTTTTCGTGCCGCTATGGCCAGGACCCTTTGGAGTCGCGCCGCCTCCGCCCTGGCCGCCGCGCGCCCCGCTTCGGTGATGCGGTAATATTTCCGCCGCTGATCCTCGTCCGGTCCCGGGAGCGTATCGGAGTCGGCAATGAGGCCGTCCCCTGCCATGCGCTGGAGCGCGGCGTAGAGGGTGCCCGTGCCCGTTCGGAGCGTACCGCCGCTCAACGACTCGACCTCCTGCACGATGTTGTATCCGTGGAGGTCCCCGTCTGCGAGCGCCAGGAGGATGGCGTGCGAGAGCGGAGTGAGTGGAGCGTCGCTGGGGGTCGGATCGTCTCGAGTCATCGCACGAAGTCCCTGGGACAGGCCGTCACAATCGCCGGAAGATGAAACTAATCTGGCTATCACTATAGTGATGATCGGAATAGTGATATCCTGGAGACCGCCCGTCAAGGACGTTGGTACCGGGGCGACTCAGTTGCCGAGCGACGGCCTCAGATGCAAAGCGGGCGGCCTCGGATGTGAGCCGCCGGGCCCAAGCCTCCACTTCATGCCCGCCCTCAGCGCGTGTAGATCGCGACCGCTCCGTTCCCGGCGATGGTCCCGTATTGGAACTGGGCATCCACCGGACTGAGGATCTCGATGCGCTCAATCACGTTCGGGTCGAGACTCTGCAGGACCTGATCGGGATAGGGGATGCGCACGTCATTCAAGAACACCGCCGCCTGATTGCATCCGCTAGAGCCCGCACTGCGGCGGCTCACCTCCACGCAGAGACCCGGCACACGAATCCCGCCGATATCGTCGACGTAGATGTCGCGGATCGAGAGCCCGGGAACGTTCATGATGCGCAGGACGTCGCCGGCGTGCTGGGCTCGGGTCAGCAGAGGCTCGATGTCTGCCCGCGTGATGAAATCCGCGCGTTTGGACGTCCCGGCCAGGCTGGTCGTCGTCCTCCCGAACCGGGATCGCGCCGTCACCACCAGCCCATCCACCTCGAGCGCTTCGGTGGCCATCGTCAGCTCGACGTCGACCGTTTCTTGCGAGAAGATGGTGACCGAATCCGTGCGTTCCTCGTAGCCCAGCCCCTCTGTGATCACCAGATGCCGACCCGGCGGAAGGTCGTCCATCACGAACTGACCGTTCGCATCCGTCATGGCCATGGAATTCGTGCCCACGACCTTGATCTGGGCGCCCTGTACCGGCTGCGCTGTCAGATAGTCGAGCACCCGTCCGATCAGGTTGCCCTCGGCCGACATCAGGAGCACGAGATCCTCGATACGCGCGCCGTTCTGCGGCATGCGAATGACTTGTGTGCGACCGTTACTCATGCCGAAGCGCGCCTGGATGCGGTATTCGCGCCCGGCCGGCAGGGAACACATCCGATAGTACCCGGCCTCGTCGGTCCGCACCTCGAGCGGCTCCAAATTGCCCTGGGATCGGTCGTTCACCTGGGCCCGCACGAGGGCGCGAGGCATCGGCACCCCCGTGAGCGAATCGACCACGAGGCCGGCGAGGGCCGCGAAGCCGGGGCCTGGCTGCTCCGCCATGCACCACCCCATCAAGAGCGTCTGCTCGGACGGGATCGCCAGGTCTACGGAAAGGGCGTCGTCTTCGCGCACCGTGACCTGTTGGGAGGGAGCGCTGACACCCAGAGCCTGGAGGCGGGGGTGGAAGAACGAGAGCCACCACGACCCTTCCGGAACGTCTTCGAGGCGGAAGCGTCCCGAATCGTCCGCCTCTCCGACGGCGCTCGTGCCGAGCACCGCGACGCGAGCACCCGACAGCGCCTTCATTTCCGTGCTGTCGAACACCATGCCCGAGACGGTGGCCGACCCGTCCTGACCCGCAACCAAGGCGGGTCCGGCAAAGGTGCCCATCGCCATCAACGCCAGCATCCCCGTAGAGAAAGCGTCCCAAGACGTTCCGAAATCCCTCATAGTCTCCCGTCCTTTCAGACCAGGTCCCAGGCGAAGGCCGAAGAGGCCGCGCCAAGGGCGCGCCGTGCTGCCCCTCGGAGATGAATACGTGACCGTCCCGCAGAATATGTCTGGAGATGCCTGGCTATGCCCACACATCGAAGAAGTCGACGCCTTGAGAGGACGCCCCACCGCCCGGATCTGTTGCCTGGAGATAGCCGTGAAGGAGGCGCCCCGCCTCGGTTCGGAGCTGAGACTCGTCCAAGCCTTCGGATAACTCGGCCGTAGGCGCGTCAAGGAGCGCGGTGACCGCCGCAAGCCCCACCTGGACCGCAACCTCGGGACGTGGGTGATCGATCTCGGCCCTGCGCGACAGCAGCACCTCGGCCAGTCCCTGGCGGACGTGCGCGCGAAAACGGCGTGCGCCGTCGCCCCCCGATCCCGCCGCCGCCAGCGCCCGAAGTGGAAGCGCTTCCCCGCGGTGGGTGTCGGCGAGTAGCGCCACCACACCGTCCGCCAGTTCGCCGAGCGAGCGCCCGTCCCAGGAACGTAGGGCCACCGCCTCGTCCCACCGCTCGGCCGCGTCGAGCCACATCTGCTCGCCGAGATCCGCCAGCAGGTCGTCCTTCCCATCGAAGCGCGCGTAGAACGATCCCACCGAGGAGCGGGCACGGGTGACGATGGCCTGGACCGTCAGGCCGTCCGGACCGTCCTGGTCGAGAATCTCCAAGGCAGCCCGACGGATCCGCTCGAGGGTGCGGCGCGACCTCGACTGCTTCGGCGGGTGGACCTTCGACACGGCGTGGCTCATCGGAGTCCCCGGCTCGTCTTGGATTGTGGCCTAAAACAAAATGGCATTTTGTTTCTGCTTTGGCGAGGGGACGTCATGACGATGACGGCGTAGTGACGGGGCCTCATCAAGATGTCCGGCCGCCCCCCCAACATCCGCGACCTGACCACGGAGGTGGCCATGACCCCGCAGCACGATCGCCTTTCGCTCCTTCGGCCCCCGTACCTGCAACTCGAGCCCCTTCCCGCGGACGAGCCCGCCGTGCGGCTGGTGGCCGGCCCTGGTTCAGCTCTCGTCTGGACCGTCGGAACGAACTCGTCACAGCGTCTCGTCGCGGCCGTCCAGAGTCGCCCGGGCGGCGTCGGATTGATCCTCGTACTTCCCGAGCCGGAACGCATGCCGGACACCGTCCGGCTCCTGCGAATAGTCGAGGTGGTTCGGCCGCTCGCGGTCCTTCCCTACTTCGAAGGAAGCGAGGCCGAGGAGCTCGCGCAGGTGCTGAGACGCCCACCCTCGGATCCCGCGGTCGAGGTCACCGAGTACCTCAGGTGGCGCGGGCTGTGCCCGGACCGAGAGACCACCCGCCTGCTCCGTCGCACGGTCGAACTGTCCACCGAACTCCGGTCGGTGGCAGCGTTATCTCGCTCGCTCTATCTGTCGCGACGCGCCCTCGGTCGACGCTTCCTCCGGCGCGGCCTGCCCGTGCCGTCCCACTGGCTCCACTTCTCTCGGCTGCTACGTGTGCTGTTTCGCCTTCAGAACAGCACGGACAGCATTCTGACCATCGGGTACCGGTACGGGTACCCGGACGGCTTCTCCCTCAGCAATCAGATGGTCCGGCTGACGGGCGTACGCCCGAGTGAGGCCCGCAGCTGCCTTGGGTGGGAGTGGTTCATGGAGGCCTGGCTGCGCGTCGAGGCGGAATCCGGGGCGCTCGCTCCGTCGGCAATCGGTGACGATAACCTTCTCGACGCGCCGCGCCCCGCACCCTGGATGGGACGCCAGCCCGTGATCCGATCGGTCGAGGAGGTGGCGAGGCGCGCGGGATGACGCTTGCTTATTCGCCACCGCTCGGAAAGAATGCAGTTCCCGTGCGGCGGGTCTCGATTCCCCAGCGCCGGGGTTCAGCCGACTTCTATCCCAGCGCGGACAACGCCATGCCGGACCTGGTCCTCAACCTCTTTGGAGGCCCGAGCCTTCGTGGGGCCGATGGATCGATTCTGCTATCGCCCTATCAGAAGTTCGCCCTGACCGTGCTCGGGACGGCGCGGGAAGCGGGCGTGGACCGAAGCCACCTCGCGTGGCTCCTCTGGGAGGAAGACGACACCCCGGCATGTCGCCAGCGGATCCGGCAGCTCCTTCACGGACTACGGATTCGCACGGGCGCCGACCTTTTCTGTGAAGGTAGGGCGGAGTCCAGCATCCGCCTCGACCCGAGGATGGTCCGGACCGACTTCGACCTGTTCGAGGATTTCCTTCGGACCGGGCGTTTGCAGGATGCCGCCACGATCGTCGCCCGTGGGCTCGGTCAGGCGGTCGCGCGCCCGCCGACCGACGAGTTCGAGGACTGGCTGGATGCGCAGCGGCGCGGGTGCGAAGAGCGGCTTAGGGACGCCGCCGCCCGCGCGTGGGACGTAGCCCGTGCCCGCCACGATTGGCCCACCGCACGCGGCGCGGCGGAGGCGGCCTACCTGCTGACTCCGAACGACGAGTCGGTGCTCCGGATGGTACTCGAAGCACGGGCCGCCACCGGCGCGCTTCAGGGGGCTCAAGTGGCGTTCTCCATGTTCGTCGAACGCCTACCCGAGGGGACCGACGTGTCTCCCGTGACACGCGCCCTCGCCGAGCGGGTCGGCCGACTTCAAGCATCCCTGGAGGATGCGGACGAACGGGTCCGCGTTCCTCTGATCGGACGAGCCGAGGAGATGGGCCGA
The DNA here is from genome assembly GCA_029262115.1 of Gemmatimonadota bacterium. Taxonomy (GTDB): domain Bacteria; phylum Gemmatimonadota; class Gemmatimonadetes; order Longimicrobiales; family Gaopeijiaceae; genus JAJCZZ01. The sequence continues at coordinate 35,409 of JAJCZZ010000095.1, read as the reverse complement.
CTGCGCTCGGAGGCACTCGAGCCGCGACCGGGCCGGCTCGACATCACGGTCATCCAGGGTGATGGCGGAATCGGGAAGTCACGCATTCTCACGGAGGTAGTGCGCGACGCCCGCCTCGCCGGAGTCAGGCCGCTGACCGCGCAGGCGGTCGAACCGGAGCGGCGGATTCCCATGATGGTACTGATGGATGCGCTGGCCGATACCGACCTGCTCCGACATGTGCGGAGGCTGGCCCAACCGTGGCGCACACTGGTTGCGGAGTTTCTGCCGGCTGAAGCCGATGTCGACCGACTCGCGAGCGTCCCACCCATTCGGGAGGAGCACCTCACTCGGCGCCTCCTCGACGCCTTCACCGTTCTCCTGGGGCAGGTGGCATCCGAGGAGCCGGTGCTGATCTGCATTGACGACCTCCAGTGGGTGGACGACACCACGCTGTCGGTTCTGAGCTTCGCCAAGAGGCGATGGGGCGACGGTCGGCTCGGCGTGATCGGTACCATCCGGACCGACTCACTCCCGCGGCGGGACTCGCCCGGCGGCGCTCTCGCGACGTTTCTCGCTGCCGCCACTCGGGTGATCGAAGTCGGCGAGATGTCCGATGAAGCCGCCCGGGACCTCATCCACGCCACGGCCAATCACACCCTCAACGACGACGTCGTGCGGCAACTCGAGGCGATGGGCGGGAGAAATCCCTTCTATCTGATCGAGTTGACCAACGACGTCGATGCCGGACGGGTGACACCGCCCGCCGTGGCCGGAGAGACTCTACCGCTTCCCGTCTCGTTGCAGGACCTGTTCGACCGGCGTTTCAACGGACTCGACACTTTGGTCCAGCGACTCGCCGAACTCCTGTCCGTACGATCTCGACCCATGACCGTGCACCACCTGGCAATGCTCGCCGACACGCCGGAGGAGAAGTGCGCGTTGGCGGTGGACGAACTCGTCCGCCACCGCCTGGTGAGGGTGGAGCGGGGGACGATCACTGTTCGACACGAACTCTTCCGAAGCGCCTTCTACCGGCGAATTACGCCCGCCCGGGTGGCGGTGCTTCACGATAGGATCGCCGCGCATCTCCTTGAAACGTGCGACCCCGTGCCTCACAGCGAGATGGCGGTCCACTACGCCAAGGCCGGCCGCAACCGTGATGCGGTGGAGTTCGGCAGAGTGGCCGCTGACCAGGCGCTCGCCAGTGGTGCGGCCGCGGAAGCCGCATACTTCCTCGAGTTGATCGTAGAGTGCGAGGAGGACGAACGGGGCGTGGCCGAAGCCACGGGCGACCTGGGCCGCCTGCTCCACTCGAATCGGGAGATGGCCCGGGCCGCCCCGGTCCTCGAACTGGCCGCCGGCCGCCTGCGGAGGATCGGCAGACCCGACCTCGCGGTTCGTATGGACATCCGGCGTGTGGAGTGCCTCGCGGAAGTCGAGGACATCCCGTTGGCTCGGTCCGTGGATCGCCTGACGGAGATCAAGCTCGAGACACGTGACCGCGCGGACTGGGAGGCCACGGCCCACGCCCTCGACACCGAGTTGCACCTCCTCCATCAGGAATGCGACACCGGCGCGATCGAAGGTGTGTTCGAGGAGATGCGCGAGTGCGCGGCGAAGGGCACACCGGCGGCAGCCTGCCTGGCCCATTGCAGCCTGGCACTGAACATTCTGTTCGGGGATCCGAACGAGGCGCTGGCTTCAGCGCGGGAGGCGGTGAGGTTGGCCGAGCTGGAGGGGCAACGTGAGCATCTCCTGATGGCGCAGACGCGGTTGGTGGTGGTGCTCTACGTATCGGGTATGCTGAACCTGCCAGAGCCCCGACGTGTGTTGGCCAGCGTTCGTGACTCTCTGTCCCGCTCGAGCGAGGGCGGCCTTAGGATTCTTGTCGAGGCGAATTTCGCCGCGTTTCTCGTGGACATCGGCCAGTATGAAGCGGCAGAGGAGGTGTTCGAGCAGATTTACCCGGATATAAACCGTGCCGAGGCGGTCATGACACGTTTCAACTTCTTCACGAACTGGGGGGAAGCCGCCTTGCTACGGGGCGAATGGGATACGGCGATGAAGCGTTTCTCTCGCGCCGCGGAGGGCATAGACCGAGTTCCAGAATACATGGCAGCTGTCCTCTACTCCGGTGTTGCGCACTGTGCCCTTGAGACCGGGAACCTTGAGACCGTGCGACGCATAGGAGAGCGAGCGAGCGTTTTGCACCGCCCCCTATGCTACGATCCAAGCCCTATACTTCGATTCAGAGTGAAGCTAGCTCGGCGAAGGAGGGCTGAGGCTGCAGAAGTCCAACCAGTCCGCGATACAGCGAGCGGGTTGGGTGGAAGGCTCATTCTGCCTTGGCTAAAAGTAAAGGCCATCGAAGCTCAACTCGTCCACCGACTCCGCCATGAGCAAGACGAGTCCGTTGAGACCGCCGCGACCCTCGCGGAGCAGCTCCTCCTACCTCAGCTTCGGCGACAGATTCTAGCCCGACCTTAGGACTTGTAAAGAAATAACTGATTGATTTTGGTTCAGAGCGATGCTATGCTGCGGGGCCCTGGCCACCATCGTCAGCCTGATCGGCGCCACGACCAGCACCTCCGGCCTGCGCGTCCGCCCCGAGATCGACCGCCGTGCCTACCCTGCCGGTGTGCGCATCTCAGACGAACAGGTGGCGAGCCTCGTGCTCGAACGCCACCGCTTCCACGGCGACTGGAACTATACGATCCGTCCCACCCTAATATGTCAGTTATTTATTTACGACCCCCAAGAAGGTGTCGACAAACTAAACTGTGGTTTCTGGGGCGGTGGTTGTAAGCCTGCGGAGGAGTCTACGGCCTTCGGCGAGCCAGATCCAACCGGTCGAGACATCGAGAAGGCGGTCGTGATCCTTGTTCATCCTTCGGGGGCGGTCGTTCCATGCGTTGGTGCGCTCGATGATCCAGCGCTTGGGCAGGACGACGAATCCCTGAGGGATGTTGAAGAGTGGAAGCTGGGCCTCGTGCCATCGTCCGACGTTTCCGATTGCCGGGGTGACGGACGATCTCGACCTCGACATCGTGGCGTTCCCGGATCTCCTGGGCCCGGGTGCCGGCATACCCCCCGTCGGCGTATAGCATCTTGATTCCAGGTACCTTCGCCATGGCGCGGTCCATCGCGGGCATGGCGGCGTCGCGATCCTGCACGTCTGCGGCTGTGACCAGCACAGCGATCAGGAGCCCGAGGGTATCGGTGACGAGGTGCCGCTTGCGCCCCTTGACCTTCTTGCCCGCGTCATAGCCCTTGGGTCCACCCTGGGGTGAGGTCTTGACGGACTGAGAATCGAGAAGGGCACCTGTGGGATCCGGATTGCGCCGCTCTCGGCCGCGCAACAGCTTGCGGAGTTCGTCGTACAGCTCTTCGAACAGGTCCCGTGCGAGCCACCGACGGAAGGTCCGGTAGACGGCCGTCCAAGGCGGAAAGTCCTTCGGCAGCATCCGCCACGAGCACCCCGATCGAAGGACATAGATGCAGGCGTCGAGCATCTGCCGCCTCGGATACTTCGCAGGCCGTCCCGTCTTGCCCGGCGGATCGAAGAGGTGCCGCACCTGCTCCCATTCGGAGTCGGTCAGCCCGCAAGGATAGCGCACGGCGTCCCCCGGATCACGATGGGCCTTGCCGTATCCATACGCCGCCGGCGGCGCCTCGCCTTTCTTGGCTCCGCCTTCACCGCTCGCTTCACTTGTGCTCGCGGTCGCGCGCTTCTCCGGTCGCTTCCGCTCGAACCCTGCCTCGCGCAGGTACTTGCGGATCGTCACGGCCGAGAGGCTGACGCCCCTCTCTCGCCGAAAGAACCGCACGAGGTCGTCGAGCGACAGCAAAGGGTTCGCACGCACCAACTCTACAAGGTCCTCCACCTGCTCAGGCGCCAGTTTCGGAGGACGCCCCCGTCGCTTCGTCCCCTCGTGCGCGGCATCGCCTGCGCTCACGTCACACCTCACTCGGCTGTGGGATGCGACATCATGAGAGCTCTAACTTAGTTTGTCGACACCCTCTGAGCCTCGCGCGGTCCGCTGACGGCGGCCAGCCCGACTTCTTTCGAGCGACGCGAGCGTCTACCCAAGGATAAACGTATACTTGGAGACGGCTCAGGGGAGTATTGCTCCTGAATACACCCCGTTTCAATAACCACCTTAACGATCTCTGGGTCGAACTGGATCCCTGAATACAACTTCAGTTGGTCCAAGACCTGCGCGGTAGCGAGCGCCTTCCGGTAAGGACGATCCGAAAGCATCGCATCGATAGCGTCACAAACTTTGATGACTCGCGCGCCTAGCGGGATCTCAAGACCCTCAAGTTTGTTTGGATAGCCGGTTCCATCGTAGTGCTCGTGGTGGTGTAGGACTGCGAGAACAACCGCTTCGCTAAGGGACATCAGAGACCTTAGGAGGTCCGCACCTTTCTCCACATGCGACTCGATAATCAGTCGCTCTTCGGGACTCAAAGCTCCGCGTTTTTTCAAGATCTCGGAATAGACTCCTTCGATTTTTCCGACGTCGTGAAGGAGTGCCGCGTTCTCAAGTTCCTGCAGTTTACGACCGTAGAGACCCATCCCTTGCCCGATCCGCCGGGCGAGTTGGGCCACACGCCGAGAGTGGCCGGACGTATAGGGATCCCGAGTCTCGATCGCCTTCACGAGAGCGTTGAGCAGATCTCCATTGGCACGTTGGAGACGAAAGGTCGTCAGGTACGCGTGTCGAATAAACAACAGCGGAAGAATGGCGAGGACAAGGCCGACAGTTCCAATCTGCACATAAAGCGCAGCGACGGCGAGAGCCACGGGGGCGACCAGCAGATCCGAGAAAATGTTCGCCCCCGACCTCGACACCAGGTTTGACCAAACCTCGCGAAAAGCCATTCCCTGACTCAGGGCGATAGCCATCGTAACTGAAGCGTTGTTGATCAGGAGCAACGTCACCGCGAAGACAAAGAAGGGCCCGACAAGCCCAAGCACGTCCGGATGTTGATACTCCACCAAGCCCCGCCCACCAGCAGCCGAAAAGGCTATCCCACCAACCGCAGTCGCGACCACATATTGAGCCACGTTGAAGTGCGCGCGAATAGGCTCCTTCTTCCTGATCAAATACTCTACCGCAGGGCCGGTCACCATCATCGAGGCAACCGCAACCGACGGCCCGAAGAGGAGGAGTAGAGTGAAGATAGGCAGGAAGCCCACTGAAGATCCCCCGCTTACCTTCCCCGCTCCTATACGCACCGACTGCTGTTCGCTGAACAGCGCTAACAACGTCAGGGTTCCTACCCCGGTTAACTGCGGTCCGGTGAGCCTTGCAAGGATCGTCCAGTCGACGGTCCACATAAGCGCAAGGCCAACCGCCACCATTATCCCGACGAAGAGTTCGATCCTCCGAGGCATGTTCATTCGATGACCCCTATGGAAGGGCACCCCCTCAGTAGCTAGCACTACCAGTTCAGTAGCCCATTCCCAAGCAGGGAAATGGCTGCTCCGAAAAAGTCGAACAGAGAGCTAAACATGCGCTCACCTCCTTTAAAGAAAGTGTCGACTTCCGGTGTTTCCGCTGTGGAAGCCGCATGCGCTTCGCTCTGCCGCTCACTTCGCTCTTGCTGGCAGACTGAGGGGGGCTCCTTTTCTCCTCGTTGGGGTGGTTCGGCAGGACACACGGCCCTGCATCGGCGTTAGTCGACGCGGCCGCGGACCCAGCGATCCGTTGCCTGTAGTGTTGCTAAAATTGTGGCACGGTCGGGCGATTCCTCCACGACTGTCGCTCCGGCCAGCGGCGTTACGTCGCGGCCGGCCACCGCATGCACGGCCACCAGCACGAACCGCTGATCGAAAGCGTCAATCGATTTGACTCCGTCCAGGGCGAGCGTCACGGGCGGCGCTCCTCCCTCGACCTCTCCGAGCTCCCCGGACAGGGCGGCCTCAACAGCGTGGAGGGTCGCCTCTGCAACGGCTTCCAGTCGAGCCCGCGGGAGATCGGCGCCGGCCGCCTCGCCCTGGTAGCCGACGTCGCGCCACTCGATCTCGACGCGGTGGCGCACCTTTCTCGAGCGCGCGGACTCCACCTGATGTGCCTGGAAGAGCAATCGGCTGTCCGAATGCCTCGGCGGCGGGGCCAGGGTCACGGCCGGGGCCCGCTCCTGCGGCGCGTCCTTCGTCTGCGCGACGGAGATCTTGCGGTGATCCACGGAGATACCGAGATGGGCCAGCAGCGCCGACTCGACGTTTCGAACCGTCTGCTTTGCGCCCACATCATTGGACGTGAGGACATGAAGCTCCTCGATCTCTCCGCCGGGACGCGTGACCAACCGAGTGGAGACCACACCCTTCAGCGAAAGGATGAGCGCCTCGGCCTCGTCGATCGTCCAGCCGGCCCGTTCTTCCTGCGGTACCGTCACTTCGATTCCCGTTCGGGGGCGGGGGAGGTCCTCGTTGACCTTGGAAATCGTCACTTCCCGACCGGCAAAACGCGCCAACCCGGCCGTACCTCGACATCCGCATCCTGCGGACACGCAGTGGGGGCTGACGCGTCGTCAAATTTGCGCACAGCAGTGGCCCACGGGGCGTACCGCTGAGGTGCTACGTTCAAATGTTTATGAGACGTGTTACATATGGGGCGCGACCCCCTGCCTGTCAAGCAAGAGCCTGCAATTGCTACGTTTCTCCGTTAGCAACGATCCCGCCGCGTACCAAATTGAAAGGGCCGAAAATGCGAAAACTCACCGACCGGGCAGAAGAGCACGACCGTCTCGATCGGGTGGAGAGGTGATACCCGCCAAAGCCGCAAGCGTGGGTGCCATATCTACCGTGTAAACCGCGCGGTCGGAGAGGCCCGGGCGGACCCCGGGACCCATCACCACGAAAGGCACCCAACGATCGTACCAGTAGGGAGACCCGTGCGTCGTGCCCGGTCGGTCCGACACGAGATCCTGCACACCGGTCCGGATCTCGACTCCCCGACGGGACTCCGGCCCGGCCGCCCGGCCCGGGTAGTAGCTGTTCCGGAACAAAACGGCGAAGGTGTCCGCCGGGGCACCCGACCTCAGTTCCGAACGCGTGTAGGCCTCGGCCACCAGACCACGAGCCTCGAGAAATTCGGCGAACACGGTCGCGGCACGATCTTCGTCCCCTCCCACCAGGGCCAGCGCGTCGGCATACGCCCGCTCGACGGCTGCGGCACGCTCCCCGGCGCTGATTCTACGGCCTCCGAGTCCTTCGCCGTATTGGACCTCGGGTATCGTCACGACCCCGTGGTCCGCGGAGAAGCCCAACAGCCAGTTCCCAACTCCGACCGACCAATCCAGGTGATCGAAAAAGGCGCCTAGCTCGCGATCCAAGCGCACGAGGTTGTCGAGCTGTTCCTGGCTCAGCGGACCGTATCCGTGCCCAACGTAGTCCGTCGCGGACAGCGACACCGAAAGAAAGTCGACCGACGACCGCTGGCCGAGGTCGAGCGCGTCGATGGCGACGGTTGCCAGGCCGAGGACCGCCCGGTCCATGCGCGGTTGGTTCAGCGCCCAGGCGTTGAACGCGTCCGCATCCCCGTTCGATACCTCATCGGCTGCCGTGTGGGGAAAGGTCGTGTGCGCCCGATCGCCCTCGTAGGGCACGCCTTCATCGGGCCGGGCCAGCCCCCGAAATCGATCCGGCACCGTGGAGTCCCAGACCCGATCCGAGAGGATCCGGGGCATCTCCGTGGTATTGTACCGCTGCACCCACTGGGGATACGCCTCTTTATAGTACGTGGACGTCACGAAGCGGCCCTCGCGTTGGCGGAGCCAGTAGACCTCGGCCTTGGCCCGACCCGCCATCGTCACCGCAGCCCGGTCCTTCCCGGAAATTGAAACGGCCCGGGCGTTCGCGTCGGCCGCAAGGATCCAGTCCGCGATCCCCGTGGTGAGCAGATTGCGAGGCGATCGACCCTGGCGGCGGTCCAACGTCTCCATCCCGAGGATCGGCGAGTCCGGGTCTTCGACCGCGTACATCCCCTCCAGCCAGCCATCGCCCAACCTCTGGTCCCAACTGTTCGAGACGATGCCCGATCGGGAGGGAAAAACCCCGGTCGCCAGCGTGGCATGCCCCGCCGCAGTGTAGGTGCCCGAGTGGAGATGCGACGCACCCGAGTATCGATAGCCGTCGCGGTAGAGGCGCGCGAACCCACCCTCGAACGCCGGCTGGTACCGATCGAGAAGATCGCCCCGGAGCTGATCGACGGTGACCATCACGACGAGGCGAGGACCGTCGGCTCGGGACGGCGCCGACAGCGTAGGAGACAGCGCGATGAGCATCGCGAACAGCGCGGCGGCGTGGCAGATGGATCGCTTACGAACCACGGAGATTCTGCTCCGAATCCGGATGAACGAACATTCGCTGGGGAGATCGGCCTCGACTGGACAATCGCGAACGACGTCACCTAAACTAGTGAGCCGTGCGCTCCTGCACGCCCCCCGTGACCCTGTGTTGTCAAAGATGTTACGACGGCTCCTTCCGGCGCTCCTGCTCGCCCTCGCCCACCCTGTTGCCGCACAGGTGGCGGGAGAGATCGACGAGGAGGCGTTCCGCCGCACGCCTACCGCGGAGCAATACGGGATCCGTCCAGGCGATCATGTCTCTATACGGCTTTTCGCTGCGTCGGGCGAAGAGATCAATCAGGTCACGGGGGAACGCACGGTCGACAGCAATGGGGCCGTCTACCTTCCGCTGGTCGGGGCGGTGCAAGTGGCCGGAGAGACCGAACCTTCGCTTCGGCAGCTCATCATCGACCTCTATCAGGAGTTCTACGACTCCCCGGTCGTGAACGTCGAGGTGCAACTCCGCGTGAACATCACAGGTGCGGTCGGGTCACCCGGTCACTACTTCCTCGAACCGACGGCGACGGTGCTCGACGCGATGGCCGAAGCAGGTGGGATCGCGAGTGAGCTGAGCATTAACGGGCTCAGTCTTCCCGCCGACCCGACCCGCGTGCGACTCCTCCGACACGGTGAATTATACGTCCTGAATCTCCGGCCGGAGGAGGTCTCCGACGAGAACCTCAATCTCCGTATCCTGTCGGGCGACTGGTATCATGTTCCGACGCGCTCCCGCTCCCGTGTCCGCGACGAGATCCAATTCTGGGGAAGCGTGATGTCGTTCGTTGCCACGGCGGTCGGCCTGGTATTCCTGGCCACGGGCGGCAGATAGAGAGAAGTGCACCACGGCGCCCATGAAGGGTGGGTCGAAGTGGTCTCGGGGGTCATGTTCAGCGGCAAGTCCGAGGAGATGATCCGTCGGGTCCGTTGGGCTCTCGTCGCCAAGACGAAGGTGCAGGTCTTCAAGTCGCATCTGGATGATCGGTACGGAGGGGCCTACCGGATCAGCTCCCACGAGGGCACCGAGATCGAGGCGATCCCCGTCAGCAACGCCGTTCAGATTGCGCAGGCTCTTCAGGGCGATACGGAGGTCGTAGCCGTCGACGAAGCGCGGTTCCTGAACGACGGCACCGTGGCTCTGGTCAACGACCTCGCCGACCGGGGCGTCCGCGTCATCGCCGTCGGAACCGACATGGACTTTCGCGGCGAACCGTTCGGGCCGCGTCCGCAACTCCTGGCCGTGGCGGAGCGCATCGACAAACTGCACGCCATCTGCGTCGTCTGCGGCGACCTGGCCACGCGGAACCAACGGCTCATCGACGGAGCGCCCGCTCCCGCGGAGGGCCCCACCATCCAGGTCGGTGGGAGCGAGAGCTACGAGGCGCGGTGCCGCGCGTGTCATGTCGTCCCAGGCGGAATCGGGGGCAGACGACGTTGGATATGCGAGGGGAGAGGATGGGCTGAAGGGGGGGTCGCGCCGGAAGTGCGGAGGCCGCAGGGGGCGTGGCGGACGGGGGCAGCGTCAGCCCTCCTGGCAGGGGGAGGTGGCCGGGGTGCACTACGCGGGCGAAGCATGTCGAGGTGCTGAGCGGCTGGCGTGGGAGTCGGACGTCCGAGTGTACGAGCGCGCAGGGCGTTGCGTCGGTGGTCCCGAGCGCGGGGTGGCGCGCGGATGCCGAGCGGCCGGCGACGTAAGCTCGGCTCGGCCCGACGGTGCCGGCCCATCGTGCTATGCCCTCTGCCCGCGTGGTCCCTCATCGTGCCTTCAGCCGACCGACACCCGTCGGTGGTCCGCTGCCACAAGGAGGATGGGCCTATGCACAACGACCCCATGTTTCTCCCGGGGATGCTCCCCGCGCCGTCCGTCCTGTTCGACGAGCGAAGACGTCCGGATTTCCGTGACGTGTTCGGCATGCTTGCATCCCGGTCCACCGGCATCGCGACCGCCGTCACGCGAGTGCGCTTGAGCACGATCGACCTGACCGCGGACGAGCTGGCGGGCGTGTCCGACTTCCGTGTCCTGGTCGCGGAGTTGAACGCGCTGTCGCTCGATACCGAGGCAAGGGTCCTTTCGCGCCTCCCGAACCGGGCCGACGCGCTCGGTGACCTTGAGCGGCGCCTGGAGAGCGGCCGACTGGAGGTCCGCTCGGCACCCCTGGGCGGCTGGTCCCCCGATTTCACCGTGTTCTACCAGAGCGCCAGGCCGTTTGCGGTGCTGACCGGTTACCACTGGTTTCAGCGTCCGTACCCGCATCGCGGCCCCGCGCTGGCTGCCTGGCACGCCTCCGAGCCCGCCCGCCTCGCCGCCCGCCGACATCACGAACTGTGGGGCGGCGCCCACGACGTGGGCCCGGCCGTATGGGGCCTCCTCTCCCGCGCCCGTGTCGCAGCGGGCCTGTCGCTCGCTCCCCCGGCGGCCGAGGTCCCGGAACCCTCGCTCCGAGCCGGTTGACACCCCGAAGTCCCGTCTCCTTATTTAGGGTTCCCCAGCAAAGGGGAGCCTTTCCGGGGTAGCTCAGTTGGTTAGAGCATCTGACTGTTAATCAGAGGGTCGTGGGTTCGAGTCCCACCCCCGGAGTGAGTTCGAGGACGTGCCAAGGAGCCCCCGGCGCCCAGAGATGGGTGTCGGGGGCTTTTTGGGGGTGGAATCAATGGTGGGCGGGCCACAGGCGGGCGGTGCAGTCCCGCGCCCTGCATCGGTCTCGGATTTGGGTTGCGGAGCGCAACACCGTTGAATTCGATGGGTTCTGCAAGGGATGGTCGGCTCACGAGGGGAGATGGGTTGCGGCGGGCGCAGCCCAATCGCCAATTGGGGTGGTGATCGTGCAGGTGAAAACCCTTGGTCAGCGTGCGTCGGAGACCGACGACGGGCGGGACGCAACTCAGCCTGTGGGTTGACCCGAGAGGTGGTCCCGGGGTACCAGTTGGGTCGAGTTCAATGAGAGGCATTGCCATGACGACAAAGGAACAGGTTCGCGACCTTCTGAAGCGCCTACCTGACGACTGCTCAATCGATGACGTGCTGTACCATCTGTATGTGGTCCAGGCGGTTGAGCGTGGCCTGGCGGACGCCGAAGCTGGTCGCACGATCCCGCACGAGCAGGTAGCCGAGGAGATGAGGAAGAAGTGGCTGCTCGGCACCGCCGGGTAGTCTGGAGCCGTGGCGCCCACCGCGAGCTCGAGGAGGCCATTGGCCACGTCGCGGAGGAGGCACCGAAGGCCGCGCGGGCTCTGCTCGATCGGCTTCCGGTGGCCGCTGCCACGCTTGAAACGATGTGCGAGCGTGGCCGAGTCGTACCGGAGCGAGGGGACCGGACAGTCCGGGAGCTGTTGGTTGAGCCCTCCCGCCTTGTGTCTTCGTCGAGACTGTGGACGTCGTGATCTTGGGGCTGATTCACCAACGGCAAGACTATGACCGATGGCGGGCCGCACGCTAACAAGGAATTGTTACTGCGGAGCGGACAGGTGGGTGGCTTATCCGGGCGGGGCGGTCGCTTTGGCACGGCGTCCACAAGGGACGCCTTCTGCCGCCGGTGGACGGGTGAGCCAGTGAGCGTGTAATCTATGGGTACGTGGACCGGCAGGTCCGCAGCAGAATCCCAAGAAGTTAGAACGCACCCACCGAGTAGGCATGAGTGAACTGCGGGCCACCGCGATCCTCTTCGACATGGACGGTGTCCTCGTCGACTCCACGCCAGTTGTCCGTCGGGTCTGGCGTCGCTGGTCACAAATCCATGGATTTGACGCGGCCCAGGTGCTGAGAACGGCGCATGGTCGGCGCACGCGCGACACCCTGGCGATCATCGCTCCCCACCTCGATCCCGATGTCGAGTTCCTTTGGCTTGAGTCCGCCGAGCTAGCGGACCGCAAGGGCATCAAAGCGATCCCCGGTGCTCTGGTTCTGACGTCGTGCCTCCCCTCCGGTCGGTGGGCTGTAGTCACGTCCGCAGTGCGCAGACTCGCAAATCGGCGGCTCGACTGGGCGGGCCTCCCGGCACCGGCTCGCCTGGTGCCCGCTGACGAGATCAACGAGGGGAAGCCCTCTCCAGAAGGCTATCTCACCGGCGCGGCCGCCCTCGGGGTCGCACCGGCTGAGTGTGTCGTCTTCGAGGACGCACCTGCCGGCATCGAGGCTGCGAAGGCCGCGGGAATGAGCGTAGTCGGACTCACCACGACACACTCGCCGGAAGATCTCGTAGGCGTCGACGCGCTTGTTCCCGATCTGACGAAGGTCTCCGCGCAGCGAGACGGATCCGGGCTTCTGCTCAACATCAACCCCTGACGCGGAGCGTTCTCCTTCTCTCCCAAAGAGCCTGGCGAAGCCTGACTCAGAGTTGACGCGACGCCCGACCCTTGGCCCCACGTCTCGCACCGATTTGACTTCACGCCATGCGGCCGACGGCGGAAAGGGTTACCGGAACACGCCGGGGCTCCGTCGAGGAGCAGGCGCCGGAGGAATCTCGACGGCAGGTCACCCGATCACTGGACCCTCCGTTTTACGAGTCCCGCGTGGTAAGCTACCGACGACACGGCTGATCACCCTGATGGCACGCAAACCTCACCGCAAAGCATCGACCATCGCCGCGGTGTCATGGAACGCACGCAGATGCGTGATGCGCCCTTCACGAACTGTCCAGATCCAAGCTGATTGCGTCTCGTACCGCCGCCCGGTCTTCGACACTGTACCCTCTTCAGTTCCGAGTGCGAGAACCCTACCCCCGTCGAGTGCCGTGAGCGACAACGAGTCGGGGTCGATCTCGATTCGCGAGAGCGACGTCCCGAGCCCTTCGTAAAACCGACGGACGCCCTCGTGCCCGTGGAATTCACCGGCCCATGGGAGTAGCTCGGGATCCCCCGGCTCGAGCAACACCACATCTGGATCCATCAAGGCAAACGTCTCCTCCAGGCGTCCCGCCCCGAAGAGGTGGAAGACCTCGGCAATCACGTCTCGTGGCTCGGGGAACTTCCGATCGTCACTCAATCTTGCTCTCCCTCTGTAGAAGTATCGAAATGGTTGGGCGCGCAGCCTTTCGCGACTTTCCGATCCAGGACTTCGAGGTGCTCCGTCAGGCGATCCACCATGGACCTGACTTCGGCGCGATGAGCGCGAAGCATCTCCCGCCTCTGGGCACCGTCCCTGTCCGTTCCAGATCGTAGGAGATCCACGTACTGCCGGATCTGAGCGATGCCCATTCCACCCTCCCGGAGGCGAAGCAGGAACGACACCCATCTGACATGGTCCTCCGAGTAGACCCGCCTTCCGCCAGCGTCACGGGGAACAGAGATCATCAGCCCAGCATCTTCGTAGTAGCGGAGCGTATGAGGCGAAACCCCCGTCCTCTCGGCTACCGTCCGGATGCCCATAGAACCGATCATGCCGACAACCTCGTCGTTCGGGTGCACTCGAACGCAAGGGGTGCGTTGGGTGGGACGCAAGTGCAGGGGTGATCCTCCGGGGCCGGTAGCCGACGCCGACGTGGCTACAGCGCGCGACGATGTGGGGACGTGACGAGATATGCGGCCAGCGGAGTACTCCCTGTCATGCCTACCCCCGTCATCGCCGTCTCACATCTGCGAAAGACCTACGGATCGACAGTCGCCGTCGACGACGTGTCCCTTGAGGTCCATGAGGGCGAGATCTTCGGCCTCATCGGGCCGAACGGTGCAGGAAAGACGACCACGATGGAGTGTGTCGAGGGCCACCGGAAGCCAGACAGTGGACGCATCACGGTTCTCGGACTGGACCCGCTCCGAGACGCGTCCGCCCTGCGGCAGCGCATCGGCGTTCAACACCAGGAAGCCCATCTCCATAAGAGAATCAAGGTTTGGGAGGCAGTCGATCTATGGTCGACGCTGTACTCACGGACCGTCGACACCGCGGATCTCCTGAACAGGCTTGGCCTGGATACCAAACGCAACGCCTGGTTCATGACCCTCTCGGGAGGGCAGAAGCAGAGGCTGTTCGTCGCGCTCGCGTTGATTCACGATCCGGAGGTGGTGTTTCTCGACGAACTCACAACGGGACTCGACCCACAAGCCCGCCGCGTCATCTGGAGCCTCGTCACCGATATTCGGTCGAAGGGGAAGACCGTGATCCTGAGCACCCACCTCATGGAGGAAGCGGAACGTCTCTGCGATCGAGTTGCGATCATCGAGCACGGACGTGTCGTCGAGGTAGGCACGCCCTTGGAGCTCGTGGAAAAGCACTGCCCGGAGCGGCGAGTGGTGTTCACGAGCGAGAGCGCTGGAGTGGCCGACCGTTTCAAGGCCGCCCTCGGCGACCACTCGGTCGCAAGCGACGGAGCGACCTACACGCTCCAGGGCGAGGGAGAGGACTTCGTCACGGACGTCATCCACGTGCTCGCTCGCCAGGGCATCCGAATCAGAGGGTTCCGAACGGAAGTTCCGAGCCTTGAAGATGTGTTTCTGAAGCTCACAGGCCACGGGATCAGGGACTGATCGTGCTAAAGGGATTCTGGAAACTGACCTGGGTCGAGACCAAGGTGTTCGCACGGGAGCCGATGGGCGTGTTCGCCACGCTCGGCGTTCCCGTGATCATCTTCCTCGTTCTTGGGCGCATGGTGGGCGCCGACCGGGTCAACTCGGAGCCTCCACCGTTCAACCTGCCCGTTCTGGCCGCGCTCCTGATTGCCGTGAGCGTCGTGATCTCCTTGGTCGCCGTGATCTCGATCTACCGAGAGGGCGGGATCCTCAAGCGTTTGCGCGCGACACCGCTCTCTCCGGTGACCATCCTTGGCGCACAAGTAGTCATCAAGCTTGTCCTCACCGTGATCGGCTTGATTCTCCTGGTTCTGGCGGGGCGGCAGTTCTTCCCGGGAGCGATGGAGGTGAACCTCCTGAGTTTCACCTTGGCCTTGATGCTCAGCACTCTCAGTGTTCTTTCGTTGGGCTTCGTGATCGCCAGCGTCGTTCCAACGGCCCGGTTCGCTCAACCCCTTGCCGCCGCTCTCCTTTATCCAATGATCGCGATGTCCGGGCTCTTCTTTCCCGTTGACCAACTCCCTCCGGTGCTAGGGACCCTCGTCCAGCTGTTTCCGACCACGCACGCGGTCTCGCTCCTGCTGGGGGTCTGGGACGGCTCGGGATGGAACGCCCACTGGGGTAGCGCCCTTGGGCTGGTCGCGGTGCTCGTAACGTGCGCAGGCATATCCACGAGGGTGTTTCGGTGGGAGTGACCGCAGGACCGCTTGCTCACGGCTTCGCCACTCGCAAGATTTCGGGGCTTACGTGCGGCATTAGCCGTCAAGAACATGTCGGGACGCTCGTGGGCTCTACGTCTGGAGACGGGATGGGGCGTACGCGCGGACGCCCCCGGGACGCCAAGAATGTGTGCTGCGCGCGTCACCTGAGGAGGGGATAATGAGGGCTCTTGGAATCTGTGTGTTGGTCGCCCTGGTGGGTTGCGCCCAGTCGCCGCCGCCTGGGGAGCGTCGCCCGGCTACGGTCGGAACCACGGATACCGGACCGGTACTGTTGGGGTGCCCTTACACTGAGGCGATTGACCCGGCCACAGCACCGATCAAGGTTACCCTCCGGTACCGTGTTCAGGCGGACGGAAGCGTGGATCCGAGCAGCATCGTCGTTCGGTCGAGCCATCACATGACGGACGATCGCCAGTGGGTCGAGCGCGCCCGCGAGATCGCACGCGGCTGCACCTACGATCCGGCAGTTGAGAACGGACGCCCCGTTGAGGCGGTGGTGAGGAAGCGCTTCAATTTTGCGGGGTAGGCCGGGTTGCTGAAGGCGGGGTCGCCGGACCGGCCTCCAGCTCTTCGGCGGGCTGGGGTCAGGCGCTTGATCCCCGGTGCGCTCTTTTGCTTCTTCCGTCACTCCCCCCGGAGCGCCGAGACCGGGTCGACCCGCACCGCCCGCATTGCAGGCACCAGCGACGCGAGCGCGGTCACGAGCACCAGCGTCCCAAACACCACCGTGTAGACCAGCGGGTCGCTGGCGGCCATTCCCGTCACGACCGCGCCGAGACTCGGCGTCAGTAGGTACGCGAAGACGAAGCCCAGGGCGCTTCCGATGACCGACAGGAAGACGCCGCGTGCAAGGACGCCACGCAAGACCTGACCGGCATCCGCCCCCAGGGCCATCCGCACACCGAATTCACGTGTGCGTCGGGCAACCGTGCTGGCCACCACGCCGTAGACGCCGAGGACGGCCAGAAGAAGCGCTCCCACAGCGAAGGTGCTCATGAGCGCGACGGTCAGCCGCTCCTGTCCGAGTGCCTCACGCCGTCGCTCGGCCAGCGTGCGGATATCCGAGAGCGGGATCTCCGGGTCGAGAGATCGGACCGCTCCTCGGACGCTGGACAACAGCTCCGCAGCCGCACGGTCGGAGCGAACCACCACATGGGGACTGCTATGCGGTGATTGCGCATACGGGAGGTACACCTGTCCCCGGTCGTCCGCGTGGACGTCGTAGAGTCGGGCTTGATCCACTACGCCCACGACGCGGGCCGTATCCCCCTGAACGACGATCGGGCTTCCGATGGGATCGCGACCCGGGAAGAATCGTTCCGCCAGCACATCGTCGATTATGGCGACCAGCGGTGCGCCCGCCCCGTCGACCTCGCCGAACGTGCGTCCCGACCGGAGCCGGAGCCCCACCGCCTCGGCGTACCCCACACCTATGCGAAGATAGTCGGCCAGGGGCGAGTCCTCGTCCTCCTGCCCACTGTTGCCCGGGGCACCGGGAAACGTGACGGCCCGCTGGTTGGCTGCGCCCGACAAAGGGAGCGCGTCGGTCACGCCCACCGCCTCGACTCCCGGTATCGCCGCGAGGTTTGCCCGTAAACGACGCTCAAAGTCGACCTCGGTGGCCTCGTCAGGGTAGTTCGTTCCATCGAGGGAGAGTTCGAAGGTGATGGCTCTCGGGGCGTCAAAGCCCGGATCGGATGCCAGGAGCCGAGCGAACGCCCGCCCCAGTAGCCCCGCGGATACCAGAAGCGTGAGACTCAGCGCCACCTGAAGAACAACCAGAGCGCCACGCACACGCTCCGAGCGCGCCCCACCGCCTCGCGGCCCCGACGCCCGTAGACGTTGAGCCACCCCGGAGCGCGCGGCGGCCAGACCTGGCCCGAGGGAAGCCGAGAGGGCCAGGGCCAGGGCCATGACCACCGATACCGTCACGACGGAGCCGTCCAGGTCGACCGCCCAGAGCCGGGGCAGGTCGGGCGGCGCCAGTCGGCGGACCAGGTCGAGCCCCAGAACGGTCAGGGACAGGCCGGCCGCGACGCCGATCCCCGCCAGAACGACGGCCTCCGCGGTGACCCCGGCCACCAAACGACTCGGGCCGGCACCGAGTGCCGCGCGGACGGCCAATTCGCTTTCACGACCGATGGCACGACTGAAGAAGAGAGTCGCCAGGTTGACGGCCAAGACCGCCAAGAGGAGGAGCGCCGAGGCCAACAGGGCCAGGAGCGCCGGGCGGACCCCGGCAAGGAGATCCTCGCTGAGTGCAATCGACCACATCTCCAGGCCGCGCCCCCCGAACTCCGCGTCGATCTCTTCGGCTACCGCGTCAACCGCAGCCTCCAGGCGAGCCTCGGAGACCCCGGGCCGGACCCGCGCGAGGCCGGCGAGCGAACCGCCCAGACCTGCGGCTGCCAGGTCCGTCTGAAGGGGCATCCAGACTTCCGCGCCCGCGGGAGGTCCCAGGCTCGCATGGCGGACGAAGTGGAAATCGGGCGGCGCGATACCCACGACCCGGACCGGCTGTCCGTCCAGGCGGATATCCTGGCCAACCAAGGCCGGGTCGGTCCCGTATTGGCTGCGCCACAAGGCGTGAGACACCACGGCCACCTGGGGACCGCCCAGGCCGTCCTCGCCCGGAGTGAACCCTCGGCCCAACGCGGGGGAGACGCCGAGCAGGTCGAAGAAGCCGACCGAGACGAACATCACGTTGACGGATCGCGCATCCTCGGATTCAGCGGCCACCAGGGTGGCACTCCCCAGTTGGATTCCCACCACATCCTCGAAGACGTCGTCGTGGGTTCGCAGGCTGACGATATCGGGTCCACCCAGCCAGCCGCGCTCCAAGGGAAACCAGTAGTCGCGCCACACCCACACGAGGCGGTCCGGAGCGTCGTATCCGGGGCGCTCGAGCAGCACGCCGTCAACCACGGCAAAGATCGTCGCGAACGACGCCACCGCGACCGCGAGCACGGCTGCTGCGACTCCCCCGAACACCGGCTCACGTAGAAGCCGCCTCAGGGCCCCTCGGATCTCCTGCACTGCCATCTCCATGATTCCCCCTCCACCCTTCGAGTCGTTCACGGCGCCGCCGAGCAGCAGACGCCAAGCGAAGCCGAGCGCGTGGCGCCCATACCACAGATCGGCACGGATCCGCCCATGCCGCCGGCGACGGCGCTCATACAGTTCGTCCATTCCGGAGAGCACCTCGCCTCGGTCCGTGCTCGGCACCACGGCAGCGATCAGCCGCCGAAATCCGCGCCTCACCCGCCACCCTCCAAGGCGTCGCCGAGACCGTCCCACAGCCGTTCCAATCGCCGGCGCGTCTCGAGAAGGAGATCCCGCCCCGCAGGCGTCACCCGGTAGTACCGACGCTCCCGTCCGCCTTCCTCAGGCGGCGCGGCCCGGAGCTCGGACGCCGCCAGTCCCTTCTGCTCGAGCCGCTTCAACGCGATGTAGACGGCCGCCGGCGCGACCTCGCGCCCCGTCCGTTCCTCGAGCTCGGTCACGAGCGTCACCGAGTAGGCGTCCGCTCCGACCCGGAGCGTCGCCAGTAGCAGTTGGTGCTCGAACTCACCCAGAATCTCCTTGCCCATACCCGTTAGACTAAAAATGTTAGTGCTCGGTTGCAACCGGGGGAGTGGAGGCCCTCATGGAGAGCAATCAGCGGTAGGTCGCCCTGAACTCCCGCACCTGCTCGTCGGTGCCCAGGGCCAGGAGAACGCTGCCCTGACCCAGCCGAGTCTCGGGACCGGCGTCCGTGACCAGCCGCCCGCCCTCCTCAATGGCGATTACCGTCAGCCCCGTGCGCCCGCCGATGCCGCTCTCCCTCAACGTCTGGCCTACGAGCGAAGGGTGGGTGGCCAGGTCGTGGAAGGCGACCCCGGCGCCCAGCACGATGGGCGGCCGCCCGTGGAAGAGCGCGAAGAGGGTCTCGACGCCGAGGGTCGCGTAGCTCAGGGTGAGATCCGCTCCAGCCCGCTGGATGGCTGCCAGGTTCCGGTCGTGGGTGATGCGGCTCAGGATCCGGGCGTCGGGATTCAGTCGGCGGCAGTAGGCGGCCAGATAGATGTTGGTCGCGTCGTCGTTCGTGGTGAGGATGATCGAAGGGGCGTCTCCGATGCCCACTTCCCGCATGATTTCCCGGTCGGCCGCGTCACCGATCACGAGCCGCTCCGGAAGGTCACGTAGATGGCGGGCCGTGTCGGGGTCGCGCTCCACCATATGGACGGGAATGGATCGCTCCTTCAGCGCCCGGGCTGCGGCCGTCCCCACCTTCCCTCCACCGATCAGGACTACGGGATTCGTGTTGGTGTCGTAGATGTAGAGGAACTCGTCGAGGAGCTCGATTGCCGTCGAGGATCCCACGACTACCAGAACGCTGAGGTCCCCGAGGGGCGTGTCCGGCCGGGGGGGCAGCATCTGACCCCGTTCCCACACGCCGACGACGTTCACGCCGGCGACCTCCCGGAGCCGGCTCTCTCCCAGCGTTCTTCCCGCCAGGGGCGTGGCATGGGCGGAGAACTCGGCGATGACCAGGTCGCGGTAGCGGGCGATGACGTGGGCCTGGGCGTGACCCGCGTTGACCCGGTTTGCGAGCTGCTCGCCGAGCCGTCGCTTGAGGGGGAGGACGTGATCGCAGCCACTCAGCTCGAGGATGTCGACGGAATGGTTTTGCTCCGCCAGCGCCGCCACGGGCACGGAGGAGGACATCTCACGGACCGTGAGGGCCACATTCGTGTTCGTGAGATCGTCCCGGTTCAGCACCACCATCCGGGCTCGGTCCACCCCGAGGGCTCGGTAGGTCGCGACATCGTCCACGTCGCCCCTGACTGCCGGCACTCCGTCTCCGTACAGCGTCGTCGCCGTGGACGGATCCTCCTCGACGACGAAGTGCGCGACCCCGGCGTCCTCGAGCCGGGCCCCCAGATCCCGCGCCACGTCGTCCCAGGCCGTGAAGATCACGTGTCCCTCGACGTCGGGAGGCACCTCCCGGGGCGCCCTGAGCCGGAGCCGCGTCTCGAGCCACGGGGCGTAGAAGTAACGGATGAAGGCGAAGGGGAGGACGATGAGGAGAAGGAGGACGCCGGAGACGAGGACGAGGACGCTGAAGGCCCTCCCCACGTCGCTCGTGAAGGTGATGTCCCCGAAGCCCAGAGTGCTCATCACGGTGAGGGTCCAGTAGACCCCCGTCACCCAGGAGTGCTCCTCGCCCTCAGCCCGGAGCATGATCACGTGGAAGAGCACCGAATACAGCGCGATCACTGCCGCCAGGAACGCGATGTACCGGAGCAGGCCACCCACGTTACGCTGCAACGTCTCATCGCGCAGCGCGTAGCCGAGGTGTCCGCTGAGAAACTTCATGGGCCCTCCGGGAGGGGCTCGGAGGGACGAGGTCGGGTAAGATGAACGCACGGATCGGACCACGCCAGAAGTTGACGCCTACGTCGCGGTGGGTCTCAACAGGCACTGAGACAGGGTCAGCCCGTGCCGCAATCGGTTCTGGTTGAACCTTCACGACCATCCGGCCGGTTCTCGGCTACGATCGTGGACGGCGGATGCTCACCACCCTCGTCGTGGAGTTGGACGAGCTCCTGTCGCGCCGGCTATTCTCCACGGAGGCGATCCCAGACCGAGGAGGCTAGGGCGAGAATGATCATGCTCGGGCGCGACGCCCGCCCGTCTTGGGACGGGCGGCAGGGCGTGCAGCTTCGCGGTGCGACACGCGGTCGTGCTCGGCTTGGCGCTGGCTTTCGCGACTCCGGGAACGGGCCAAACCACCCGTAGCTCTGCAGCCGCATTCGGCTCGCTCGACGGACCCGATGCGCTGGGCGAAGTGACGGACGCTCTATCGCTGATCGACGGATCGGTGGTCGTGCTCGACCGACTCTCCAGCCGAGTTCTGTGGTTCTCGGCTGACGGCGAGCTAACGCACAGCTTCGGCCGGAAAGGCAAAGGGCCGGGCGAGTTCACGTGGCCCATCGCTCTGGACGCGGATTCCTTGGATCGGGTCCTGGTTCTGGATCCGGGCAACCGCAGAATCAGCGCGCTGGTCCCGAGCAACGCCGGCGTGAAGCTGGCCGCCGAGTATCCGATCGACTTCCTCGCACAAGATATGTGCTCCCTGGGCGACCGGCTCTTCGTGTTGGGTCTCCGGAATGAGACTGGGGTCCACGAGGTCCGTGGCTCGGACGGGGTCGTCCACTCCTTCTACTCCTTCCCTGAGCCGGGAAAGGCGGAGGAGCGGTTCGAACAGCGATACCTGGCCGACGGACGGCTCATCTGCGATAGCCGACGTGGCACCGTCACCGTCGCCCCCCGGATCCGGCCCGACGTACTGACGTTCTCGGCCGAGGGCCGACTCCTTCGGACGACGACACTCCCGGACTACAGAGAGACACGCCTCGTGGTGATCGGGCGCGGATCCTACCGGTTGGAACCGGACCCCGAAACGGGCTCCGTGAATCAGTTGGCCGGGGCCGCCGCCACGCCCGCCGGGCTCCTCCTACAAGTCGAGGAGCGGGGTTTTTCGGGTCGGATCGGATCGGTGCGTAGCTGGCTGATCGGTTCCTCGGGACGCCTGGTCCCGACCGAGGCGCCAAACGACGTGATCGGCGCGTTCCCCGGCGGGCTGATCACCCGCACCGAAGACCCGTTCCCCCAGGTCCGAACGTGGCAGGAGCGGCATCCCCGATAGGGTCCCGTACTGGACATGGGTCCGGCTCTCGATCTCGGACCCGTGCACTTCGAAGCTGTCCAAGACCGCCCTGACTTCGTCGTAGGTCCACCCGACGCGGATCCCTTCTGGGGTCACAGCGTCTCGCGACACCACGGCGAGGTCCCCAACCCGCGTGGAATCGACCGGATCCGGCAGGAAGTAGCCGAGCCACTCACCTCCCTCCGCGAGGATGTCGTAGACGTCGAAGTCACCCTCCCCGGTCGCCAGCGTCGCACGCCGGACTCTCCGGATGGAGATGGAGTTGATCGCCTGGCCGAGGCGGATCCCAAAGAAGGAATCGCCGTGGATGAGGAGTGGAGGTTCGTTGGTTGAGGTGACCGCCCCGGGGTCACCGACGGCAGCGACATCGTCTTGCGGCGGTTGTGCATCCTCTTGGGGTGAGCACGAGACGCTACTCCCGGCCGCAACGACCAGCACCGTCATGAAGGTGCGCCACCAAGCGGTCCACACGTCCGCCTTGCTCTCCCAACCCTCTCGATCAATTCTCACTTGGGTTCTCCAGGCTGGGTGCTTTTATCGGAGGTCGTGATGGGAAAGACCGCGGTCAGCGAGGCGAAGCGGGAAGCGTACGAGCGACTGCTATCGACCCATCCTGAGGTCTCCCTGAAGGGAAAGAATATGCTCTACACCTCCATCAACGGGCACATGTTCACGGTGTTCTCCTCCGACGCGACCCTGGGCATCCGTATTCCCGCATTCCCGCTGAGATGCGAAGCGCGTTCATGGCCGAGTACGGAGCGGGTCTGCTGGAGTCCCACGGTACCGTGATGAAGGAGTACGTGGCGGTCCCTGATGCCCTCTTGGAGCAGACTGACGCCCTCGCGCCCTATCTGGCGGCGAGCTTCGAGTATGTGTCTTCGCTGAAGCCGAAAGCGACGAAGAAGGGGAGGAAGTAGTGGGTATCTGCCATTGGGCTCGCCATGTGAGCGCAGTTTTGAGGGCCTGAACCAGCGTGGTGGCAACTCTCGGAGAGCTGTCAGGTATCACGGGGTTGCTGATATCGTTTCATGCGGCGTATTCGGTGGAGATCAAGTCACCGCAAACGGAATGGATGGTGCCAGTCAACAAATCACAGATGGAACTCCGACTTCGGTGGAGCGCTCATTCTCCCTCGCCTGGTGTCGCCGTTGAGCTTTGCTGTGGCATGGGAGGGATTGGCCTAGGAATCCGAGCACTGGGCTTTCGCGTAGTTCACGCCTACGACTCGTGGGACGAGGCGGTCGCCATCTACAATCACAACCACAACGCTTCGGAACCTGTGGCCGTAGAGTGCGACCTGCTGACTGACAAAGGGCTGCGCAGGGTGAAGAAGGACTGCCGCAAGCTCGACGGCGTGGATCTCCTAGCGGCCGGTCCCCCATGCAAGGGCTTCAGCCAGATCCGGAACGGCCACCATCACAAGGCCAAGGCGAATCAACACAATCGCCTGCTCGAGATCATGCCGGACTACGTGGCAGCGCTTCGGCCGCGCCTTGTTCTCATCGAGAACGTACCCGATCTCATCCGTCATCGTGGCGGAAGGACTCTGAAGGACCTACTTGCTCGTCTCGAGGCGCCCGGGCCACGGGGTCTTCGCTATCGGGTCAAGCACGATGTCTTCGATGCCGCGCTCTACGGAACGCCACAAGCTCGCAGGCGGCTTCTCATTCTCTGCGTTCGGTCGGGCTCGGGGGAAGAAGCGCTACCGAAGCCAGGCCCGGACCTCGCCCCGCTGTACGCGGCCATTCGCCACGGAGGCGAGATTCCCCGGGAGATGGATAGCTACCACTCCATCTTGGCCGACCCGCAGGATCTGACCATGACTCAGGCTCAACATGCTCTCTCGGACATCCCCGTGCTGGGTCCAGGGGCACCGGAAGAACCGCGATCCTATGCGACCCCGGCCAAGACTGCCTACCAGCGTCTCATGCGAGAGGGCGCACCCAACCGCCTCTCGAACACTCAAACCCCAGCCGTTCGTCGCGAGACCGTCCTACGCCTGCAGCAGATCCCCCCGGGCGGATGCGCTCGGGACATCCCCGCGCACCTACTCAATGGACTGTCGCGCCGCTTTGACTCAGCGTACAGGCGCCTGCATCCCAGCGCCCCCTCAACCGCTCTGTCCACCAGGTACGACTGCGTCTACCACTTTGCCGGCGAAAGATCCCTGTCCGTCCGCGAGTATGCCCGCATTCAAGGACTTCCTGACTTCGTGACCTTCCCTCAGGCACTCGCGTGCCGCCGCAGCGCCTACGAGATGATTGGTAACTCTGTGCCTCCGCTTCTCGTGAGCGCAATCCTGGGAGAGGCCTTGCGGATCCCCAAGCGCTGAGGAGCTGGCCATGGGGCGTGCGATCCGCTTCCGACTTCGCGCTAGCGCGAAACGTACTCTCCAGGAGCTCGACCGTCTTCTCGATGATGCCTACGGTGCCCCGGAGGCGGACCTCGACAACAAGGCCGATCCGCTCGACGAGGCCGTCTACATGGTTCTCAGCTTCCAGACCGATCTCGATCGCTTCAGATCGGTGTGGGACGAACTTCGCGCGGCTTTCCCAGCCTGGGACTCGTTGGCTCAAGCGCCGCTGGGCCGGGTCGTCAAGACACTTCGTGTTGGGGGCCTGCAGGAGCAGAAGGCCAGGACGATCAAGAAGCTGTTGAAGGCGACGAAGCAAGAGACCGGAAGCTACTCGCTCGATGTTCTGCGGGACATGGAGGATGACGAAGCGGAGCGGTTCCTGACTCGTCTTCCCGGACTGTCGTGGAAGGCCGCGCGGTGCGTCCTACTGTACAGCCTTGGCAGGGACGCGTTCCCGGTCGACGGCAACACGTTTCGGATCTTCAAGCGCGCAGGAGTGCTTGGACGCGGCTCCGTGTACCGGCGGCGAGGTCTTCACGATGGCCTGCAGGATGCCGTCGAAGCTTCGCGGAGGAAGCCGTTCCACATCAATCTCGTGGTGGATGGCCAGGGAACGTGTTTGCCCCGGCGACCCCTGTGCTCAAGCTGCCCAGCGCGCAGCATCTGCCCGATGTGTGGTGTGCCCGCAGACATCACATCAAGCGCGCGGGGAGATCGCAGCATCGACTCGTGTGCCGTCACGGTCTCACGGAAGAGCGTCCGTGCATGAGCGGCGAACTGCAGATTCTGCTCGTGGTTGTCCTCTCTGTGGCTGTCGGAGCTGCTGCCCTCCTCTACTACCTCCGGACGCGGGGAAGCCCCCCGCAGGCGGAGCCTGCTTCCGGCGGGTCGGAGTCCACCCGGGACCGCGGTGCGACGGTATTGGACGACAATCGTGCCGAGCCCCCGTTGCCCGAATCCGGTTCACGAGAGGGAACCCCGGGCACCAATCTCGTCTCAAGTGACAGCGCTCGGCGAAGTGACACTGCTGCGGGCGGGCCGCCAGCGGTAGCGGAGCCTGCCGCTCGACCAGATGAGGCAACTCAGCGGGGAGAGTTGGCTGTCACGACACATAAGGAGCACGTCGCGACTCCTTCCCCTACGGCCGCGCCAGAAGTGACGGGTCACGAGGAGCCAGTGTCTCCTGGCGAACCTGAACCGGACTCCGCTCTCCCAGAGTCCGAGTCCGAAATGACTTCCACTTCGGACATCGCCGAACCCACGAAGGAGGGACCGCCAGAAGGTGAGGTCGTTCCCGCCCTTTCCAGCGCCGTGGAGACAGAGGTCTCTCCTCCAGGACCCAGTATGCATGCTCTTCCCGGGACCCCAGACAATGGCGTGGCAACCGCTGAGCCACGTACCGCTGGGACGACCGGGCAGTCCGAGGTCGAGGACGATCATGTACATGGGAGCGAGGGCGACGAACAGGCGCACATGCCCGCGGAAGCGGCTCCTACCGCCAACAGCGAGGAGGCGGCTCCCAGCGATGTTGCGCCCGTATCACCTGGCGACATTGCAGCAGACGAAGAGCTGGACCAGGACCAAGCTGTGCGGGAGGAGCAGCCCTCAGCGGCTCCCGTTGAAGACGACGCGCCCGCCTCCGAGGATCGAGAGGATTCCGACCCAGAGCCCGCCTTGGAGGTACCCAGTGGAGGGGAAGGCGAAGCTGTCGAGAGACTCGACGCGCTGGTGGACGAGGGAGAGCGGATAGGATCGCACCAGACCGAAGCCACCGGTGAAGCAGCCGCGGATCGCGCTCCGCAAACGGCTGAGACTGGGACTACCGCTGCCGCAGAGGAAACAGATCGTCCCGCGGAGGAAGAAACTTCGGCGGAAGCGGTGGGTTCAGACGATGCGAGGGGCGCCGAAGGCGTAGTGGCTGCAGGGGCGACATCTACTCCGGATGACGAACAGCCGTCTTGGCCAGCGGCCGAAGATGAGGCCGATGAAGGACCAGACACAGATCCGGTAACTGTCGCTCATGTTCAGCCCCCGCGAAAAAAGCGGGACAGGAAGAAGAAGCCCCGCAAGTACAAGGGGCTTGCTCGCGGTGCTCCGGAACCCCGTGATGCGGCAGCGCAACCGGGACGTCACGGAGGAGAGGGGCTTGCGCAGCGAGAGCGCTCTTTGCCCATCGAGGTCCGACTTCGGTTCGATCGTGGCGGCTTCTGCAACGTATCCCTCATCGCGAAGAGGTCCGCCGGCCTGCCGGAAGATCTGACGGCTGTCGCACGTGGAGGCGAGGTGAACTTGCGGGCGATGCAGGATGAGTGGTATCAGGACGTCGTTCCGGACGACTTCTCCAGCGTGCTTCGTAACGGCACAGTATGGACCCAGGAAGGAGCCAATGGGCGGCGTACATGGTCCCTGAGTGGGCGCGAACTCTACGTTCTTGCGGATCGCTCTGACATCAGTGGATACGTATCCCAGCCCTGCCTAGACCTCGGGCGCGACCACGTAGTCCTCTGTAGTGAATCGCTCAGGAATCGCGTCGAAGAGGCGATCCGAGAGACAGGATCGGGGCAGGCGACCGTGCTCGACGAGTCCTTCGGAGCCCCGCCCGGATGGCTTGTCTTTCGAGGTGTAGTTCCACACGCACCGGTTTCTCCAACAGATGGCGCCGACATCTTCAACTCGCTCAGGCCCCTTCCGCGAATCGAGATCAGCCTCGAGCGAGGGATTCGCCTCGGGTATATAAACTGGCTCGACGGACATCCCCCGTCGATTCGCGTGTACGGCGACGCTGAACATGCCTCCGAGGTCCGGATCGATGGCGAAGTCGCCGAGCGTGGTGCCGATGGCTCCTATCGTAAGTCCGGCTGGGACGCTGTCGGATCGCACTCCGTCTGGTGTGCTGGATCGAGCAGGTCATACTCGATCGTGCCCTTCGATTCGTCGTGGGAGCTGTGGGACGCGTACGCCTTCCCCGTCGCTCTCGATGGGACGCTGAGGCTCGCTGTCTGCGGGCCCATAGTTCGAGCGGCGGCTACTGAACCATGGGGTTCAGAGTCCTTCTCCGTGGCGGAAACGAACCCTCTCCTGCTGGGGCCGGAACCAGGACAGATCGTGATGGCCGTAAGGGCTTCTCCACTGCGTGGGGCACCACGGATTGCGTCTCCCGACTTTATACCGCTCTGGGCGCTGCCGCGAGACCCGCTTCATTGCGACAAGAAGACTACCCGCATACTCTGTCTCGGCGGGAGTGACGCGCCGGATCCGAAGAAGCGACAGGGCGGCCGACCGAACAGTGGCACTCACGCGGACATGCTCCGCTGGTGTCAGCTGATCTTGGACGCAAGCCGAAAGGGGATGACCACGGAGCCCGACACAGAATCGGTGCGTGCGCTATGGCTGTCATACAAGCGCTTGGCACGACGCATTTGGAGGTCGCGCCGGTGAGTCTCAACGATCTGCTCACCTGGATGTCGGCCCGCGGAAGCGGTTCTTGGTCTCAGTTCCGCGCGGCGGTGGAAGAACTCCATGTCGAGCCGGGCGACGGTGCGGAAGACGAGGAGAACGCAGACGACGCCACCGCAGGCGATCTTCCCGTATACCAGGCGGTGCGCCTTGGTCTGCAGCGACTCGCTCACGTGGAGTTCTACTCCCGGACTGCGGAGGCTGACTGGCGTGTCGTACCCCCGGCACTAGCGATTCACCAGGAAGGTGATCACTGGGTAGGAGTACTGTGTGGCGCGCGCCCACCTGGCTTGCGCAACCGGATTGGCCCAGGTCCCGTCACATGGGAGGCTCAAGCGGCGCCTGGTATGCCCGACCGTATTCGTCTCGTGGCTAGCGAGCTCGCGGCACTCGAGACAGCCTCCAAGAGAGCAGGCCTACACATTCAGGTGATGGCGCCGGTCTCCTTGCTGGCAGCAATCCCGCCCGTCGATGATCCGCGAAGCCGCGTCCCAGACAAGGCACCAGCGGTGCCGGGGTGGACGATTGAGAGATTCTTGTCGTCCACCTTGCGCTGGACTACACGAGACTCGACGGACGCAAGAGATCTCGAATCTCGAGATGTGCATCGGTCTCGGACAGGGCTGTTCCGCTTCCGCATGAGGTACCAGCGCCTTCACTATTTGCGGTGGCGGGGGAAGACGTACAGGGTCCCTGTCCAAGTGGGGAAGTACGCGGTTCTCCGGTACAGGCGCGTGCGTGGCCTGTTGCAGTACGACCCCTCCCGGTGTCTGCTATCGGTTCCCGTGAGTTGCAGGCCGCCGCTTCTCATCGAAAGGGCGTTGATCCTCTGCACGGGACTACTCCCGAACCTAGAGAGGACCACGGGTCGCCTTGAGTATGCTGTTCCGCGCCGCGTGGCGCGTCTCGCTGCAGGGTTGTTGCGCCAGGAGATATGTCCATGAACCCGATCCGCCTCTTCGAAAACCTCCGTGACATGTACCTGCGTTACCTCGACAGCCCCTTTGACCTCAGGTACGAGGATCTTACCGACGAGCGCCGGACCCTCCTCGACCAGGACGGCCGAATCTACCGACTGCCATTGGTCGAGCCGGTCCCCGCCTACCGGTCCTCCGGAGAGTCGTTTAACCAGGCCGCACAGGCCCTTCTCGGTGACGTCTGGCAGGCCGCAGAGGTGGCGGATGCATCCGAGTTCGTTGATCATGGCCTCTTCCCTTCAACGCTCACGCTTCATCAACACCAGCGTGACGTCTTCGAAGAGGTAGTCGTCAACGGACAGGATGCCGTCGTCACCACTGGGACGGGTTCCGGCAAGACTGAGTGCTTCTTGCTTCCCGTTGTCGCGTCGATTGTGCGGGAGTCCGCCGCGTGGAGCGCGCCAGGGCAGCCGCCCCCGCAGTGGGACTGGTGGAATCACTTCACAATGCAAGGGACTCGCCGCCGCTGGGCCGAGCGGGTCAGCCAGCGGGCACATGAAACTCGGCCGGCGGCGATCCGGGCTCTGCTCCTATACCCGCTCAACGCCCTCGTAGAGGATCAGCTGGCGCGCTTGCGCGAGGGGCTGGATAGCGCTGGGGCACGAGCGTGGCTCCAGGCTCATCGCGGCGGGAACCTCCTGTACTTCGGCCGATACACGGGGAGAACGCCTGTGTCGGGGGACCGCAACTCGTCGAACAGGGCACGGCTTCGGGACGAGCTAAGAAGTATCCACCAGGACGCGCAGGCCGTCGCAGGCAGCACAGCAGAACGCTTCTTCCAGAGCATGGACGGCGCGGAGATGAGGTCTCGTTGGGACATGCAAGATACGCCACCGGACATCCTGATCACGAACTATTCGATGCTCAACATCATGCTGATGCGAGCTATCGAGACTCCCATCTTCGACCAAACGCGCCAGTGGTTGGAGCAGTCCTCCGAACACGTCTTCCATCTCGTCGTGGATGAGCTGCATACCTACCGCGGCACACCTGGCACAGAGGTAGCCTACCTGCTTCGAGCCCTGCTTGATCGTCTCGGGCTTGTTCCAGATTCCGATCAGCTTCGCATCATCTCGTCCAGCGCGTCGCTGGAGAGCGGCACGACCGGACTACAGTACTTGGAACAGTTCTTCGGCAGGAATCGCAACCGCTTCCGAGTGATCGGCGGCCCGAACTATGTGGTTCCGCCGAGTCCCGGCGCAGCGGCCAGGCTCACAGCTCACGGCGCGGCGTTCGCGCGATTCGCTCAAGATGTCAGGACGGGCGGGT
Source organism: Gemmatimonadota bacterium (assembly GCA_029262115.1). GTDB lineage: Bacteria > Gemmatimonadota > Gemmatimonadetes > Longimicrobiales > Gaopeijiaceae > JAJCZZ01. Next base: position 5,079 of record JAJCZZ010000095.1, on the reverse strand, counting down.
TGTCCGCGCTTTCCCAAGCCACTGCTTCACTTCATACAGCAATTGGTGCTTCGGCGTTGCCTTCCGGGACGTCGGCGGAGGAGACGCTTTACACCTCCCTTCAACACGTTCAAGCTCCTGATGCATTGCGCCTCGCCTGCACACCGGAGCAGCAGATCGTCCCTCAGACCCATTACGCGCTTGCGCCCGCGCTCTTTCCGGGTGTGCCCCAGGCCGAACTCGCTACCGATGGCCTGCTGACGGCGCTCTCCCACGCACGGAACAACGCGGGACTTGCACCGATCCCCATGCGTGTGCATCTGATGCTCCGCAATCTGCAAGGCTTGTGGGTCTGTACCGATTCTGGCTGCGCGCAGGCGCCGCCGCGATCTGCCCCCTGTCCCACAGGCATCCTCCACTACGTGCCTACACTCACGTGCCAGTGTGGTGCTCGTATTCTGGAACTCCTGTACTGCGAGGCGTGTGGTGAGGTGCTCTTCGGCGGGTACCGACGCGACGCGGGAAACCCGAACGAGTGGTACTTGAGCCCAGACCATCCCAACTTGGAGGCGGCTCCAGACCTTGCTTCCTTCGATCGGGACTACGAGCGCTACGCGGTCTTCTGGCCTTCAACGGACACACTGATGCCAGCGTCTCCCCAGTGGACACAGGACGGTGTCGGGCGAGCGTGGCGGGCCGCTTATCTCGATCCTGTTGACGGCCGCGTGGGCCTTGGCGGAGCGCCCCAGGGTGGGCGTGCTGGGTATCTCTACTACGTACGTTCGGTTCACGGGCAGAATCCCCCACCTGCTGGGGTTGGCCGCGAAGCCTATCCAGCCCGTTGTCCTCGGTGCGATGCGGATTGGGCCCGGCGAACGGTAGTCCGCTCCCCGGTCCGAACCCAGCGCACGGGTTTCCAGAAAATCGCACAGGTTCTCTCGGATGGACTGCTGCGCGACCTCGCCCAACCTCCGCTCTCAACGGCACGCAAGCTGGTCGTCTTCTCCGACAGCCGCCAGGATGCCGCGAAGCTCTCCGCGGGAATGCGCTTCTCCCACTATCGTGATGCGCTGCGCCAGGCGCTCATGGCCGCACTCGCGCAGCAGGCGGGCGGACCCCAGGCGTTCGTAGCTCAATGTCAGGGACAGGCACTCTCGCCAGATCAACGAGAAGCCGCCGCGACGTTTCAGACCGAACACCCGCAAGACGCAATGATCATCGCGATGGCCGCGAACCCACTGACCGCAGGGTTGCCGTCAGGGGGGAATCTGGCGATGACACATCAACAGGCTGCCCAACGGATCCTCCATCGCGCGGCCAACGGCCCATTCCGCATAGCGCAGATAGCCGCGGATGCCTCGGCGCGCTTGCTCGCGGAAGGGATGAACCCAGCTGGCTACGGGAAGGACGCCCTGTGGACCGATTCGCAGAATCGCGATGGCAGCTGGCGCGATCTATATGACTGGCCGCCGGGGGGACAACCAGTTGCGAAGCCACAGGGCCAACTGTCTCAACCCCAACGCGACCATCTGAGGAGGATTCAAGACGGTTCGGTCGTGGAGTTGATGGACGTCCTGTTCGCTTCGGGCCGTAGGAGCATCGAGTCCCTGCTTCTTGCACTTCCAACCACGGATCGGATCACCAACCCAGCAGCCTCGAACCTCATCCAGGAAGGTGCGGACGGGGCCATTCGCCTGCTTGGATCTCGCAAGCGGCTGTCCACACACCCATCTTCCTCGCTGAGCTCTGTTCCTGGCTATGTGGCCGGATACTTGACGGCGGTTGCCCAGCAGAATGGTCTCGCACCAGCCAGCTACCTCGACGACGTGAAGAACTATCTCTCTGCCTCGGGAGGCCTGAACACGGCGCACTACTATCTCCAAGTTACTTCTCTCTGCCTCCAACCGCCGGGGACCTCCTTCCACGAATGCACTCAGTGCCGGCGAATCCACCTTCACCCCTCCGGCGGTGTGTGCGCCGACTGCTGGGCTCCTCTTCGCCCACCCCAGCCGACCGCTGGCGCGCAAGTGTCAGCGGACTACTACGGCTACCTGGCAACGCAGGCAGGCGACGTGTTCCGGCTGAACTGCGAGGAACTCACGGGTCAGACGAACAAGGACGACGCGAGAAGGAGGCAGCGCCTTTTTCAGAACATCTGTTTACCCGCTCCCCGGGAGAACCCTCTCGCTGATCCGGTTGACCTGCTGAGTGTGACGACTACGATGGAAGCCGGCGTTGATATTGGGTCCCTGCTTGCCGTCATGATGGCGAATATGCCGCCCATGCGCTTCAACTACCAACAGCGGATCGGCCGAGCGGGAAGGCGGGGCTCTGGCGTGTCTGTGGCGCTTACCCTGTGTCGAGGGCGGAGCCACGATGACTACTACTTCCAGCGTCCCCAGCGGATCACGTCAGATCCGCCTCCCCAACCGTACGTTGACATGCGCCGGGAGATCATCCTCCGGCGAGTTCTAGCGAAGGAGATTCTGCGACAGGCGTTTGCCTCTCTGAGTCTCTTCGGTGGTGCTGGGGATAGCGTCCACGGCGAGTTCGGGACTGCTGCAGATTGGAACCAGCCTCCTCCCCAGCCCCCGGCCGGAGCAGCGGCAGCGGCGACGACCGCCCAGCTCGTTCTCGGATGGATCCAACAGAATGGCGCAGAAGTGGCTCGCGTCTGCGACGTTCTCTTGGTCTACGCCGATGCCGCGCTTCAGGCACAGCGGCAAGGGTTGATCGACTATGTGATGAATGACTTGGTGCCCGCGGTAACGGCGGTCTCGACCGATCCGCGCTACACGCAGATCGCCTTGAGTGAGCGACTCGCGAATGCTGGAGCGCTGCCGATGTTCGGGTTCCCCACCCGGATTAGGTTCCTGTATCACGACCGGCCTCGCCGCGCCTACCCGTGGCCACCGGAAGGCGTCATCGGCAGAGAGCTGGACATTGCCATCAGCCAATTCGGTCCCGGCGCAGAGACGGTCAAGGATGGGCTCATACACACGGCCATCGGCGTCGTCGACTACCGGCCTCAGGGCAACAGCATCAGTGAAGATCCTGGCCCCCTTGGACCTGTCATCACCGTTGGTTTATGTGCAAGCTGCCAGGCCGTAGACGGATCTCAGCCGCCGTCAGCGTCCTGCGCTGTGTGCGGGGCGACGCCTGCGCAAGATCCCGGGTACCGGGTGATCGGGCTTACCCAGCCCGCTGGCTTTCGGACCTGGTACGGGAGCGGTCGCGACTTCGATGGCGCCTTCGAGTGGACGCCACGCGCATCTCGGCCGAAGATGGGGGTTACGTCTCTCCCTGTCAGTCAACGGGCCAACTTCGAGGTCTGGGCCGGGCAGGAGACGGTTTACGTCGTCAATGACAACGACGGCCGTCTCTTCACCTTCGAGAAGCTCGTCCAAGGGGAAACCTGGGCGACGAAGGATGCTCTCGCCGCAGCCGGAATCAACAACCCTCCGATCGACGTGGCTGCCGGGAGCGATGACAGAGCCCTCGCATCGGTCAAGGTAACTGACGTCATGGTGCTGGGCGTTGCCAACTGGCCAGTGGGACTTCAGACGTCGCCTGCTGGAGATAGAGGCCTAGAAGTTCGCGCCGCTCTGTTCTCCTTCGGCTTCCTCCTTCGGCGCGCAGCAGCAGACTACTTGGATATCCACGAGCGGGAAATCAAGGTAGGCGTTCGCGTGCTTCGTGACGCGAGCGGCGACATTACCGGGCAGGTGTTTATCTCGGATAGCCTCGAGAACGGTGCCGGTTACGCATCGCTCCTGGGGCAGCCTCAAGAGGCCGAGCGTCTCCTGCAGTACGTGCTGGGGCAGCCGCCGCAGGCGCCTACGTTCTACGGGTTCCTTGTTGGCCAGCAACACGCGGGCCCAGGGGGCAACGCCTGCAGGACCTCGTGCCCGGATTGCCTTCGTGACTTCAGCAACTTGCCCTACCACCCGATTCTCGATTGGCGCCTGGGCCTGGATGTCGCACGGCTTGCCTTGGATCCCGCCGCTCCAATCGACTTCACGGTCTCATACTGGCAGGGTCTCGACGCGGCAGTCGCCCGGCCGTATTTCGCAGCCATGCCCGGGTGGCGGCAGACGACCATCGGCGGCCTCCAGGCAGGAAGTCGCGGCAATGTTGTAGAGATCATCACCCATCCACTGTGGAGCACTGATCCGAACCGGTTCGGGCCGCAACTGGCCGCTGCCAATGCACAGGCAGTAGCCGGCGGGAACCAGGTGCGATTTAAGTCCCTCTTCGAGGTGCTGCGGAGGCCGTTTTGAGGCTATCGAGTCCGGATAGCGGCTCGGGCGGGGCGTGCTCGAACAGGCAGCACTGCGGGGATGACCGACGAGAGCGGCAGCGAAGTCAGATTCGTCTGGAGCTGGCTCGTTCTAGCGTCGCGGGTTCAGCTTTGAGGGCCTACCGCATAGAAGAGTGGTCGAGCGTCTCTCCGGTCGTGCCTCGGGTCCTCGTGATCGATGGCTCTCTTCGTTAGGCAGCCTCACGGAGTGCGCGGGCCTGTTCGTGTTCGAGGTCCTGCATCACGGCCCACAGGAAGCCGGCGAGTTCGCGGGCGACGGCGACGGCGGCGATGCACGACGACTTCTTGGACGCGATACGGTGGTAGATCTTGTGGAGCCGGTGCTGGGCCTTCCAGGAGTGCGCGATGACGTCGGATGGCTTGCCTTGTTGTCTTCGCTTCAACCCCGCGCCCACGGTCGGTCGCGATCGGTAGCTCCAAGCGGCTTGGACGAGGACGTGACGGCATCGACTGTTGCCGGCCTTGGTGATCGAGCCGCGGTGGTGTCGCTCGCCTGAGGAGTGCTCGCTGGGCACGAGACCCAGGAAGGCCATGAGTTGGCCGGGCCGTTCGAAGCGACGCCAGTCGCCGATCTCGGTGACGAGCGTCATCGCAGCGATCGTACTGATCCCACGGAAGCAGCACAGTCGTTCGATGGCGGAGTTGTAGTGAGGGCTCAGGGCAAGCGTCTCGATCTGCCCGTCGAGATCCTCGCGGCGGCTGATCTTGAACTCGAGCAGCGCGAGGTACTCGCCGAACGTCGTGCGGTCGGCAGGCTCGAGGCCTCCGTCCCGGAGCAG
>JAJCZZ010000094.1 GCA_029262115.1 Gemmatimonadota bacterium | reverse complement strand
TCGGCATCCTGCTCGATCGACCCGGACTCTCGCAGGTCGGACAGCATGGGCCGTTTGTCCGTACGCTGCTCCGGACCCCGGGATAGCTGGGACAGCGCGACCACGGGGACCTCCAACTCGCGGGCGAGCGCCTTCAGTCCGCGTGAAATCTGGCTGACCTCCTGGACGCGACTCTCCGACCTGCCGGCACCCGACATCAACTGCATGTAGTCGATGATCACCATCCCCAGATCCTTGTCCTCGGACCGAAGTTCGGACTGGAGCCGACGCGCCTTCGCGCGGATTTCGAGGACGTTCGACCCGGGCTGGTCGTCGATCCAGATCGGGGCCGTATTGAGGTGCCCCGCCGCGGCGGCCAGGCGTTGATGCTCCTCCTGCGACAGCTTGCCCCGCCTGAGCCGCTGCGCGTCGATGCGACCTTCCGCGCACAGAAGACGCTGCACGAGCTGTTCGGACGACATCTCGAGCGAGAAGATGGCCACCGGCGTCTGGTGGGAGATGGCCGCGTTGGCCGCCACGTTCATGACCCAGGACGTCTTTCCCATGGACGGACGCGCCGCGACGATGCACAGATCGCCCTTCTGGAGGCCCGTTGTCATGCGGTCGAGGTCCGGAAAGCCCGTCGGGACCCCGGTGATGCCCGTGGCCGACGACTGGAGCCGCTCGATGTGCTCGAACGTCGCCCAGAGGATCTCCTTGATCCAGACGAAGCCGTCGCGCTTGTGGCTCTCGGCTACCTGGAAGATGCGCGCCTCGGCGGCATCCAGAATCTCGTTGACCGCCTGCGTACCCGGGTCGTAGACGTCCCGGATGATGTGCGACGCCTGCTCGACCAACCGCCGGAGGAGCGCTTTGTCCCGGACGATCTTGGCGTGGTACTCGAGGTTCGCCGCGGTGGGCACCGCATCGACCAGCGCGGCCAGGTAGTCGAAGCCGCCCGCCGACTCCAACTCATCGGTCTTCTTGAGCTCCTCGGAGACGGTGATGACGTCGATGACGTCGCCCCGCTCGTAGAGCCGGAGCATGGACCGGTAGAGGCGCCGGTTGGCCTCCCGGTAGAACATCGTCTCGTTGACGTGTTCGATGGCCCGGGTCACGCCCTCCCGGTCGATCAGCATCCCGCCCAGAACCGCCGTTTCCGCCTCAAGTGAGAACGGCGGCGTCCGGTCGAACAGAGAGCCGGCGAGGTTGGGGGATGCTTCCATTACGACCAGATAAGTGCGGAGGTGAGCCGTAGAGGATAACGCGGCGGATGGGACCGTGCGACGGCCGCTCGGGCCCCGATTCGGCCCGGTGCGCACCGCACCGACTCAGCCTCCGTCGAGAATCCCGCGCAGGAGTTGGAGATCGTCCCAGACCGGGCGCGTCCACTTCGCGTTCCGGAGAAGCGCGGCCGGGTGGTACGTCACGACCAGCGGGACGCCGCGGTAGGAGTGGACGGTACCGCGCAACCGACCGAGGGTCTTCTGCTGGCCGGTCAGGAGCTGCCCTGAGAAGGTGCCCACGGCCAGGATCGCCTCGGGGCGGACCAGCTCGATCTGCTTGTGCAGATAGGGCGAGCAGCAGTCGATCTCCTTCGGGAGCGGGTTCCGGTTCCCGGGCGGGCGACACTTCAGCACGTTCGCGATGTAGACCGACTCCTCGCGCGACAGATCGACCGTGGCCAGGAGCAGATCGAGGAAACGGCCGGCGGCGCCTACGAACGGCACGCCCGAGGCGTCCTCGTTGGCGCCCGGCGCCTCGCCTACCACCATGAGCCGCGCCGTCGGAGATCCGTCCGAGAACACCACTTGCGTGCGCGTCTCGGACAGACCGCACCGGGTACACCCGAGCGCGATCTCCTTCAGGGCGTCGTAGTCGTCGGGGAGCACCGGCGGTGCGGCTCCCGGTGCGGGCTTCTTCTCGGGGGCGGTCGTGGGGAGGTCGCGGTACATCTGCGAGATGGAGCCGGGCCTCGAAGGGGGGTCGGAGGGCGAGGCTCCCGATCGGGTGGGAGCGGTCGCCGACGGCGCCGAGCCGCCCGGGAGAGGTGCCGCCTCGAGCGACGGGGAGCCCGCCCCTGTCCCCGACGAGGCCGACGACACCGAGGCGTCCGCCGCGGACGGACGGCCGCGCGCCTCTCGAAGCAGCCTGAGCGCCTCGGGGCGGGACAGCGTATCGAGCATGAGATCACCGTCGCCCATCTCCACGCGCTGGCGGAGCATCCGGGCCGCGAGTTCGGCGACGTTCGAGCGGGTGGTCACGCGGGCCCCCGAAGGGCCTCGATGGCGTCCAGGACCGCCTCGGCCACATCGGTCTTGGACAGTAGGGGCAGCGCCGCGGGAGCGCGGTCGGCGGTGAGGATCGTGACGCGGTTGGTCGCGACCTCGAAGCCCGAGTCCGGTCCCGACGCCTCGTTCGCGACGATCAGGTCGAAGCCCTTCCGGTCGAGTTTGGCCCGAGCGTTCTCGAGAAGGTCGTCGGTCTCGAGAGCGAAGCCGACCGCAAGGCTCCCATCCTTGCGACGCTCGCGCGTACCCGAGGCGACGTCCGGATTCACCGTCAGGCGCACGGTCAACTCGTCGCCGACGTCCGACCGCTTCAGCTTGCCGGCCGAAGGGTCCTCCGGGCGGTAGTCGGCCACCGCGGCGGCGAAGATCGAGACGTCCACGCTGGGGAGATCCTCCCACACCGCATCGAACATCTCGCGCGCTGACTCGACCCGTACGGTCCGCACGCCCTCCGGGTCCGCGAGGCTCGTCGGGCCCGATACGAGCACCACGTCCGCGCCACGGCGCCACGCCGCCTGCGCCAGCGCGTAGCCCTGACGCCCCGACGACCGGTTCCCCACGTAGCGCACAGCGTCCACCGCCTCGCGGGTGGGTCCTGCCGTGACAAGCACTGTGCACCCGTCGAGGCTCCCTGGTGCTTCGAGCGCGCGACCGACCTGCTCCACGACCTGCCACGGCTCGATCATCCGACCCGCGCCGTCGGCCTCGCCGACCGCCAGGGCACCACGGGACGGGCCGGCAATCGTGTAGCCCAATCCGTCCCGAACATGGGCCAGGTTCGCCTGAACCTGGCGATGGCTGAACATCCGATCGTTCATAGCCGGACACAGCACGACCGGCGCGCGGGTCGCGAGGAGGGTGGTCGTCAGCAGGTCGTCAGCCCGACCGTGTGCCGCGCGCGCCAGAAAATCCGCGGTGGCGGGCGCCACGCACACCACGTCGGCGTCACGGCCGAGGCGGATGTGCAGGGCCGCGCCGTCCACGGAAAACAGCTCGGTCAATGTCGGCCGCCCCGTCACTCCACTGAAGGAGAGCGGCGCGACGAATTCCCGGGCCGACCTCGACATGACGACGTCGACATCCGCGCCCAGAAGTGTCAGGTCGCGAGCGACCTGCACGGACTTGTAGGCCGCGATGCCCCCGGTCACGCCCAACACGACCTTCCGACCCTTCCAGGGCCGGCGCGGAGACAGCCCGACCACGGACAACCTAGTCCTCGCGGCGCCGCTTCTTCACGAGACGGTACTCGATCTGGCCCGAGGTCAACGCCTCGAGGGCGCGAGTCGTCAGCTTCTTCTCCTCTCCGAGCGGCAACGTCTCCCGCGGGAGGGAGTTGAGCTCACGAGTGTACTTCGCTGCGACCAGGACGCCGAGATACTTGCTCTCGGTTCCCGTCGCCACTTCCGCCGGTGTAAACACGCGCATGTCCCGCTCCTATCCGTAAACGATCAAGAAACGATCAAGATTTCACGACTCGTCCCGCGCGGCCGGAGTCCTACCCGACCGTCCTACCGTACTCGTCCTGGAGGAGCGCCGCGATCTCGGATCGCATCGACTCCACCTGCTCATCGAGCGCCGCCGCACGGGCCACTCGGAGCCCCTCTGCTTGAAGGATACCCCGAATCCGTCCCAGGCATGCATCCACGTCGTCGTTCACAACGACGTATTCGAAGTCCTCAGCCTCACTCAGCTCGTCTCGCGCCGACTCCAGTCGGCGAGCCACCTCGCCCGGTTCCTCCGTACCCCGACCCTTCAGGCGCCGGACCAACTCGTCGACCGAGGGCGGCATCACGAAGATGAGCACCGCCTGCGGCACCCGCTCCCGGATCTGGCGCGCACCCTGCACGTCGATGTCGAGCACGACATGATGGCCCCGCTCCGCTCGGTCCAACAACTCGCGGCGCAGCGTGCCATACCAGTGGCGTCCGTGCACCTGAGCCCACTCCACCAGCGCATCTCCCTGGATCAACGCCTCGAAGCGCGCCTCGTCGAGGAAATGATAGTCGATTCCGTCGATCTCTCCATCCCGAGGCGCGCGCGTCGTGGCCGAGACCGAAAACGCGAAGTTCGGACCCTCGGACACCAGCCGGCGTGCCAGGGTGGTCTTTCCCGTACCCGCCGGGGCGGCCAGGACCACCGGGGCCGGCACGGACGCCAGCCCGGTCACTCCACGTTCTCCACCTGTTCGCGTAGCCGCTCGATCTCCTCTTTGAGCGCCACCGCCGCGTGTGAGATGGCCACGTCGTTGGCCTTGGAACCGATCGTGTTGGCTTCCCGGTGCATCTCCTGGACCAGGAAGCCCAGCCGCTTCCCGACCGGCTCCGCACTGTCGGCCGCGAGCGACTCGGCAAAGAGCTCGATATGCGACCGGAAGCGCACCAGCTCCTCGTTGATGTCCCATCGCTCGGCCAGGTACGCGATCTCGCGGGCCAACCGGTCCTCGTCGACGTCGACCTGAGCCGTCAGTTCCTGTACGGACGCCCGAAGGCGATCGCGCTCTGCCAGCAGACGCTCGGGTGCACGGGCCTCGACGGTGTCCAACTCCGCAGACATCGCGTCGAGCCGACCCTGAAGGTCACTCTGAAGCCGCTCGCCTTCCGCGGTCCGGAGATCGACCACCTGGCGGACCGCCTCCTCCGTGAGCGAACGAACGACCTCCGATTCGACGTCCGGTAATGTCGACCGCGGGTCGGGCGAGCGGAAGAGATCTCCGAACCGGGACATCGTGGACACGTCCACTTTGCCCGGCAGCGACAGTTCCTCGGCGAGGTGCGACAGAGCACGATGGTACTGGTGCGCCCGCTCCATATCGACCTGGGGCACGTCCTCGGCCGGAACCGCCGACCGGTCCACCGACAGGGACGCCGACACGTGGCCGCGCGACACGAACTGCTTGAGGACGCCCACGATATCCGCCTCCAGCTTGTCGAAGCCGTGGGGCGTCTTGATCGAGGAGTTGAAGAATCGGTGGTTGACCGTCTTCACCTCCAGCCGGAGGCGCCCGGCGGGGGTGTCCCGCTCCGCGTCTCCGAACCCTGTCATGCTGCGAACCATCCAACCCCTCGCGCCTGCGCCGTCACGTCCGATGTCGAGCCATGTAAGGTAACGGGACGGGTCGACGGGTCGAGGGGCTCGGCTGGGACAGGAACCCGAATCCCCGCGCCGCGTACGACCCGCGTGCCCATCTTCGACCCCCTTCGCTCCCTCGCTCTTCGCCTCCGGCCCGTAGCGGCCGGTTTGGCGGTGCTCGTCCTTGCGGCGTGCGACCTCACGACCCCGGACGAACCGATCGTCGAGGAGACGCCGAACCCGTTGGCCGGCCGGTCGCTGTATGTGGACGGATCGTCCCTCGCGGCCCGTCAGGTCCAGGAGTGGGCTACGTCCAGACCGGGAGATGCGCAGCTCATTGCCCGCATTGCCCAGCAGCCGCAGGCGATCTGGCTGGGGGCGTGGTTCAGTGACGTCGGAACGACGGTCCGATCCCTCATGGCTGACGCCCGGAGTCGGGGCGGCATGCCCGTCTTCGTCGTTTACAACATCCCCCGGCTCGACTGCGTGGCCACCGCCGGAGCGGGCACCGGCGCCGAGTACCGCGAGTGGATCGATCGGATTGCCGGGGCGTTGGGCGGAGATCCCTCGGTCGTGATCCTGGAGCCGGACGCGCTGGGCCTCCTCGCGGACTGCCTGGACGCTGGCGGCCAGGATGAGCGGCTCCAACTCCTGGCCGATGCGGTCGACCGGCTGTCAGGCGCCGGCGCGACCGTGTACATCGACGCCGGAACCGCCGGATGGATCCCCGCCCCGACCATGGCCGAGCGCCTTCTGGACGCTGGGGTGGCCAAGGCACGCGGCTTCGCCGTGAACGTGTCCAACTTCCAGACGACCGCCGCCAGCGATAGGTACGCCCGCCTGATCGCCGACCGGATCGGCCCGGTCGGCTGGGTCATCGACACCAGCCGAAACGGCAACGGCTCCAACGGAGAGTGGTGCAATCCCGAGGGGCGCGCGTTGGGCGAGCCGCCGAGTATCGACGGCTCGACGGGCGGGCTGGACGCGCTCCTGTGGGTCAAACGCCCCGGCGAGTCCGACGGCACGTGCAACGGCGGGCCGCCGGCCGGAATGTGGTGGCCGGAGTACGCGCTGGGTTTGGCCGCGAGGGCGGAGTGGACGTAAGCGGCATCCCCCTATCCTCGCCTACCTGGCTCAGGTATCGTCTGACAGGCGTCGAGGTCGGCGCCAACTCCCTCTGATACGAGGTACCACATGGCTGGAACGTTCGAAGTCTACGCCGACAAGGCGGGCGAGCACCGCTTCCGTCTGAAGGCGAGCAACGGCGAGACCGTGCTCGCGAGCGAAGGATACTCCGCGAAGTCGGGCGCGACGGACGGGATCGAGTCGGTCAAAGCCAACGCTGGGACGGCGTCGCAATTCGAGCTCTTCCAGGGCAAGGACGGCAAGCACCGGTTCAACCTGAAAGCCAAGAACCACCAGGTCATCGGAACGAGCCAGAGCTACGACAGCGCCGACGGTGCCAAGAACGGGATCGCTGCGGTCGGACGGGCGGCGGCCGGGGCGAAAACGGTCGAGGTGTAGGAGGCCGGGACTACGGCACACGCCGGACGAAGCTCAGCACCCCCCTTCGAGGGGAGGCAGCACGTTCCGGCTGGCGTGCTTCCGCACCCACCGCTCGGTATAGGCGCGGATATTTCGTCCGCGGTCGTAGACCTCGATCAGATAGAAGTCGTCGGGCCCATAGTCGCCCAGTTCGGCCACGCCGGCACCCGCCGGCCGCTCGTCGATGCACACCGTGATCGGCACGTCACGGGATCCGATGGCGATGCAGTAGCGAATGGCGCGGCCGGGGCACGGGCGCGCGTTGCGCACCACCTTGTAGAAGAGCGCGTATCCGTTGTCGGCGTCCAGGCGGACGAAGTCCTCCGGTCCGAACGCGAAAACGACGCCGGGGCTCGCGTTCCGCCGGCGTTCGAACTTCTCGCTGAGGAGATCCACGAAGACCTCGAGACCCTCCAGGGCGATCGGGTCGGAGCGCAAGCGCACGATGAGGTCCCGCCCCGGATCTTCCGCAGTCACCGTGAGGATGACCGACTCATAGCCGAGGGCCTCGACGGTGATCTCCACGGCCGCCGATCGGTCGACGTCGAGCTCAAAGCGGCCGCTCCGATCTGTGGACGTCGTTCCCTCGTCAGCGCGAACGGTCGCGGCCCAGATGGGACGGCCTGTGTCGAAGTCGACGACCCGGCCGGTGAGCGGGGGCGCTTGGGCGTGGACGGGTGGGGAGGCGAGGAGGGTGAGCGCGAGGAGGGTGAGGGTGGCCGGACGCATGCGGCGCCGCGTTGACGTTTGGTGCCCCCGTAGACCGGAAGGCGCAGCTGAATCTTCCAAGATCACCCCCACGAATAGCTCAATTGGGTCGCCCCATCATGTGCGGAGGATCCGGCCGGAATCTGTCCTCATGGGCAACCTCATAGTCGTCCCACCTGCTCAGGTGTTGCCGGCGCGGCCCGACGCCGACTCAGTCCACCGCGCCTGGCACCGCTCACCTACCTGAATACGTGCGGCACGGCAGATAAGCCAGGGGCCGTGATTCAGTGGAGCGAACCAACGGCGAGCGGAACCGGAAATTTAGTTAGTCGGCGCGATCCCTTTAGGGAAGGGTGAAAGATTCTGTGTCACCGTCCTCGAAGTCACACTTCCCGATCTCCTCACCGTTGAATGCTCTTGAGGCGCCGGCTACGCAACACTCTTTGGTGTCGATGGTGTCGATACAAGACCGGCAGGGAGTGCCGGGTAACGTTCAAGGGTGCCGACGTGGCCCTCTAGGAGCGGCTCCACAATCCCCTCCGCCTGTTCACGCCCGCACGCCTTGTCTGGCAGATATGCTACAGGGCCATGTCCCCCGGAGCGAGGGCAGCGAGCGGAGGCGGTTTGTTAGACGAAGTCACTCGTCTGCCGGGAGTTGACGCCTGTCCATCTCACCAGCCGCGCGGCTTTTGGATCTCGCGTCCGCTCTTCAGCACGTAAGGATCTGAGAACTGGTGATTCCGATACTGCTTGGCCGAGATCTGGAATGAGAGGTCGACCACCTGTTCGAGTTCCTTGTTCTTTCGGCCGAAAGGGAAGGCGAAGGCGACCGTCTTGTGCGGGAATAGACGACTCGCAAGGCGTGCGGCCGGCGCCAAGTCCGTGTCTCCCGACATGACTACCACGGTGTCGGCGCGATCCTCGCTGAGAAGCTCAATCAAGATACAGGCGATCGCCACGTCGGTTTCCTTCTCTTCGCGACGGACCAAGCGTTCACCGCAATGGTCGCAGCGAAGCGTCTTCTTTTTGAACCGGGCCAGCTCGACGCGTACCCCAGTGTCCTTAAGGCACGAGATGAAATCCCGGTGTCGCTGGGTCACCTCTGGGTTTCCTGCCTCGAGGTGAGTGGCGAGCGCGGAGAAGTAATGCAGCTCGCTCAACTCTGCGCCTGAACCGACGATGTGTAAGTAGGAACTGCAAAGCGCCCGGATGTCGAGCCACTTGGTACCTCTTCCATCCGTCGGTCTCGCTGCCGCGCGAGCGGAATGGTAGAGGTTGAAGCCGTCTACAAAGAACGAGGTTCGGTTCATGACTAGAAAAAACCCCCGGATCGCAACCCGGGGGCGGCCAGGGTGCCCGCAGGCCCCACTGGGGATGATTGACTATAGGATCGGCAAGAATCGGGCTCTAGTCAAGCAAATATTCCCGGTCCAGAGGGATTTCGGTAGAGTCGAGCCCGAGCGCCGTGTGCGGTAGGTAGGGCCTGTCGGTTGGCTCCCCGTTTCCTATGGGAGTGCCTCAGTAGCCCTACCATGGCCTGGTTTCTCGGACCCGCTCATCGAACCGGACGTGCGGATTTCCCGCATCCGGCTCTCGGACTGGTTTCACGACAAGGCGTGCAAAGTCGACACCCTCCGGCGGTCTTGCAAGCGCGTGAGCCCCAAGGTCTCATGCAGGTACGCGTAGCTAAACCGCTGGGTCCCCCGCCCGGGGACCTTGTGTCGGCGCACAAGAAACTGCCGCA
>JAJCZZ010000093.1 GCA_029262115.1 Gemmatimonadota bacterium | reverse complement strand
GCAGATCTGGGCACGGGCTCCGTAAGACTCCTCAGCGGAAGAGCCGAGTGGTGGAAATCTCCTTGCTCGGATCTGAGAGGGCCCGGGGGGGCAACTCCCCGGGCTACTCGACCGTCCGCACGGCTTTCGTGCGACGCCGCGTTGGTGCGTGTGACGCACGGTCCGGACGGCGCGATCCTGGGTGTCGGCCGCCGAACGCGAACCATTTCGCCCGCGCTCCGGCGTGCGCTCGAGGTCCGCGACCGGGGATGCCGCTTCCCGGGCTGCGGTCTCCGCTTCACCGACGCGCATCACGTCCGACACTGGGCTGACGGAGGCGAGACCTCGCTATCCAACTGCCTCTTGCTATGCCGCCCCCATCATCGGCTCGTGCACGAGGGCGGTTGGCGGGTCGAGTGGTGGGGCGAGGGACGACCGGCCTTCCACGACGCCCGGGGCGGCGTCCACTTCGAGGGGCGCTGGCAGCCGCCCCAACTCGATGACTCCGCCGCCCACGCCCTCATCGAGCAGAACCGACGCCAGGGCGTCGATCCCGACGGGAGCACGGCCGGCGCCCGCTGGAAGCGCGAGTCCGACATCCCCGACAACGTCTACTTCAGAGCGCTCGAAGCCACGGGCTGATGGGCGCTCGCTCAGCCCGCTCGCACAGCCCCTTCGGACACAGCCACCCCTTGGGCTCCCGGTACTCCGAAAGGAGATCGCGCACGAGCGCCCAGAGCACCGCCGAATGATCGCGATGTCGCAGGTGGCAGATCTCGTGGACGACGACGTACTCGAAGACGGGTCGCGGGACCCGGACAGCCTTCGGTCCAGTCGTAGCACTCGGTCTCGACCGCAGCTGCCCCACACGGTCTTCTGATCCTGCACGACGACGGTCTGAGAGATGAGTCCCTTTCGGGCTCCGGGAGCCCGACCGGAAAGCCGGACCCTGAAGCCGGTGCGGTAGTCCAAGCTTGGTCGCGACACTTCGGACGATTGCCGCACCCCGCAGCCTGAGGAACCTGCCGCGAAAGAGAACCTTGGCTCCCGAGTGGTATCCCGTAGGCGTGCGGGCGTTGAGACGGGCAACCGCTTCCTTCAGCTCTTCGGTCTTGTCGTGGATCCAGCGTCGGCGGGAGTCCACGAATCGGGTGACTTCGAAGTCCGGGGTCCCCGTGGGAACGATCACTACGACGCCCGCCGGAGTCGCCTCGATGCGTTGCCGCGATGCGCGGGTGCTCTCCCGGACTCCGTAGGTAATACGCCGCCGACCGATCCGCAGTACGGGCATCAGCCGATCCGCACGTAGTGCTCGACGGCGTAGCCCTCCACGCGGTTCGGAAGCTCCTTCACGACTTCGGGTCGCCTCCGTCCCGGGCGAGCCTTCCTCACGCTGCGACTGCGCTCGCCCGTGGAACGAGGCACCGGCGACGCGTCTTACGTCATCTCGACTCGACGCCCTTACGCCGGCAGGTGCCACCGAAGTAGACTCCCACCCGGCGGCTCCACCCCTTATCGTCGGGCACCGTAGCGGAGTGCCGCCCCGCCTCCCCTGCCCCCTTCCGACCCATCAGGAGCATCCCCCTTGGCCACGCCGACTTCCGACGAACTGGTCTGGCGCAAAGCGCTCGACCTCGACGCCCTCTCTGAAGGGCGGGTCACCACCGCGACATGCGAGCACTTCACCGTCTGCATGACGCACTTCGAGGGCGAGTACGCCGCGCTCGACAACGCCTGCCCGCATCAGGGCGGCCCCCTCGGCGAGGGCTCGATCGAGAACGGACTGCTTCGCTGCCCGTGGCACGGGTGGGACTTCCACCCGATCACGGGTAAGCCGCCCGGCGACTTCGAGGATGAGGGCCAGACCACCTACCCCGTCCAAGTTCGGGACGACGGGATCTACGTGGGTTTTCCCAGGGAGGAGGCGCACGAGCCGACCGTGTCCGATGTGATGGCCGAGACGCTCACGGCGTGGGGGGTCCGTTGGGTCTGGGGGATGGTGGGACACTCGAACCTCGGGCTCGCGGACGCGCTCCGTCGTCGAGAAGAGGCAGGCGATCTGCGCTACATCGGGATCCGCCACGAGGGCGCGGCCTCCTTTGCCGCATCGGCGTACGGAAAGTTGACCGGCCGGCCGGCCGCGTGTTTCGCGATTGCCGGGCCGGGCGCCACGAACCTCCTGACCGGTCTGTGGGACGCGAACGTCGACCGCTCACCCGTTGTGGCCCTGACGGGTCAGGTCGACACCCAGGTGCTGGGGCGTGGTGCTTTTCAGGAAGTCGATCTGAAGGCCGCGTTCGGGCAGGTCGCGCAGTGGTCACAAACCGTTCTGCCGTCGAGCCCACACGCCGAACTGGTGAACCTGGCTTGCAAGTCCGCGATCCTGAACCGGGGCGTCAGCCATCTGATCTTCCCGGACGAGGTACAGACGCTTCCCGCCGACGGCGCGGAGGCGGGTGGCCCGGACGGTCGCGTGCCGGAGTTGACCATCGCCCCGCCCGCGGACGCGCTCTCGGAGGCTGTGGACCGGCTGGCCCACGCCGAACGCCCGGTCATCATCATCGGTCACGGCGCGCGCTTCGCGATGGATGCTGTGACCGCGCTCGCGGAGCGACTCGGCTGTCCCGTTCTGACGACATTCAAGGCGAAGGGTCAGATTTCCGACCACCACCCCCTGGGATGCGGCGTGCTCGGCCGCTCCGGGACGCCCATCGCCTCGTGGTTCATGAACGAGTGCGACCTGCTGCTCGTCCTGGGATCGAGCTTCAGCAACCACACCGGCATCACCCCGAAGAAGCCGATCGTTCAGGTGGACTTCGAGGCCGCGGCGCTCGGCCGGAGGCACCCCGTCGATGTTGCCGTGTGGGGCGAGGTCGGCGTGAGCGTGGACCTCATGCGGGCCCGACTTTCCGAGCGCGAGACCCGCTCCCACGACCACACCGACGAGGTGGCGGAGCGGTGGGAGATCTGGCGCACCGAGAAGGTGCGGCGGGCCGCCGAGACCGGCGACGGTGTCGCGAGCGCCGCGCTCTTCGCCGCACTGACCCGCCATGTCCCGGACGACGCGATCCTCCCGGTCGACGTGGGCAACAACACCTATTCCTTCGGCCGGTACTTCGAATGTGCCCGCCAGCGGGTGCTCATGTCCGGCTATCTGGGTTCGATCGGGTTCGGCCTCCCGGCCGCGCTCGGCGCGTGGGCCGCGACCCAGGAGGAAGGCACGCCCTTCCACGGCAAGAAGGTGGTGTCGATCAGCGGCGACGGTGGCTTCGGCCAGTACATGGCCGAGTGGACGACGGCGGCCAAGTATCGGATGAACATCACGCACATCCTCCTGAACAACGACGAGCTCGCGAAGATCTCGAAGGAGCAACGCACGGGGCACTGGGACGTCTGGCAGACGTCGTTGACGAACCCGGACTTCGCCGCGTACGCCGAGAGCTGTGGAACCCTGGGGATCCGCGTGCAGGAGGCGTCCGAACTTGACGAAGCGTTCGCACGAGCCCTCTCCCATGATGGGCCCGCGCTCGTCGAGGTGATGTGTGACCCGAAGCTGATCTGAGGGTCGAAGGCCGTCAGAAGGCCGCCCATCGCTGCGCACGCGGGGTTGCGCCGTGCACTACGCCTCGCCACTATGTCGGTCGACGACAGTCGGAACCCGACAGTGTTTGCGAGCCGATGAAACCGGGAGACCCCATGCCGGAACCCCTGCCTCGGAGCCGCCTCTTCAGGCTCCTGCTCCGTCTGTACCCGAGCGAGTACCGGGCGCGGTACGGGCGGGAGATGGAGTTGCTCTTCGAGGAGGAACGGCGCGCTTCGGACGGCGGCGGCCTTGTCTTTCTGGGTCAGATCGTCCTGGATCACATTCAAGCCTCGATGGCGGTCCGCCTCGCCAAAGGCCGGGAAGGGAGGATGGGCATGGAGATGCTGGTGGAGGACTTCAAGAACGGACTTCGGACGCTACGACGTGCTCCGACCTTCGTTCTCTTCGCGACGATGACGCTCGCGTTGGGCATCGGAGCCACGACCGCCGTCTTTACCGTCCTGGATCGGATCGCTCTGCGCCCCCTGCCGTACGAGGACGCGAACCGGATGGCGCGGGTTGGAGCCCGTTTCCGGCACGCTCCCGACGAGGTCGGGGTGTCCAGTCCCGCGATGCTCGCGGCGCTTATAGAAGCACCCGGCCCGGCGGAGTCGGTGGTCGGGGTCGCGGGAGGTGGCGCGATCTTCGTCGGGCGGGGTGATCCCGTCCGGGTCGGGCTCTCTTTGGTCAGCGCCGACTACTTTCGTTTCTTCGGCGCACGACCCGCCGTCGGAAGGCTGTTGTCGGAATCCGACCACATGCCGGGTGCTCCCCCGGTCGTCGCGCTCGGGCACGGCTTCTGGCGTCAGCGTTTCGGGGGTGATCCCGCGGTGGTCGGTTCGACGATCAGACTCGACGACCAGCCGTATACTGTGGTCGGTGTCGTGGAAGCAGGTCCGGTTGCGCCCCAAGGTTTCATGGGAGGTGGGGACGTCTGGTTGCCGGTCGACCCGCGAGGCGAACGGGCCAGCGGATCGTTCTTCGTCAACATCGTGGCCCGCTTGCGCCCCGGGGCGACGCTGAAGGAGTTGGACGACCACGCACGTCGTATCGTGGCGGAGGTCTACGGAGACGGAGGGCCGATCTTCGTAACCGGCGCCGGAGCGGTCGACCTCCGCCGGTACGTGGTGGGAGACATCGGGTCGACACTTGGCCATGCTCTTGCGGCGGTCGTTCTTCTTCTCCTGATCGCATGCGCCAACGTCTCCAGCCTTCTGCTCGCCCGCGCAGCCGAGCGTTCCCGCGAATTTGCGGTGCGGGCGGCGCTGGGTGCCGGACAGAGGCGGCTCGTTCGGCAGCTACTGGCGGAGAGTTCACTTCTGGCCGTCACAGGTGGGATGGGGGGCGCCACGCTCGCGTTCGGAGGTGTGGCACTGTTTCGGCGCTACGCCCCGGAAGGGCTTCCGAGGATCGGCGAGGCGGCGGTCGACGTGCGTAGCCTCGCCTTCGCGTTCGGGGTTTCCCTCGTGACCGTTCTGATCTTTGGGCTCCTGCCGGCGGTCCGAGGGGCGCGCCAGGGCTCGCTCGCTGGCTCCGCACGGTTGGCCCGAGGCGCCAGTGCATCGAGGGAGGAGGGCCGGATCCGCGGAGTCTTCGTGCTCATCCAGACGGCGCTCTCCGTCGTACTCGTGATAGGGGCCGGGCTGGTCACGCACGACCTCCTGCGCGTGGCTGGCGAGGACCCCGGGTTCCGAACGGACGGTCTGATCGGGATGGTCGTCGACCTGGACGGTCGCCCCGCGGGTGACGAGCGGGCGGCGGCTGAACCGTTCTGGACGGAGTTGCTGGAGGGCGCAGGCGGACTTCCCGGCGTTGAGACTGCCGCCTTGGCTTCGGAGATCCCCTACGGGCCACCGGGTATTGTCTCCATCTTCACTCCGGAGGGCCACGAGGAGCTGGAGGGAGGTGCGTTGGTGCCGGTGGTCCCCTTCCTGGGGGACTACTCCGGGGTGATGGGCATGCGGATGGTGGACGGGCGGTGGCTCTCTCCGGCCGAGATGGACGGAAGCGCTGCCGTGGCTGTGGTCAACGAAGCGTTCGCGCGCACGTACTGGCCGGGCGAGGCACCCGTCGGTCGCTACGTGAAATCCGGCGCACCGGGTATCGACGATGAGGGCGGATACGATGTAGTCGGGGTCGTCGCCGATGTCCGCAGCCGTCCGGGGGTGGACGCGACGCCGCAACTGTTCGTTCCTTTCGCCGCGGAGCCGCGGGATCACCTCGAACTCGTCGTCCGCACCAAAGGTGATCCGGCCCGCATCGCCCCTGCCCTGCGAGCGCTGGTACGGCGTCTCGACCCGGGCCTTCCGATCATGGAGGTGCGCACGGTGGCGTCGCTGTCGCGCGACGCACTCGGCCGTTCCCGTTTCTACACCGGGCTGTTCAGCGCATTCGCGCTCATCGCGCTCGCTCTCGCGCTCGTGGGCGTTTACGGGACGACAGCATACGCCACCCGCCTTCGCACCCGTGAGATCGGGATCCGGCGGGTTCTCGGCGCCGGTCGGTCGAGCGTCGTTGGAAGGGTGATCGTCCACTCCGCTGGGGTGGTTGGATTGGGTGTCGCCGTCGGGCTCGTGGTGGCGGCATTGGGTTCACGCGTGCTTTCCGAGCTACTCGTGACCATCGATCCCGGCGACCTTCAGACGTACACCGTCGTAGGTGTGTTCGTATTCTTGGCAGGCGTCTTCGCGGCGTGGCTCCCGGCGCACCGCGCCAGTTGCGTCGACCTTCTCGATACGTTGCGGGAGGAAGGATGAGCGCCCGGCACGCACGTTCCACCACGACCGGTCCCATGACCACGCGTACGCTTCAGATCCTGTTGTCGCTCGTCGACGGGCCGCTTCACGGGTACGGCATCAAACAGAGCGTCGAGGAGCGCACCGAGGGACGGGTCCGCCTCGGCTCCGGCACGCTCTACGAAGCGATCCATCGCCTGGTCGGACGGGACTGGATTGCCGAGGTCGACCCACCGCGGGGATACGCGGGAAGCTCAGGAGGCCCGCCCCGGCGATTCTACTCTCTCACGGCCGAGGGCCGTACCCAACTCAGGGCCGAACTCCGGCGCATGGACGCCGTCGTGTCGTTTGCACGCGGTCGTGACCTGCTCGCGGACTCCGGAGGATGACCGCGCACGATGGTCGGCTCCCGTCCCGTCTTCTGAAGCCGGTCGGTCAGCGCATCCGCTGCTCCAGTTCCGTCAGCCCCGCGTCGATCTCATCCCGTCCGATCCACCGCCCGCGGACCATCACGCCCACGCGCCGCGTGAGGTTGTCGAGGTCGTCCAGAGGGTTCGCGTCCAAAAGCACCAGATCGGCGCGGTTCCCCGCCTCGATCGTTCCAAAGCGGTCATCCAATTCGAGATGGTCTCCCACGTATCGGCTGACGGTGACGGTGCCGCTCTCCAGGATCTGCTGGCGGGTCATCCCCGCGTCTTCCATGACCCGCAACTCGCGATGGAGAGCGAAGCCCGGGACGTTGAACATCTGCGGTGAATCCGTACCCATCAGAATACCTGCACCGCCGTCGGCCAGGCGATCGAGGATGCGTCTCCGAAGCGTAAGGAATCGCTCGCGGGCGCTGTCGCTGACCTCGGGCCGTCCGGCCGCCTGTCGCCTCCACGCGTCGCGTTGCTGCCGCGACACGTACCGCATGTCCGGCGCGGAGAGAATCGCATCGGTGTCGCCGGCTCCGTAGAGGTTGTCCCAGAGATACATCGTAGGCACCACATAAACGTCGTGCTGGATCGTGCGCGCGACGATCCGTTCGATCTCCGGGTCGTACGCGGCGGGGTCCGAACTCAGGGCATCGAGTTCGATCGCGCCCGCGTTGACCTGGGACTGGACGTCGTCGCCAGCGACCGCGCGGACATACCCATCGAGGTGGTCGACCGTCGACATCCCCGTTTCCATCGCATGGAGGAGGCCCACGTCCGTCGGGACGTGTCCTCCGTACGTCAAGCCGACCTCCTCGGCCACCTCGACCATCCGGTCCCAAGTGGCCCTCGAGACGCCCGGATGGATCTTCTGAAGATCGTATCCGAGGGCCGCGTGCTCACGGATGAGGCGCGCCGCAGCGGCCGGATTGGGCGCGCTGTTTCCGTTGATGGAGGGCGCTGCCGCGTAGAACGTGGGGCCGAGCATCTCTCCGCGCTCCAGCTCGTTGGCGAGCTCGATCTGATACGGACTTCCGAGCATCCCCCGGATCGTGGTGATGCCGTTGGCGATGTAGAGGAACAGGATGTCCTCCAGCGCCTGGCGATCGGGATTCGACCCCGGAGGAACATGCGCATGCATTTCCGCGAGGCCGGGCATCAGGTAGCGACCGTCGCCGTCGATAACGGTCGCGCCGGCGGGAACAGGCGTGCTCGCGGACGGGCCCACCGCGGTGATGCGGTCGTCGTCAACGATCACGGTCTGCCCTGAGACCGCCCCGGGCCGGTCCATGGGGAGGATGGTCACGTCCACGAAAGCCGTCGCGTCGGACGGCACGGTCTGCGCGCCTGCGCAGCCGGTCAGGAGCGCGAGCCCGAGTCCCGAGGCCGCTGATCTGGTCCATCCCCACCGCCGTCTACTCATGTCTTCTTCCTCTCGTGTGGCGCGCCATCCTGAAGTCTACCTCACTCAATCTATCCGTCGGTGGTTAGCGAGCGGTGACGACCGGGTAATGATCAGCATCACCGAAAATCATCTTCCATGTGCCGCCGCGACGTTCCCAGACCAGGGACGTGGGACCCTGTGCGAGGGTGACCGTTCCGTCGCTCGCGATGACCGAATCTCGGAAGGAAAACGAGGCGACCGCGAAGCGACTCGAAAGCGGCACAACCTGGAGGTCCGTCCAGACCGTGTGGAACGCGCTCAGGCTACCCATGTACTCGCGCGACCCTTCGACCACGTCCCCGTACTGCGTCCACCGGCCATCGACACGCATTCGGAACTCGGGCCATAGAAGCGACACGATCTCGTTCGAATCCAGCGTGGAGTTCGCGCGTTCAAATCGCCGGACGTGGGCTTCCACATCCAGGGCGACCTGTTCGGTCGTGAACTCTGCGGCGTCAGGGCCGGCCTGGCAGGCGGTGGCCACCAAGCAGATCGGCAGCGCCCGCACGAGCCTATGGCGGAGACGGCCTCTGCCGACGCGGATTCTCAAACTCCAACGGTTCATCCGGTCGAGTCCTCAGTGAGGGCCGGCCGGGCTTCGGCCGGCCCGTGGTGCTGCACCACCAGGTCGATCTGATCCATGGTGCGCTCGTCCATCGATCGGTTGCGGAGTTCCGACTCGAGTCCTGCGATGACCTCGAAGACGTTGTCCCCCGCAGCGTTGATGACGTCCTGCATTGATCTTTCGAAAGCGTCCCAAATCCTCTTGAACTCGGGAAGCTCGGCGACTGCTTTGTCCGAAAGCTGTACCACCCTCCGGCGACCGTCCGACGGATCCGAAGCTAGATCCACGTAGCCGCGCGTGACGAGTTGTCGGACCGTCACGCTCGCCGACGGATGACTGATCCCCAGATTTCGCGCGATCTGGGACACCCCCAGGCCCTGGGGCTCCTGCTCGAGCATCAGCAGGATCGAGTTCCAGCCCGGCTCGATATCCAGGTTCAGTTCCCGATAGAGCCGTCTCGCGTCCTGCGTGATCTGCTCACCCAACCGTTTGAGGCGAAGGCAAAGCCCCAGCGAGCCCATCTCCGAAGCGAAATCGCGTTGATATGTTGACATTTACGTAGATGGCTAAATAGTCATCTATTGATGTTCGAATCTAACGCATCTCGGAGGCGCTGTGTCCACGATCTTGCTCGTGCCCTCTCCCAGGCCAACATCCGAGGTGGTCGGGTCGGCGAAGGAGGTGGCGTCATGACCGCCCCACGACTTGGGACGGGGATCCTGGACCGAATCGGCGATACGGGGCTGCTCGAGCTTCGGCGGGTGGTCCCTTCCGAGTGCGCCCGGGTCTTCCTGAAGATCGAGGCCGAAAACCCCACCGGCAGTATGAAGGACCGCATGGCCCTCGCCATGATCGAGGCCGGAGAGCGAGACGGACGGCTCTCTCCGGGTGGACATGTTGTCGAGTACACGGGAGGGAGTACCGGAGTATCCCTCGCCCTGGTCTGCGCCGTCAAAGGCTACACGCTCAGCATCGTAACCTCCGACGCGTTCAGCGTTGAGAAGCGGACCCACATGGCAGCATTGGGCGCGAATCTGGCGCTGGTTGAGAGCGACGACGGAGGGATGGACGAGGCACTCACGCGCACCATGATCGAAGCCGCGCGTCGGATCACAGAACGGACCGGGGGTTTCTGGACCGATCAATTAGCCAACACGGATCAGCTGTCCGCCTACCATCGGATGGGGGCGGAGATCTGGGATCAAACGAGAGGCAAAATCGACGCCTTCGTTCAGATGACGGGGACCGCCGCTTCCTGCCGGGGCGTCTCGGAGTACCTGAAGTCGAAGAAGGCATCCGTTCTGACGGTGGCAGTCGAGCCGGCCGAGTCGGCAGTATTATCCGGTGGCCCGACAGGGGTGCATCGAATCGAGGGTGCTGGCGCGGGCTTCGTGGTTCCGCTGTGGACTCCCGAGCCGATCGACCGCATTGAAACGACCTCCACCGCCGACGCCATGGGGATGTCCAGGCGGCTCGCCCAGTCGGAGGGCCTTTTGGCCGGAACGTCGACAGGAGCCAACCTCCTCGCCGCAATTCGAGTGGGCACAGAACTGGGACCCGACGCGACCGTGGTGACGGTCATGTGCGATTCGGGAATCAAGTACTTGTCGACCGAACTGTATCGGGCACGGGAAAATCACTCGGAGGCGACCCGGTGAGCGGCGGGTCCCTCGGACACCGGACGCGAAAGTGGCGGGGGGCTCATGGTGCTGGCCGCAGGTTGGGCGGGCGATCTATCGGCTCAAGAGGCCCGTGTCCCGGACCCATCGAGAATCCATGCTGACAAGCTTCGGGCCCCCTATCTCCGCCGAATGATCTGGCGCTACCGGTCCGGACGGTTTGAGGGAGTGTCGAGCGAAGATACAGTGGTGGAATGGGATATCTTCGACGGTGATGTGTACAAGGGGGTCGTGACCGGCCGGTAATGGAGCAGTCCCGCCGCCCGACTACTCCATCCGCAACGCGCGCATCGGGTCGGCTCGTCCCGCCCGTCGTGCGGGAATCCAGCACGCCGTCGCGGCCACGGCGGCCAGGAAGAGGGACCCTGCGACATAGGTGAGCGGGTCGTGCGCGCTTATTCCGAACAGGAAGCTCTCCAGCACTCGGGCACCCGCAGCGGCGGTGATGAGGCCAAGCGCGAGGCCGACGGCTGCTACCTGTAGCCCCTGTCGCGCGACCATGCGGGTGACCTCACCCGCCTGGGCCCCAAGCGCGAGTCGGACACCCAATTCGCGGGTCCGTTGGCCCACCGTATACGACATCGTCCCGTAGATGCCGACGCCCGCCAGGAGGAGCGCGACGAGTGCGAAGGCGCTGAAGAGCTGCGTATAGAACTGCGGCTGATCAACGGACCGGGCCACATACTCGTCGACTGTTCGGAAGTCGATGGGAAGTGCGGCGTCGAGATCGTGAACGGCCGATCGCATGCCCGTTACGGTCCCGGCAATATCTCCATCCGTTCGCACCACGACCTGCGCGTTCGTAATCCCGGACTGGAAAGGACTGAGATACATCTCAGGCGTGGCGGGCTCGGCCAGGCCTCGACGGTTGACATCTTCCACGACCCCGACCACGTCGTGCCACACCGGCTCCCTCCGGCCCGTCGACACGCGCTTTCCGATGGGATCTTCGCCCGGCCAGTAGCGTCGGACGAAGGTCTCGTTGACCAGCATCACGCGCGCGGAAGCGGCATTGTCGAGTTGGGTGAATTCTCGTCCGGCGACCACGTCGATGCCCATGGTCGCAAAGAAGCCGGGGCTGGTCGTGGAGTACTCGGCCGCGTCGGGATTCGACGGGTCCGGGTCTCGACCCTCCAGCACGATGCCGGTCAGATATCGGTCACCGGCCAACGGGAGGGCGGACGTGTAGGCCGCGGACTGCACCCCCCGCAACGCCTCGACGCGCTCCATCAGTTGGCGGAAAAACGTCACTTGTTGCTCGGTGTCACCGTACCCCGAGTTCAGCGTCAAAGCCATCGCCACCGCATCTTCGGAATCGAACCCCGGATCCACGCTTTGCAGGCGCAGAAAGCTGTTCACGAAGAGCCCTGCGCCGACCATGAGGACGACGGCGAGACCCATCTCCATGGCGACGAGGACGTTCCTCGATCGACCGAGGCCCGAACTCCCCCCTGAGCGGGTGCCGTCACGCAACCCGCTCAGCGCACCCAGACGGCCCAGTCGAAGCGCCGGCGCGAGCGCGAACGCGATCCCCGTCAGCACGGAAACGACGAACGCGAACCCGAGAATTCGTGCGTCGACTGTGACGGACTCCACCCGCGGGATCCCGACAGGGTTGATCGCGCGAAACGCGGACACGCCGAGGTACGCGAGGCCCACACCTGCGAGCCCCCCGCCCAGGGACAGCACTACTCCCTCGGTCAGCAGTTGGGCACGAATGCGTGCCCGCCCGGCACCCAGGGCCACGCGCACGGCGATCTCACGCCCACGGTCCGACGCCCGCGCCATGAAGAGGTTGGCCACGTTCACGCAGGCGATCAGGAGCAGCATGCCCACCGCGCCCATGAGTAAGGCGAGGGCCTGACGCACATCGCCTATCGTCTCCGCCTGGAGTGGCTCGATGAGCGTATCACGGTCCCGGTTCTGCGGATATTCCTCGGCGAGCCCGCTGGCAATCGCAGTCATCTCCTGACGTGCCTGAAAGAGCGTCACTTCCGGCGCCAGGCGGCCCATGACCTGCAAAAAGCGCCCGTTCCGTGTCGTCATGTTCGAGCCGGTCTGCGACGTCGGCAGCCACAACTCCACATCTTCGGACCACAGCGCCTCGGGGTGAACGAAGGACTCCGGCATGACGCCAACGACCGTGAACGTTCGGTCCACGGTCGTCACTGTGGAGCCGACGATATTCGGATCGGATCCGTAGCGGCGCTCCCAGAGCCCGTGGCTCATGACCACGACGGGCTCCGAGTCTGGCACATCGTCCTGAGGCGTGACGCCCCTGCCCAGCATGAGTGCAACACCCAACATGTCAAAGAAGCCGCCCGAGACCGCCGCGCTCGAAATCCGGCCAGGCCGATCCGCATCCGTCAGGTCGAGCGTCCACCCCTCCGTAGCGATCATGTGACTGAACGTCGTGTTCTGCTCACCCCAGTCGGTGAAGTCCGCCGGCGCCACGGGCGCGAGCCCTGGAAAGCGCCGTGACGACGACCCGATCATCATCAGCTCGTCCGGACGGTCATACGGCAGGGGTCGGAGGACGACGCCGTCCAACACGCTGAACATCGTCGTTGTCGCCCCGATCCCGAGCGCCAACGTCAGCACCGCCACGAAGGTGAATCCAGGCGCCCGCCCGAACGAGCGTAGTGCGAATCTCAGATCTCTTCCCATCGTCGTCATCGCCATCGATCCCCCGTCGTCCTGCCCGTGTAGGTGTGCGAGTTCGGAGGCGTGTGCCCGGGCACCCCAGGCGAAGCGAGTGGACGTCCACCAGCGCGCCCAACCCGACCGACTCGCGGCGCGAAGCTCGAGAGCGGCCAGCTCTGCTTCCCATTCCTCGATCCACCGGTTCCGGTGGATCAAAGGCACTCCTCGCGCCCAAAGGCGCAGCAAGATCCGTGACATCACCCGGGTCCTGCCGCCTGCCGGGTAACACCGGCCAGGACGCCGAGTCGCTCGAGGGCCTCGCTCAGGGCGCGAGCCCCGTCCGGAGTGACGCCGTAGTAGCGACGACGCGGCCGACCCGCGGCCTTCGCGTCCGCCGCAGCCTCCCACTCCGACTCCAGATAGTCGCGTGCCTCCATCCGAGCGAGCGTCGGGTAGACCGTCCCGCTGGGCAGGTCTGTGGCTTCCATGACGTCGAGGCCGAAGCGATGACCTTCCTGGACGGCCTTGAGAATAGCGACCGTGGCTGCGCCGAGGGGCCTGTTTCGTGACATGTGCAGTCCCTCTCATCGAGTGTGCGTTTCGGTGGCCCGGACGCTCATTTGGCCTCCTGGTCCACGCTATATAGTATTAGTACGTAGAAATAGTGTATAGGGTTGCTTGGGGAGACAAGCCCAATGGCCCAGGAGATGAGGTGGGTACCTCCGCCGCCGCGGTCAATCAGCGACGGCTCACCCTCCAGGCCCAAGGCGGATCGGCTCCGGCCGCGACTCGGCGGCGAGGTCGAACGTCTGGACCCGCCCGTACACGTCGACCCGGACGTGTCGGACCGCCAGCGGCACGGTGACGACCACCGTGTCGGCCTGCCCCGGCTCGGTTCGGATTCGCAGGCGATCCGACATGACCGTGAGTTCCGCCGCCCCGGCTGCCGCTCGGACGTCCGGGGACGCCCCCACCTCGAGCCGCAGCACCGACGCGCCGGGCGTGCCAATCACCTCCACCGCCAACTCCGGTCCGTTCACGGCCATGCCGATCACCGCCCGTCCGGGCGTCGGGGAGGGAACGACCGGATCGGCGACCCAGGCCGCGAGCCAACGGGCGCCCTCCACCATCGCGGTCCGGACGGGCCGTGCCGCGGTCAGGGCGCCCGCAAGAATCAGCACAGCGGCGGCGGCAGCAGCGGCCCGACCGACCCACCTGGGACGCCGCTTCCGCCGGAGCGGCGGAAGCACGGGCGACGGCAGCGCGGCCAGTCTCACGTCCACGGTGGCGTCGGCCGCCTCGAGCTCCGCGAGGCGCCGGACCTCGGGCGAGTCACTCGGAGACGACTCGATCCTCTCCACTTCCGACGGTTCGGCTTCCCCGTCGAGATATCGGACCAGAAGACCGTCGAGTGCGTCGGTCGGACGACCTTCATCCATGATCCCTCTCCCGTTCGACGTGGCGTGCGGCGCGGTCGAGCGCGCGAGCGATGAGCGTACCGACCGAGCCCGTCGTCGTATCCACGGCGGCCGCAATTTCGCGGTGGGCGAAGCCCTCCGCCCGCATCAGGAGGACCATCCGGTCCCGCTCTCCGAGCGCGTCGAGCATGCGCCAGGCCTCCCGCTCGGCCTCGTGCCGCTCGACCCGGCGGGACGGATGCGGCGCTGGATCGCCGTGCACGCGCCCCGGAGCAACACGCTGGAGCGCGGCCGTCCGACGGGACGTCTTACGACGGGCGTCGCGTAGGCGGTTGGTGGCCACCCGGAACAACCATCCCCGGAGATTCCCGTCTTCTTCCGGAGGCCGCTCGATGAGCGTCGCGAAGGTCTCCTGCAAGACGTCGGCGGCGAGGTCGCGATCGCCGCACATGCGGTGGAGGTATTGGAGGACCGCCGGTCCGTGGTTGCGGTATGCCTTCTCGACATCGTCGGTCACATCCGGATCCAGACGCCCACCAGGGGCAGGAACGGCAGCCCCTCCTCGAACCGATCGGTGAGAGGGCACGGGCCGCTCCCGTCGTCGGCGCAGTCCAGGATCGAGCCCAGGTACGCGGATGGGTTGTCCCGGCCGAGCACGTTCCGGAGTTGGACGTACACGCCGTACGGCACGCCGAAGACGCGGCCCGCCCGTTCCGCATTCAGGTCCAGGGCGAAGTATGGCCGGGTTCGCTGGGCTCCCGGCTCCTCGACGAACCCCAGAACGGGTGCGATGGTCTCCTGCCCGTCCGCGACCGGACAGTACCAGTTCTGTTCCGGACAGCGGAAGGCGTAGAACCGGGTGTAGGGCGCGCCGCTGGAGGCCGTGAGCACGGCGCCCACCCGTGTCGCCTTCGTGAGGCCCACGCGGGCGGTGACGTCCAGGACATGGGCGCGCTCTCCCGGAGCAGGATAGGTCCGCCCCTCCGTGCGCATCCTGGCGCGGGTGAACGAGTAGGCCACGGATCCTGTCCACCGTCCCGCCAGACGACGCGCCGAAAGTTCGCCGCCTACCGCCGTCGTGCGGCCCACCGCCCACCCCTCTCCAGTCTCGGCGCCCTGGACCGGCGGGTCGGCCCGCACGTATCCGGAATCGGGTCGGGGGGTCAGGCGGCCCGTCGTGGCACGGAGGAAGGTGTTGGCCGAGACGAGCCACCCGCCCGACAACCAGCGCTCGGCTCCGACGACGAGCACGTCCGAACGGAGCGCCGGGACGCGCCCCCGTGCACTCACCCAGAGATGTCCGGGCCCGAGACCCGGACCGAGCACAAACCCCGCGGGGGCGAGGGCCTGCTCATACTGGTGATGCCGGCCGGCGCCGGCCGTCACACGGAGATCCGGATCGGGCGTCCACGCCACCGTGACGCGGGGCGCGGCGGTCAGGTCATCGTCGATGGTCAGGACGCCCCGTGTCTCCAAAGACAGCCCCGCCGACACCTCGACCGTCGGGGCCAGGCGCTCCCGCACGCTGCCCCACACGGCATAGCGGGCCACTTCAGAGCCCTGTTCGACCCTTCCGGCGTTGGCGGAACCGGGATACGGCCAGGGGGCGGGTCCCCGGTACTCCACACCCGTCGACGTCCGGCGGCCGCCCACCGCCCAGGGCGAGGGCGCACCACCCCGTCCGACCCCTGAGACCGTCACCTCCACCACGTCGGACTCGATGCGGTTCCAGGTCACCGCCGCAGTCCCGGCATCCGTGAGGTCTTTCCGGCCTGCGTCGAAGGGAACGAGATCGATCTCGGAATCGAAAACGGCGCGCCCCCACGTCATGCTGGTCCGCACTCCCCTCCGCACCGTCTCGAGGGTTCCACGGATCCCGCGGTTCCCCCAGCCACCTCGCGCCCCCTTCAGCTTGTTCGGCACGTCCCCAAGGAGCCGATCGCGGGTGTACAGGCCGCTGACGGTCAGATGGACCTCGTCCGACACCGCGTGATCCCACCGTCCGGCAACGTCAGTAAACCGGTACGGGATCCGATCTTCACCCACGTCGGGGCCCGCCAGTCCCTCGATGAGACTCCGCCGGGCCGACACGGTCACAGCCCCTGCGCGACCCACGGGATGGTCGACCGCGATCCGGCCGCCCAGCAGGGACAGCTGGCCGGTCACGGAGGCCCCGTCGGACGACGCCGTGGCTGGCCGACTCTTCAGTTCCACGACCGCTGCGGACGCCGGGATGAAAGACGAGCGAACCCACGGCGGTAGGGCTCACCGAGGTGAACGCCCCGCCGAAATGGACCGGATCGAAGAGGGGGAGTCCGTCGAAGTAGACGCGCGTCTCGTCCCAGCCTGATCCCCGTGTCCACGGCTCCGCGGACCAATCGTCGTCCGCCGTGACCCCGGGGAGCCGATGGATGGCACGGAGCAGATCGGTCTCGCCCAGCGTGGCCGCCTCCGAAAGGTCACTGTCGCCGAGTACACGGGTGTCGGAGCCGAGATGTCGGTCCTGACGGAGCCGTTCGGCGGCGATGCGGGCCCCGCCCGCCGCCGCCCCCTGGGGCGTGCCAACCGGCGTGATGGACTCGACCGGAGCCGCCACGACGTCGACGGGGTCGAGGCGGACGGGCTCCACCTCGAGAGCGACCGAGACGCGGGGGTCGGCCGGACCCTCGTACCGGACCTCGACCGACGCCCCTCGGTAGCCGATCCGCTCGACACGGAGGCGGTAGATCCCCTCCCCCAATCCCCGGAAAGCGTAGGTCCCGTCGGACCGGGTCGTCACGTAGCGGACGCTGCCGAGGAAGACCGAGCCACGGCCCGGATCGGAGGAAACGAGGCCGCCGAAGACGGTCTCCAGAACCACATCGGCGCCCGCCAGCGGGGTCCCGGTGTCGGCGTCGAGTACGGTGCCACGCAGACCGCTCTCGCCCCCGTGGCGCTCCTGCGACGCGGTCAGGGGCCCAGCCGCCACGGCCGCGACCATCGCGACCAGGCATCCCCCGGTCCATCCGCTCCATCTCATGGTCTCTCCGCGTGCCCTGTGGATCGGCTCCGTACAGTCAACGCGTGTCTCGGGATCCTTCTGACGCTCGGCCCCGTGGTCCGAGGATTCCGCCCCCGGTCGGCCTGGCGGATTCCCAGCCGAGAAGGTTCCGACGTCGGTCCGGCCCATGTCAGAATCGCGCGACGTCCCGCGTTGCAGGCAATAGAGGCCAAAGGGACCACGAAGATCCGGGAGGGAAACATGACAAAAGGGTGGAGGACAAGCTTGCGGGCTTTGGGACTGGCGGGGGCGCTCGTGGCCGCCGGGTGCGGCGACCAGGGCCCGGAAGTGACAGACCTGACGGGGCGATGGTCAGCCACGTCCGCCGTGGTGACGAACCCGGCTGTTCCCACGCAGTCGATAGAGCTCGTGACGTTGGGCCTCGACCTCACGCTGACCATTGCCGACGACGGAGGGGCGGAGACGCGCATCGCTTTCGAAGGGGAGGTCGACGTCGAGCGCGGCACCATCGTCTTCAACGGAGAGGCCGTGACGCTCACGCTGGACGGCGTGCCCAACCACGGAACCTGGCGCCTTGCCGGCGAGACACTGACGCTCGACCTGCGCTCGGGCATCGAGTTCGACTTCGAGGGTAGCGGCGAGGACGAGCCGGCCCTGTTGCGGCTGGAACTCGTCCGGGAGGCCGGGACATGACCGCACGAGGTCGACGGCGCACCGCGATGTCTGTTGCAGCGTTCCTGGCCGCGGCCGCCGGGTGCGGAGACGTGACGGCGCCGCCGGGGCCCGACCCCCGCCCGGCAGCCCCCGACGACACGCTGCCGTATGCGTACACCGTGCCTCCCGACCTCGGTGACGGCTGGAAGACGGCCTCCCTCGAAGACGTGGGCATGGACCCCGGACCGCTGACGCGACTCGTCGATCTCGTACGCGCCGGGACCTACGCGCGCATCCACGGTCTGGTCGTCGTCAAGGACGGCAGGCTCGTATTCGAGGAATACTTCAACGGCGTGGACTTCGAGGCCGCGGTCGGCGACAGCATCGTTGGCGACTGGACCGCTTTCGGGCCTACCACGCCCCACAATCTGGCGTCCGTGACCAAGTCGATCACCGCCACCCTCATCGGTGCCGCGATCCACCGGGGCCTGCTCCCCGGCGTCGACACGGCGGTCTACGACTTCTATCCCGAGGTGGGCGAGGCAGGCGGCCCGGCGCGGTTCGCGATCCGGTTGGAGCATCTCCTGACCATGACCTCGGGTCTGGCCTGGGACGAGCACACGTACGGCTACGGCGACCCGAGAAACGACATCAACGCCCTGTTCTCACAGTCCGACCCCATCGGCTACATTCTCGACCGCCCCCTTGCGGACGCTCCAGGAACGCGTTGGCTCTACAACGGTGGCGGCACGATCGTTCTCGGCGACGTGGTGGAGCAGGTGGCGGGAGTCCGGTTGGAGCGGTTCGCCGACGATGTCCTCTTCGGCCCACTTGGCATCTCGGACCGGGAGTGGCTCCATCTCGCGGATGGGGTCACCTACGCATCGGGCGACCTTCGCCTGCGCCCGCGGGACATGGCCCGTATCGGCCAACTCCACCTCCAGGACGGTGTCTGGAACGGACGCCGGATCCTTCCGCCCGAGTGGGTCGAGCGCGCCACGCTTCGCCACGCCGAGACGTGGAATCCCGGGTGGGGCTACGGGTACCAATGGTGGATCCACGATTTCACGGTCGATGGCGAGGTCCACCCGTCGTGGGGAGCCCGTGGGTGGGGCGGTCAGATGATCACGGTCCTTCCGGAAGACGGTGTGGTGGTGGTGCAGACCGGCGGGAACTACCACACGGCGGATCCCGCCGACGCCGTAATCCGGCGGTTCGTGATCCCCGCGCTACGCTAGCGCTACGCTGACGAAGGCGGTACCGAACCCACTGGCGGAGGGCAGTCGCGTGTCGGAGTGGCTCCTCGATCCCCGTTGCTCGGACACCGGGACCCTCCTCTCGCCGCTCCTACTTGTGCGCCGACGGCGGTCTCCATCGCTGGGTAAGCCGAGGGCCGCGAGCACTACGAGTAGCGCCCAGGCCGCCATGCTCGAGTGAACGATGTGGGCCGGATCCATCTACGCGATCACGAAGGGGACGAGCGCGCACAACACACCGGCCTGGAAGCCGGCCGCCAGCGGTGTCTCCAGCGCACTCTCTGAGAGCTGACGTCGCTTCGATCGGGTACCTGCGTGGTGCAACCCCACCCTATCCCGCTCCATCAGGCGATGGCGCGATCCACGGTCTTCGATTCGAGCGTCCGATCGAGTACGGCGTCGACATCGTCGAGCCGGGTCGCTTCGATCAGAACCTGGTAGGCGAACAGCGATGGCCAGACCCGGGCGAACCAACCGGCCACGGCGTCGACCGTGCGCAGTACCAGGGAGGCACCCACCATGTCGCGCACCGGCGGTCCAAAGCCCTGGACCGATTCGACGCGGAAGCCCTCGCCTTCGATGGTCCGGCTGAACGAGCGGATCGTGAACAGTCGTGTATGGGTGAGGTCCAAAATGCCCTTCTTCCCGTAGTTGAACTGCCCAAGGGCAAGCATGAGACGGACGAGGACGAACCCCACGTTTCCGGTGCTCGCGACCAACCTCGCCCCCGGCTTCATGGCGCGCCGCAGCTCACGCAGGCTCCGCTCGGGACTAGCCAGATGTTCGATCACGTCGAGTGCGACCACGACGTCCGCCGTCCCGTTGAGGGCGGTCAGGACGTCGTCGGCCAGCGGCTCGTTGAGGTCCGCTTCGAGATACGGATACGGGAAGTCCACGTCGGGACGCTTCAGGTCGAGTGCGACGACGTCCGCACCCTGCTCGTGGATCGCACGACCGACCTCACCGTGCCCGGCGCCCAACTCGAGCACCGTGGAACCGGGCACCCATCGCCGTCGGAGCACGGCCTGGTGCACCGAGTGGGGCGACTCCTTGAACACGTAGTCGTCTGATCCGAATACGTCGAACTTCGGATGATAGACGAGGTGGAGCCGGTTGGCCCTTGCCCGCAAGACCGTGCCGATGCAGTGAAGGGCATACGGGACACCCTCCACGTGACAGATCTCGTCACCGTAGTAGGTCGGGATTGGCACCTCGACGATCTTCATCCTCTTCGCGAGAAGTTGGATGATGATCTCGGTGTCGAAGTGGAAGTCGTCGGTATTGTACTGAAACGGAATCTGCTCGAGCGCCGAGACCCGATACGCCCGATAGCCCGAGTGGAACTCCGAGAGGTTCGCGTCGAGCAACCAGTTCTCGATCGCGGTCAGGATGCGATTACCAACGTACTTGTACCGCGGCATCCGCCCACGTCGTGCCGCGCCGGGCACCATCATTCGCGAGCCGAAGACCGCGGACGTTTCCGGCTCGTCGAACGGCGCGAGAATCCGGGGGAGGAACTCGGGCGCGTACTGCCCGTCCCCGTGCAACAGAACGACGATGTCGAACCCCCGACGCGACGCGTATTGGTAGCCGAGTTTCTGGTTCCCCCCGTAGCCCTGGTTCCACGGTGTCCTCGCCACCTCGAGGATCGGGATTTCCAACTGGAGCTCCCGGGCCACGCGGGTCGTCTCGTCACTGCTCGAGTCGTCGATGACATAGATACTCGTCAGGTGGCCGAGGAGCTCGTCAGGGATACGACGGAGCGTATCGCGGATATGCGACTGGGCGTTGTACGCCACCACGAACACGGCGATGCCGTGGGTTCGAGCAACCTGAACGGCTCGTGCCATTTCATCGCTAGACGGACGGGCGAGATCGGGCAGTTGAACGGGAGTCATGACTTCCAAAATGGAGCGTGGGACAGGCCCGTACAATAGCGTCGTAGGTGCCCCCGCCGTTGCACGAGTGTCTGGCTTCACCCATCCGCGCGATGGTACCTTGCCTCATGTGATCAAGCTCACCTTCCCCGCGCCCGTCCCCTGCCCTCCCCGATGAGCGGCGGAGCCCGGCTGTTGACTTCGACGGTGCGCGGATTCGTGTCGCGCCATCGGGCCTTGGGTGGCGTTCTGGTCATAGGGCTCGCCCTGCGCCTGCGGGGACTCACCGAGTGGTGGCTGAATCCGGACGAGGGGATCTATTACTCGATCCTGACCCGGGCCGACTTCGCGGGGTTCTGGCAGGAGGTCACGACCAACGCGCATCCCCCGCTTTACTATCTGATTCTGCGCGGGTTCGGTGCGCTGACCTGGGATTTTCTGTGGTTCCGCGCCTTCTCCGTAATTTGCGGACTGGCAGCGATCGTCGCCGTGTGGGTCGCCGCACGTGAGTTGGCGCGTGGGGCAATGGGGTCGCCAACAGATGGAGCCCCGACCGAGGAGCCGGGAGAACCCGATTCCATCACTACCCGGCGGTTCCACTTCGACGAGGACGCTGGGCTGCTTGCCGCCCTCGTCATCGCGATCTCGCCAGGCGCGATCGAGCTCTCACAGGTGATGCGACCGTACATGCTGCTGCTGGCGCTCCTGGCGAGCGCCCTGTTCTGTCTCCTGCGCTACCGCAACGGCGGCTCGGGCCGGGCACTCGTGGCCTATATGGGTCTCGTCTCGCTCGCGCTTCTGACGCACTACAGCGCGGTTCTGGCGCTCGGCGTCTTCGGGCTGCTCGTCCTCTACGAAGGGGCCCGACGGGGGCTGTACGACGCCCGCTGGCAACGAATGGCCTTCGCCCAGGCGATTCCGGGGATCCTCTTCCTGAGCTTGTACTTCTTTCATGTCCGAGCCCTGTCCGGGACGGATCTTGCCGCCGATGCCCTGGCCGGCTGGCTCAGCCCTTACATGATCGACGCACCAGGTGACGTGTGGTTCGCCTATTTGGGCTTTCAGTACCTGGTCGCGATCCCCTGGCTCATGGGCCCGGCCGCACTCTTCACTCTCTGGGCGATTGCGTGGTCGGCAGTGGGCCGGGACCGGACGCTCGCGGTCGTCGCGGGTGGCGGGCTCCTCGTGGCGATCACGGTCGCGTCGATCGGCGTCTACCCTCTAGGTGCGACGCGCCACTCCTCCTGGCTCCTCGGCTTCACCGCCCCGGCGATCGGCTGGCTCGGTGGCCGGCTCTTGTGGTCCGCGCGGATCCGGAGCCAGCGCTTCCTGCCCGCCGCGGCGATCCTGCTTCTCGCGATCGGCGGGCCCGTCGGCGTCATCATCGGCGTGCCGAAGGCGCCGTGGGCACCCACCGACCAGGTTCTCCGCGTGGCCGACCTCACGCAGATGATCGAGTTCTTGGACCCCGCCGGTGAGCCCGAAATGATGGTCATGAGCGCGCAGACCTTCTACCTGTTCTTGCCGCTGTACCCGAAGGAGCGGGAAACCGCGACGGAGTCTGCCGACGGGTCGCTCTTCCATTTCACGTACGGCCGACGAAAGGTGCTCGTCAGCCGTGCTTGGAACTTTACGGCGGGGGAAGACCGAACGGCGGGAAGCCATCTGGCCAGGGTCTTCCCCGAAGCGGACGAGGCCTTCCCCGAGCTAAGACTGCGGGAACGTGAACCCCTGGTGCTCCTGGTAGGCGGCTGGCGTCCGCCGTTCGTCGACGAGCTTCTCGCGCTCGCAAACGCGGCACCGATCGGATCCGGCCTGAGCGCCGTGCCCGGCCTCTACGCCTTCGAACTCGACATGCCTCCGCTTCTGCACGCCCTCCGCATCTCCATGAAACCGTAAAGATGCCGTGCCGCGGCCCACATCCGTTGCGCCAATCCGGCACTTGCGGCCCAGCCGGCGTCGATAGCCCCGGCGCCGGCCGGGCGGTCGATGGCGGGTGCCGGCACCATCCGGCCTCTCGACCCGTTCGGGCCCGTTTCCTCCGACCTGTCCATCGGCATCCGACCCATCACTCCGGTGCCTCCTTCGGGTTTCGTCTCCGAGCCGGTCGACGACCGACCGCTGGCTCTTCATATGCAGGAGATGAAGGAGGATGGACGCAGTCACTTCGTGATCGGCACGATCGTGCGCATGCTCGCGCTTGACCGGTGACGGATGCCTCCGGAAAGCGGACATGTGCACGAACGAACATATATGCTATTGCAATGACCCCGGTGACCTCCCATACTTCGAGATCTTCGAGAAAGATGCACGATCGATTATAGGGGGAAGGGAGATATGGCTGGGGTCGAACGACACGCAGCCCGCATCCAAGGACCAGCCGACCAACAGCGCACGACGTCGCTCCACAACGCGGTACGGAACCGTCGCAAGTCCCTCGGTCTCCGGCAAGTGGAGTTGGCGGACCTGGCCGGTTGCTCGCAACGGTTTGTTCACACGTTGGAGAACGGGAAGGCCAGCCTGCGCCTGGACAAGGTCCTCGACGTTCTCGAGGTGTTGGGGCTGGACCTGGTGGTGGCTCCCGGCCGCGGCCGCATAGCTGTCTCGGCTGAAGCAGGCCCGGATTCAGGCGATGAGCGATGAGGGCTCTCGATGAACTGCGAGCCGTCGAGCGGGCTACGGTTCTCAAGCAAGGCGTGCCGGCGGCCTCTCTCACACGGCAGCCGAACTCTGTGGTCTTTGCCTACGACCGAGATTACATCGAACGGGGCCGAGCCTCTGTGGCCACGACGCTCCCGGTTTCGTTGGACCCGGTCGTTACGCACGCCCCCGGGGCCCTGCCCCCGTTCTTCTCCGGCTTGCTTCCGGAAGGGCGACGTCTGACGGCGTTGAGATCTGCGGTCAAGACGTCCGCGGACGATGAGTTGACGCTGCTGCTCGCGGTCGGGGCAGACGCCATTGGAGACGTGCAAGTCATTCCTTACGGAGATGGCACGGGTGATGTAGAACCGCAGATCACCATTTCGACGTGGGGCGAGGTCCGCTTTGCCGACGTCTTGAGAGCGTCCTTCGGAACCCCTCCTGCGGTCGACCGAGTCGGGATCCCTGGAGTCCAGGACAAGGCCTCGGCTCGCATGATCAACGTGCCGGTCGCCCGCGAGAACGCTCGGTACATCCTGAAGTTGAACCCGCCTGAGTTTCCGCACCTCGTCGCGAACGAGGCGTTCTTCCTCGATGCGGCAGGTCGATCGGGACTCGATATCGCGGATGCGGAAGTCGTGACCGATGCCGAAGGCACCCCGGGTCTCCTGGTGCGGCGCTTCGACCGTGTCGCGCAAAAGGAGGGTTTGGCCGCGCTGGCTCAAGAGGATGCCTGCCAGGTCCTTGGCCGCTACCCGGCCGACAAGTACCGCGTCACAACCGAGGCAGTGGTCGACGCCCTGGCCAGCGAATGCCGCGCGAGACCGGTGGCGGCGCTCAACCTGCTCCGCCAAGTAGCGTTCGCCTACTTGTCCTGCAATGGAGACGCGCACGCGAAGAACTTCTCCATTCTGATGCTGCCGGAGGGTGAGTGGCGTGTGACGCCGGCCTACGATGTTCCCTCGTCCTACCCGTACGGCGATACGACCATGGCGCTGACCATCAACGGACGTGGGAAGGAGGACATCGGGCGCGACGATTTCCTCGCCCTGGGCGCCGCGGTGGACCTCAGGCAGCGAGCGGTGGAGCGTGTTCTGACCGAGTTGTGCGATGGCGTTGATCTCTGGATCGACGACTTGCCTGCGCTTCCGTTCGATGACAGGAAGGTTGGCAAGCTGCGCCGATCTATTGAGTACAGGAGGAAGCGGCTGAGGGGGTCGTGAGGGCGGAAGGTCCCCTCATCGGTTGTGATGACAAGAGCATCGATCTGGCGGACTTCGACTTCGACGAGGGCGCCGGGCCGGCCGTCGGCGGAAATTTCCTCCCGACTCATCCCGAACGTTCTCCCCGTCCCCCGCACGGTCAACGATTTCGACCAAGGGAGGTGCGAGGGTGCGGCCGGAACGCTCGCCACGCCTCCGGGGAGAGGCGTGAAGGTTGGCGATGTCGAGCCGTTCTGGTTAAATAGTCATAACGTGACTTATACTGGTGACCGCATGCCCTCTTCTTCACTCGCTGAATTCGAACTCCTTGTCGTTCTGGCTGCGCTCCAGTTGGGGCCGGACGAGGCGTACACGGTGTCGATCGCCGCGGAGATCGCCGAACGAACCGGACGCTCGGTCCGGCGCGCGAACGTCTACACGACGTTGCGGCGACTGGAAGCCAAGGGCCTGGTGGCGACCTTTCTCGGTGATCCTCGCCCTGAACGAGGCGGCAAGCCGCGTCGGCTCGTGACCGTTGAGGCCGACGGTGCACGCGCGGCCCGTGAAGCGGCCGGCGCGGTACACGCGATGGCCGATGGGCTTGGGTGGCTCGTGGGATGATCGACAGGGCGCCCAACGAGAGACCGCGCGCGTGATGCGGTCGCCGAGATGGGCCCGCCGTCTATTGAGAAGGCTGGAGCCGTCCGAGCGGGCGGAGGACCTCATCGGCGACATCGAGGAAGCCCACCGAGGGAGGATGGAGCGGATGGGACCCGCGCGCGCGGCCGTCGCGACGGGCATCGAGGCATTGGAGCTGGCCGCGTCACTGCTATGGGCGCGGGTGCTAGAAGGACTTCACGAGGGGAGGTGGACCATGGGCACGAGTGAGCATTGGGTTGCAGACCTCAGATACGCCGGTCGAGCGCTTCGTCGAGCGCCCGCCTTCTCGCTGGTGGTCGTCACCACCCTCGCGCTCGCGATTGGGGCGAATACGGCGATCTTCAGCGTGGTCGACGCCGTGCTGCTTAACCCGCTTCCTTTCGAGAACGCGGACCGCCTGGTCTCGATCCAGGGCACCGCTCCCGGGTCAGAGCTCGAGGGAGAATTCGGCGTTCCGGACGAGCTGTTCGTCGCGTATCGAGAGCAGTCGGACTTGATCGACGACATCGGGCTGTATGGCGTCGTGCAGTCCACCATGCGCGCCGGCGAGAACGTCGAACGTCTCTTCATGGCCCGGGTCACCCCGTCGTTCTTCAGCACG
The DNA here is from genome assembly GCA_029262115.1 of Gemmatimonadota bacterium. Taxonomy (GTDB): domain Bacteria; phylum Gemmatimonadota; class Gemmatimonadetes; order Longimicrobiales; family Gaopeijiaceae; genus JAJCZZ01. Next base: position 80,329 of record JAJCZZ010000093.1, on the reverse strand, counting down.
CTGGGCGTGTCGGCGGCGCGGGGACGGATCCCCACCGATGCAGACGCCGGCGATGTCGTCGTCATCAGTCATCGGTTGTGGAGCACTTGGTTCGGCTCGGACCCCGACATCATCGGAACGGCCCACGACATCGCGGGGGCCCAGCGTACCGTCGTTGGTGTCATGGGCCCGGACTTCCTCTTCCCCGATGAGAGGGGCTCGCTGTGGATTCCGGTGACTATAGATCCGTCGGCTCTGACTCCCGGAGGCTTCGACTGGGGCGTGGTCGCCCGCCTCGCGCCCGGCGCTACGCCCGAAGCTCTGACGTCGGAGCTGTCCTCCGTAGCCGCAACCATGCCCGAGCGTCTTGGAGGCCCACGCGTCTATGCCGAGATCATGAGCCGGCACCAGGCCCTCGTCCGACCTCTGGAGGACGAGCTGGTCGGTGACATTGCCGGGCCGCTGTGGATGCTCCTCGGAACCGTCGGCGTCGTGCTCCTGATCGCCTGCGCGAATGTGGCCAACCTGTTTATCGCCCGCTCCGAGAGCCGGAGGCAGGACCTCGCGGTCCGGCATGCCCTCGGTTCCGGTCGATCGGGGCTCGTGCGCATCCAGATGTCCGAGGCCCTCCTGTTGGCGGCGGCTGGAGGTGCACTCGGCACGTTCGTGGCGGGGCTGGGAGTGCCCCTGCTCATCAGCATTGCGCCGGAGGGCGTGCCCCGGCTCGGCGCGGCAACGCTCGATTTCGGCGCGCTCGTGTTCGCGGGCGCGGTCTCCTTGCTTGCGGCGATCGCGTTCGGCCTTGTTCCGGCCCTAGGGTTCTCCCGTCCGACGCTCGTCAGCGGCGTGAGGGACGCCGGCGGTTCCGGCGGCTCAACCTGGGCGCGAGGTCGGGACGCCCTGATCGTGGTGCAAACGGCGTCCGCTTTTGTGCTGCTGGTGGGCGCGGCGCTCCTGCTGCAGAGCTTCTGGCACCTGAGCCACGTCGATCCCGGCTACGAGATCGAGGACATCTTCACGTTCCAGATCGCACCGTCGGGCGAGGATCTCAACGACGGCCCCTCCTACGCGCGTTTCCACTATGCGTTCATGGACCGGATCGCAGCGCTACCCGGTGTGGAGTCCGTCGGAGTCGTCAACCAACTGCCGCTGGACGAGGGCGCGGGGGACACATTCTTCCAGACCGAACACACGGAAGCGGGCGAGCAGGAAGAACCGCTCCTGCGCGTGACGATGACCGGTGGTGACTACTTCGCGACCATGGGCATCGAGTTGTTGGCAGGCCGCGTGTTCGACCGCATCGACGGCGAAAACGGGCTGACGGAGGCCATCGTCGGCAAGGCGCTGGCCGACTTCCTCTGGCCCGGGGAGGAACCACTCGGACAGCGGATCCGGCCTCGCGGGGCTCCGATGTGGTGGACCGTCATCGGCGTGGTCGAGGACGTCTTCCTGCAGGACTTTCGTCAATCAGAGCCGGAACGTCTCCTCTACCTCCCCATGGTGGGACCCAGCCCTCGGCTGTACGCCGTCGCTTCCCCGGCGTATGTGGTCAAGTCACCGAACGCGGCGTCCCTGGCTGGCGAGATCCGCGAACTCGCACGAGAGGCGGACCCGAACTCACCCATGTACCGAGTGTTTACCATGGAGGGGTTGGCGGCCCGCTCAATGGCTGAGCTCTCGTTCACGATGCTCACGCTCGGCATTGCCGCGGGGCTGGCTCTGGTGCTCGGCGCCGTGGGACTGTTCGGCGTGCTGTCCTACGCGGTCTCGCAACGGACGCGGGAGATCGGCGTGCGCATGGCACTGGGCGCCCGGGCGGATCAGGTACGGCTCATGGTGATGGCGCAGGGCGCCCGCGTCGTGGTCATCGGCCTCACGATGGGGATGGTCGCCGCGCTTGCCCTGACCCGCCTCCTCCGCGGGCTACTGTTCGATGTCCCACCCGGACATGCCCCGACGTTCGTGGCCATGTCTCTGTTCCTCCTGGGCGTTGCCGTCCTGGCAAGCTACCTGCCCGCACGTCGCGCATCGGGCGTGGACCCGATGCGATCGTTGCGCACCGAGTAGACGGGCGGGCACGACAGCGCCCGACCCTCAGCGGTGAGGGACTCAGTGCATGCACGGTTGCTCGTAGCACGTTTCGTCGGCGTGTGGGGTATGACCTTCGGCGCAAAGATCCGCGACGCCAGTCCCTCACACTGAACCCGATGGGTCCCTCATGCTGAGGCGAACTCCAGAGCTCGACGCCCTCGAGCGGCGATGGGAGCGACACGCCTATGCCCACCTGGGCTATGAGGAGTCCCTCGCCCGATTTTCGGCGTTGTGGGCACACGCCCGCAGTCTTGCCGAGGCTCGGGGCGATGCAGCGACCGATTGGCAAGCCGACATCGCCCCCGACCTCCGGATCGCGAGAGCGGTGAATGGCCTCCCCCCCTCCTGATTTCGCCGGCTTGATCTCGAGGGTTGCCGCAGGGTTGGAGGCGCAGGGAATCGGCTTCATGCTCATAGGGGGGCAGGCGGTCCTGCTTCACGGGATCCCGCGTCTGACGGAAGACATCGACGTCACGCTCGCCGCTGGCCCGGAGTCGCTTCCCCGGGTGCTGGCTGTTTGCGACCGCCTCGGGCTCGAACCTCTCCCGGCCGACGTTGAGGCGTTCGTGCAGGACACGTTCGTGCTTCCCGTCGCCGACCCCCGGACGCTCATCCGGATCGACATCATCTTCTCCACGACGCCCTATGAGGGGCAGGCGGTGGAGAGGGCCGTGCGTGTGGCTATGGAGAGCGTAGAGGTACCGTTCGCGACGGCCGAAGACCTGATTTTGCACAAGCTCTTCGCGGGGCGGCCGCGCGACATGGAGGACGTCGAGGGCGTCGTGCGTCGTCAGGCCGCTGGGCTCGACTGGGCCTACCTGAAATCTTGGGCTACCCGGTTCGGGGAGGTGCCGGGACGCGAGGGAATGCTGGGCCTGGTAGAGGCGCTTGAGGAGACGTCCGACCGGGAGCGGGCCGAGCCATAGGGCGGCCCCGGCGCGTTCTTGTCAGTCCCGGTCGGACGGCCGTTCGATCCGTTGCACGACTACGGATTGCACGCCGAGATGGTCCTCCCCGACGCCGATCCGCCCGCCGCCACGGATAGCCCGCCCGGACCGAGGACAAGAGCCCATCCAGTGATCCAGTCGGCCGCAACGCTGCCGCGACGGAACCCTTCGACGCTTCCGTTGATTACGCGAGTGTTACCACTAGTCGTATCCAAGCTGGGAGAAAACGTGCGTATCACCCTCAAGATGTCGCCAGTCGCCCTCCTGTTCCTTGCAACCGCCTGCGGAGGCGAGCCGGAGCCCGAGCCCCGTTCGGCACCTGAGCCGGCGGTTGTGGCCGCACCCTCGCCGGACACCACCGGAGCCGCGATGTGGGCACACATCCAGGGGGAAGACTACCGGGAAGGGTGGGAGCTCTGGCCCGGGATGGGTGAGCTTTACGCCGGAAACGACCCCCATGGTCGGCTGTTGACCACGTACACGAACGGGGCGGCGCTTGCAGCGCTCAACGCCGGCGACGTCAACATGCCGAACGGCGCGGTGATCATCAAAGAGAACTTCATGCCCGACAGCACCCTCGCGGCCATTACGGTCATGTACAAGCGAACGGGCTACAATGCCGAGCACAACGACTGGTTTTTCGTGAAGTACCTACCCGACGGTACGCTCGACCAGATGCCGAACGGTATGGCCATGCAGGGCCGGCTCCCCGGTTGTCAGGGGTGCCACATCGCCCGGCGCGAGGCGGACTACCTGTATACACCGCGGCCTGGGGGCGAGTAGCAGCGCACAGGCCATGAAGCGGGCGTGAGCTGGGGCGCGGCTGCGCGGGTTGGATTTCTCCCGTTCCTCCCGCCCGCGAGGCAATGACCGTCCACAACGAGAAGCCCTGCGACCGTCTGTGGTCGCAGGGCTTCTCGCAGCGGACCCAACGCAAAGAATGCGAACCGCAGGTGCCCTGCCCTGCCAGGTGGCTCTCGTGGACACAGCGGGCCGACCATGCAGACCAAGAGATCGCGCTGCGGCTCTTCAGATCAGCGAGCTGGGCCGTAGTGTAAGTGACGAGGCATCTGCCCTTCCTGCCACGCTCGCCGTAGGTGCCAGGTCGCCGCCCACATCACCGACATCGCTTCGGCTCCTCCCTCAACGTCCAACCCATATCATCTCGTCGTGCTCGACGGCGTGTCAGCAAGGCCGACGACAGCGAGATCGAGTTTCGCGAGGCCTACGCTACGATCTGGCGCCCGATCACATCGCCCGTGTGGAGTCTGTCGTCCAGCGACGCGTCCTCGACTTCAACCAGTCCGTGCCCGACGACTTCTACCGCTGAGTCTCCTGAGTCCGGTCGGCCGTCGGATTCTCCTCCCAGCTCCACCCCCGCCCATCCGCGCATCCCTGAGGCGCATCCACTTCACTGACCTCCCGTGGCTCGGGGGGATCGCCTTGAATACGCAGCAGCGCGCGAACGAAGTAGCCTCCGTCGGCGACGGGTTTGTGATCCAGCAGGACGCTCGTCTCCTGAACGCTCCCAAATCCGGTATAGTCCCGCACTAACGATCGCGGGCAGGTGTGACAGCCCCCGTTCGGAGCTAGGTGTGAGCTAGGTGATGGGGTCCCGGGCTCGACTCCGTGAGGCGGACCCGGGCGTCGCGCACCACCTGCCGCAGCTCCTCGGGCTGCACGATCTCTGCATCGGCTTCTTACTGAAGCGGGCCGATCAGACCGTCCCTACGTCCGGATTCGATTCCAGCCAGTACCGTGTGACCGCTTCGAAGGCCCCCAGCACGGCCCCGGCGACCAGGGCGAGACCGAGGTCAGGCTGCATGGCCACCAGATCCCGAAGGGGCAGACTCATAAGGTAGGGAACACCGAGTAGGAGAGCTCCGCTGAAGCCGAGTCGTAGGGCCAGCACCCCGCCTCGGGCGGCAGTGCCCCGCCCCAACGGCGAGCCCCGGCGGACCCAGGCGGCCGCGTACCGCACGAAGGACGCGAAGGCCACGAGGAGCCCGCCGAGGGCTAGGAGTCGGAAGTACCTCTCGATGGGGTGATAAGTCCCCGGGGGCTCACCACGCACGATATGGAGCGCCCCGTCCATGAGGTGGTTACGAGCGGTAAAGCTGTTCGACGCGGTCAAGAGGAGGACGCCGAGATCCTCATCCGGGAGAGCGACCATCATGCTGGAGTATGCCGCGGTCATGCCGGAGTGCTGGAGCGAGCGCGTCCCCGTCCAACGGCCGGCCACCCAGCCCATGGCGTAACCGGTGTCCTCCCCGTCGGGGGGGCGGTGCAGGAGCGCGAACTCATCGAGCTCAAGTCCGAGAACCGACGCTGTGCCCTCGCGCATATGCTCCTGAACGAACGAGGCCAGGTCCGCAAGCGATGTCTGGATGAACGCGGCTGGGATCTGGCTCTGCTCTGGCTCCACGTAGGGGGCCTCCGTGTCCCACCAGAACCACGTCTTTCTTCCGGGCGTTAAGCCGGGCAACGGTTCCGGCCCGGCCGAAGAGTTGCTCATTCGAAGCGGCGTGAAGACGGCCTCTTCGATCACGCGGGCGTATGGCCGGTCCGTGACGGTCTCGATGATCCGCCCGAGCAGCGTGTAGTTGACGTTCGAGTAGGCGAATTTTCCTCGCGATCCCGACGGCCCAGCACTGAGACCACCGGTCCCGGATACGGGCTGATGGCCCTGGCGTCGCTCGAAGCCGCTACGCTGGTTGAGGAGCTCTCGAACGGTGGCGTTGGTCGGGACGTCCGGCAGGTAGTCGGTCGCGGGTGCCGCCAAGTCGATGCGGCCTTGCCGGTGGAGGCGTATCACCGCGGTCGCCGTGACCGACTTGGCCAGCGAGCCGATCACGAACGGATCGCTGTCCGTGACCCCGCCGATCGAGTGGACATACAAGATGGAATCGCCCGTCGTGACGGCGAGCGCGGCGACCGACACCCCGTCCCGGCCAGCCTGGGCGTCGAGGAAGGCCGTGAGCTCCCTGGACCACTGCTGGCCGTGCGCAGCCGGTGCACCCCACGCGACCGCGAGCGCCAGTGCGGCGAGCGCCTCGAAGGGTCGAAGGCTTCGGCGCGAGTTCATGATCCGGCGCGGCCCCTCTCGAGTCGCTCTTTGACCGACTGTACACGCGTCCGGCCCACAGGAAGCTCGGTTCCGTCCGACATTCGGAGCTTGTAACGCCCTCCGCCCAGCGGGCGCAGCGTCAGAGTCTCGTCGAGGTTGACGATATGGGAGCGATGCGCCCGAATGAAGGACCGGGGCAGAATCTCGATCAGCCGGTCGAGCGGCTTATCATGGAACTCGGTCCGGCCGGACGCGAGGTGTAGCGCTGAGTAGTGGCCCGACGCCTCCACACGCAGCACTTCGGACACACGTACGCGTTTGAGGGAGCCAGACCGTCGCACGATGAGATGCCTCGTCGACCGCTCGGTCGGCTCCGCGCCCCGGAATCGATCGAGTGCGATTCGGAGACGGGGCTCCATCACGGGCTTGGGCACGAAGTCCAGGACTCCGTACTCGAATGCCTCCACAGCGCGGTCGACGTGAGCCGAGACCACAATGGTATGGAATGCGCGCGAGACCCCGTCCCGCACGGCCTCGAAGCCATCCTTGCCCGACAGGTTCAAGTCGAGGAGCAGGAGGTCAACCGAGTCGTCGGCGAGGCGCCTCAGGCCTTCGGCGAGCCCCTGCTCGACGTACAGCCTCTCGACCTCCGGGAGCAAACGGCGGATGAGACGCTCCAGGCGCCGCGCGGAGCGCGCCTCGTCCTCGACGATGAGGATCTTCATGACTCCGTCCCTGAGAGCGACTCGACGCGCCTCGCCCTCACGCTGGCACCCCGATCACGGTCTCCCATCCTCCTCGTTGCGGGCCGCCCTCGAGAGACCAGCGATCACCGTACGCCTCCTGGAGACGCGCCCGAATGTAGCGCAGGCCGGTCCCGTCGCGCCCCCCGCTCCCACCAGCCGCGACAGGCCCACCCGCCGCCGGGCCGCACCAGAATCGATACTCGACCCCTGTGTCGACCTCCGTACAAACCAGCCGAAAGGCGAGAGGGGCTACGTCACCACCGTGGGTTATGCCGTTCTCCGTGAGGGTATGGAACACGCCGGGCGGGATGGACAGGCCGGGCCGCACACCCTCCAGCTCGAGGTCGTAGGCGCGATCCTGCCGGTACCCCATGATCGTGAGGTGCGCCCGACAAATGCGGATCTCATCATCGAGCGGAATCAGCGGTTGGTCGGACACGCTGCCGATGAGCTGGAACTCGTCGGTCAGGGCGCCCAGAAGACGACCGGCCTCTTCAGGCTCTTCCTCGAGCCAGTCCGCCATCGCGTTCAGAGAGTTCAGGAGGTAGTGCGGCTGTATGATGCGCTTCAAGAGCTCGCTCTCGAGGCGTGCCGAGCGCACCTGCGACTCATGGAGCGCGCGCCTGCGCTGCCGGGCCTGCTCGACGAGCGAGACGTTCATCGCGAGCAGCATCAGCAAGTAACCGAGGTCCGTGACCCCTACACCGGACGCGACCTCCACGACGAGTGCCGCGATGAGCGCCGATAGACCCACGGCGGCGAGCTGGCTCTCTCGCACGCCACGCCGAAGGCCCCACACCGTGACGATGGTTGCCAGAGCCGCCCCAACAAGAAAGGGTAGCGGTCCACCGAGCAACGGGAACCCAACGCCGATGCCGACGGCGAAAACGCCAACGAGGAGCCACTTCCGCCGAAAGCCCACCTCGACAGCGAACAGCATTGGCGTCAGCAGCCCGAGTGCCACAGAGACGAGGACGGTGGCGGCGACCGCGACCTGGTATCCGGTGACGCTCAGCGACTGGGCGGTGCCCGTCCAATAGAGGAGCGCCGTAAGGATCGCCGCCAAAACGAGCATCGTGAGAAAGATCACCTGGCTCGGACCCCGTGAACCGGCCATCATGAGCAGCGCGAAGACGATCGCGAGGACCACATAGGCACCGGCGACGAAGAGCTGAGCCTGAAGGTCCTGATACGGGGCCACCAGCATGGTCTGATAATCGCCGACACCCACGTCGAGAATGAGCACCGGGCCACGAGGAGACACTCGCACCCTCAGCGCCACGAGGTTCGTCTCTCGTACGGCCGACGACGGAACCCGGTGCAGGGTCGAGGCACGCGCCTCCCCGACCCGGATGTCGGCTCTCGTTCGCGAAATCGATGCTTCTCGCGGGACGTTCGAACCGATGCGCTGCCCGTTCCAGTACAGGTCGTAGGCGAAGGTCGTGACGAGGGACAGTCCCACGGCGCCATCGGCCAAAGCCGTGGTGTCCGCTTCCGTCACGGACGGTGGCGGAGACGGCACCTCGAACCGAATCCAACGGCCGGTCGCGTCACGATCGACCCGCTGTCCACTCCTGATCCAATGCCGGTCGTCATATCCCGGTAGGCGCCAGTGCATGCTGTCGCCCGCGAGGTAGCGGAGCTCGAGCTCCTCGGTCAGGGCCGTGGTCCCTGCGGGACCGGGACTCCCACCCAACAGCGCGATCGCCACAGGCACACCGGCGGCCGCCGCGCACGCGAGCAGCAATGTGCGCCAGGAATTGAAGGGTCGGTGGACAGACATGATTCAGAAGGGATCGACTTCGTGACCGTGGATGAAAGGGGCTTGGGTAAGAATACCGATGCCTTCGCCCTTCCGGTCCCCGGAAAAACGCCGTTCGGACCAGCCCAGGTGTCGTTCAACGCCCGAGCCGGAACGAGCGGCGAGGACGCCCCGTATCCCGGCGAGAACCGGTGCCGTCGCGGACGCGTCGGCCCAGGACGATTCGATGGAGGGGTGAAGATGTTGGATGGAGCATGGGGCCGTCGGTGGGGGCGCGTGGTCTTGCCCTTTGTCACGGCTATGATCTGCTACGCACCGGTCTCCGGTGCGACGACGATCTCGTTTCGCTTCGGAGCACGAATCCAGTCAGAGGAGCCAGGGGTCAGCGGCGCTTGGTCCGGCGACATCGAGCCGGTCGAGAGGACGGCATGGACCGCACGGCAGTACGAGCGGTTCCTGCGGAGTTGGGTGACGCCGCTCATCGAGAACAACCCCGAGCGCGGCGTGGTCGTCGGAGTCCTCGACGAGCGGGGTCAGTATGTTTTCGGGTTCGGATCCAGGCAGCCGTTCGCTGGCGAGCCGCCCGACGGCAACACGGTGTTCGACATCGGATCCGTCACGAAGGTGTTCACGTCCTTGCTGCTCGCGGACATGATCGACCGGGGCGAGGTCGCCGAGGACGATCCCGTCACCGACCACCTTCCCGATCACTTCGTCGTCCCCGACTACAAGGGTCGGCAGATCACGCTCGTGGACCTCGCAACCCACACGTCGGGGCTGCCGCGGAACGCGGGTCCGCGCACCCGGACGGACCCCTTGGGCGCCGTCGAGCCGTTTCAGCTCGCTGGGTTCCTGCGGCACGCGGAGTTGGAGTATGAGCCCGGGTCCGAGTACCTCTACTCCAACCTCGGTGTCGGGCTCTTGGGCTACGCCTTGGCTCACCGACTCGGCACGTCTTATGAGGAGGCCCTGCGGGTAAGGATCCTGGATCCTCTCGGGCTCGACGACACCGGTATCTCGCTCGCCGGGGACCGTTCTCGGCGCCTCCAGCAGGGGTTCACGCCCGGCAACTATCGCTCGCTTCCGTGGGCGTGGGAATACCAAACGCTTGCCGGAGCCGGTGCGCTGAGGTCCACGACTTCGGACATGCTGCGGTTCCTGGACGCGTTGCTGAACGCCGAGTCGGGATCGCGGGTAGCTCGACTGGTTGAGCTCACGCTGCGCCCGCGGAGAGACGCGAACGGAGGGTCGATAGGCCTTGGCTGGATACTGCCCCCCGTCGGGGACGTGGCGGTACACGACGGAGGCACGGCTCACCATAATGCCTTCGTCGCGTGGAGTCCGTCCGCGAGGGCCGGCGTCGTGCTCTTCGTGAATGGCGGAACCCCAGACTACTCCCCGGCGATGCGGCTCATGAGCGCGATCATGGGTCAGGACTTCGACCCACGCCGAAGTCTGGCCAGGTTGAGCGGCCTTCCGGAGCCGCTGAATATCCGCCCTCAGGTGTGGCTGAATCGTGTACACGGCACGTACGGCGGACTCGCCGCGGACCTCGATCTCGGTCCGAACCTCAGGCTCTCCGGGAGCGGCGGCTACTCGAGTGGCACGGACCGGTGGGAGGGGAGGCTCAGCGTGACGCATCAGTACGGGAACCACTGGGATGACCGGATCAGCGTGACGCTGCGAAGGGGGGTGACGACCCGCTGGGAGTCCTCCAGCAAGGAGCTCGGCAGTGGCCTCTTCGAGAACGCCTTCTCGACCGCTCACAGCCTCCCCGGGTTGCTCCTGGAGGGGCTGGCACAGCCGGTTTTGAGCAATAGCGTCGCGTACCTGCTCGGGAACGAGGACTACTTCGACTACTTCGACGCCCGGGGCGTCGAAGTCGAGGGCGGCATCCATCTGGATGCGCTCGGAATCACGCTCCGCGGGGGTATCGTGCTGGAGCGGCACGCCAGCGTGCAACCGCAGACGCGGTTCCTGCCGGGGCGGGACGCCCCCCGTGTGAACCCCGCCATCGACGAAGGACGCCTTCGGTCCGGGTCGCTGACCCTGGGGTGGAATCTCACCAGGAACCCACTCGCCAGCGTTGGACAGAAGCGACTCCTGCTGCGGCTCGAGCACAGCAGTCCGGACTTCTTGGCGAGCGACTTCGACTTCACGACGGTGACGGGCCAGGTCGACTGGCGGATCAACACCTCCCGGTCGAAGCCATTTGCGACGAACCTCGATGTCCGTGTTCTCGGAGTGACGCACGCGGGGTCACTCCCGCTTCAGCGCTTCGCGGTAGTCGAGCCGGCTGTGCGGGCGTACGACCTCGGCGCGCTGCGCACTCTCGAGGGGCGGCCCTTCGAGGGCGATCAGTTCTTGGGCGTGTTCTGGGAGCACAACTTCAGGGGATTGGCGCTCGAGACACTCGGACTGGGGCGCCCGGGCAACGGCATCGAACTGATTGCCGAAGGGGGGCTCGCGCGCACCTGGTTGTCCCCCGCCGACATGCCGCGGGGCTTCATGCCGAGGGGCACCGACGGGTGGTACCACGAGGTCGGAACGTCCGTGAACGGCATCCTGGGCTTTCTCAGAGTCGGGATGACGAAGCAGCTGGACGGTAATGGCTTCGGACTGAACATCAGCTCCGCCAAGCCCTTTTGAGCCGTCGGTCCGCCGGCCGCGCATCCGTTCCCGCTTACCATATGGAGGCTGTGATGCTGAGAAGAACGATACCCATCTTGTTCCTGTCGCTCTCGGGATGCGCCACGCTGTCGCCGAAGTCCGAGACCGAGCTCCGCGGTCGCCGGACAGCGTACGCGCTGGCAGGCGAGGGCACGATAACCGTGGTCTTCGAGTCCGGTCTCGGCGACGGCATGGATTCGTGGGAGCCGGTATTCGACTCGGTTTCGACCTTTGCGACGACGTTCGCCTATGATCGGCCCGGGTACGGGCGCACCAAGGACGATGGTGGACCCAGGACTGGCAGAGATATCGTCGAGAATCTCCGCGGACTGCTGACGCATTTGGAGATCAGTCCTCCATTCCTCCTCGTCGGGCACTCGTCAGGTGGCATGTACATGGAGCTGTTCGCTCGACTCCATCCGGATGAGGTAGCGGGGGTCGTGCTCGTCGACGCGCGCCATCCGGAGTTCACGCAGCGGTGCGAACAGAGGCTGAACAACCACGAGTGCAGCGTGCCCGGGCTATTGAAGCTCCTCATGTCGAGCCCGATGAAGCGTGAGCTGGACGGGGCTGCCGCCACCACTGATCAGATCGGAGCAGCTCCGCCGTTTCCCGACATCGAGCTCGTGGTGGTCAGCAGGAGCGAGGGGAACGAGAGCACGGAGTTTCTGGAGCTCTGGATGGAGATGCAGGCGGAGTACGCCACCCTGAGCCGTCGAGGCAGGCTCGTGGTGTCCGAAGGGTCAGGCCACTACGTCCATCGCGACGATCCCCAGGCTGTGATCAAGGCCATCCGGCGGGTCATCCTCAGGGCGCGAGGCGGATTCGATCCCGGGCGTCGAGACGGAGCTCCCTGAGTGGCCCCGATAACGCAATCGGAGTTTCTCACAGCTTTTCCACTGAACATGGAGTGGCCCGGATACCGGCCCTAGGAACGGTCGGACCGCTGGTCGCCGGGAGAGACCCGAGTAATACGCTGTCGTCACGCCACGGTCGCGACCCGTCGGCGACGTCGAGCATCCACTTCGCGACGTCGCCCCGTCTGATCGTCGAGAACAGTCCGTACCTGCGAACTTGACCAACGTGAGCCTTTGGTCCTCCTGGAACCAGAGTGACGGGGCGTACGGCGATCCAAGGCCTCCCGGCGGCCTTCACCATACCTTCCGCCGCATTGAGGTCCTCATAGGCCACGCGAACGCTGCCGGAGCCTATCAGCCGCCTCACGGCCCAATCGGTGAGGCGCTCGCTTGCACCCACCCCGCCCGCACTGATCCAGATGACCCGAGCGTCCTGGTCTACAGTACCCAGTAGCAGGCCAGTGACTCTCTGCACGAGATCTGGCGGAGATCGGAGCCGCGACCACGGTGAGATCGTATCACGCCGCAGGCCGAGACAAGACAGGATCACGCTCTGGCCTCGAAGGGCCGAACCGAGGAACGCCGGGTCCGTTGCTTCCCCTCTGCGAACGCGAACCCCGGGGGGTGGCGAGTAGAGGGAGGATGGGCGAACGACAGCGGTCACATCATGACCTCGCTGCGACGCGAGCCGGGTTGCCCACGATCCGCAGCGGCCCGAGGCGCCGAGCACGACGATGTCCATGTCACTCCTCCGTATGACAACGAACTAACGGAAACCACGTGTGACCGTATTGTCAATCAGGCCATAGGTTCATATCATGGGTGGCGTGACGGAGGAGTTGGCTCCCCCTCCCCATCGTGAAGCGCCGCTATCAACGCGGCCGTGCTTCGCCTTTTTCAGGAGTCTCCGGGTGCCGAGAGCGTTCTCAGAGCAGGACCGGGAAGCGATCCAGACGCGGCTTCTCGAAGTAGCTCGGGGCCACTTCACCCGGTTCGGATACCGCAAAGCGACGGTGGGCGGGATCTCCCGTGATACCGGAATCAGCAAGGGCACGTTCTATCACTTCTTCGAGTCCAAGGCCGCGGCCTTCATCGCGGTCGCGGAAACCGTTGAGGACGAGCTCAGGCTCAGGCTCACCGACGCCGATCGGAGGCTGGAGCCCTCGGACGGGCGGACGCGCTTGAGGGAGCTCCTGCACTTTCACTTCGACACATTCAGCGAGGAGCCATTGCTCGGAGTCGTTCTCGACCCGCTGGAGGCGTCCGTCCTGTTCCGGGAGGTGGAGCCAGCAGTGGCCGCGGCTCATCAGATCAGGGATGTGATGTTCTTCGATGGTCTATTGGAGACGTGGCGACGCGACGGCGCTCACGTGAGGGTGGAGAGTCCGCTGCTGCTTGCGGTGCTCAGGGCCTTCTACGTGGTAACACTCCATGCCGATGTCGTTGGCCGCGATCAACTGTCCCAAGTGCTCGAGCTATTGGCTGACGGGGTTGCCACCCGCCTGACCGATCCTTGACGTCGGTCGACGTTGCGTCAGCCCAGTTCCGGGCGAATCCATTCCCGACGCTGGCCGTGGTCCGCGATGGTCCCCGCGTTGTTCGAGTTCGACTCACCGCCAGGCGCTCGGTGGTCCTCGTGGCGGGTTACCGGGCCGCGCAACAATCGCTGCTCGATCCGCGGCTGGTGAAGGACCGCGCGAACGTGCCCAGTGCCTGCGCACGATTTGTTTTCGGCGGCCGTGGAATTGCGTTTGCCACCCGTCTCGATCGTACGGCGAGCATCGGGCTGGATGGGCGAAGAAAGCGGATCAAATGGCGTAGAGGGCTCCACTTACGTGGAGCTACCTCGATTCCGATTCACGTCATGCGTCCGCACGGTCTTGAGATAAGGATCCTGCACACGAGGTGCCCGCTGAAGCCGTGCGAGTCAGTGACGCGGACGGTGCGGCCAAACCGATCTTCCACATGGAGTTGAGATGTTGATGCTCGCGATGGTACTGGTCATCCTCGCGGCGGTGGTCGGATCGGCGTCCATGTCCGCGGTGCTCTATGTGATCTTTGGCCGGCTTAGGACCTTGGAGAGCACGACTGGTAGCAAGAGTCTGCCGCATGATTTACAGGCACTGCGTGACGATCTTGAGATCGTGCGACGAGAACTCGAGGAGGTCAGGGAGCAGTCAAGGTTCACGGAGCGCCTCGTCTCGAAGCAGGTCCTGTCGGGACGGTCGGCGAACGTCGAAGCGCAGCACCCTGAAGAAATCGAAGAGGGTCCAACCGACTAACGGTTGAGCGTGGCCGCGTCGGGTGTCGCCAAGATCTACGGGCGGCGCACCCAGGACTGAACCTGAACTTGCGGGGGCTGCGGCTGCGCTCACTCCGCCTTGAGCACCTCGATCGGATCGACGGACGTGGCCCTGCGAGCCGGCACAAAGGTCGCGACGACCGTGACCAGTAGCAGCGCTGCGGTCACGGTCGCGTACGTGCCCACGTCGGTCGGGCTGACACCGAAGAGGAAGCTTTCCACCGTCCGCGTCAGCAACCCAGCGCCAACCAGGCCCGCTAGCAGCCCTAGCCCTACCGGGAGGGCGAGACCCCGAGCGACTTCGCTCACCACCGATCCACTTTTCGCACCGAGCGCCATGCGGATCCCGATGTCCCGGCGCTGTTGCCGCACCGTGTACGTTACCACGCCCGCGATGCCGATCGTCGCCAGCAGGAGGGCCAGTGCCCCGAAGCCGCTCAGGAGTACGGCGCCCACTTCCTGGGCCGTGAGGATGTTTCGAACCTGGTCCTCCATGGTGAGGAGCGACGTGATCGGGGCGTCCGCCTCCAACGCGGTGATCTCCGATCGGAGCGTCCCCATCGTCTCCCTGGGATCGCCGGTCGAGCGTGCGGCCACCGTAATGAAGCCCGTCGACCAATTCGCCGTCATCGCGAGCGGGTAGTAGACGAAGTTCGTCGGCTCATCGTTCAGTGTCTGCCACGAGACATCCTCGGCCACGCCCACAACCGTGAGCGCGGACTCACCGAGCATGATCGTGCGCCCGAGCGCGCTCCGGCCAGGCCAGTACCTCGCCGCCATGGACTGGCTGATCACCGCGATCGCTTGGGCACCGGGCACGTCAGTGGCCTCGATGCCGCGCCCCTCGAGAATCGGAATCGAGAGGCTCTCGAAGTAGCTGTCCGAGGCGCCCACGAGATCGACCCTCAGCTCTTCGTCGGGCGTCGGTTCGTATCCGGGCACGTCGATGAAGAAGCCCCGGGCTCCGCCGTCCTGAAGCGGAACGCGCGTCGACGCGCTGACGGCCAGCACCTCCGGTCGACTGTTCAGGCGCGAGCGAAGGTCACCGAGAAACGCCATCCCGTCGGCGGACTCGTAATTGAGGAGTCCGAGATTCACGCGAGCCAATGCGATACCTGTGGGGTCGAAGCCCATATCCGCAGACATCCCCTCGCGGAGCGTCTGTAGAAAGAGACCGGACCCGATCATCAGCACGAGACAGAGTGCGACCTGTGTCGCGACCAGTCCCTTGCGGAGTTGGTTCCCTCCTCGCCGTGTCCGTGTCGAACCCTCTCCCTTCAGAGAGCTCACGAGATCGGGTCGGCTCGCCTGCAGCGTCGGTACGAGGCCGAAGACGATCCCGGTGAGGACGGATGCAATGAGCGTGAACAGGAGCACCGGCTGGTCGAGCCCCGCTCCCAGGCTTTCGATCGATACGCCACCCGGTAGTTGGAACGCGCCCAGGAGATCCAGAAGCCCCACGGCGACACCGAGTCCGAGTAGCCCTCCTGTCACCGCGAGCAACGTGCTCTCCATCAGGAGCTGGCGTACGAGGTCGATGCGTTTGGCACCCATCGCCAGTCGAATCGCGACTTCACGCCTGCGTGTTGTGGCACGGGCCAACACGAGATTCGCCAGATTCGCACAGGCGAGAAGTAACGTGACGCCCACGACGCCCAGCAGGAGCCAGACGAACCGCGTCACCTGAGCCTCGGCGCCGTTGGGCAACGCGTAGGATGCGAGCGGGTCCACGGTCGTATCCCTGGTGCCGCGCGCGTCACCCCACTCCAGCTTGAGACGCTCCGATATCTGTAAGAACTGCGCTCTGACCTGCTCGACCCTGGCGCCACGGACCATCCGCCCGACCGACATACCCATCCAGCGATCCCCGCGGCTCTCCCAAATCTCCGGGTGGCCCATCGCGCCCTCGGAAATCGCACCGGCGGACTGCATCGGTAACCACGCGTCGGGCCTGAAGTCCAGACTCAGTCCTGTGAAGTCCGGCTCGGTCACGCCCACGACCATGAACGACTCCCCATTCAAGCGCACGGTCGACCCGACCACTTCGGGGTCCGCGAGGAAGTGGCTCGCCCAAAGGGCATGGGAGAGGACCATCACTCCCTCGCCCGCCCTCAAGATGTCGTCGCTCGGCGCAATGAGGCGGCCGAGACGCGCATCGACTCCGAGCACGTCGAAATAGTTTCCGGTCACGGCGAGGAGCGAAATGAAGCGTGCTCCCCGCTCGTCGTCTCCGAGGCTTGCGGGGAGCGTCGAGCTTCCGGCAAGGTCCTCGAGCAGCGTCGCTTCGGCGCGGTAGTCCAGGAAGTCGGGATAGGAGGTCGCGCTGCGGGGAAAGCCACGACGGCTCGTCGTGTAGACCGCGACCAGCTCGTCCGCCGCCTCAACGGGCGGCGGCGTGAAGAGTGCCGCGTGGACCAGGCCATACATCGCAGTGTTGGCGCCCAAGCCCAACGCCAACGTCGACAGCGCCACCAGCGTGAATCCGGGGCTCTTGCTGAGGCTCCGTATCGCGTACCTGAGGTCCCTCGCGAGTGATGCCCAGCGTTCCCTACCCAAACTCCACCTCCCACCCGCCAGAGCGATCGCCTCTACTTCCGCTTCGATTTCTCCTACGTCCCCGAAGGCAGCGAGCGCTGCGCGCCATGCCTCGTCCTCCGACATCCCTTGCTCCTTCAGCTCCCGCGCACGCTCTTCCAGATAGAATCGGATCTCCTCGCGGATCTCCTCCGGAAGCTGCCGGCGAAAGCCGGGAAGATCGAGCGACACGACCGCGTCCTCAGCTCGGTTCTTCGAGGATCTCGGCGACAGCGCCCGAGAACTGTTCCCAGCGGCGTGTCTCGGACGCCAGGAAGTCGCGGCCCTCGGTGGTCAGCTCATAAGACTTGGCGCGCCGGCCGGTTTCGGTCTTACCCCACGCACCCTTGATAAAGCCGTTCGTCTGGAGGCGCTGTAGCGCCGGATAGAGCGCGCCTTCCCGCACGGACAACACACCGTCGGTGCGAGCCCTGAGTCGGCGTCCGATCCCATAGCCGTGCAGTGTTCCCGCGAGCAGGGTCTTGAGGATCAGGATCTCGAGGGTCCCCGTGAACAGGTCGCTTCCGCTCATTCGATGCCGCCTCCCACGGTTACCCCGATCTACGATGCCTCGCTGACTGATGTATCATACTGCGCGGGATGCTCCTCGACAAGGCGGGCCTCTCGGCCTGCTTCGGGAAACCCGACGTTCACGGCCGCACTGAGAGCTGCTGCCCACGCCTCTTGAGTTCATTCATGGCCCTCTCGAAGTTCGTCCCGCCCCCCCGTGTTCATCGCCACCGCTACCACGGTGTCCTGGCTCCGAATGCCAGGCTCATGCCCCACGTCGTGGCGTTCGGTCGAGCCGAGCGTATGTCCGAGGCGCCGCCGACCACGTAGACGCAGCATCACCCGGCGTGTCCTTCGAGCCGGTGCCTGAGCCCGCCTCCCCTGCTGGGGGCACCCGCGCGAAGCGTGGGTCGCTGGGCTGTCCTGCTCGCGCGGATCTACGATGTGCTCCCCCGCCTCTGTCCCGCCGGGCACCGCGCGAAGCGTGGTCCGCCGAGATGAAGATCCCTCGCGTTTCTGACCGATCCGCCCGTCGTCTCCGCCTCCACCTCGACCTCGACCTCGAACCGGGGCTCCCGCGCAACGCACGTTGCGTGGGGTGAAGGCCTCGCCCACAAACCTCAGCTCCATCCCCCGCCCAACCGCGCATCCCTGAGGCCCATTCCGGCTCACCGACCTCCCACGACCCCCCCGTGCCCCCGGACACAGTCAGTCGACCGCCTCGATCTCGCGGATTTCCATGCTGCCCCGGTCATGCTCCAGATAAAGGGCATCCCGACACGACCTCCGCGTTGCGATCGGAGCCTTGGACGGAAAGGACACGAGTGGTCGTCACCTAACCGTAAATGGAGCCCACCCCGGCCCGTCCGGCGGTGGGGCCGGTGGAACATGCCGAAGATCACGGAGAACATGAACGCGCTCAGCCCGATGCCCATGCCCAGCACGACCACCGCCGTGAGGGACGAACCGGGCTGGCGTCGCAACGCACGGAGGGCCCTCCGGACCTCGATGCCGCCTGGAAGAAGCCACCCGAATGGAGGAGCGTGCCCGGCGGGTGATGGATGAGGCCGTCGAGCAAGCTCGTATCTATCGGGAATCGGTCGGTGGCGGGAACTGAGGAGCGGGGTGGGATCGGTTTGCGACGGTTTGACGCTTGCTCTTCAGTCAGTCGAGGCCGGCGGCTCGGACGTTCCTGACCCACCGTCTTCCAACCAGAAGATCTCTTCGACGGGCACTTCGAAGTGTCGAGCCAGCAGGAGCGCAATCGTCGTCGATGGAACGAACCGCCCCACTTCGATCGTACTGATGGTCTTCCGCGACACGCCGATCAGTTGGGCCAGCCCCCGCTGCGTCAGGCGATGTTCGGCGCGGAACACCCGGATCCGGTTCTCGAGACGGACCCTACGCATCGGAACCGATCGGCACTTCTCCGCCATCCCGATCGAGGAAGAGGAAGGCCCCGCTAAACACCCCGAGCATCACCGTCGTTGTCAGATACGTAAAGACCTCCGACGGCACTGAGTCGAGCCGCTCCGCAACGGTCGCAAGTCCCGAGAGGAAGACAAATGTCGTGACCCAGGAGATGCTCTTCGCCCGCTGAAGCGACTGGGCTACGAACCCATCCTCGCTCATGTACAGGTAGCGAAGGTCCGCGTCGCGGTTCCTGAGCTTCCACAAACCCAGCGGGATCAGTGCCCCCACGATGGCGACGACCATGGCCGCCTGCACCCACGCGGTTACTGCAACCAGGTCGGGCTGAACGAGCCGTTCTGCGGCGTTGGCGAGTGACATTGCGGCCGCGGCCAGCATCGCCAGCGCTACGTAACGCCGATGCCGGTCGGCGATGTCCGCCGGTGAGGGTCGCTCCTCTGCCGCCATTGTGTCGTTTGCTACCGTCATCGGTCATTCCCCCTTGCGCCGCGACCAAAGGTCCGGGACTCCGAGACTGGTGGCGACACCCATGTAGGCCATTGTGGCACCCTAAGGTGTCATCGCTGTGCGCGGAGGGCAACAACACCACTCTTGTTTGCCGCGACCATCAATGATACCCTTGGGTATCGTATGGACACCCACAAGGGACACTCTGAAACCTAAAGGTACCTGTCATGAGAATCAATATTCTTGCCTCCATCACGTTCACGATCGGGATGTTGCCGTGGGCCGCGGCGGGTCAGGAAGCCCGCCAGATCGATCACACCCTTCCCTCTGTCTACCCGGCGCAGGACCGCACCTTCTCCGTCCATCTGCCGGACTCTTATGCATCTCAAAGTGATGTAGCCTATCCCGTCCTCTACGTGTTGGACGGCGAGACCAACTTCGAATTCTCGGTGGCGGTCGCCGGATACCTCGCCCAGAACGCCCTCGCTCCCGAGGTCATCGTCGTGGGCGTTCATGCCAACGCCACCCGCGAACGAGACTACCTTCCCCTGAATCCGACGGGAGGACAGCCGTCCGGACAGGCTCTGCAGTTCCTGAACTACCTCGAAGAGGAACTCATACCCTTCGTCGGGGAGCATTATCGCGCCGCGCCCCTGCGGCTCATCTCAGGCCATTCGTATGGCGGGGCCTTGGTGATCTACGCGATGGCAGAGCGGCCCGAACTGTTCCGGGCCTACCTGGCTCAGAGCCCGTTCCTGGACCCGACCGTGGGAGGGCCCCTGGTGGACAAGGTGTCGGGATCCCTGTCCAGCTCGGCCCTGGATGACGCCTTCTTCTTTATGAATCTGGGGGCGGAGCCGGCTCTGGAGCCGACTTTTGCTCGAATGGAAGAGCTTCTTCAGGGGAGAACCTCTGGTTCCTTCGCTTGGTTCGCGCGGCGCCTTCCAGAACAGACGCACATGACGACCCGGATGCTGGGTCTGTACGAGGGCCTCGAGCGGTTCTTCGCCGAGGAGTGGACGCTGCCCAACGCCGTGCAGGCGCTGATCGATGGGGGGAGCGAAGGCCTCAACGGACATCTGGAGCGGCTTTCGTTCGACTACGGACAACCGGTCACCTACACGGAAGAGGCGTTCCAGCAGATCACCCAGGCGTTTGCCGCTGGGCAGGCACTGCCCTCGGCAGTGACGTCCGCGCAGCTTTATGTCCGTCAGCATCCCGAATCGCCGGTTGCGTACTTCATGCTCGCCGTCATGCGGGCCCAGAGCGGGGACCGCGAGGGCGGTCTCGAAGCCATCGGGACCGCGATCCGACTCTACGAATCCGAGCCCGACCCCGAGCTGCGGCCCCTGTATGAGCAGATGAAGCAGATCAAACTGCAGCTTGGCGGAGGATGATTCGGTGACCAAGAATCCGTCAGGGGCCTTGCATCCGCTCCCGCTCTTGCTGGCCTGGGTGGTGATCGCCTTCGGAGCCAGCCGCCTCTGGCCCCTGTCGTTCCCCTCGTCTGCAGTGTCAACGGTCGGAGGCAGGGTGCTGATGGGCCTGGGCGGTGTGCTTCTCGTCTGGGCTCAGGTCGAGTTCAGAAGGCACGGGACTACCGAAAGTCACAGACTCCCCACCACAGTCCTCATCACGAGCGGACCGTTCCGGTACTCCCGGAACCCGATCTACGTCGGTCTCACGGCGCTCATGCTCGGCATCTCTCTGGCATACAACAACTTCTGGGCGCTGGGACTGACCTTTGTGGCGGTCGTGGCCATTCACCGTCTTACGGTTGTCAAGGAGGAGGCGTACTTGCTGCGGGAGTTCGGCGACACCTATCGGGAATACCGGCGGACCGTACGTCGGTGGCTCTAGACCAGCTCCAGCCGACCCGCGTTCCGACCCGCACTTCCCTTAGAACCGTATGCCGCCCAACGGACCGAGCTGCAGGTGCAGGTACGCCAGCGTCAGCGCCAGGGACTCAGCCCGCTGCTCGGGCGTGACGCCTGAACCGTGGCCCCCTTCCACGTTCTCGAAGTAGAGCACGTGGTGCCCCATGCTCTCCATGAGCGCGGCCATCTTGCGGGCGTGGCCGGGGTGGACCCGGTCGTCCCGCGTGGTCGTCCAGATGAAGGGACGGGGATAGTCGGCGTCGGCTTCGACGTTCTGGTAGGGGGAGTACTCCCGGATGTAGGCCCACTCCTCGGGGATGTCGGGGTTGCCGTACTCCGCCATCCAGCTCGCGCCGGCCAGGAGGTGGCTGTAGCGCTTCATGTCCAAGAGGGGCACCTGCACCACCACCGCGCCAAAGAGGTCGGGGCGCTGCGTCATGGCGACGCCGACGAGCAGGCCGCCGTTGCTCCCGCCCATGATGCCGAGATGGTCGGGTGACGTGATCCCCCGCCTCACCAGGTCCTCCGCCACGGCCAGGAAGTCGTCGTAGGCCCTCTGGCGGTTCTCCTTGAGCGCCGCCTTCCACCAGTCCGGCCCGAACTCGCCGCCGCCGCGGATGTTGGCCAGCACGTACACGCCGCCGTCCTCGACCCAGCCCTTGCCCGTGGCCCCGAGGTACGACGGCGTCCGCGAAATCTGAAAGCCACCGTACGCTGTGAGGAGCGTCGGGTTGGAGCCGTTCAAGGCGGCCTCCTCCGAGCGCACCACGAAGTACGGGACGCGCGTCCCGTCGGCCGAGGTGGCGCGCAGTTGCTCCACCACGAGGCCCTCCGCGGAGAACTGGTCGGGCAGGCTCCGGACCTCCTCCACCGTGCCGTCCTCCTGGGCGAGGTAGAGGGTGCTTGGCGTCGTGAAGGAGCTGAAGGTGAAGAAGAAGCGGTTGTCGTGCACCGAGGAGGAGCCGAGTCCCACCGCCCCCATGGGAGGCACGTCGATCTCGTCGCTGACCCACTCGCCTCCTTCCTTGCGGAAGCGCAGCAGCCGGCCCTGGACGTCGGTCAGCACGTTGACCAGGAGATAGTCCCGAATCGGCGATATCCCATTGATGGTGGAACGCGCGTCCGGCGCCACGACCAGATCGACGTCCCGCTCCCCGGCGAGGTAGGCCTTCAGGTCGGTGCTGACCACGGATCCGGCGGCGAAGGTGCGGCCCCCGACCTCCCAGTCCGAGGTGAGCTGTAGCACGAGGTCGTTGTCTACGACGCTGAGGTTGGCGTCCGACGGCACGTCCACCGGGACCAGCTTGCCGTCGTCCAGGAAGAGGTACTCGGTGTCGAAGATGGTGAGGAGCCGGAGGACCATGGTCAGCGGACCCGCCGCCGTCTCCTGCGTCCCCAGCCACACGCCCATGTCCGTCTCGTCAGCGCGGGCGATGATGGGCGCGTCCTCCAGGGGCGTGCCCCGCGCCCAGCGGCGCGCGGCGCTGGAGTAACCGGACGTGGTGACGTGCCTCTCGTCGAGATTGTGGCTCACGAGAATGGCGTTCTCGTCCACCCATGCCGTGGTGTTCTTGGACACGGGCACGTGGAATCCACCCTGCACGAACGCGCCGGCATCCAGGTCGAACTCCCGCACCTCCACGGCGTCCGAGCCCCCCGGCGACAGGCGGACCAGGCAGAGCCGCTCCTCGGGCAGCAGGCAGTCCATCCCACCGTACGACCAGGGGGTGCCCTCGGTCGCCGCCAGAGCGTCGACGTCCAGCACCACCTCCCAGTCCGGCTCGCCCGAGAGATAGGACTCCCAGGTGGTCCGCCTGTAGACGCCCCGGGGGTTCTCGGCGTCGTTCCAGAAATTGTAGATCCGGTCGCCGCGGATCGACGGGTAGGCGATCCGGTCCGTGGACGTGTAGATGCCCAGAATCGCGTCGTAGCGCTCCCGGTACCCGGGAAGCGAGGTGAGCTCACCCCGGGTGATCTCGTTGTGATCCAGGGCCCACTCCAGCGCGCGCTCCCCCTCGACCTCTTCGAGCCAAACGAAGGAGTCGTTGGTCTCCTGGGCGGCCAAGGGCACCAAGGAAGAGGCGGCCGGGGCCGCCCACGCCACCAAGGCGACGGCGAGAAGGGAGTGGGCCGGGCGCATGGCGATCTCCATGGGGGGAACAGTGAACCGACGAGAACAAAAAGATGATACGCCATCCGGGGCGCGCCTGCCCACCCGAGCGCCCTCGCTCGACGACCTCCCGATCACCGTCTGCGCACCGACGGCCCGGCACGAGAGAGCCGTAGGGCCCAGATTTGGCCGCGCTCCTTCTGCCGGTCTGAACCGGATCAGGGTCCAAGGGTCGGTCTCAAATTCCGGGTTGCGCCGTGTTGTCGAGGTCACCGGGCCAGCCGAAAGGCCCCTGACGGCTTCAGCAAGCCACGGGTTCGGAAGCGCCTTGGGTACGGGCGCTACTCCGCTCGGAGCGCCGCCAACGGAGCGATCGCGCTGGCTCGCATCGCCGGGAACCACGCCGCGCAAACGCCGACCACCACCAGCACGGTCGCGGCACCGAGAAGCACCCTGGGGTCCCTGGCGGCCGTACCAAACAGGAGCGCGTGCATACGTCCCGTGACCACGACGGCCGCGATGGTGCCGAACACCGCGCTCACCAGCGCCAGCAGCGCGGGCCCCGCCACGATCATCCGAACGACCTCGGGGCGCCGTGCCCCGAGCGCGACCCGGAGCCCGATCTCGCGGGTGCGCCGGGTGACCGTTTGGGACACCAGGCCGTAGAGCCCGAGCGCGCTGAGCGCGAGCCCGCTCAGTGAGAAGGCCACCAGCAGGCCCAGGATGATACGCGTGCGGGCGGTGGCCGCTGAATGCCGGTCGGCCATCGTGTTCGCGCCGAAAAGGGGCAGCTTCGGGTCGAGCTCTGCCGTCACCGAGCGAAGCGGACCCAGGACCGCGTAGGGATCCCCCTCCGTATGGACGAACAGCGTACCGTAGGGCATCGGCGCCTGTCGCTCGGAGAGATAGACCGCCGCCATGGCCGGCTCGTCCAGCCCGGCGTACCGGACGTCGCCGACCACGCCGATGACCCTGGCCAGACGGTCCTGGGTCAGTTCGTGGGTCACCGAGATTCGGTGACCGAGCGCGGACACGCCCCCGAACAGCTCGCGCGCCGCAGTCTCGTTGATCACGACGACCGGTTCGCCGCCGGCCACGTCATCGGAACCGAACGTCCGCCCTTCGAGGACGGGCACGCCCAGAGTCTCGAAATATCCTGCGGTCGCGGTGTAACCGAGAACCCCGGTCATCTCGGAGTAGTCGACCGGATCCTGGTCATCGACCTGGCGAAGTCCCAGGACCTCGCATCGCCCGGCGAGCGGCGGGCAGGTCGCGACCGCAGCGCCGAGCACCCCCGGCATCGCCCGTACCCGCTCCAGCAGCGCGGCCACGAGAATGCGGTTCTCGTCGGCGCTCGGCCCCGGGCCTCGGTCGTAGGCCACGGTGAACACGCTCGTGTTGGAGAAGCCCGCTCGCACGGCGTCCAGGCGCGCGAGACTCGAACCCATCAGGCCGGCGCCGGCGAGCAGCACCAATGTCAGCGCGAACTGGACGGTGACCAGTACCACGCGGCCGTAGTCACCCGCTCGCGCGCGCGAGCGACCGAGCGCCGCTCCACCATGCCCGCGCAGGTCGCCGGCCGGATGGGTTGTCGCCGCGGACCACGCTGGCAGGAGACCGAAGACCAGACCTGTGGCGAGCGCGAGGCCCAGGCCGACCACGAGCGCAGTCGTGTCGACCTGCAGAGCATCCGGGTCCACGAAGCGCAGGCCCCGGCTCCCCGAGGTGCCGAGCGCGTAGCGCACCGACGACGCGACCCACCCTTCGGCTCCCAGCGCGACGCCTACCCCCCCCACCCCGCCGCCGAGCGCCAGCAGCAGGCTCTCCAGCAGGTGTTCGCGCACCAGCCTTCTTCGACCGGCGCCGAGCGCCGCGCGCACCGCGACGTCGGCGCGGCGTTGGGCACCCCGAGCCAGGAGCAGGCCAGCGAGATTTCCGCAGGCGATCAGAAGGAATAGGATCGCACCCACGGCGACGGCGGCGACCGCGGTGCGGGTCACCGGGTTTACACGTGCTTCAAGGAGCGGCACCAAAGCGACCCCGTGCGCCCCGCCCCCGTCGGGATCGGGGAACGTCTCCGTGAGCGCGACACCGACCGTCCGCGCGTCCGCGCGCGCCTGTTCGAGCGACACTCCTTCTCCGAGCCGTGCGACCCCCCGTAGCCAGTGCGTCCACGCGAGTTGGAGCCGACGCGGACCACGGATCGCGGTGATCGTGGCCACCGGCAGCCAGAGGTCGGCGGAGCCGGTCAGCCCCCCGAAGCGCGGCTCCAGAACGCCGACGATTTCGACGCTGACATCCTCGAGGGTGAGCGTACGACCGATCACCCCGGGGTCGGCGCCGAAGCGCGTCACCCAGAACGCGTGCGACAAGAGGGCGACCGACACCGGGGCGGGCGCCTCCTCGTCGGGCGTGAGGAGTCGCCCCACCGCGGGGCTGGCGCCGAGCAGGTCGAAGTACGAAGGCGTCACGAACTCAACGCGGACCCGCTCGGGCGCGCCCGAGCTCGTCAGCGTCAGGGTGGACGGCTGTGTGAAGCCGGCGACGTCGTCCAGTGAGCGCAGCGCCCCGCGTGCCAACTCGAACTTCGGGTACGACCACGGCATCGTGTCGGCGGGCACGTCGGCGCGGCTCTGCAGGAGCAGGTCGACCAACACGATCCGGTCGGGCTCAGGGTAGTCCGGCCGTCCGAGGAGCGTGGCCTGGGCCGCGCTGAAGAGCGCCGTGTTCGCTCCCACGCCGAACCCGATGACGAGCACGGCCACTGCGGTGAAACCCCGTGAGCGGCCCAACCTGCGAAGCGCCTGTCGTAGGTCCTGCACGATCCCGTCCAGCATCGTCCCCTCCTCCACCCGTCGTTCGAAGAGCGCGTGGGCCACACCACCCATCGCGAAACGGATCAACGTGCCGCCCCCACGCCCGCGGGACTGGAGCGCGCAAAGCTCTCCGGTCCACTCGGCCAGCCAGCTCCCGCGTCGGTGGAACGGCACGAGCCGCGAGGCGCCGACCAGCACGGCGCGGGCCCACCGGAAGGCCGGTCTCCGCTCTGGAGCGTGCGGGCTCATCCCGCCGTCTCCGGCGCGCCGGTCAGGCGCCTAACCCGCGCCAGCGCCCGGGTCGTCTCGAGGTCACCCTCGGGGGTGAGGGTGTAGAAGCGCCGCCTCGGACGCTTCTCCGCCTCGGCGACCTCGGGGTCCTCCCAGCGGCCGCTGATCCAGCCGCGCGCCTCCAGACGACTGAGCGTCTTGTAGACCGTCCCGCTGCCGAGATCCGTGGCCTCCACGATGTCGGCCCCGTAGCGGTGCCCGAGCCCGATCGACCTGAGGATCGCCAGCGTCACCACGCCAAGTGTGCGATTGCCCATTGAGTGCCAATACTTGTAGTCATTGTCAGGTAGCTGACAATGACAGTAGCGGACCGGTGAACTATCGGCAAGTGGGCCCGTCCGCGTCACTCCGCCCGAGAGGGCTCCTCCGGGGGAGGGTCGCCCTGACCGTCACCCGTCGGCTCGATTCGCCATTCGGTGCACGACTCACTCCTCGCGGACGGAGCAGTCGGCGCTCCTCTTTCAGGACGCGCTGGCGCCCTTGAAGATCCGCTTAGCGTGTGGTTGAAGTTCCGGTTCAGGCCCCGGGTCTGCTGCACCGCAGCCTTCACCCACCGCCCGCTCGGGTCTCGCACCCAATCCGACGAGCTCCGCATCACGATCCTTGTCGCTCTTCGGACCCCGGCTCTTGCGAACCCCGGTCACGACCAGCTCCTCCACGTGAGGCTCGAGCACCTCGTACAGCCACCCCGACCGTGCGCCTTCCCCGAGGCATACGTGCCGGTTCCGTGGGATCCCCCTGAGCACCTCGATCGGCGCCGCCCGCGGGAGCGTTCTCACTCGACCGCATCGCCATGAGGCGGCTGGATCCCACATCCCCCTACCTCAATGAGGTGGAACCCTAGCTGGAGCGCTGGGTCCGGGCTGCTCTCCGATACGCTCCGGGGGGAGACCCCACGATGCGCTTGAACGCCCGAGACAAGGATGCGGCCGAATCGTACCCGACCCGGACCGCGATCTTGTCCAGGGAGACGCGTGACTCAGCCAGCAGACGGCGGGCGATCTGAATGCGGAGGGTGGTGAGATACTGGTGCGGTGTCTCACCCACGCCGTCCCGAAATCGCTCGGCGAACGAGGTCCGGCTCATCGCGGCCTTCCGAGCCAGGGAGTCGAGCGTCCACGAGGCCGCAGGATCGGTGTGAATCGCGGACAGCGCCTCCCCCAGACCGGGATCAGCCAAGGCTCCGAGAAAGCCTCGGGGTTGGTCGACGCTCCCCGCCCAGAAACGCACCGCCTGAACGAACAGCACCTCGCTCATCCGCCGGGTGACCGCCTCATGACCGGGCTGCCCCTCATGGACTTCTCGAGCGATGAATCGAAACAAGTCCTCAAGCGGAGATCCACGGACCGACTCCTCCCAGCGCACGACCAGCGCCGGCGGAAGCTGCGAGAGGAGCACATGATCAAACGAATCGTCGAACTCGAAGTGCCCGCAGATCAGGCGAGTGGGGCCCCCTTTGTCCTCGCCACCGAACACAAGGGCTCCCTTTCCGGTGAACCCGGCAGCCGCCACAACCTCATCAACCGTCCGGCAGGGAGTATCAGGGGTGTCGGCCAACACATGCTCAGCTCCGTGAGGAACAAGAACCAGATCGCCTGTCTCCAGGTACTCGGCGGTGTGATCCGGTAACACACGGACCCAACAAGATCCACGAACCACGAGGTGAAAACGGGCCACTTTCCTGTAGGATGGCACCCGTAGGCCCCATGGCCGTCCAAATTCCGTGGAAAAGTAGAGGGTCCCCTGCAGTCGAAGGGCGCTGAGTACATCACTCAGTACGTCCATGCCTCCAATCTAGCACGGTGTCCACGATACCACATCCGATTTGTACGAAAAGGTACGAATCATGAACTCACAGTGATAGAACGTGCGTGGAGCTGGGGCGACTATTGTTGCGAGCAGCCCCTATCGGGGCTTCCAACCCTAGCAAGAGAGTAGATCCATGAGAGTGAAGTCATTTCGTGCAGTTCGACTCCTGGTCGTCCCGGTCCTGGCGCTGACCGGTTTCTCGCCCCTCGCGGCTCAGGCGGACCTCAGCGATGTCGAGATGGCCCATGTTGCGGTCACCGCCAGCAATATCGACATCGCCTACGCCCATCTGGCCTTGGCTCTGTCCGAGAACCCGGAGATCCGTGCCTTCGCAGAGACCATGATCCGAGACCACTCGGCAGTGAACGGTCAGGTCGTGGCCCTCGCGGAAAAGTTGAACGTTCAAGCCGTGGATAACGCCCTGAGTCGCCAACTGCTCAATGACGCGAAGCGGATCAAGGACGAACTGAGCCGGCTTCGGGGCGCAGAGTTCGATCGCCGGTACGCCAGCAATGAGCTCGCCTACCATCAGACCGTAAACGGTGTGGTAGCCGACGCGTTCATTCCCAACATCGAGAACGGCGAGGTGAAGGCAGCGTTCCGACAAGCTCTTGCGATCTTCCGCGGACATGAGCAGCACGCGGAGCGAATGGTCCGGAGCGTTACCGGAATGAACGAGTGACCTTGCCTGAGCCGCACCCGCTTCTGCTGATGGCGGTCCTCGCGTTTGCGGGGACCGCCTCCGGGTGCACTGATCCCCCTCCTGTTCATCATCAGGTCGACATTCGTGACCTTGCCTTTGACCCAGACGCCATCGAGGTAGAGGCGGGAGACACCATCACCTGGATCAACCACGACATCGTCCCGCACACAGTTACCGGCGAAGTCGATGGAATGGAGTCCGGGTCCATCGGATCCGGGGAAGCGTTCACGTGGGTCGTGGGAAAAGGTCAAGTCCTGCCCTACCTCTGTGAGTTCCACCCGACCATGACTGGGAAGGTGATCGTCCGGTGACAACCTCCACCGAGCCGCTCGAGGCTATCCTGAGTCGGGTAGCTGCCTGTAAGTTGTGCGACCCTCACCTCCCCCACGGCTGTCGTCCTGTGGTCCAGGCTGACAGAGGTGCTCGTATCCTCATCGCGGGGCAGGCACCAGGCCGCCGGGTCCACGACAGTGGCGTGCCCTTCGATGACCCAAGTGGGGACCGCTTGCGGGACTGGATGGGCATCGACCGCGGAGCATTCTACGACCCCAACATCGTATCCATCCTTCCCATGGGGTTCTGCTACCCGGGGACCGGGGCACATGGTGATCTACCGCCCCGCCCTGAGTGTGCGCCGGCGTGGAGGGAGGCCATCCTTGAACATCTGACATCCGTTGAGCTCACGTTGGTGGTTGGAGGCTATGCCCAGAGGTGGCACCTCTCGGGGTCCACCACCTCTGTTACCGAGGCCGTGACACACTGGCGTCGCACCTGGCCTTCTGTCCTTCCCATGCCGCACCCGAGCCCTCGGAACCGCGTGTGGCTCAAGAGGAATCCGTGGTTTGAGCGTGACGTCGTCCCACGACTCCGCGCCCGGGTCGGTACGCTGGTTTAGCGGGTTGGATATCCGACCCCCACCCACCCCAGGACTCGAGATGGCCTGCTACGGGCGAGCAACCCGCGAAGATGTGAGCAGCCTCCTACCTCTCATGGCGGCGTTCAGCGCCGCTGAGGGCATACCATACCGTCCGGAGGCCGTGCGTCCCGCACTCGAACGACTGATCGACGAATCCGAACTCGGCTTGGTCGTCACCTGTCGCATCGAATCCCAGGGCTCGATCGTGGGCTATGGGGTTGGGTCATTCGGGTACGACTTGGAGTTCAGGGGGCGGGACGCCTTCGTCACGGAACTCTTCGTTGCTAGCTCCTCGCGGGGCCAAGGACTCGGACGTGCACTGCTGTGCTCTTTGCTCTCGGAACTCGGCTGGGCCGGAGCCCGAGCCGTTCATCTGCTGGTGAGGCCCGAGAACACAACAGCGAGATCACTCTACGAAAGCGAAGGGTTATCTGCGTCCGACCAGATCTTCATGACGCGGAAGACGGCCGGAGTTCGTTCCACGAACAGTTGCCCCCCGAAGGCCCCCGGCTCCATCTGAGTGAACGCCAGTGATCAGGAGTCAACGGAAAGTGGACGATCCGTATGGATAAACGTACGAATGTGCATGTTTCGTCCGCCATCGTCTCACCAGTCTCTGTGGTACGCCCAACACAACCTGTCTACAGAGGAGGAGGGAGATGTCCACCGTTGCCCCGTCTACAGGCCTTACGGCCACCACAATTTCATGGGCATTCGCGACCGCCTTCGCACTGGCTGGCCTGCTCGCCTAAGTACCGAACCCTGTTCTTGGGCCTGAGAGCCTGTTTGTGACGAACGGACCCCACAATGCGGTCCACTTCCTGACTGCAGCAGGTTTCGCCGCCGTGGCGCTCTTGGGCACGGGCCCTTCGATCCTCCTCATGAAGTCGTTCGGCGCGGTGTACTTTCTCGTCGGACTACTGGGTTTCATCGTACTTCGTGGCTCACCTGAGGGTCATCTCCTCGGTATCGTCCACATCAACCAGATGGACAATTTCCTGCACGTTGCTCTGGCCACGGGAATGCTCGCCGCAGGGTTCATGCTCGGGCGCAAGCGGTAGGCCGTGGCTTGCGCGGCAAGGCTGACCCACCGCCACGTTGCACCACACATTCCGGGCTCAAGCCCCCAAGGAAGCCGACGAACGCCCCGAACCGACGAACGGCCCGAACCCCGCCTGGGATCCGAGCCGCTTGTTCATCTGCAGCGGGGTCGTCGTTCCGCCCCGGCAGTCAGCGGGCGTTCGCCCACCGTCGTTACATCGCCGGCTGGTTGGCCTCAACCGCGATCTTGATCGTGACGTCCGTCCGATCACCGTCGCGGCCGCCCAGTTCCCGGTCCCGACGGTGAAGTCGTTCCGGTTGACCTCGAGCGTCGTGTGGAAGGAGGCCACCTTCGACACACCCATCTGCTATGCCATCGGTCCTTCAAGCTCCTGCACACCCAGGATCGTGATCGGCATCTGCACTTCGCGGGTCACTCCCTTGATGGTGAGGTTCCCGGTGGCGATCAGCTCCGTCGCATTGACCCGGCGGACCGAGGTGCTCTCGAAGGTCATGTTCGGATGCGTGGAGACCCTGAAGAAGTCGTCGGACCGCAGGTGCTCATCCCGATCTGCATTGTTGGTGTCGATGCTGGCGACGGGGATCGCGGCAGTCACCTTGCAGGGTTGCCGACGTGCCGAAGGCATGTCCCTTAGTGGAGGGCAAGGGCGCGTGGCGCCCGACGCGGCAACCCGTTGTTATTCGAAATGACTCGGCGATGATGATGCGTGCCACCCGAGACATCTCGCTGAGCGGATGTCGGGCCGAATCCCCTCGAGGTGTCGCATCCTTGACGGAACGTAAAGGGCAAGGCACTGTACAATTGTACATATCTGATCCTGGGGGACGGCATTGGAGATCTCGGTAGACACGTCGATCGTCATCGCGGTGATCCTCAACGAGCCCACGAAGCCCGCACTGCTTCGCGCCACGGAGGGTGCGGACCTTCGCTCCGCGGCATCGCTTTCCTGGGAGGTCGGCAATGCGCTGACGGCGCTCTTCAAACGCGGGCGTATCGACCTGGCGCAGGCTCAGAAGGCACTGGAGTCATTTGAGGGTATCCCCGTCCATCTTGTGGACGTGGATCTACAGGAGGCAGTGAAGCTCGGACACGACCACGGTGTCTACGCGTATGACGCGTACGTCTTGGAGTGCGCTCGACGGTACGCGACTCCGCTGCTCTCGCTTGACCGGGCGCAGTGCGAGATAGCCAGGAGGCTGGGAATCGAAGTTCTGGAGGTGGAGTCATGAAAGTCTACACGTACACTGAGGCGCGGCAGCGATTGGCCCGGGTCCTGGACGAGGCTCGTACGGGCGGCGAGATCCGTATCAAGCGGCGGGACGGAACCGAGTTTGCTGTTCGCCCGGTGACACCGGGGAAATCTCCGTTGGACGTTCCGGGGGTGGATACCGGAGTCGAAAGGGCTGAGATCTTGGCCGCGATACGAGAGTCGCGCGAACGAGAACCGGCCGGAGGTCCGACAAGATAAGGCGGAGTGTCGAAGCCTCGGCAAGGCGGCGACGGAATCGCCGGGGTGGACGTCACTTCGAATAACAACCGGACTCCGGCTCCGGCCGCCTGACGGCGGCCTTCGGCCCAACTGGCCCAAGGACAGGAAGGGTCGGGAATCGCTGGTGTGGCCTCGCAGAGAGTGGAGTCTGGAGGCATTTTGGGCGGGGCCAGTTCGGAGTCCTAGAACGCTATCGGAAGTCGGCTTCTCCCATCATGGGCTGCGCGATAGGTCGACCCGAGACATCATCATATGGCTGAAGATTGAAGCAAGGCGAGGGGAGCCTGGTCTCCGGCCATCCGACTTCATAGGCGCGATGAGCCATATCCATAGTATCGGCACGGCAGTACCGCCGGACCAATGGCAGGTTTCCGCACCCGTGTTTAGTCCATCATCGGTCCCTTGCCTCGCCCTTCCAGGTAGTCCTTGAGATAGTACATTAGGCGCCCCCAGTCAGTGTTGCACTGCCGGAAGAAACCCTCAGTCGATTCCCATCCCGCGTGCGTGAACGTAAGGTTCGACTGCCCCTCATCCGTTTCCTCTATGCGGAATTCGATCCGAGTACCCTCCCACTCCGGGAAGTCGCCCACGCAGGTCCAACGCACGCAATGAGGTGCTGCCAGTTCGTCCACCCGCATGCGAAACACCACAGAACGGTCGTTGAATCCGAAAACCGAGACATCGCCAACAGCCGCGTCGGCTTCCACATCCGAGGTCCACCAACTCGACAGTCCTTGCGCCGTGGTGACGGCGTCGAACACACGTGCGGGTGGTGCGTCGATCGAAATCCAGTGCATGATGTCGTCCATCTCTCCTCCAGCGTCTGGCAACAGGTCACGTGGACGATGGCCGTGCGGGGTCACATCACCGACGGCCGAGACCGGTGTCAACCGTCCGGCCGGTCCACGGCACCGATCTGCACCATGATTCCCAGGAGGTCCGGCTCCGACCACACCTCCGTGATCTGGCCGCCGCGAACCCGGTAAGCATGGAGCTCGGTCCAGGTGACCGGCACGCCCTCCGGCTGGACGCCCATCAATTCACCCTGATGGGTCGCCTCGGCGACCGCTCGTTCGAGGACGATGTCGTCGTCTGCGCACAAGAACTCCCGTTCGACGTGGACATCGGGGAAGGCAGCCGTCACCAGATTGCCATTTACCCGCATGCCCTCACGACCTTGGGGCAGACCGGGAAGCGGAATGTGAACCGCGCACTCTTCGTGTACGAGCTCGTCCACGATGTTGATGTTGTGCCGGTTCTTGTATTCCTCGACGAAGCGCTCGACCACGGCCTTACGGTCCTCCTCGGTCTCCGCGTTGTAGGGCGCGCCCCGCCGGGTCTGCACTAGGCTACGGAGGCTCTCGAGATAGAAGCCCCAGTTGAAGTTGTAGCGACCGTATTCTTCGTCGCTGAGCTCCCGGGCGTAGGTCTGCGTAAAGAACAGCACGCAGATCGAGCCGCGGTCCTCGATCCGGAACTCGAACGTGTTGTCCTGCCAGGGTTCGTGGCCGCCCACGCAGGTCCACGCGACCCGTCGTTCGGGGTCGAGCGCCGTGATCTCCATGTCCGGGTTGAAAGTGGCGCCGAAGGTGAAGTCGATGACGCCACCAACGCCTTCTTCCGCCTCGACCGTCGCCGTCCACCATCCGGCCAGGCCGTCCCGCGTCGTCAGCGCTTCGTAGATGGCGGCGGCGCCTGCCTTAATGTCCACGCTGTGAAGGATCGTCTTCATGGTCACACGTCTCCCGGGCCGGTTCCGACGTTCGCCACCACATCGCCCACCGGGCGGACGACCGAGTCAGGGTCGATATGAGGGTAGAGGCGTTCCACGAACCGCTCGGTGCCGTCCGACTGCATCTGTGTCTCCAGCTCCTCCGGCGTCCGATAAGTCGCGATGTGGAAGTACCGCAGGGTGTCGTCGCGAACACGGAGCCACAGGGACTGCTCCATGCCCGTGTCGTTTTGATCGAGGTAGGCCATATAGGCGCGAATCGCGTCGAATGCCTCGGCCAGATCCGCGTCTTCGGTGAATCGCCAGTCGTTCACCACCGTTACGCTCATCGTCGTCCCCCTATGCCAGAGTCGGGTCCAGGTCGTGCGACCCGATCATCTTGTGGATCTCGAACATGCTGACGTTGCCATAGTGCTCGCGGATCTTGCCGTCGACGACACGCCAGAAGTGGGTCTCCGTCCAGTGGACCGGGCGCCCGGAAGCCGGAACCCCCATGTACGCCCCCTGCTGTGTCCCTCCGTCGACGTCAACGGCGATCGCGACCCACTCACCTTCGGCGATCTCGACGATGATCTCCGGTCGGACGTCAGGGAAGGCACGGCGGGCCGCCTCTACGGATTTGAGAAGACCCTCGCGATCAGGTGTCTTCATGATCGGCATGTGATCCACATACTCGTCCGAGAAGATCTCGTCCGCGACCTCCATGTTGCCCCTCCCCATGACCTCGGAGTACAACGTCCGGATCACCTGCTTGTTCACCTCGCTCATCCCTCCCCCCGTACGGCGGCTCTTTGGATCCAGACCAAGAACTCACATCATGTACGACCTCGTTGGCAGACGCCATGTCCCAGCAGCCGGCATCTTGTGCAGAACGTCCGAGCGGTCAAGGAGAGATCACGCTTCTTGCCGGTGCGAGCCGGGCGTGGTTCCGTACTGGGCGAGAAAGGCGCGCGAGAAGCTCGATGTCGACCTATATCCGACGGCCCGCGCGACTTGTTTGACCCCACGATCGGTTGTCCGGAGTAATTCTGCGGCATAGGAAAGACGGGTCATCCGAAGGTAGCTGATGGGTGGAACGCCCATGTGCTGCGTGAAATGCTGGGTGAGGGTGGATCGCGATACTCGGGCGACCGCGCAGATGGCGTCGATGTCGAGGTCGCTTCCAAAGTTCCTGTGAATAAAGGCCACGGCCCGCGACACGTCAGGGGTGATCAACCCTCTGCGCTCGCCTTCCGTCCGCTCGGCGAGGAAGTTCCTCAGGGCCTGGACCACGAGGAGTCGTAGCGTCTGGGAGAGCACGGCCTCGGCTCCGTTGGCGAGGGAACGGCTCTCGGTCTCCATCACTTCTACGAGCGATCGGTCACACTGGTGTCGGATGACGGGAGGAAGGAAGGAGGGGGTGGCGGCCGCACCCCCGGTCGAGACTCCGAGGTCGCAGCCACCACAGACCATGACGGCACCCGTCCCGTCACCCCCAAACGCGAAGATCTTTCCCTTTGCCGTTCCCTCGCCGGCAGCCTCCTCGAGCGGGCGCACGGCGGACGAGGGGTCATCCTTCAACTGGTGAGCCGAGCCGTGAGGAAGGAGCACGAGATCACCCTTCGTCATCTCGATCGGATCGGCGACTCCGTCCAACTCCAAAAGGGTCTTCCCACGCGTAAGGACGTGGAAGGTGGCTTGCGGTCGGCTTTCGATCCTGAACCCCCAGGGGGCGAGGACATCCGCCCTGCAGAACACGGCGGTTCTTGGCTGTAGACTCGCGAGCCAGGGGCTCCACATGTCCTCCGTCAGTGTTGCGGGAACAGTCATCGTCATTGCTCACTCGTATTTCATGAAGTGACGTGAGTCCCCACGGTGGTCAAATCGGCGGGTTTCCGCGAGTCGGAAGCGAACGTCCATCAGCTTCAGCCTCGGGGTCGTAGACGAGCGAGACGTCGAAATCGTCGAACTTGCCGGTCACCGGGGTAAAGAAGTGGCGGACCGAGAAGGTCACCTCGGTGTGGGCCTGTCGACATTCCACTCCTCGGGAGCCTGGGCCTGCGGGGTCGCCGCGATCATTGCTTTCGAGGATGCCACCAGTGCCGCCGTCATCAGAATCCTGCGCATCGTATCTCCTGGTTCTCTGTATTTAGTTCAAATTTCGACCAATGAACATTCATGCATTGGACGAGGTTCACACGGGAGGAGTTTACGACGCCGAGAACGAGTCCGCCGTACCCGCCGGGATATCGACGGGAGCGGGTCGAGTTGGTGCGCTCAGGACGTTCGCCGGAGGACCTTGCACGAGAGTTTGAGGCCTCGGCCGGAGCGATCCGGAACTGGGTGAAGCAGGCTGACGTGGACGAGTGCGTACGCAGCGATGGACCGACAACGGACGAGCGGGAGGAGGTCAGGCGGTTGAAGCGCGAGAATCGGCGGTTGCGGATGGAGCGCGATATCCCCCCAAAAGCCGCGGCCTGGTTCGCCCGGGAGAGCGACTCGATCCCGGGACGGGGTTCGAGTTCGTGAAGCGACACCAGGCCGAGTTTCCGATCCGGGCGATGTGCCGAGGGCTGGGGCTCTCCCCCAGCGGGTAGCACGCTTGGCTGCGGCGTCCGCCCTCGGTTCGAGTGTTACGCGACGCCGAGCTTGCGGAAACGATCTGGAGGATTCACGAGGACAACCGCCATGTATGGGCGGCCACGGATCTTCGGCTCCGCCCCTCTCCCTCGTCACCCCTGCCCCGTCCTACCTCACCTCCTGCCGCGAAAGGCCCTTTGAACTTCCTATCCATCTCTATAGTGACGAAATTCGTCCAGCACGACCCCACTCAACTTGGGACGAGACTCACATGCCCATCCTGTCCAGGCTCTTTGGTGCCCTCGTGGTTCTCATGGGGCTCGCCTTCGTCTTCTCGGGCGGTGTCAAGCTCGTGAACCCTGGCCAGGTGCGAGGCCTGTTCGCCTCCTGGGGACTCACCGCGACCTGGACGATCACCTTTGCAGGCGTGGTGGAATTCGTCCTTGGCGCCCTGCTGGTGTGGTCGCGCACGCGCTTGGTGGCCGGGGTGGCGATGATGCTCTGGATGGCCTTTTTCGGCTTCCTCCAGATTCGTGCAGGCCAGGTGGGCGGCGCCACCGCGTCGGCTATCGTGTTCCTGGTCTCCCTGGGTGCGGTGCTGATGCACCGCAAGGCGCAGCCAGAGTAGGTCGTTATCGCGGCGCTGACGATCGACTCGAAGGAAACATGCGCTCCTCCTCAGAACGCGGCCAGCGCGCCATCGATCTCGGTCAGATCCTCGATCAATCCCTCGAATCGCTGGCTCAGGTTGGTCTGCGCGATCAGCTGGACGGTGAGCCACGCGTCGAACTCAGGGTCCGCGAACACGGGGCCAAAATCGGTGGCGCTCCCCCGCCCTGACAAGCCGAAATACTCAACGGTGGTTGGGGTATGAAGCGGCCGAGGCCACCGTACCGAGCCAGCACCTGGCTGAAGCCGAGATAGCTCTACGTGACCAGCGCCTCTTCCGGGTCTCGGTGTCGTGGGCAAAGCGAGCGAGGGCGACCTTCACCTCGGCTGGGATCGCCTGCGAGCCCACTGTTCTACCCGCCGCTACGCGGGCGACGAATACCGTCAACACAACCCAGAGGTCGCGGACGGCAAGGACGCCTTCATCGAGTACTTCGAACGCATGGCAAGGGAGTATCCGGGCAAGAAGGTGCACTTCAAGCGGGTGATCGCAGAGGAGGACTACGTGGTTCTCCACTGTCACCAGGAGTGGCCCGGCGGAGACGACTGGGCCGGCATCGACATCTTCCGCCTCGACGAGGCGGGTAAGGTCGTCGAGCATTGGGACGTGCTGCAGCGGATCCCCGCGACGTCCAGGAACGACAACTCGATGTTCTGAAGACGAGAGATCAGGATCCGGCGACCGCAGCCTTCACTTGCTCTGCCACCGCCGCTTGCTGGCTGGCCTGGGCGCCGACGAAGACCTTGAAACGACCCGCCCGGAGCACGACACCGACGAGCCGTTGCACGAACTCCGGGTCGCCTCTCAACCGACCCAGGTCGACCCGTCCACTCTGCGTCTCGAGGCACCGTTCGTACTCCGCCGCCGCGGGAATGTGATTCGTCAACGCGATGTACCCCGACCCCAGATGGCGCCGCAAAGACTCCTCATACGGTGCGCTGAGGCCTGCAATGAAGGACGCGTACATCTTCCGTCAGAATCCGCAGTAGAAGGACATGGCATAGTACCGGAGCAGCGCCTCCCGCAGCCCCGGCCGGTCGATCAAATCCGATTCCACCCGTCGCGGTAATCTCTCGATACGTGGCGGATTCCTTCACTCCCGAAGGGAAGGCGATGGACTCTCGGACCAATCGGGCCAACTCGACGCGATCGACGGAGCGCGCCCGATCCTCCACCACGGCAAGCAGGGTGGAAGCGGCTTGGGCGCGTTGGTCGAGCCTACCTGCCGCGAACCGGGCATACGCCGCCGAATCGGCGCGGAGATCGGCGTCGAGTGACCTGAGAATGCGCGCGCGTTCCGCCCGATCCTGCCGGCGCTCGTAGAGTGCGTCCGCTGCGAGTGCCAAGCTGGCGCCCGCAACGATCACGACGATTTCGCGGAGCATCACGCCCAGTCGGCGCAGAACGGGTTTACTCACTCGGCCTCGCAGGCGATGACGGGGGGGAGGGCCTTACGCCACCCGGCCAGAGTACCGCGTGCCAGCCAGCTCGAACAGGTGCGTTCCGCTGCCGATGCCGCCCCCTGGACGAGCCGGCCTTCGTCGCGAACAGGTTGGGCCCGCGCGTCCACACGACGAAACTCATCCCGGAGTCAGCCGTACATCGGTGGACGGTTCACCGCCACAATCGAGAGAGGTTATGGGGATGACGGGGAAGGCTCTGGCCGCTGCGCTTCTGTTGCTCGCCGCACTTGCACCGCCGGCATCGCTCTCGGCCCAGGAAGCAGGCATCGAGCAACTCGCCTGGCTGGTCGGCGAGTGGAGGTTCGAGGACGAGGAGATCAACGGCGAGTACCGGGAGACCGGGACGCGCGTGTGTGAGTGGGCGCTGGGCGGGGAGTACATTTCCTGCGAGTCCCAGGGTGTGGACCACCGCGGGCGGGAACGCTCGTACCTCTGGTACTTCAACTACAACGACGTCGAGGAACGGTTCGAGATCACCAGCCTGTTCCAGGGCTTCCCTCACAAGACGCTCTACACGGCCGTGGCGCACGACGAAGG
Source organism: Gemmatimonadota bacterium (assembly GCA_029262115.1). Lineage (GTDB taxonomy): Bacteria > Gemmatimonadota > Gemmatimonadetes > Longimicrobiales > Gaopeijiaceae > JAJCZZ01. The sequence continues at coordinate 40,911 of JAJCZZ010000093.1, read as the reverse complement.
GCACCGGCTGAAAATCAGCTTCGGCACCTGGCGGGGCGACCAGATCGTCATCGACCGGGGCGCGACCGTGACGTACAACGGCTCCGATCAGTACGTGTGGGGCAACGACCGCTTCCGGGACGTCGTGACCCGACGCTGAGGAGGGAGCCAGCCGGCGCGGCTGTGCTGTCCCGGGCTACCCGGCCACGTCCACGTCGGTGCGGCTGAAGTCGTCGCCCTTGAACAGGAGGGGGTGGCCCTCGGCCATGGCGGCCCCGTAAGCGAGGCAGTCCCCGTAGTTCAGGACCGGGGGATCCCCGACCCCCTTTCCGAACCGGGCGTAGGCCAACCGCGCCAAACGCGCTGCGTCCACGGACAGAGGTACGATGCGGATGCGCATCCGTTCGATCAGCGCGTCCAGCGCCACCTCGCCTGCCGGGCCCTTCTTGGCCAGCATGACCGCAGACGCTTCGACCCAGGTCGGGGCGCCGAGAATCCGATCTCCGCTTCGGGCCACGGCCCGGACCAGGTCATGGGCGTCGGGCTCACCCAGGAGGATCGCAATCAACGCCGACGAGTCGATGACCACGGATCAGGGAAGCCCCGCGGGGCCGTACCCCAGGATTTCCTCGGCCGAGCGGGAGTCCCGGGTGGGAAGGTCCGCGACGAATCGCTGGATCTCGGCCACTTCCGCAAGCAGCAACGACTCCTCAGTGCTCTTCGTGACCTCGTTGAGAGATCGCCGTAGCGCCTTCGTCACGACCTCTGTGAGACTCGAGTCGCTCGCCTCCGCGAGGGCACGGGCCAATTCGTGAGCCTCGTCACTCTTGATGTTCAGGGCCATGCGTCCTCCGGTAGAATGGTAGAAAATAGTCTACCGTTCCTCCATCGGAAAGACTGAGCGACTGGAGTCCGGCACTGCGACGGCAAATGTGTGTGCGTTCCCCAGGAGCGCCCCATCCCACCGACCTACGGGGAACGATCACAAACGCGCCGGGCGAGCAACTCCACCGAGCCGAGCAGATCCGCTGCCGCTCACCCGCTCGTCCGCCCCACCGCCTCGGGTCGTCCCCGCTCGGCGTCCTCGGCTGCGCCGAGTCCGCGGGGGTTCGGCTCCCGGCGTGCCCCGACCGATGCGCCGTCCGGACGATTTTGAATGGTCGCGGGCGCCAGGCGGGAGTCGACCTTCGGGGCCCGCCGCCTCCACTGCGACCGGGAATGGCCGCAATACGAGAAAGCCCCTACGGCCTTGGTTGACCGAAGGGGCTTCTCGCAGTGGAGGCGGCGGGAGTCGAACCCGCGTCCGCGAAAGGGTCCTGCAGAGGCTCTACGTGCGTAGACCACTGATTGATCTCATTCCGGGCGGCCAGTGAACAACCGCATCCGAAACCAGCCTTCTAAAATCTCGTCCACCGCCCCGAAGGCGTGAGTGGCAGACCAGCCTGACTTATCGACGCTCCCGGCCCCGCCTCAGGCGGGCCGAACCGGGAGCGAGCTACGTAAGGGTTACTTACGCGGCCAGCGCCATGTTGTTGTTGGCAGCTATAAAGTTTCCCAGGGATTTACGAGGTCCGGGACCTCGACACGCACCTCCACGTTCACCAAACACGTCGAAACCGTGACGCCCCCGATGAAGGGATGGTTCTGTCAAACAACCGTTTCCTTCGCCCCAATAATACACGAAGGACGGTGGGGTGGTCCACCTGTCGCGCATTGGGCGGACCCTGCCCCGCCCCTACCGCCCGCCCACTCCCGCCGTTTGCTCCTCCAGGTACCCCTCGAGCATCGCCTCGACCTCCTGAAGCGTCGTCGCCTGGAACAGCTCCGTCCGGAGCTTCCGGCCGTCGGGCACTCCCTTCGTGTACCAGCCGAGATGCTTACGGAAGTCGATGATGGCCCGCTCGGCGTTGCGTTCGAAGGCGATGGCATTGCGGGCGTGCTCCAGACAGATGCGGAAGCGCTCCTCGACGTCGGGCTCGGGCGGCACGGGAAGTCCGTCCAGGGCGGTGCGGGCCTGATGAAAGATCCACGGGTCGCCGTGCGACCCACGCGCGATCATGATGCCGGCGCATCCGGTCTCGTCGCGCATGCGGCGGGCGTCGTCTCCCGTGCGGATATCCCCATTGCCGACCACCGGAATGGCGAGCGCCTCCACAACGTCACGGATCTCATCCCAGCGGGCCGAGCCGCTGTACATGTCGGCGCGGGTGCGCGGGTGCAGGCACAGCACCTTCGCGCCGGCCGCCTCGCACCGGAGCGCGATCCCCACGGGGTCCCGCGTCTTGGCATCGAAACCGCTACGGATCTTCACGGTTGTGGGAAGGTCCGTGGCGTCGTCCACGGCTCGGATGAGGGTCTCGACGAGGTCGAGGTCACGGAGACAGCCCGACCCGCCGTTCCGCTTCACGACCTTCTTGACGGGGCAGCCGAAGTTGATGTCGATGAAGTCGGGTCCGTAGAGATCCGCCACGAGCGCGGCGGCGTCGGCCATCTGCGCGGGGTCGGACCCGAAGATCTGGATCCCGATTGGCCGCTCGGCCTCGTCGAAACGCAGGTACTCCCTCGACCGTTTGGAGCCCATGACCAGCCCCGCGGCGCTCACGAATTCGCTCACGACGACATCCGCTCCGTACCGTCGGCACAGGCGACGGAAGGGCGATTCGCTCACACCGGCCTGGGGCGCGAGGTAGAGCGGTGTCGACCCGCGGGTCAGGAGATCGAGGAGGTCCGTCATACGAGGCCAGCGCGCTGCGTGGATCGGAGCGAGGCGCCGTGGCGCTCCGCCTTGGGGAAGCCGTCAAGGAATGGTAACATACAAGGCTTTCCCATCCGTATGACCGGGTTCAATGCTTGGAGGCGATAGATGAGGCTGCGTGATCTCTTTACGACAGATGTCGTGAAGCTCGATGTCGAGGGCGAGGCCAAGGACGACATCCTGAAGGAGCTCGTCGGCCTCCTCGGACTCGACGAGAAGTCCGAAGCCATCCTGTTCAAGACGCTGAAACGGCGGGAGAACCTGGGCTCGACGGGTATCGGCAAGGGCATCGCGATCCCCCACTGCCGCTCACTCGTGGTCAACCGCCTCCGTCTGGCGTACGGGCGCAAGCCGTCCGGGGTCGACTTCAACGCGATCGACTCCGCGCCCGTCCACAACTTCTTCCTGATCGTCGCGCCGCCGCTCGAGGTGTCGAACCAGTACCTCCCGGTTCTCGGCAAGATCGCCCAGTTCGCCAAGGACGCCGAGGTCCCCGACCAGCTTCTCGATCTGGACAAGCCCGAGGAGTTCCTTGCCCTGCTCGACGAGAAGGCGACGTGACGGTGGTCGTTCACGAGCAGCTCGTTTTGATGTTGGAGATCCAGGACCTGACTGCCAAGCGGCGGGAGCTGGAGTCCGAAGTCGGAATGGGCGCCATGGAGGTCTCTCAGTTCGGGATCGACCTCGACGAGGCACGCGACGCGCTCACCCGGAAGGTGGAAGAGCTCGAAGGAGGTCTGGACGATCGGACCCGGCGCCGGTACGATCGGATTTCCGGACGCATGGATCGTGTGGTGGTGCCCGTCATCAACGACACGTGCTACGGGTGTTACGTGCAGGTAGCAGCCGCCACCGCGGGTGAGCAGGACCCCAACGCAGAGCTCCAGACGTGCGAGAACTGCGGGCGCTTTCTCTACTTCCCGACCGGCTGAGGACGGATCAGGGCGCCGGGGGCACAACCCTACTTCAGCACGTACATCTTCCGCGCGGTACTGATGCCGTTCACGGTGAGTTGCATGAAGTAGATGCCGGACGCCACCTGGCGCCCGGATCCGTCCGTTCCCTCCCAGAAGGCCTCGTAGCGTCCCGGCAGGAAGTACTCGAGCTGAAGCAGCTCGACGCCCTCGCCCGACGGATGCCCGAGCGCGACCGGAATCGCCACGACCTGCTGTAGCAGGTTGAAGATCCGTAAGGTCACGACCACGGGGCGACCGTCCGCAAACAACGATTCATCCAGGACGAATGGGATCTTCGTCTCTGGATTGAATGGGTTCGGGTAATTCTGTTCGAGTGTAAATCCGTTCCCCTGCCCGGCCGACGCGGGTGGCGGCTCCTGGGCTGAGAGGAGAGCCGAAGCGCCGGACAAGGTTAGGAGGACGAACAAGACGCTCAGAACGCGTCTCATTGGAACCTCCGCACAATTCTGCTTGTTGTGCAGTATCAGATGGTCGTTGCGAGCTCCAGGCGAGTCCGTACGGTTCGGGCGCAGCGCGCCTTATCCATTCTACTCGGTCGGCTGGAAAAGGGTCAAGCCGCGCCGGAATGGAATTGCGACTACTCCTCTTCTACGACGCCGGCAGAATAACTTTCGTTGCTCCGCGGGCGGGCGTCAGGCCCCCGAGGTCACCCCGGGGTGACCTGGAGTAACGCTGCGGTCGTGGTCCGTACGAAGATCGGGGCTCAGACGAACGGCGTCTTCAGGCGCACACGTCCCGGCCACCGTCCCGTCGGATGGTCACGCCCGTTCGGTCCAGGAAGGCGAGTAGGGGCATAAGATGCCGACGGGTGACGGGGAGGACTTCGCGGAATTCCGAGGGCCCCAGACTCGTGCCGCCCGCTAGCTGGGTCCGGACGTCGTCCGCGGCGCGCGTGAGGGCCGCCGAGTCGATCCATACACCGTCGTCCAGCACCGACAGTACGCCGGTGGCCTCGAGGTGCCGTATCAGGGGCAGCAGATCGGACCGGCCCCCGATAGCGTCCGGAAGATCGGCGAGCGCTGGCGGGGCCAGATCGGCCTCCCGATAAAGCTCGGCAAGGACCTGCGCAGCCCGTTCCTGATCCTCCGACAAGTGGACGGTGTGGTCGGCGCGTCGGAGCCCCGACCCGTCGATATCCAACCGTCCACTGGCCCCGAGGGCGTCCAGACGAGCGTCTGCCAGTCCTGGTCCTACCCACTCGGGAAGTGCCGTACGCAGCACCGCCCGGCGGATCCTCGCCTCCAGGGGGTGCCGATCATGCTCGGCGTCGACCGCGGCCATGAGGGCGTCGTCCGCGGACGTCACGACCTCGGTGGCGAACGCCCGCTCACCGACGGTCGTCCCGCCGCTGGCAACCACGGAGGCCAGAGCGTCAACGGCTTCCCGACGGGTCAAGGGCGCGTGGAGGGAGGTATCGGCGACCCGCATGCCCGCCCACCCCGCGAGACGTAATGCGGCGCTCACGCTGTCCGCGGAGTCACCGTCTAGGACTGCGTCCAGGTCGGCGGCGGTACGAACATCCAGCTTCCGGCGCTTCGGCGGGTGGACCTCCGCCACCGGGCCGCCGGCGATGGTCGTGACGGGCGAGTACGCTCTGAGGATGACCCGATCGCCCACACGGGCCGCCACGGGCTCCTCCAGCCGGAGCTGGACCCACGCTTCTTCTCCGCCCGGCACGGTGGAGTCCTGGAGCGGCGCGCACCGTGCGAGCACCACCTGGGTGCCGAGGTGCACATGAACCCTCTGGTTGTGCTCAATCGACCACCCCGTATCGGGAAGGACGCGGATCCGGGCCGTCAACATCCGACTGGCCTTCCAGGTCGGATGGGTCACCAACGTCGCGCCGCGAGCCAGCCGCTCTCGGTCAGCGCCCGGCCCCGTGAGCGCCACGGCCGTTCGCGTGCCCGCCTCCACCTCTCCGGTCGCGCGGCCATGGATCTGTAGCCCGCGCACCCGCGCCTCGCTGTCGTCCGGCAGAACGCGCACGCTCTCGCTCGAGCGCAGGGTGCCGGACCACAGCGTTCCCGTCACGACCGTCCCGGTGCCCTGCACCGTGAAGACCCGATCGACCGGGAGACGGACCAGGTCATCCGACCGCCGACGCTCGACTCCGTCCGCCGCTGCCAACAGGGCGGCACGCAACGCGTCGACGCCGTCGTCGGAGAGCGTATGCGTGGGAATGATGGGAGCCCCGACGAAGCGAGTCTCGGACAGAGCCTCCTCGACTTCCTCCGCCACCAGGTCGAGCCACTCCTCTTCGACGAGGTCGCTCTTGGTCAGCGCGACCACCATCTCGGAGACGCCGAGCAGGTCCACAACCGCGAGGTGCTCCCGAGTCTGCGGCATGACGCCCTCGTCGGCCGCGACCACCAGGAGGATCACGTCGACCCCCGTGGCCCCGGCGACCATCGCCCGAACGAACGCTTCGTGTCCCGGGACGTCCACGACGCCGATGCTACGGTCCGCGTCCCCCGCCATCTCGGCGAATCCAAGCTCGATGGTAATGCCTCGAGCCTTCTCCTCTTGCAATCGATCCGTGTCGACCCCTGTGAGAGCCCGTACGAGCGAGGTCTTCCCATGGTCGATGTGCCCGGCCGTCCCGAGAATCACGTGCCTCGGCCCGCTCACGACGGTTCTACCTCGTCCGGCGGCAGGAGATCGCCGAGGAACTGAAGCGACTTCAGGGGCCGGGATGCCACGTGATAGGCGATAAAGTCCGAAAGGATCGACAGGTGCCGGCGCGCAAACGTCACAGGCCCGTCGTCGCGCCCGTCCACCAACCCACCGAGGGTTCGGCGCGCTTGGGGGCCGATCCTCGGGCCGGCGCCGTCCGCGGCGCAGGCGGCACACCGCATGCCCCCGGCCGGAAAGTCGAAGCGTCCGACTTCCTCGTGGTCCAGAGCTGTTCCACAGAGGACGCACACCCCCAGCTCCGGGGAGAAGCCGAGCGCCCCGACGACCTGCCACAGCGACGAGAGGCTCACCGCGGCCAGAACGTCGGGAGGTGCGGACTCCAGACGGTCGAGCGTCCGTTCCAGCGTCTCGAACAGCTCGGAATTGGGCTCCCTATCGGTGTGCGCGCTCACGACCTCGCCGACGGCCGACGCGCCTCCGAAGCGGAGCATGTGCGTCCCCATCCTTCCTCTTCCATTGACGACCTCAAAGTCTTTCATGGTATGGAGATCGCGCTCTGGCTTTACGTAGACTGTGAGGTGCCCCGTGACAAATGTAGCCAGCGATGCACTCCCCTTCGCGGATCGACCACGGATTCCCTTGGCCATCACCCCGAGCAACCCGTGCCGCTCCGTATAAAACCGGTAGATCCGGCTCGTCTCACTGTAGTCGTACGTGCGGAGAAGAACCGCTGACGTGGTGATCGGTGGCAAGGCGTATCTACGGCACGCGGCTCAGGAGCGCCCGCCGCTGTCGTTCGTATGCCGCGCGCTCACCCTCGTCCGGGTCGATCATGGCCGCGAACGCCTCGTCGAGCCGCGCGATCTCCATGATGATGGCCTCGCGACTGCGCCCTCCCGACGAGGGGGTGGCAGGTACCGTGATCCGCTCGGCCGGCGGCTTGCCGACCACCGTCCAGAGCCCGGCGGCGGTGAGGATCAGCGCAAGAGCGACCGCCATCCCTCGCACGGGCGGAGCGCCGCGCGGTTCACCTTCACGCAGGCGGATGTCCGAGCCGTCCCAGTCCGACGCGGTGTACCGGCGGTAGGCGCTACCCGGCTCGAACTCGATGGCCTGGCCTCGCGTAAGGCCAGGCGCGACCAGTTCGGGCGCGGGCTCCCGGATCAGGAGGTCGACCTGCTGGGTCCGCCCCGGGGCGGGCGCGCTCAGAAACGGGCTGGGTAGGACGTACTGCACCACGAACAGCTTGTCGCCCGGTGGGATCGGAGACCGAACGACCAGGTGGCCGTCTTCGATGACCGTACCCCCTGGAACGATATCGCTCTGGCCGAGCTCGATCGAGGTCGCGACGTCAGGTAGCGGATACCGCCAGACCACTCCGCCGTCCTGCACGACCAGCGTCGCGGGTCCGTCGTGGTGGATCTGGAAGACATCGGTCACCCGCCAGGCCCCCGCTTCGGCCTCCAGGAAGAGGTTACGGATCTGCAACGTCAGATCGGCGCCGTCGCGCGGAGCGGCCGTCGTGTCGTACGCCTGGATGGTGTAGACGGTATCGAGTTGGATCGGGAGCGTGATGAAGTCCCCTACGTACACGATGTCGTGGTGTTCGAGCGTGGCGAAGAACACCTCGGACCGTTCGGGGTCCGGGACGTGCGGCAGGCGGAGACGGAAGCGGCCGTCGGGCCCGAGCGTCACCGAATCGATGGCGCTTTCCTGATCCTCGGAAAGGAGATGGAGCGTGACCGTTCCCTGCCCGAGAACGGTATCGCCCAAGAGAACCTGACCATTGAGGATCGGCTCCGCCTCTACCTGCGCCCTCCCGGATCGGGGAGTGGCCAGCGCGGCCGCCAGCGCCAGCATGAGAACCGAGCGCTGGGTGCGGGACACGCAAAGACGAAACCGGCCGGGGTCCCGCATGTCAGGGGGTGAAGCGCCCGAAGTCCTCGGGGTTCAACCGTCGGAGGTACTCCTTCAACTCCTCGGCCCCCAAGCTGTGTGACTCCGGCTCGCTCGGCTCCGCGCCGCTCGAGTCACAAGCGCTCACATCCGGCGTTTCCGCGATCTCGATGGAGGCCAGGTCGAGGAGTTCCTCATGGGCGTAGATGGTCGCCCCCAGACGAAGGGCGATCGCGATGGAGTCGGACGGTCGTGCATCCATTGCGATGACTTCCCCGTTCCGCTGGACGATGAGCTCGGCGAAGTAGGTGCTGTTCTCGACTCGCGTGATGACCACCTTGCGCAGTGCCCCTCCGAGCCCTCGGAGGACCGAGGCGAGGAGGTCGTGCGTCAGGGGCCGGGTGAACTCCATGTCGGCCATACGCATTGCGATGGCGCGCGCCTCCGACGGGCCGATCCAGATCGGGAGTACCCGTTCGCCACCGCACTCCTGGAGGATCACGAGCGGATCGTTGGTCGCGGTGTCGAGACCGAGGCTCTGGACCTTCACCTCAACGAGCAAACGAGCCCTCCCGGCGGAAGAAGCGGAGCGCCGGACACGGTTCCGGTTGCCCCTCTCCATCCCTGTACTCCCGAGCGTCCGAGGGGTTCTCCCAGGGCTGCCAGACCGTTCGTCTCCTCCCGGTCGCTGCCCTGAACGCGGATCCGTTCCGTCAGCCGGTTGGCCTCTCGTTCCGTCAGCCGACGGCCGCTCTCAACTCCTCGACCCGGTCGGTGCGCTCCCACGGGAAAAACCAGACGACGCCGGCTCCCTCCGCGGGTGCCCGCTCCTCAGGGGTCCGTCCGAAGTGGCCGTACGCGGCCGTCGGCGTGAAGATCGGGTTGCGCAGGCCCAGCCGCTCGATGATGCCGCGCGGGCGGAAGTCGAAGACGCTCTCAATGGCGGCGGACAGCGCCTCGTCGGAGCCCGAGCCGGTCCCGAACGTGTCGACGTGGACGGACACCGGGTTCTCCACTCCGATGGCGTACGCGAGTTGGATCTCGCACCGCTTGGCAAGGCCGGCCGCCACCGTGTTCTTGGCCGCCCACCGCGCCGCATAGGCGGCCGAGCGGTCGACCTTCGTCGCGTCCTTCCCGCTGAAGGCGCCGCCCCCGTGCCGCCCCATCCCACCGTACGTGTCCACGATGATCTTCCTGCCCGTGAGCCCTGCATCTCCGTGGGGACCCCCGATCACGAAGCGCCCGGTCGGGTTGATGTGGATGATGCACGAATCCGGGTCGTACAGGTCGGACGGCATGACCGGGTCGATCACCTTGGCCTTCACCTCGGAGATGATCGTCTCCTGATCCACGCCGTCGTCGTGCTGCGTGCTGATGACGACAGTATGGATCCGATTCGGAACACCGTCCTTGTATTCGACGGTGACCTGGGACTTCCCATCCGGGCGGAGCCACGCGATCTCCCCCCGCTTGCGCACGTCGGCCAGGTTCCGCGTCAGCCGGTGCGCCCACTGGATCGGCGCGGGCATCAGCTCCTCGGTCTCGTCGGACGCGTAGCCGAACATCATGCCCTGGTCCCCCGCGCCCCCGCTGTCGACGCCCATCGCGATATGGGCCGACTGCCGGTCGAGACTCGTGATGACCGCGCACGTATTCGCGTCGATCCCGTAATCCGAGTGGGTGTACCCGATGCGCCGCAGCGTATCCCGGACGACATCCTGCACGTGCACGTACGCGTCCGTTGTAACCTCACCCGCCACCATGGCCACCCCCGTGGTCACCAGGGTCTCGCACGCGACCCGCGACGACGGATCGTCGCTCAGGAGGCTGTCGAGGACGGCGTCGGAGATCTGATCGGAGATCTTGTCCGGATGGCCCTCGGTGACGGACTCGGACGTGAAGAGGGTAGTGCTCAACGGGGGTGCCTCTGAAGTGGGAGTAGGGGGTGCGGCGACAAGCGCCCAAGGCTACCGGATCACCCGGGCAGCGACAAGCGCCAACGACCGGAAAAGACCTTCAGGTCGACCGAGCCCGACATCCCGTCCACGAGGCACTTCACCACCTCCTCGGTCGTGGAAGCCGCGAGCGCCTGCCGCGCCGCGGTGCGAGCGTCCTCGACGCGCACGTCCCGGATGACCCGCTTGATTTCGGGCAGGGACGGCCACGCGACGCTCAGCGCCATGATGTCGAGGCCCAGCATGAGAAACGCGCCCAGAGGATCCGCGGCCATTTCGCCGCACACGCTGACCTCGATGCCGGCGGCGCGCGAGACACGCGAGACCTGATGGAGTTGGCGAACGATGGCCGGGTGGAACGGGTTGTAGAGGTGGGCGAGGCGCGTGTTGGTGCGGTCCACCGCGAGGGTGTACTGGACCAGGTCGTTGGTGCCGATCGAGAAGAAGTCCGAGTGGCGGGCGAGCTCCGCGGCCTCGAGGGCCGCCGCGGGCGTCTCGATCATGATCCCGAGCTTGTAGCCCCGGTTGTAGGGAATGCCCTCCGAGCTGAGGAGGTCCTCTTCCACTTCGAGCATGTCCCGGACGCGACGGACTTCGTCCACGTCGTTGATGAGCGGGAGCATGATCCGTAGGTCGCCGTGGGCCGTGGCACGGAGCAGCGCCCGTAGCTGCGTGCGAAAGAGCTCCGGCTCGTCGAGGCATACGCGGATGGCCCTCCACCCGAGGAAGGGATTCTCCTCCCTCGGCATGTGGAGGAACATCGGAAACTTGTCCCCGCCCAGGTCGAACGTCCGCACGTAGACGGCGTCGTCAGGGAAGGCCTCGACCACCTTGCGGTACGACTCGTACTGCTCCTCCTCGCTCGGCATGCTGTTGCGCCCGACGACAAGGAATTCCGTCCGGAAAAGGCCCACCCCCTGCGCACCGTGACGACGCGCGGCGTCGGCCTCGATGGGAAGGTCGAGATTGGCTCGAAGCGACACGGGCTGTCCGTCGGACGTGACGGATTCCTGCTCCGCGATGACCACGATCTCGTCCGCCCACCGCTCGATCTGGCGGCGCCGGCTCTGATACACGGCGTGATCGGACGCGTCCGGCTCCAGGACGATCCGACCGACCCGCCCGTCGAGAATGGCCTCCATGCCGGTGTGGGCGTTTCTCGAGACCGTCCCGAGCCCGACCACGGCCGGGATTTCGAGGGAGCGCGCGAGGATCGCCCAGTGGGCCGTGCGGGTCCCCTGATCGGTCGCGACGCCGAGAACGTGTTCAGGGTCCAGATGGACCATGAGACTCGGCGACAGGTTGCGGGCAACAAGGATCGCTCCCCCGTCGGCTCGGGCGAGGTCCGACGGATCCGGTCGGTCGAGCATCCGGTTCAGGACGCGGATCATCAGATCCTCGAGGTCGTTCAGCCGGTCGAGGACCATCGGCTGAGCGGTCCGGCTCCACATAGCCTGGAGTTCGAGCATCCGCCACTCGAAGGCTCGAGGCGCCGCCAGGTGGTTCTCGGTGATGTAGCGGCGGGTGCCCTCCACCACTTCCTGATCGTCGAGCATGAGGACCTGCGGCTCGAAGATCCGCGCCTCCACGCTCCCGAGGCGCTCCTCCGTGGTCGCCTGGAGCTCGCGTAAACGTTGAGCCGCCCAGGCGCGGGCCGCGTCGAACCGCGCCAACTCCGCCTCGACCCGATCCGCGGGTACGGTCTCGTGCGGCACGGTCGGCACACCCCAGTCGACCAAGAAGACACGACCCGAGGCGATGCCTTCCGAGGCAGGAGACCCGTCCAGGACCACGCTCACGCGGGCTGGGCCCGCAGTCGTGGTGCCATGCTATGCCTCTTCAAAGCCGCGTCCGACGAGGTCGGCCAGAGCACCGAGAGCCGCGTCGGCGTCATCGCCCAGCGCGGCGACCCGAAGCCGGCTCCCCTGCTCGGCCGCGAGCATGAGGACTCCCATGATGCTCTTGCCGTTCACCTCCAACCCGTCCTTTTCCACGGTGATGGCGCATTTGAAACGCCCGGCGGTCTTCACGAACTCCGCCGCGGGCCGCGCGTGCATGCCCGCACGGTTCACGATCTCGAGTTCCTTCACCAGCGCTTCGCTCATCGAATTCCCCAGATCGCGATTGCGACCACCGCGGCGACCACTGCCGCGGCGGCTGGGCGCCATGCCCTTTGCCCCATGATCAACCCTGTCCCGAACGTAAAGGCCCCCACCCCGGCCCACGGCGGTCCGGCGGCCCACAGGCCCTGGTCACCGGCCAGGACCGCCCCGGCCACGACGCCGAGGAGCAGCGCTGCACCGCCGCGGATGCGATCGGTCCACACGCCGAACCTCACTCGAGCCAGCCGCGAGGCGACGGCGTGGCCTTCGGTCAACCCGACCCGAAATCCCCATACCCGGAGCCCGATGTGACCTACATTGTAGACCAGAACGAAGAACAGCGCTGAGAGCCCTCCGGGAACGCCGAGCCAGAACAGCGCGAGCGCGGCCAGCGAAACGGCCGGGAGCCATGCCGCCCAGACAAGGGAATCCCCGATCGAGCCCAACGGGCCCCGGACCGCCGTCTTGAACCGCCGAACCGTGTCTGGATCGGCCCCGTCGTACTCCAGGCGGACCGCCGCTCCGAGCGCGAGATCGCTGAGGTAGGGGTGCGCGTTGAAGTGCTCGAGGTGCCGCCGCACCGCTGCATCCAGGGCGTCCGGATCGTCCCGGTGGAGGTCACGTAGCGCCGGCAGCATCGCGAAGGCGAAGCCCGATCCGAGCATGGTATGGTAATTCCACGAGCCCTGGATGAGGAACGACCGCAGGAACGTCCACGTGGAGGCGGCACCGCCCACCGGTCCGGTCACAGGAGACGCGCCCCGAACAACCCGACAATGAGCCCGGCAGCGAAGAGAAGACCTCTCCTCCCGAAGCCCCCCAGGGAGCGAAGCAGGATGCCGCCGGACACCGCTCCACCGACGAGAACGAGGCCCCACGAACCCGCCGGCCCCATGGGCCACGTCGGCGCCAGTTGCGCCACCGCGAACCGGGCCAGAGCAGCACCGGTGAGCGTCACAACCCCCCCACGGGCGAAATCCAACGCGATGGCGAACAGATGAGCGCCGTTCACCCGCGCGCTCCCGACCGAGCGACTCGACGGCTCGGGAACGAAGCGGCTCGTCACCTCCCGCTGAAGCGTATTGGAAAAGCCGCCGACCTGACCCCAGAGAAGCCCCGCCGCGACGGCCAACGGAAGCGCCCCGGCGCCGTCGACGCCCGTCGAGGCCGCGACGGCCACGACCGTGGCCGTGGCACCCTCTGGAAAGCGCGCTCCGCCGCTCGGAAAGGCCACCAGCAGGTACAGCTCGAGCACCGCGCCCACGAGGACTCCGGCGGTGGGATCGCCGAGAAGCGACCCGGCGAGCGCCCCGGCCACGAGGGGGCGGGACACCATGAACTGCCCGACCGACGTGGCGTCGAGGGCCAGGACACCGCCCAGCATCCCGAGCGCCGCGAGGTCCGAAATCACCCCACCAAGGCTTTCAAGCCCACTCGATGGGCGCCGGGCAGATCGCGCGCGCTGATGGTCACGCCTTCCTCCTCGGACAGCTTCTGAAGTTGGAGTTGGTCCTCGGGCGTGAGGTGGAGGTACGTCAGAACCTGCATCCGATCCGGCCCGTGGTGCATTCCACCCAGATTCACCTCGGCACCCTCCATGGTGCCCCCGCGAGCCAGTTCGTACATCGTGGCGATATCACGCGTCAGGACGATCGACCCCCGCGGATCCGACTCCCAGGCGGGGAGAGCCTCGCGGGCGCCCTCCACGTCGACGAATTCGACCGACGCGTCACCCGCGCCCAGCCGGTAAAGGTCCTGCTCCCACTCGCTGGCGACCAGGCCGGGGTCGACGATCACGTATCGATCCGGCCGAAGCTGTGCTCCCCACCCCACGACGACCTGCCCGTGGATGAGCCGCTCGTCGACACGGTAGAGCAAGACGGGCATCGGCTACGCCTTGGGCTCGAGCACGCGGATCCCGTCCTGCCCCTTCCCGACGAGCCTGGGCACCAGTTCCCCGAGCGGGAGATCCCGATGGAATACGAAATCCAGGAGGATCGGTAGGTTCACTCCGCAGATGACGACCCGGTCCGCGCACCCCCGACAGGTCGAAAACGCGGCCATGGCGCACGACCCGGCGTACATGTCGACGAACACCACCGTGGGTCCGTCCCCGGCAACTTCGGCCACGAGATCCCGGAGTTCGGTCGGGCCACGATCCTCGTTGGAGACCGCCACCAGGTCGTCGGCCCCCTCCCCGGCAATCCGGCGAACGGCCCCGATCAGCGCCTCGGCCAGTCGGCCGTGAGCCACCACCACACCCCGCGTATTACTCAATGTCCTGCTCCAGATACTCCCGTACCGGCTGCATGGAGTTGCGGAGCCGCGCGTCGAAGGCGGCCGCCGTGTCGACACCCGAGTACTTGAGCAGATGGTTCATGGCCACGACCTCGGAGATGACGGTGATGTTCTTCCCTGGATTCAGGGGCACCGTGACCCTGGGGATTTCGACCCCGAGGATCGTCTCCGTGTCCTCCTCGAGGCCTGTTCGGGAATACGCGGCCTCCTGATTCCACAACTCGAGATTCACGACGACCTCGATGCGCTTCTGCTGACGCACGGATCGGACCCCGAACAGCGCCGGGATGTCGATGATCCCGATTCCGCGGATCTCCATATGATGCCGCTGCAGTTCATGACCGCGCCCGATCAGGACGTCCGTGCCACGCCGGGAGGCCATTACGAGATCGTCCGCGACGAGCCGATGGCCCCGTTCCACCAGATCGAGCACGCATTCGCTCTTCCCGACACCGCTCTCCCCTACGAACAGGAGCCCGACTCCATACACGTCCGCGAGCGAGCCGTGGAGGTTGGTCGTCGGCGCCAGCGCGGTCAGGAGAAACGGTTTGATCCGTTGGTAGAACCGTTTGGTGCTGGCGCCACTGCGGAACACTGGGATCTCGTGCTTCGCTGCCGCATCAAGGAAGTAGGGCGGCACTTCGAGCGACTTCGTCACGAAGACCGCAGGAACGTCGAAGCCGAACACGGCGTCCAGGTGCGCTCGTGCCTCCGCCGGTCCGACCGTCCCGAGATACGTCATCTCGGTTTCGCCGAACACCAACATCCGGCCCTCGGGCACCCGCTCGGTGTACCCGGCCAGGGCGAGGCCGGGGCTGGAGATGTCCGGGTCGGCCGCCACCCGGGTCAGGTCGACGCCCGGCGACAACAGCTCGAGCGACAGGGTCTTGCGCTTGGCATCGAGGATTTCCTGGACCGCCACACTCTTCCAGGGTACCGAGTCCGACGAATCGGCCACGCTACTCCTCGACCGCGGCCGGCTCGACGATCTCGGGCGGCGGAGCCTGGTGGTCGACGAGACGCTCGTGACTCCGACGGAGCTGCTTGGAGAGGCGGTCCACCATCTTGTCGAGCGCCGAGCGGAAGTCGGAGTCCTCGGCCCGCGCGACGACGGGTGGTCCACCGTGAACGGTCAGAATGCCCTCGGCCTTCCGAGTGTGCTTCTCCTCGTCGAAGACCACCTCGGCGGCGGACAGCCGGGACTCGAACTTCGTCAGCCGCTCCATCTGGGACTCGGCGCGTGAACGCACGGCATCGGGGATCTCGCAGTGACGCGCGGTGATCTGGACTCTCAACAGGGCCTCCCTGGTTGGTGCATCAGTAAACAAGTGGGGGTGAGCCGTTTGAAGGCGCCCTCCCTCCGAAGGTCAAAAGTACGTCTGCCGGCGAGAACGTCGATACCCGACTCATGGTCCGGCCTCACGCCCCGCCGCACGAAGGAGCAGTCGCTCCATGGCGTCAGCCGACGCCTCCCATGAATACCCCTGAGCGAAGTGGAAGGCACCGTCTCCCATCCGCGCTCGCTTGGCCTCGTCTCCGAGCAATCGGAGCAACGCCGCCGACAGGGCGTCCACGTCGCCGTGGGGCACGAGGAGTCCGGTCCGGCCGTCGATCACGGACTCGCGAAGTCCCGGTGAGTCGGAGGCCACGGTGGGCGTTCCGCACGCGGCCGCCTCCATGTTCGTGATCCCCCACCCCTCCTTGGGAGAGGTGAGGACGTGGACCCAACTCCGTCGAAACAGCGACACTTTGTCGTCGTCGGGCACGAACCCGAGGAAGTCCACACTGTCGGAGATGCCGAGTTTCGCCGCCAGCTCAGCGAGCGGGCCGCCATAATTTCCCTTTCCTCCGATCAGGAGTCGTGCCTCAGGGAACGAAGCCAGCACTTCAGGGAAGGCGCGAAGGATGAGGTCGACGCCCTTGTACTTCTTCAGGCGGCCGAGGTAGAGCAGCGTGGGCGCGTCGTAGCGGCTCACGGACGGATGCGGTCGGTAGCGTTCAAGGTCGATCCCGTTGGGGATGACTTCGAGGGTGTCCCGGTCCAGCCCGCGACCGGCGAGGTCGTCGATCGTACTCAAAGACACTGCCGTCCCCCGGCGACCGCGGAAAAGCAACGGGATCGGTCGTTCGAGGAGCCAGGTCAGGCTCGCGACCACCGGGTTCGCCTCCTGGAATGCCGTGGCGCCGAAGAGGTGGTGGAAGAGGGGGACCACGGGGTGCCGGGTCCACAGTGGCATGAACAGCGGGACTTTGTTCAGGTCCTCGACCACCACGTCCCACGCCTCGTCGGCCAGGTGGCGCCGGAAGTAGAGAGGGCCCGCCACGGCGAAGCTATGGCGTCCGCCCGCCCGGTGGACGTCGATGCCGTCCAGGCGCACGCGGTCCGGTGCGCCGCGCCACCCCGATACGAGCGCCGTGACCTCGTGACCACGATCGGCAAGCCGGCCGAAGATCTCGTGCATATGGGTCTCCGCGCCCCCCGACTGCGGATTCTCACGGTCCTGCCAGTTGACCACCAGGATACGGAGAGAGTGCCCATCGGGGATCATGCCGCCCTACGCGTCGCGCTCGGTGCGCTTGAACAGCGCGTCGAGCACGCCGTTCACGAAGCGGGGTGAATCCGAGCCGCCGTACTGTTCCGCGAGTTGGATGGCTTCCTGGATCGATACTTTCGGCGGCACCTCGTCGAGGAAGAGGATCTCGACCGCCCCGAGCCTCAAGATGGCCCGGTCGATGGTCGAGAGCCGATCCAGCCGCCAGTTGTCGAGCGCGCGGTGGAGGGCTCGGTCGACCTCGCTGAGGTTCTCGTCGAGCAGGGCGAGGACCTCGCGCACGTACGGGAGTCGCTTCGGCGAGATGCGCCGGGTCGCGACCGTGTCCACCAGCGAGTCACGCAGCGTGGTCCCGCCGCCCCCCGCTTCCCATCGGTAGTGGATCTGGAGGATCCAGGCGCGCGCTCGCGACCGATCGATCCGTTCGGCCCGACTCAAGGAAGACACTTCGTTCACTCGACACCCATCGTCTTGAATAGCTCCACCATCTGGAGGGCGCTCAACGCGGCCTCGTAGCCTTTGTTGTCCGGCCCCGATCCCGCCCGGGCCATCGCTTGACCGTGATCGTCCGTCGTCAGCACGCCGAACACCACCGGGATCGCGGCCTCACGCGCCACCGCACCGAGCCCCCGGGTCGCCTCACTACAGACGTAGTGGAAGTGCGGGGTATTCCCGCGGATGACGCACCCCAGGGTGATGACACAGTGATGGGCCGGCTGGGTCGTCAGCCGTGCCGCTGCCTGAGGCAGCTCCCACGCGCCCGGCACGCGGAAGACGTCCACGTGGTCGGCTCCGTGCTCCCCGAGGCACTGTATGGCACCCTTCAGGAGCCGTTCCGTGATGTCCGAATTGTAGCGCGCCACGACGACTGCGGCGCGTACACCCGAGGCGTCGACCGTCCCGGTGCTCTCCTGCACGTGCGTTCCCTTCGAAGTCACAGCATGTGTCCCAGCTTGGTGCGTTTGGTGTCGAGGTACCGTTCATTGTGTTCGCCGGGGATCACGCGCAGCGGTTCTCGGTCGGTGATCTCGATGTCGTATCCGTCCAGTCCGACGATCTTCCGCGGGTTGTTCGTGAGCAGCCGGATCGATGTGAGCCCGAGGTCCAGGAGGATCTGAGCGCCGATTCCGTAGTCACGGAGGTCCGGCTTGAACCCCAGCGTCTCGTTGGCTTCGACGGTGTCCATCCCCTGGTCCTGGAGCGCGTACGCCTTGAGCTTGTTGCCGAGCCCGATGCCCCGGCCCTCCTGGCGGAGGTACACGATGGCGCCATGGCCCTCCTCGTCGATCTGGCGCATGGCGGCGTCCAACTGTTCGCCGCAGTCGCACCGTTGCGAGCCGAAGACGTCACCCGTAAGGCACTCCGAGTGCATCCGGACCAGGGCACCCGGTTTCGCGACGATGTCTCCCTTCACGAGAGCCAGATGCTCGCGTCCGTCCAGAATGCTCTCGTAGGCGATGACCGTGAACGCTCCGTGGGCGGTGGGTAGCTCCGCGGTCGCAATCCGCCGGACCAGCCGCGTCCGCCGGAGCCTGTACGCCACCAACTCCGCGATGGTGATGAACTTCAGGCCGTGCGTGTCCGCGAAGGCCTCCAACTGGGCGCGGCGGGCCATCGTGCCGTCCTCGTTGAGGATTTCGCAGATGACGCCGACCGGTTCGAAGCCGGCGAGGCGGGCGAGGTCGACCGACGCTTCCGTGTGACCCACCCGCCGCAGAACCCCTCCCTTCCGGGCGCGGAGCGGAAAGATGTGGCCCGGGCGACGCAGGTCGGCGGGCCGCGCCGACACATCGGCGAGGACCTCGATCGTACGCGCACGATCCTGCGCGCTGATGCCCGTCGTGACCCCGCGCTCCGGGCCGGCGTCCACGGGAATGGTGAAGGCCGTCCCCCGTGGGTCCGTGTTGTGATCGGTCACGAGCGGCAGGTTCAGTTCGTCGGCGCGCTCGTCCGTCATACCGACACAGATCAACCCACGGGCGTGCTGGAGCATGAAGTTGACGGCTTCCGGCGTCACGGCGGCGGCGGCCATGACGAGGTCGCCCTCGTTTTCGCGGTCTTCATCGTCGGCCACGATGACCATCCGCCCGTTGCGGATGTCGTCGATGGCGTCTTCGACTCGGTCGAAAGGCATGGATCTCAGGGTGTTCGAGAGGCCACGAGCTTGGCCACGTACTTGCCGATCAGGTCTGCCTCGACGTTGAGGTAGGCGCCCGCAGCGGCATGCCGAAGATTCGTGTGGTCCCAAGTAAACGGAATGATCCCGATTTGCACGACATCATCCGCGAGAAAGTCGGAAACGGTCAGGCTGACGCCGTTCAAGGTGATGGAGCCGTGCACGACCGTCGTGGCTGCGACATCCAGGGGGAGCTGGACGTCCAGGCGCCAGAATTCGCCGTCCGCGCGGACGTCCTGCACCCGGGCGAGACCGTCGACGTGGCCCTGCACGAGGTGTCCGTCCAGGCGTGAGCCCACCGTGGCGGCACGCTCGAGATTGACCTCGACACCCGGGTCGTATCCGCGAGCGGTCGTCCGCTCGAGCGTCGTGCCGATCACGTCCACAGCGAAGCCGTCGGAAGTGGGTTCTCCGACGGTCAGGCATGCTCCGTCTACAGAGACCGAGTCGCCGGGTCGCACCTCTTTGGCCAGTTCGGCCGACTCGATCGTGAAGCGCCGTGTGGTGGCGTACTCCTCCACGGCCGCGATCGTCCCGGTCGCCTCGACGATTCCCGTGAACATCAGGCAGCCACCCGGTCGAGGGTGATCAGCACATCGTCGCCGAGAGCCCGAGGAGGGAAGGCCGTCCGGAAACCCGCCGGGCCGAGCGTGCCTCCCGGGAAGGCGGGCACGCCGCTCGACCCGATCAGCAAGGGCGCGACCAGAACGTAGAGCCGTCCGACGAGGTCACGCTCCAGGAGCGAGGAAACCCACCGCCCCCCGCCCTCGCACAGGATCGAACGGGCACCGAAGTCCCGGCAGGCGTCGAGAACCGCGGCCGGATCCAGGCGACCGGCCGCATCAACCGCCACGGCGTGGACGTTCGCCCCCGCCCCCTGGAGTCGAGTCACGCCCGCCTCGGAGGCGACGCCCTCCGCGACGAAGACGTGGAGGGGCGCGTCGTCGAGCCCGCGGAAGAGTGGCCCGTCGGTCGGCAGCGCCGCCCGGGAATCCAGCACGATCCGGAGCGGGCGGACGCGGCCGGCCGGGGCGTCCCGAACCGTCAGAGACGGGCGATCGACGCGGGCGGTGGTTGCGCCCACCATGACGGCCTCGTGGCCGGATCGCAGGCGGTGGGTCCACTGCTGCGCATCCACGCCCGTGAGGGTGGTCCGCGTATCCGGCGCTGCCGAGATCATCCCGTCGAGGCTGGTGGCCAGTTTCACCGCGACGAACGGATGGGTAGCTGCCGCGGCGTGATGGAAGGCGGGGTTCTCCGCACGTCCGACTACCGGGTCCCAGACCGGCCCAACCACGTCGATGCCGGCGTTCCGAAGTCGCTCCCCTCCACCCCCCGCGACATTCCCCGGATCTTCTGCGCCATAGACCACCCGCGCCACGCCGGCGCCAACGAGCGCATCCACACAAGGACGTGTCTTTCCGTAGTGGCTGCAGGGCTCCAGACTCACGTAGGCGGTGGCTCCCGGGGCCTCGAGACCGGCCCGGTCGAGCGCGACACGCTCCGCGTGTGCACCGCCGTAGGTCGCGTGGAATCCGCGCGCTACTTCTTGCCCGTTTTTCACGAGGATGCACCCGACCATCGGGTTGGGGTGCACGTGCCCCCACCCTTGGTGGGCCAGGACGCGGGCTCGATCGAGCCATTCCCGGTCCTCGGGCGACGCCTCCCGAGCGGCGCGTGCGCCGTCCGATCGCGCCGTGGTCCCTTCCGTTTCGTGACCGATCGCAGGCATCTGCCGAGAGACCTGCTAGATCGTGAGCCTGAACGCCAGGCTCCCGAAGAAATCGCGCGCCGTGATATCGAACGGGGCGCCCAGGTAGCCCGGCACGGGGGCGAAACCATCGGCCCAGCCGAGTTCGGCGGAGAGCTGGAGCACCAGGAAATTCATCGAGGCGCCGCCGAAGTAGATGCGGCGGCTCTGCTCGAGAGGCTTCGACAACTCGGTCATCTGCCCGCTGTCGCCCTGGTAACGAGCATCGAAGCTCCCCCCGTACCGCTCCCACCCCACACCGGCCAGGACCCCCACCGAAAGGAGGTCCTTGCCGACGGTCGCTCGGAAAGCCGTCACGTTCGGGTTCACCGTAACGAAGGAGCGCGCGGCGTCCGTGGAATCGCCGAGAGAGACCGCACCGATCCAACGTCGGGTCACGGAAACGGCCACGCCCGGCACCGAAAAGGACTCGCGCAGGAGGCCGACGCGCACGCCCAGAGACCCGCTCGTCGCCTTGCCGGAGAAGCCGTCGCTGGTGGGTGGAAGGACCAGGGCGATGGAACCGAGCGCGTCGATGGAAAAAATTCCTCCGAGCGTCGGGACCGGCGAAAGGCCGTCAAACAGTCCGACCGCGACCCCGCCAATCACGGACGGAAGCATGTACGTGAGCTCGCGCGAGGGAGCGCCGCCCGCGTCCCCGAGATCGGGCACCGCGCCGCGCATGAAGCCGGCTCGGATGCTCGCGGCCACGCGCGGCGTGGTGCCCAGCCGCTTCCCGAGCGTGCTGGGACTTCCGGGGACCTCGGAGCCCAGACCGCTCATCAGGCCGATCTGCGCCTGGAGCGACCGGGCGGCCACCTCGACTTCGGTGGCGGTGGGGTTCGAGACCTGCGCGGAGGCGAGGGTCGGGAGCGCGAGAGCGCTCACGAGAGCTGCCAGGACCGAGCCCGTGCGCCCCCTCACCCGACGTACTCCACGCCCGTTCCCGCGACGACCTTCCCGATGGACCAGGCCTCGACACCATGGCCTCCCGAGGCCGAGATCACCCCCCCCGCCCGGCCGGGCCGGACCACGGCGATCATGCCCACACCCATGTTGAACACCCGGGCCATCTCGTCCGGGTCGACGCCACCGGCACTTTGGAGCGTCTCGAACACCGCGGGCACACGCCAACTCGCCCGATCGATCCGGGCGCCGAGGCCCTCCGGCAGCACCCGCGGCAAGTTACCGGGAATGCCTCCCCCGGTAATGTGTGCGAGCGCCTGGATTCTGTCGTCGTGGAGCAGGCCCGCCAGGACCGGCAGGTAGCTACGGTGGACCGAAAGCAGCTCATCCGCAACGGTGTGGTCGGTGCCGGGGAACGCATCATCGACCCTCAGACCCATCAGATCGAACACGATGCGGCGAGCCAGCGTGTATCCGTTGGTGTGGAGACCGTTGGAGGCGAGGCCCACGAGCACATCTCCCTCGCGCACGGAGGACCCATCCAGGACGCGGTCGCGGTCGACCGCGCCCACGATGAAGCCCGCCACATCGTACTCGCCGGCCCGATAGAAGTCCGGCATTTGGGCCGTCTCACCGCCCAGCAGTGCGCAGCCGTTTTCCTTACACGCCGTCGCCATACCGCGGACGAGGTCTGCCGTGACGCCCTCGTCCATCGTCCCGGACGCGATGTAGTCGAGGAAAAAGAGCGGGCGGGCACCCTGGACGAGGATGTCGTCCACGCAGTGGTTGACCAGGCACTGGCCCACCGTGTCATGGCGCCCAGCCAGGAACGCGACCTTGAGCTTCGTCCCGACCCCGTCCGCCGACGACACGAGCACCGGCGCCAGGAACGTATCCGGAAGCTGATACAGACCCCCGAACGCGCCCAACTCCGACAGCGTCCAGCGGTCCCGTGTTGAGGCGACAAGATCCTTGAGTCGGTCCTTCGTCCGCTCCGCGGCGTCCAGGTCCACCCCGGCGTCCCGGTAGCTCAGTCCACCTTGACCCATGTCGTCTACCTCCGTGCCCCACCGAACTCGGTCATCTCCCGGAATTCATGTACCCGCTCAGTGATCTCCTCGGTCCGTAGCGTCTTGAAGCGATCCACGCTGAAGTCCTCGACGGCAAACGATCCCATGACGGATCCGTACACCATGGCCCGTCGCATCTCGTCGGCGTCGAGGACGCCGACATAGGCGAGGTGGCCCATGAAGCCGCCCGCGAAGGCATCGCCGGCCCCGGTGGGGTCGAAGAGGCGCTCGAGCGGATACCCCGGCACGAAGAACGACCTGTCGTCGGTGAACAGCGCCGCGCCGTGCTCCCCTTTCTTCACCACGACCGTGCTCGGACCGCGTTCGCGAATCCACCGCGCCGCCTTGATCAGATTCGGCTCGTCCGCGAGTTGACGTGCCTCTTCGTCGTTGACCATGAGGATGTCCACGCGCTCGAGTAGCGCCACCAGCTCCTTACGCGTGCCCTCGATCCAGTAGTTCATCGTGTCGCAAGCGACGACCTCGGGTGCGTCCACCTGATCGAGCACCTGATTCTGGAGATCCGGGTGGATGTTGCCGAGGAAGACGAACCGGCTGGCCCGAAACGCCTCCGGGATCTTCGGCTCGAAGTCGGCGAAGACACCCAGCCGCGTTTCGAGCGTATCGCGCGAGTTCAGGTCATCATGATACCGGCCCGCCCAGAAGAAGCTTTCGCCTTCTGCGCGCTCGATCCCCGACAGATCCGCCCCGCGCTCGCTCAGGAAGTCGAGTTCATCCACTGGATAATCGCCCCCGACGACGCCGACCATGCTGACCGGGTGGAAATGCGTTGCGGCCGCCGTAAAGAACGTGGCGGAGCCGCCGAGGACGCGCTCGGCCTTGCCGTACGGTGTCTCGACGGAATCGAGCGCGACGCTACCAACACAAAGAATCGACATTCAGACGGGGGGTTGCGGGCCGGTTGCCCTCAGGATGTGCCAAGGAGATGGCGGGATGTCAGTCGTCGCTCGTGCCCGCTCGGTCCATGCGCTCGGGTGCGCTGATGCCCAGTACGGAGAGCCCGTTGCGTAGGACGATCCGCACGGCGTCCGCCAAGGCCAGTCGGGCCGTGCGCAGCCCGGCGTCGTCGACGAGTACCGCCAGGTCGGGGTTCCTGGAAGGGTTCCCGGAGTGGTACCACGAATTCGCCGCCGCCGCCGTCTGCCCGAGGTAGTCGCAGACCACGTGGGGCGACTCGGCGTCCAGGGCGCGCCGGAGCGCATCCGGAAAGTCTCCGAGCGCCTTGATCAGCTCGCGCTCCAGGTCGTGCGTGAGGAGGCTCAGGTCGGCCGAGCCCGGCTGCGTATCCCCCGGATTCACGTCGGACTTGGCGAAGATCGAGCACATGCGGGCGTGCGCGTACTGGATCTTGAAGACCGGGTTCTTGTCGGACTGGTCCAGGGCAAGGTCCAGATCGAAGACCATCTGGGCGTCCGGCTTGCGCATTTGCAGGAAATAACGGGCAACGTCGACGCCCACCTCTTCGAAGAGCTCCCGCATGGTCGTGTACGACCCGGCGCGCTTGGAGAACTTCACCTGCACACCGTCCCGCTCGACGCGCACCATCTGGTGGAGCACGTACTCGGGGTACCCCGCGGGCAGGCCGAGCGCCTGGAGGCCCGCACGGACGCGCGCGACGGTCCCATGGTGGTCCGAGCCCTGCACGTTGATGACGCGGCGGAAGCCTCGGGACCACTTGTTGTGGTGATACGCAACGTCGGGAAGGAAGTACGTGGGCTGCCCGTTGCCGCGGATCATCACGCGGTCCTTGTCGTCTCCGAATGTCGTGGTCCGGAGCCAGGTCGCGCCGTCCTGCTCGAAGACATGCCCGGTGGCCTTCAGCGCCTCGACCGTACTCGCGACCAGGCCATCCGTGTAAAGAGATGACTCCAGGAAGTACTCGTCGAAGTGCACGCCGAAGTCCGCGAGGTCACGATCCTGCTCCGCGCGGAGGAGGCGGACCGCGAACACGCGCATGGCGTCGAGGGAGTCGTCCGACGTGTCGTCGACGTATCGGTCGCCCACCTCGGCGGCGAACGCGGTCGCGATCTCCTCGATGTAGTCGCCCTGATACCCGTCGTCGGACATCTCAGCGTCACGGCCGAAGTGCTGCAGATAGCGCACGCGGACCGAAGCCGCCAACCGGTCGATCTGGTTGCCCGCGTCGTTGTAGTAGTACTCGCGGTGGACGGCCCATCCCGCCCAGTCGAGCAACTCCGCGATGGCGTCGCCCAAGGCAGCCTGGCGACCGTGCCCCAGGTGGAGCGGCCCGGTCGGGTTGGCCGACACGAACTCCACCATGGCGGGGCGCGGCGTGCCCGTGTCGTCGTGCCCCTTCTCACTGCGACCGAAGTCCGTGTCCGCGGCCAGGATCTCGGCGAGGACCGAGGCCACGGCGCCTGAGGCCAGCCGGAAGTTCAGGAAGCCGGGCCCGGCGATCTCCATCGCGGTGACGCCGGCAGCATCGAGGTCGACCCTCTCGGCCAACTCCTCCGCGATGGCGCGAGGCGCGCGCTTCAGCGTCCGGGCGAGCGTCAGGGCCACATTGGTGGACAAGTCGCCGTGGTCGGGGTCGCGGGGACGCTCCAGGTGGATCTCCGCCTCCTCGACCCCCATCGTCTTCAGCGCCGAATCGAGGGCGGCGCGGATCGCGTCCTGCGGCACGTCGCGCCTAGTCCTTGGAGGAGGAGGACGAGCCGCCGGACGACGAACTGCCCGACGAGGACCCGCCGCCGGAGGAGGAGCTGCCGGACGACCGGGCGCTCCCCGGCGCCGAGGCGCCGGACGAGGAGCCGCCGCCGGGCGACGAACCACCCGAGGCGGAGCCGCCGGAACCCGACGAAGAATCGCTCGAGCCGGACGATCCCCCTGCTGCTTCACCCTTCCCGTTGGAGCCCGACCCTCCCGATTCTGCCGGAGCGGATTCCCCCTTTTCCGACGACGCCTTCTTCTTGTAGTCGTCGCTCCGGTAATCGGTGATGTAGAACCCCTCTCCTTTGAACAGGAATCCCGCGCCCCCGGAGATGTGGCGGGTCGCCGGGTCGCCGCATTCGGGGCACACGGCTACAGGTTCGTCAGACATGCGTTGAAACACATCGAACTGGTGCCCCTGTGAGCACCGATATTCGTATGTCGGCATGAGCGTGGAGTGATCGGGATGAGGTAGGCGCGACAGCCTGAAAAGCTAACGGTCGCGGGCAGAATCGCCTAGCCGGGCCGAGCGTCCCGACCTATCCGTCGTAGGTGCCCCACGCCTCGCGTAGCGCGTCGCTGATTTCACCGAGCGTGACGGAGGCCTTCACGGCCTCGATCATGGGGGGCATGAGGTTGTCGGTTCCCTGGGCGGCCGCCCTCACCCGCCCGAGGGCCGCGCGTGCCCCCTCCGCGTCCCGCGCCTGTTTCACCCCGGCGAGCGACGCCTGCTGGCCCGCCTCCAGCGCGGAGTAGTCGGGCTGCGGGCGCGGTCCCCGGTGCTCCTCCTCCGCGTGCACGTTCAACCCCACCACCGGCCGGCGACCCGCCTCGATGTCCATCTGCACCTGGTAGGCGGCCCGGTGGATCTCCTCCTGCATGTATTCGATGGCCGCGGCCGCACCGCCCATCTCCTCGATCCGGGCGAGGTACTCGCGCGCCTGATTCTCGATCTGGTCGGTCAGCGCCTCCACGAAGTACGATCCGCCGAGCGGATCGGCGGTCCGGGTGACGCCCGACTCGGACGCGATGACCTGCTGCGTGCGCAGGGCCAGGGTTGCGGACTCCTCGGTCGGGAGCGCGAGGGCCTCGTCGTATCCGTTGGTGTGAAGCGACTGCGTGCCGCCGAGCACCGCGGCGAGCGCCTGAATCGTCACGCGCACCACGTTGTTCAGCGGCTGCTGGGCCGTGAGCGTCGAGCCCCCCGTCTGCGTGTGAAACCGGAGGCGTGCGCTCCGGTCGGACGCGCCGTACCGTTCCCGCATCAAGCGCGCCCACAGCCGGCGCGCGGCACGGAACTTCGCCACTTCTTCCAGGAAGTCGTTGTGCGCGGCGAAGAAAAAGGAGAGGCGCGGCGCGAACGCTTCGAACTCGATCCCCTGCGCGAGGGCCTGATCGACGTATTCCAGCCCGTTGGCGAAGGTGAAGGCCACCTCCTGGGGCGCGGTGGAGCCGGCCTCCCGGATGTGGTATCCCGAGATGGAGATCGTATTCCACTTCGGCACCTCCGCCGCGCAGAACGCGAGGATATCGGAGATGAGCCGCAGCGAATGCTCCACCGGATAGATGTACGTGCCCCGGGCGATGTACTCCTTCAGCACGTCGTTCTGGATCGTGCCCGACAGCTCCGCGCGCGCCACGCCCTGCTCGTCGCCGAGCGCCACGTACAGCGCCAGCAGGATGCCCGCCGTGCTGTTGATGGTCATCGACGTCGACACCTGATCCAGCCGGATGCCGTCGAAGAGGGTCCGCATATCGTCCAGAGAGTCGATGGCCACCCCCACCCTGCCGACTTCCCCGGCGGCCATGGACGCGTCGGAGTCGTATCCCATCTGCGTGGGCAGATCGAACGCCACGCTCAGCCCCGTCTGCCCGCGGTCGAGCAGGTAGCGGAAACGGGTATTGGTCTCCTCGGCGGTCCCGAATCCGGCGTACTGGCGCATGGTCCAGACGCGTCCGCGGTACATGTCCCCGTAAACGCCGCGGGTGTATGGAAACTCCCCCGGCTCACCGAGATCGGCGCCCGGATCGCGGGTCGGATCCTCTTCGTACACGCGGTTCACGGGGATGCCGCTGTCGGTGGTGACGGCGTCGGGGATGCCCCGGTCGGTCAAAACGGCTTTCGGATTGCCGCTGCCTGTCGCACCGGCTTTGGGCGTGCTCTCCGCCCCCGGCGTATCCGCCTTCGTCGTGCCGCTCATATGCGCGCTATTCTCCGCTCTCCGCGTCCCGGTCGCCCGTGACGTTCGCAGCCTCGGGCGATTCGAAGTCGATCAGCACCTGGTCCTTCTCCACGGTATCCCCCGGGGATACATGTACCGCCGCCACAATTGCGGCCGCTTTGGCCTTCAGTTCGTTCTCCATCTTCATGGCCTCGACGATGACGACGCCCTGGCCCGCTTCCACCGCGTCACCGGGCGCGACCTCGACTTTCACCACGAGCCCAGGCATCGGTGCGGTGATCGGAGTGGGTCCCGCAGGCCCGGCGCTGTAGTTCGTGATCTCCCGGATGGCGCGCGTCCGTTCGTCCACCGCTTCCGCACGGAGCAGTCCGCCGGCCAGGTGGAGGTCCCAGTGACCCGAGGCCTGCCGAGTGGAGACCACACGGTGCGACACACCGTCGAGGAGGAGGTGGTGGACGGCGGTGCCGGCCAGAGTAGCGAGGTCGGCATGGACGGGCGACCCATCGACCCGGACACCGTCGGCTGTAACGTCGACCTCGAACTCACGATCGCGGAGGGTCACGAAGTACTTCACGACGCTTCCTCCTTCTCGCTGCTCAGCTCGACAGCTCCGTCCGGGTCCACCGCACCGGTGGCGTCGACTCCATCTTCCAACGCCGTCGTACCGTCTGCCGCGACCCTGCCGTTCGCCTCCACCTCACCGTCCACCGCGATCCCACCGTTCGCCTCCACCTCGCCGCCTACCGCGCGCAGAACCGCAACGCTTTCGACGTGCGCCGTCTGCGGAAACAGGTCGAAGGCCGCGAGGTCGTCCAGTCGGTACGCGCCGGCAAGCCGACCCAGGTCCCGGGCAAGCGTGGCCGGGTCGCAACTGACGTAGACCACTGTGGCGGCGGGCCGCGCCAGAAGCGCGCCCACGACGCCCTGGTCCACCCCCGTGCGCGGCGGGTTGAGAAGAACCAGATCTGCGGGGAGGGCGGACGCCAAGTGGTCCTCGACCGAACCCTGTACGATGTCCAGCCCGGGCGGCGACTCCGCACGGGCCAACTCGCACGCCGTCGCGTCCAACTCGATGCCGACGACAGCCGCGCCGGCCGCGGCCAGAGCACGTCCATAGTCGCCCGTGCCACAGTAGGCGTCGATTGCGCGGGTGGGCTGTCCGACAACGTCGAGGACGTGCGCCCGGAGCAGCGCGGCGGCCGAGTCGTTGACCTGGCGGAAGGCCCTGGGAGATCCCGAGTCGGTTCCCGACACCAGAACCGGCGGCGTGCCCGTGCCGGTGGACTGCCAGATGGCGGTGAGGCCCTCGACCGCGTCGAGAAGAGGCCGCCCGTCCCACCCCTCCCGTCCGCCTTCGACAAGCAGAACCACGCCGTCGGACTCGGCGCGGAGTTGGAGGCGGAGCCGCCCGCCAGGGGGTAGCAGCCGGGCGCCCGGCTCCCAGGCTTCCCGGAGCTTCTTCCACACGGCGATGATCGGCCGCTCCGGGAGGCGGCACTCGTACACCATGTCGACGATGTGCCCGGCACGCCCGAGGGCGTGGAAGCCCGCCACCACACGGCCGTTCCGGAGTCGCCGGAGCGTCAACGTGATCCTGTTCCGGTAGAAAAACGGGAGGGGCGACGGCACCACGTCGGGGGTGGCTGTGTCCACATCGCCGATGCGGGCGAGCGCGTCGGAGACGAAGCGGCCCTTCCAGGCGAGTTGATCGTCATAGGCGATGTGCTGAAGGGTGCACCCGCCGCACGTCTCGAACAGCGGACAGGGCGGCTCCACCCGTTGGGGGGCGGCGGTCGTGAGGCGCGTGAGGGTCGCCGTTGCCCAGCGGGGCCGGCTCTTCTCGACCTGAACGTCGGCCTCGTCGCCGGGTGCCGTGTTGTGGACGAAGACTACCCGACCGTCGGGAAGGTCGGCCACGCCCGCGCCGCTCGACGACAGGGCGCGAACGGTCACGTGCTCGGTGGGAGCGGTCGGCTCGATCATGACCATGCTCCCGGCCGGGCGCAGCGGTGCAACACGCTCATGACCACGCTCCCGGTCGCGCGCCGCGGCGCCACGCGCTCATCCCGTGGCCGGTCGTGCCGATGCGCGGGGCCTGGCGGGCGCGTCGGTGGCGGTCCTCCAGGAGGGCCGCCGTCACCGCCGCGGCCGCGAGCGCCTCCTCGTCGACCGCGGGCTCCAGAAGGTCGGGGTGTTCCTCCACATAGCGGATGGTGAGCTGCCCGTCCCTGAAGTCCTTTTCGGCCATCACCCGTTTGTGGAACGTGGCGCTCGTTTCGACGCCGACCACCACCAACTCGTCGAGGGCCCGCGCCATCCGGTCGATGGCCTCGATACGGGTCGGAGCGTACACGATGAGCTTGGCCAGGAGCGGGTCGTAGTGCAGGCTGACCTCGTAGCCTTCCTGGACGCCCCCGTCCCACCGGACGCCCGGACCGGCCGGGATCTCCAGATGGGTGATGACGCCGGTGGACGGGAGGAAGCCCTGGTCGGGGTCCTCCGACGTGATGCGGCACTCGATGGCATGACCTGTCAGGGTGATCTGCTCCTGCGACCAAGGGAGGCGCTCGCCCGATGCGACGCGGAGTTGCCACGCCACCAGATCGACGCCCGTGATCAGCTCGGTGACCGGGTGCTCGACCTGGATGCGCGTGTTCATCTCCAGGAAGAAGAAGTCGCCGTCCTGGTAGAGGAACTCCGCGGTGCCCGCGCCCACGTAGTCGACCGCCTTGGCCGCACGGACCGCCGCCTCGCCCATCGCCTTGCGAAGCTCCGGGGTGAGAACCGGAGACGGTGCCTCCTCCACCAGCTTCTGATGGCGACGCTGGATGGAGCATTCGCGCTCACCCAGGTGGACCACGTTGCTGTGGCTGTCGCCGAGCAGTTGGATTTCGATGTGACGCGGGCCGTCGAGATAGCGTTCGAGGTACACCGAGTCGTCGCCGAATGCGGCCAACGCCTCACGCTGCGCCGCGTCGAACGCCCGGGGCAGCGCGGCCGCGTCCTCGACCACGCGCATTCCCTTGCCTCCCCCACCCGCCGCGGCTTTGAGCAGAACGGGGTAGCCGATCTCCTCCGCGGCGGCGGCTGCCTCCGCCGAGTCCCTCACCGCGTCGACCAGACCCGGCACGATCGGCACGCCCGCGTCCTTCATACGCCGGCGGGCGGCGGTCTTGTCGCCCATGGCGTCGATCGTGCCGGCATCAGGGCCCACGAAGATCAGCCCCGCGTCGGACACGGCCTTTGCGAAGTGCGCGCGTTCGGCCAGGAAGCCGTAGCCGGGGTGGACGGCCTCGACGTCCATGGAGCGGGCCGCCTCCAGGATCCGGTCGACCCGGAGGTAGCTCTCCGAAGAGGGCGCGGGCCCGAGCAGGACGGCCGCGTCGGCCTCCTGAACGTGGGGCGCCATGCGGTCGGGTTCGGAGTAGACCGCGACCGTCCGGATGCCCAGTTCGCGGGCCGCCCGGATGATGCGAACGGCAATCTCGCCACGGTTGGCGACAAGTAGGGAGCGGATCACCCGCAGGCTCGGCGTGTTCAGGGGGAGGAAGCCGAACCGAGGAGGCCGCTTCCCGTATGTGGTGGAGCCGCAAAAGGTAACCGCGGCGTGAGGTGTGGGGCCATTCGGGTGGGGTGGATTATAGAAGTGATGACGCCCAGGACTTCGTGAGTGCGTCGCTGGGCATCTCTCGGCCCGCAGCTCGTCACGGACGCGACGGACCATTTCGACCGCCCGGATCTCACCCTTGGTCAGGTAGCGTCACCTCTCGAGGCGAGTAGATCTCGATCTGTTTGTACCCAGATTCACGATTGACCGCGTTGAACATGCGGATCTTATCGTGCCGGACGATGTGCTTGAAATTCCAACTCACCAGGAGGTCGACCGCCAGGCCGTGGCGATCGCGATGTGGAGCGCGTCCGCCTCGAAGCGCCCGGTCGGATGGTGCATCGGGCAGCGGCGCTCCTGCTCGAGCGGCTTGGTCCAGGCGGGGTGATGTCCGACCCGAGAGCGTTCCGCCGCCGCCGGCAACCCGGCCGGGCGCCTGTGGGAGACGTCGATGTGCGCGTACGACGCGACGTGGTGCGGCTGCGCTGTCAGCGGGCCGCGGCAGCGACGACTCCATCACGCCTGACTGGAATTATTGCCCGTACGGTTGCATCCGCGCCGCAACCCGCCGACTTCTAGAAGTCGGCGGGACGGTCACGGACCCAGGACCGTCTCAAGGCGCCGCGTTGACCGGCGGTGATAGAACGATCCACGAATCCGATGCGCGCCGCTCAAGCCCAAATTTCGCCTGTTCTCGATCTACGCAGAAGGGGCCGTCACCAATGAACTGGCCTCGGTCCAAGGGGTGACGTGTGTATCCCAGAATGCCTAGCCCTCGTTTCCATACAAGCAAAACAAACGCTTCGTGCCGATCGATCGGCACAGTCGGCCACCACGCTCGCAGGGTGATCTGTGTTCTGATCCATCCGCTGTAGGAGGGGATGACGCAAAGCGAACTCCACTCGCCCGGCCCAATGCCGCTCAAGTCTACCGGGTCCTTTCCAGACCAGACGATACGCTCGATCTGCTGACTGACGGATGGCATTTCCGAAGGCGTTCGCAGTACACGACGATCACAGTGCCAACGATTACCTTTGTTGCCCTCCCTAAGCCACGTGCCATCCACCCCCCCCTTCCCCGATGAAGACCCACTGGCGGGATCACCGGCCATGGGATTCAGAGACTGCCCACTATGAGCAGCCAGGCGCGAGTTGCAACAGTTGCTGATTATACAACGACCAGGCTGCGCCCCACGGATCGGAGGCTGGCCAACCTCCCGCTGCGAGACCTGGCCCAAGCGAGTTGTTGTACATGTCCATACAGGTCGATCCATCGCTTGTGCTACTGGCTTCGTGCCCTTCCATCCAAACGAAGGCCCTGGCAGCTCCGAGGTCGTTGGTCAGGACGAAGCTCCAGAAGGCGTGTCGCCAGGCGTCTTGCTCCAAATTCCCACCAGGATCGTCCTGCAGGCCCGTCAGCTTCGCCGCCTGACTGGCGAGGGCGGAGTGCGAGATGTACTTGAGGCACTCCGACGCGTTTGCCCAACAAAGACCCCTCTCGACTTGGTTCAGCAAGTCGCACTCCGCTTGCGGCACTGAGGGCGGGGCGTACGGTGACGCTTCATCAGTCTCACATGCACTCGGGTCGCCCTCCTCACATCCCCCACCGTCCGTCCAGTTTGCGATCGGACCCTCTAGCACGATCCGCGCCCAAGAAGCGTTGGTCGGACCCGTCGGCGCCGGGACCGTGCGGGCCCGACCGCGTTCCGGGTGATGATTGGGGTTCATCCCTGACCACATCACGCCTGACCGGAATTATCGCCGGTACGGTGGCACTCGGGCCGTAGCCCTACGACCACATCACGCCTGACCGGAATTATCGCCGGTACGGTGGCACTCGAGCCGCCCGACGGATTGGTCGCCACCACCGGCCTTTCGAGAAAGTCCTTGACGGCGGCAAGTACCAACATCAATAGTGTGCCAGGGGAGCGGTGAGCACGGGTCCAAGTACCGGGTTGAGATCGAAAGTCCCGGGGCGTCAGGACGAATCCCCGAGGGATCCTGATCCTGTTTTCAGGAGCGCCCATCTCAGTGTGCCGCCGCTCCCCGACCACCCATCCGTCTGGTCGGCTGAGTGCAGCGATTCCTCATCGCGATCGCGCCGCCGCTCCCCTACCACCCCCCGCCCGGTCGGCGGAGTGAGGCGTTCCTCATAGCGCCGCGGCTCCCCTACCACCCCCCGCCCGGTCGGCGGAGTGAGGCGGTTCCGCCTGGCCGCGCCGCTCCGCACCCAGCAACGGCGCCGACCTCGGCGTGCCGCCGGTTCCCGTTGCGCGCGCGCCTCGCCGACCCTGCGTTTAGGCTGCGAGTCGTGTCGGCCGCATCCCGTAAACCCCCGCCTTCATCCCGCAACCCCGGCCCAGCCGGGGGGTATCAAGCGCACGAGCGAACCTGAACAGAACACGGAACGAGGGTACCGTACGTGGACAAGCAAGCACTGATCGACGCACTCAACGAGGATCTGGCGGGCGAGCTGTCCGCCATCGCCCAGTACATCACCTACGCGGCCAAGGCCACAGGCCCGTACCGGCCGCAATTGGCGGCTTTTTTCCTGGCGGAGGTGGCGGACGAGCAGGGACACGCCCAATTCCTGGCCAATAAGGTCGTAGCGCTGGGCGGAGAGCCGGAGACCGAAGCTCGACCGGTCGAAGGGGCGGGGAGCAACCGCGAGATGCTCCAGGCCATCCTCAAGGCGGAGAAGCAGGCCGTGGCCGACTACACCGAGCGGGCCCGCCAGGCCGACGAGTTCGGCGACAAGGGTCTGGCCGTACAGCTCGAAGACATAGTAGCCGACGAGAGCGGCCACATGGAAGAGACCGAACGCATGCTGCGGGACTGGCCGCTGTAGATCCGGCGGAGTGGCGCCGCGGCCGTCAGCCACGGCGCCACCTTGGGGCTACCTCTCCTGCTCGAGCCGGCCCTGCACGGTGATTTCGCGGTCGCGCCGCATGATGCGGAAGCGGATCGCCTCGTCCGGGGCATACGAGCCCAGGATGCGCCGCAACTGGTCGACGTCGTTCACGGCGCGGTCGTCGACGGCGAGGATCACGTCACCCGGTTCCAGGGCGATGGGCGACTCCGGATGCACATCGGCCACGAGCACCCCGCCGTCCGTGCCGAAGTAGCCGGCCAGGCCCGGATTCAGTTCGACCAGTTCCAGGCCCCCCGGGCATGCGGCTCCGAGGACGAATACCCGGACGTTCGCGCGGCGACGGCTTCCCTCCTCCTCGACGTCGTGACTCGGGCAACGTGAGAAGCCGCGGTCACTCCGGTCGAGCCGGAAGAGCCGATCGGCGCCAGGCGTCACGAAGTCGTGGTCGGGCGCCACCATCCCGAAGGCGCCGCTCCGCGACTGGAGGTCTCGCATTCTGCTGGATAGACGCTCCATCCCCTCTCGGTCCGCCCACGTGAGTCTTCCTGCGAACCCGAGGTCTTCGGCCACGACCGTCGCGGCTCGGAGTTCCCCGCCCCGGCGGTACTCCACGTCCACCTCGTCCCCCGGCTCGATGCTGCGAATGATGGCCAGAAGCCGCTGAACCGGTATGGATCGGTCCAGGTCGAAGTCGTCCTCGGTCTCTGCGTCGAGCGACTCCATCAGGCTCCTCCCATCTACCCGCACCAGAACGTCACCGCGGCGGATGCCAGCCCCATACGCGGGGCTGTCCTCATCCACGTCCGTAACATGCGCGCCGATTCCGTCGTGCTCGGACGACTGGTCCGTCCGTACGCTCACCCCGAGGCGGGCGGAGGACCGCTCCGACCAGATCGTGAACGGCCACACGTCCGTACGGCGATCCGGCACCCTCAAGCAACGGCAGTTCTCGATCGGGTCGCCGTCGGTGTCCACACAGTGGCAGTCCGACGTGTCGGACCAGAGCTGCGCGGAGACTGGTGCCGGAGGGAGCGTGAGGGCGAGTGTTACCGCGAGGGCGCTGGTCAACAGGACCGGGGTCCGTTGGATGCCCGGGATCCGGGTCTTCATAGGTCGTCTCCTCCGTGGCGCCAGAGCGGCGCCGTAGTGAATCTCGTCAGGCGCCGGTGTGTTGGCGCTCGGAGGATAGGACGCGGGTGAGGTCGAGGGCGGTTGTCTCGGTGGAGCGACAGGACCCGGGTGGCTACGGGAATCCGGCGAGGACCGAAGCGGGGCCCGGATCCCCTGCCGCGAACCGATGCGATGCCCGGATCCCCTGCCCCCCTCAACTGGTGAGGATGATCGCCTCACCGTCATCGAGCTTCATCATGACCCACTGAAGGGTCGACCCGCACAGTGTGCAGTGGGCGTAATCCTCGCTCAGGATCTCCAGGTCGGAGACCCCGCCGCACGCATCGCACCGGCCGTGGACCGTCTCGAACGCGTCGTCGTTCAGATGGCTCTTGGCCAGGCGGACCGCCATCACCACCCCGGGCGAGCCGGTGTTGGGGCAGCGCCCCCCGGAGCACCCCTCCCGGTAGTCCAGACAGACGAGCTGCACTCCGTCGGGCAACGAGGATTGCCCGTGATGGGGACCCTCCGTGACGGCCATCCGGACGGTGTGGCCACACCCGGCACAGTACACCTTCTCGATCCTCATTGGACCTCCTCCTCCAGGATTCCGGACGTCATTTGTTGGAACGATTCCAGATTCACGCGCATCCGCTCGGGCGGCACATCGAAGATCGGGCACAGTTCGCCCGTACAGGTCGCCCCGTGTTCGAAGCACACCGCGTCCGCCGCGGCATCGCCCCGCGGCGGCCACTGGATGATGTCTTTGGGCACCGCCACGCGGACGGCGCGTTCGCAAGCGGGACAGTGTACTACGCGGACGTCCATGGTTTCCCTCCTTGAATCGAGTGGACGATACGGGCGCCCGTATCGGCGTGCGCGAGGAGATCGGGGCCCTCGTCGTCGGCGGCGGCATAGACCGCGGTGGCCGCCGCGTCGGCGTCCAGGCACGTGGCGGCCTCGACCGTCAGCGAGCGGCGGGCGGTGGCGACGGGTGCCCCCGTGTGTGGGTCGAGCAGGTGCGGCCCCTGGAAGTAGAGGCCGGAGGTGGCGAGCGCGGCGTCGGCCAGCTCGAGGGTGTGAATGACCGCCCCGGGGTCGTCCGGGTCGCGCACCCCGACCCGCCACGGCCCTCCGGTGGCGTCCACACCGGTCGCGGCCAGGTCGCCGCCGGCGTTGGCGAGGGCGTGCGCGACCCCGTGTTCCAGGAGTGCCCGCATGGCCA
Source organism: Gemmatimonadota bacterium (assembly GCA_029262115.1). GTDB lineage: Bacteria > Gemmatimonadota > Gemmatimonadetes > Longimicrobiales > Gaopeijiaceae > JAJCZZ01. Next base: position 4,174 of record JAJCZZ010000093.1, on the reverse strand, counting down.
GATCGACGGCGTAGCCCTTCCCGATACCGCCGAGATCGACGGTCCGACCCGCCGAGTGGAGGCATGCCCACGGGACCGAGCCGCCGGTGTCGACCTCAAGGACGAGAGCCCCCCACGACGGCGCCGGGCCCGGTGCATTGGTCGGTCCGGAGGCGCCGGGCACGCTCTCCATAGGCGGGCCGAGACATGGATCGAATCGGTGCGGCGCTGCCGCTTGCCATCGCAACGCGGCCTCGAGCACGTACGCGGTGTCCTGGCCGATCGCGACGCGCGTGCCGGGCGCCGCGTTCAAACGTCCCACGTCCGAGTCGGCGCGAAAACGCGTCATCGTGGTCTCCACGCGCCGGAGCTCGGCGATCGCGGCGTCGATGGCCCGCTGCGCCCATGCGCCGTCGTGGTGACGGACGGCCACCTCGGCCACGGTGCCCATCACAGGGATGCGGCGCCGCACCAACCGGGTCGGTGACCGGAGCGCCCGGGGCAGCGTGGCCACGGCGAGGGCGCCCACCCCCAGGGTAAGGAAGGTCCGCCGATCGGGCGGCCGGTTCTCGTGGATCGTCATGGCTGCCTCTCGTGCATCGTCATGGCTGCCTCTCGTGGATCGTCATGGCTGCCTCTCGTGCATCGTCATGGCTCGCTCCGGTTGACTTCGAAGTCGCAATCGCCGCTCGTGCAGGCCCCGCAATCGCCGTGGCACCCCTTCCTCCCGTCGGCCAGCGCGAGCCCGCCGAAGACCACGAAGAGGAGGGCCATAAGCACGATACCGCCCACCACGGCCGTCACGGTCGTCCGTCCGTCCGACGCGGATAACCCGTGGACATGTTCATACGGTGAACAGCCCGGCGAAGCCCATGAAGGCCAGCGACAAGCTACCCGCGAGGATCAACACGAGACCCATCCCCCGGGCCATGGACGGCACGTCCGCCAGCTCGGTGGTCTCGCGGATGGACGCCATCAGCACCAGCGCCAACGTCAGGCCGAGGCCGGCGCCCAGAGCGAAGAAGAGGCCCTCCACGAAGCCGTAGCCACGGTTGGTCTGGAAGATCGCGAGGCCGAGGATCGCGCAATTGGTGGTGATGAGCGGCAGGAAGATGCCCAGTTCCCGGAAGAGCGTCGGGCTGAGCTTCTTGATGGCCATCTCCGTGATCTGCACCAGCGAGGCGATGACCACGATGAAAGAGATGAGACGCAGATACGGCGCGAACGGCAGGATGAATGCGTTGAGGAACGACGCCGTGACGCTCGTGATCGTCAGCACGAAGATGTTCGCGAGGCCCATGCGGAGCGCAGTGGACACACGAGCGGATACGCCGAGGAACGGACACAGGCCCAGGAAGAGGACCAGGGTGAAGTTGTTCACCAACATGGCCGACACCAGGATCCACAAGAGGTCGGTCATCTCGGTGCCTCCACGGTGACCGTGGCTTCGTTCATCCATCGGCGGGGCCGGACCGAGTTGGCCCGGCGGGCTTCCCACCACCCGAAGCCCAGCAGGATGAACCCCAGCGTGAAGAAGCCGCCGGCGGGGAGGATCATGACGACCCATGGTTCGAAGGCCGGGCCGAGTAGCGGCACGCCCAAGAAGGATCCGTAGCCGAGCACCTCCCGGAAGCCTCCGATGGCCACGAGCGCCACGATGAAGCCCGCGCCGGTTCCCACGGCATCGAGGACAGCACGTCCTACGGGGTTCTTCGAAGCGAACGCCTCCTGCCGGCCCAGGATCATGCAGTTGACCACGATCAGCGCAATGAAGGCGCCCAGCGCCTTGTGGATGTCGGGCACCACGGCGGCGAGCACGAGGTCGGCAATCGTGACGAACGTGGCGATCACGAGGATATAGGCGCTGATGCGCACCTGCTTGGGGATCCAGTCCTTTGCCACGGACACCAGGACGCTGGAGCCGAGCAGGACGAAGAATGTGGCCAGCCCCATGGCCAGGCTGTTCGCTACGGTGTTCGTCACGGCCAGAGCGGGACACAGACCGAGAAGCTGCACGAAGACCGGATTCTCTCTCCACACGCCCCTGGAAAGCACCTGGACACCGGTGGTGGGCGTCGGGCTCATGGCGCCCCCCCGGACCGCGCAGCTTCCCGCGCTTCCGCTCGCGCGACCTCTCCCCGCCAGAAGGCCCCCATCGAAGCGCCGATCGCCTCCAGGCGGTGGTTGATGATGTCGACCACAGCGCGCGACGAGATCGTGGCCCCGGTGATCATGACCACCTCGGCATCGTCACCGGTCGCTCGTGCGGATTTCACGCCGAGCAACGGCGTGGACACCCCCTCGAACTCACGAACGAACATGGAGTCCTTTTCGATCTTGTCTCCCAGACCCGGCGTCTCTTTGCTCTCGAGGACCTTCATTCCCAGCACGCGGCCGCTCGATGGGTCGTAGCCGAAGATGAGGCGGATGACGTCCTGGAAGCCGGGTTCGCCGGCGGCCGCCGCGATGCCCACGGCGCGCCCCGCTCGGTCGTAGCCCACCCAGACCCGATCGAGGCCTGCCGTGTCCGCGACGGGTGTGAACGTGAGGCCCCCGCCCTCCACGAAGAGGGTCTCGTATCGGTCGGGCCCCCCGAGCACCTCCGTGATCGCGGCCGTCAGCACACGGGCCTGGTGCGCCTCGATGCGCGGGTTGGCCCATTGGAACACCAGCACGATGGCCAGACCGGCCACGGCGCCCGCCGTGGCGAGGGTGCTCACCAGGCGGACGGAGGACGGTTCCACCTGCACCGGGAGGGGAGGGCCACGTCCGGCGGGGCGCGATTCGGCGGCGGTCCCCTCCCCCGCCCTCACGACGTCGCCTCCACGGGCGCACCGGTTCCGAACACGCGCGGCTTCGTGGCGCGCTCGATGAACGGGACCATCGCGTTCATGAGAAGGATGGCGTACATGACCCCCTCGGGCAGGCCGCCCCACAGGCGGATCAGCACGACGAGCGCGCCGATGCCCACCCCGTAGATCCAGGCGCCCGTGGGCGTCGTGGGCGAGGTGACCATGTCGGTGGCCATGTAGACCGCCCCGAGCATGAGTCCGCCGCTGAAGAGCATGAAGAGCGGGCCGGGGCTCGACGGATCGATCCAGCGGACGACCTGAGAGAGCACAGCAACGGTGGCCAGGATCGAGACAGGAATGCGCCAGTCGAGGTACCGCTTCGCCGCGAGCCACGCGCCCCCGGCCAGGATGGCGATCGCGGCGGTCTCGCCCAGGGAGCCTCCGGTGGCACCGACCGCGAGGCGGGCCACCTCGGTGCCCACCGACTCGAACTTCATGAGTCCGAGGGGCGTGGCACCGGTGAGCGCCGCCACGGCATCCCCCGACATGAAGGGCAGCGCGAATGTGTCGCCTGCGAGGGTACCCCAGGTCTCCGGGCGGGTCGGCCAGGTGGTCATGACGGTCGGAAACGCCGCCTGCAGGAACGCCCGCCCGAGGAGTGCAGGGTTGAACACGTTCTGTCCCAAACCGCCGAAGATCAGCTTGCCGAAGGCGATGGAGAAGGCGCCACCGATGACGGCAACCCACAGTGGGACACTCGCCGGGAGCGTCAGGCCCAGAAGCAGTCCGGTGATGGCGGCGGAGCCGTCGCGGAGGGTGCCGCCCGGGCCGAACCAGCGCTCCGTGGCTACGGCCCCGAGGGTCGCGCCCGCCAGCAGGATCAGTGCGCTTACGCCGAACCACCAGGTGGCGGCCACGACCACCGGAGCCAGACTCGCCACGACCGTCCACATGATCCTCGGCGTGGAGTCCGGTCCCTTGATGTGCGGCGATGCGGTCAGTTCGAGACGGCCTGCGCGCGAGGCAGCGGACCAGCGAGCGGGCGCCTTGGGGGCCCCGCCGCCGCGTCCGGCGCCCCGCGCACCGGCGCTCATCGCTCCGTTCCGAGGGCGACCATGACGCCGCCCGCGGACTCTTGCACTGCGGCGCTCATGGGGCGACCCCGGCCGGAGCGGGGGCGCCCGCCACCTGAGCTCCATGGTCTCCCGCGTCCGCGTCCGCCTCGGGCTTGGGCGCGGGCGCCGCGGCCGCGATGTGCGCGCGCCGCCGGAGCTGTCCCTTGCTCAGGGCAAAGAGTTGCGACAGCGGGATGTTGGACGGGCATACGTACGAGCACGAGCCACACACCATGCAGTCCATCAGATTGTGCTCGACCATCTCGTCGTAGCGACCGGCGCGCGCCA
>JAJCZZ010000092.1 GCA_029262115.1 Gemmatimonadota bacterium | reverse complement strand
CGAGCGCTGGGCCGGGTCCCTGAGGGACTGGACCCCGGTCGGCGAGGTCCGCCTCAACCCCGAGCACCAACGGACCCAACTCGCCAAAAGAGGTGAGGCTGCATGATCAACTCATGCGACAACTACCTTGACACCTACCGCACCGCGATAACCACGAGAATCTCAATGAGTGTGAAGCCACCGCGAGTGGGGCGCTCAGTCATGAACAACACGCGCCACTTCCTCCGACGTGGTGAGCCCGTCTCTGACCTTCGCCCGTCCCGCCTCCACCAAGGGCGTCATTCCCTGCGCGACGGCCATCCTGTGAAGTGAGGAAGTATCGGGAGAGCGATGCACGGCGCTCCTTAATTCCTCATCCATATCGAGCAGTTCAAAAATTCCAACGCGCCCTAGATACCCGCTCTGACGACACAATGCGCAGCCCTCACCCGCGCTCGGGCCGGCGAACGCCGCATCGGCTGGCTGGGCCGCCGACTGCGTGGTCGGCTTTGCACAGTGTGTGCAGACCGTCCGCACGAGGCGCTGCGCCAACACACCTTGGAGTGTGCCCGCAACCAGATACGGCTCGATCCCAAGATCGATTAGGCGGACGATGGCGCTCGCGGCACTGTTGGTGTGCACGGTTGACAGGACGAGGTGACCCGTCAGGGCGGCCTGCACTGCCACGCGGGCGGTCTCGGGGTCCCGCATTTCCCCCACCATCACAACGTCGGGATCTTGGCGAAGAAGCGTCCGAAGGCCGCTTGCGAACGTCATGCCCCCCTTCGAGTTGACCGGTACCTGCGTCACGTGAGGGAGTTGAAACTCAACCGGATTCTCGATGGTGATGATCTTCTCTCGCTCACCATCCCGAAGTTGGAGCGCAGCGTACAAGGTGGAAGTCTTACCGCTCCCGGTGGGTCCGGTCGCCAGTATGATGCCGTTGGCACGCTTCGCCATTCCTGAGAAGATGTCGCGGAGCTCACTGTCCATGCCGAGACCAGCAAGCGTGGAAGGGCGGCCGCCGTGGTCCAGCAGGCGGAGCACAAGAGACTCACCGAACAGCGTCGGCATCGTGGATACACGCAGGTCGAGTTCTCGGTCTTCTAAGACGAGCCGAGTACGCCCGTCCTGCGGCAGCCGCCGCTCCGCGATGTCGAGCTCGGCGATCAACTTTACCCGCGATATTACAGCACTGTGGATCGTCGGCGGCGGACCCTGAATCGGCGTCAGCACGCCGTCGATGCGGTACCTCACCCGGAGACCGCGATTCGTGGCCTCGATGTGGACGTCGCTGGCTCGGGCCTCGTGCGCCTCGCGCAGGAGCAGGTTCACGTAGCGGACGACCGGCGGCTGATTCGCAAGATCTCGAACGTCCGCGTCGATAGGCCCGTCAGCCAGCGGCCCCGCGGTCGACAAACTGGTGTCCAGCGTACGGAGGAGCGCATCGACGGAGTCCTCGCTTGCGTAGGCTCTGCGTATCGCGGCCTCGAGGGTCGGGCGGTCGACGAGTTCTATCCGAGTGGTGGCCTGGAACAGGGACTCCAAGTCGATCAAGACCTCACGGGCGGGCGGCTCCACGGCCGCGAGCGTGAGCGTACCGTCGCTCAGAGACAGCGGTAGGATGCCGTAGTATTCGAGGTACTCCGCGGAGAAGTACTCCGACAGCGGGAGATCCGGCGTGAGTTGTTCCATCGGCACATCGCACTCCTGTGGGTCCAGGTGTGCGTGGCCTAAGGCAGCTTCGGGGCCACAAAGCGCGCTAGGGCGCCGCGACCGCCTAAGCGGCTGTCTTGCTTAGAGTTACGTCCGTGGCCGCCTTATGAGGCCACGGCGTAATGTGCTACAGGCCACTGGGCAGGTGCACCACGTTCTGTGCACTCAACCCGCTCTCGACCGGTGGTACCTCGCGATCGTGTTCCGGTGCACATCCAGCTTTCGCGCCGCCTCGGACTGGTTGCCGCCCGTCTCCGCCAGCACCGCGGCCACGAGTTCAGCGGAGAGCTTCCTCGACCCCTGTGTGGGAGCTTCGGTCTCTCCAAGCATTTTATCTGGCAAATGCGAAGCCCTGACCTCAATCTCCCCCTCCCGCAACCCCGCATGAACAAGGGCCCGCCAGACGACTCCTTGGAGCTGCCGGACGTTGCCTGGCCACCCGTAGCCTACCAGCGCATCTGCGCACCCGTCGGTGAACCGCACAGACGCTTCGAGCCTGACTTCGGTGAGGAAATCGCTGGCAATTTTGTGGGCGAGCGGAAGAATGTCGTTCACCCGCTCGAACAAGGACGGCACATCAACGATGAACTCTCCGAGCCTACTCCGGAGGTCGGGGAGCAGGGCGCCGGTCGATACGAGTTCGTCGAGATCTAATGTCGAGGCGAATATGAATCGCGCTGATGTCTCGCGATCCTCCGTGGCACCCAGCGGCCGGAAACGGCGCGACTCGAGGACACGGAGAATCGACGCCTGGGCCGCCAAGTGCATGAGCGCGAGATCGTCGATCAGAAGCGTGCCCCCGTCGGCGAGTTCGACCGCCCCCTTTCGAGTTCCGGTCGCGCCGGTGAACGCTCCCGCGACATGGCCGAACAGTGTATCGGCGAACAACGTCTCGGTGAGCTCTCCGCTCGACACCTCAACCAGACGACCCGCCCGACCAGCGATGCGGTGGATCCGTCGAGCGAGCGTCGACTTCCCTGACCCCACGTTTCCGATGAATGTCACAGGTCGCGGGATTGGTGCATACAGTGCCACGAGCCGGAGCGCGTGTCGCATCCGCACGGAGGATGGAGCAGTCGTGCCCGGCCCAAGAGCCATTTGGTTTTTCGCCACGGGCACCTCCAGACTTAGGAGCCCGCTAGTCCGGACTCACACCGTTTCTGTCTCTCCGTCCGACACCCAACCTTAGCCGTCAGGCTCACCCCTGCGGTCCGCGCGTGCGTCCGCAGGCGCCAGCTGTCCGGATTCTTCGCGCCGTACCGCTCCTTCCTGCCGCGCGCCCAGATCCGGCGAGCCGCGCGGAACTTCGCGACCTCCTCGAAGCGGTGGCGAAGCCCGCCTTCAGCTCGTCCAGCTCCTGCTCGCGTCGGCGCACCTCCTCGAGGAGAGACAGGGGGGCCGTTACGTCCTTTTCAATCGTCGACATCCGGGAACTTCCTCAAAAGACAGCGCGCGTCAGTCCCGTAAGATGCCGTGACCCGGGGACAAGGGCCAACGCGGCTCGGCGCCGTCCAGCAGGGACGCCGGGCTGGGGCTTCGCTTCACGTCGCTGGGGCGGCCTCCGAGTCCGTACGATCCGACGTATCGGCAACTCCTGCTCGAGGCCGATGTCGACGGCGACCCAGCGTCTTATCTAGCGCATCCGGAGCGCTACAAGGCGATTCGCCGACTTCATCTCAACCCGCCGGCCGAGGCTCCTCTCCCCGGGCTCAGGCTAGGAACGCCGTACGTCTCCCGTGACGCCGACCCCTGGACAGAATCATTCTGTGATATTTGTTTGTTATAACAATATTCGTCAAAACGAGAGTCTTATGCCGGAAGTCCTCGCAGACCGCCTCGGGACCCGACGCGCGTTCCCCCCAGGTGAAGAGCTCATGCTGGCGCTCGGTATCGCTGCGGCGGACCTCGGAGCCCTTGTCACCAAGATCCTGGAGGTTCACGGGCTAAGCCACGTTCAGTACAATATCCTCCGGATCCTGCGAGGAGCCGGAGAGAGCGGGGTTTCCCACACGAGTATCATGCAACGGATCGCCATCGGCGCTCCCGATGTGACCCGCCTGATCGACCGCTTGGAGGAGCGCGGCCTGGTCCGGCGCGCCCGCGACTCAGAAGACCGGCGGCGGGTGCTCCATAGGATCGAGCCTCGGGGCGCGGACCTCCTGGACCGGGTGGGACCCGAGCTGTCCATTCTTCACGATCGGATCGAAGCCGCCATGCCCGCCTCCCGTATGCGAAGATTGGTCGCGCTCTGCGAAGAGGTCATTGATCTGGCGGCGAGCCCGCTCCTCCAAGGGGCGTCCCCGTGACGGCCCGCACGTTCTTGCACGGGCTCGGGGTGCTGCTCGGGTTCCTGTTCGTGTTCATCGGCGGCGGAAAGATCAACGGGATACCTGCCACCGTCGCGCCGCTTGCCGGAATCGGCATCGGCGAGCCTCTCGTCGTTCTGGTCGGGTGGGGCGAGGTGGCGGTGGGGCTGCTCCTCGTCCACCCGAAGGCTCACCGGGTTGCAGGGATGGTGTTGGCCCTGTGGCTGATGGGCGCTATCGGGGTCCACGCCCGGGCGGGCGACCTGGTCGGTACTCTCGTACCGGGGGCCTTAGGTGTGTTCGGCCTGCTGCTCGCCTTCCGGAGCGCGGCCGTCGACTGGAGCGAGGTAGGACCCGCCCCCCTTGCCAAGTTGCCCGAGCCGCTGTCCCAGCGGATCCGATTCGTGCTCCGACAAACCGCGCTAGGCTTCTTCTTCCGCTGGGCGGTCGGCGGCATCGCGTTCTGGGCATCCCTCCCGTTGCTGGCTCTATCCCATGCCCGTCTGACGGGCGAGGGCCAGGGTCGGGGACGCCTCGAACTGCTGTCGCTATATCTCCTGTTCTACGGCTATGGAGTCGGCGGTATCTGGAGCTTCGTGGGGCACTTCTTCATGTCGGACACCGTGGCGGCTTCGGTTGGGTGGGCTGCGGGCAGCCCGTTCCAAAAGGAACTGGCCTTCTATGCCCTTGGCACCGGCACGGTGGGGCTGCTCACGCCCTGGATCCGCAACCACTTCTGGCTCGCGGCCGCGTTGACCCCGTCCATCTTCGGCTACGGCGCGGCGTTGACCCACGTGAAGGAGTACCTGACCACCGGGAACGACGCGCCCATGAACTGGGGCTTCGGACCGGTGGTCGCCAACATCACGATCCCCACGGTGGTGTTGGTGACCGTGTGGCTCTACCTGCGCAGTGGGGGCACCCCGACCACGCGGACCCGGGGCGTGGCCTCAGCACTTTGAAGGTCCCCGCCGAGTCGGCTCGGCGGGTCGCGGTTCACAACCGGGCAACCGGGCGCTACAGCCGACTCGGTACGCGCAGGGAAGGGCCGTGCCGTCGGGGCTCGGGGGACGCGAAAGGCGCGTCCCGTCAACCGGAGGGGAGGTGGAGGCGATGAGGGGAATCAGGGGGGCCGCCCGCCCACTGCTCAAGACGCCGTTCGTCACAGGCGTCGCCGTATTGTCACTGGCCCTCGGGATCGGGGCGAATGCAGCGATCTACTCACTGTTCGACCAGATGCTTCTCCAGCCCCTGCCCGTCCCGGACCCCGATCGGCTGGTCAACTTCGTCGCCCCCGGCCCCAGCCCGGGCTCCACGTCCTGCGGCCAGGCGGGGGGGTGCGACGAGATCCTGAGCTATCCGATGCTCAAGGATCTGGAGCGATTCCAGTCGTCGGCGTCTCCCAAGGCGGCTCGGATATCGCGAATGCATCGGTTCAGGGCGAGATCAAACTCCACCACGGTGTCGCCCCACGCGGCGTCGTAGAGGCGATTCCGCTCGACCAAGGCTCCCCGGGCCGAGACGAGCTCGGCCAACACGAGGGACGGCTTCGGCTGCAGTGAGACGGGGCGTTTGCCATCGAAGAGCTCGAGGCTTCCCTCGTCGAACGCGAATCGTCCGATCCACACCGTTCGAGGGCCGTGTCGGGTCCTGCTCTTCCATCCTCGAATCATCACGCCACCCCCCCGTAGTCCCGGTTTGCCGGCCGACCAGGCCTGATCGAAGAATATGAGCGAGAGCGCGTCTGCGCCTACCTCGTTACGAGAGCGGTCGCCGGCACACGCCGCTCTGGCGGAATCATCTTGGGAAGTTTAGTTGTTATCACAATTATTGTCATGACGACAATCGATCCCGGAAGTCCTCGGACATCGACCTTCGGACCCGACGCGCATTCCCCCTGGCTTGAGAGCTCACGCCGACCCTGGACATCCGGATCAATCGTTCGGTATACTCGGTCACCGATAATCGGTTACCGATATAACGGGGAAGGACGGGCCGACGACACCAGATCGTGGCAAGCCAGAGCGGCGCCTATTCTATGAACCAGGAGTTTGGGGGATGATGACGACGCGAGTACTGACATAGGTGGCGATACTCTTTGGCCTCGGCGCCGGCCCTTCCGAGGGTGCGGCCCAAGTGCGGACTAAGGTCGACGCGGCTCCGCTACCCCAGATCGAGCGGCGAGGCGAGGGGGAGCAGGTTCTGATTCTCATCCCCTGTGCGGCCTGCGGGTGGTGGGCGTTCGACCGCTTCATGGAGCGCAACGCGGACCACTACACGATGTATTCGGTCACGTTGCCGGGGTACGGCGCCACGCCCGATCCCGGCCTGCCGCTGGACACGGACGGATCGCCCTGGCACGACAATGCTGTACGCCAGCTCTCCCGCCTCCTGGATGAGGAGGAGGTGCGCGAGGTGGTTGTCGTCGGTCACTCATTCGGCTCCACGATCGCTCTGGAGCTGGCCGCCGCCCGTCCCGACGTGGTACGGGGTATCATCAATCTCGACGGTGGGATCACCAGCGATCGGAGTTGGTTTCCCGACGACCCGGCCGCCCGGCCCGCGGCAGCCGACGAGTTGACCGCGAACAACGTGCGCACGTATGCCGACCCAGAGGTCTGGCGGCAGTTCAATCTGCCGACCGTCCTCGACCCCGACCGGCGCCTCCTGTACCACGGCATGTTCATAGGAACGGGACGAACCGCCGTCTTCCAATATTGGCGCGAGAATCTGATCGTAGACCTCAACCCCATCCTTCGGAACCTGCGAATCCCATTGCTCGACGTCCAGGTCATCGGTCCCACGGCATTGGATCCGGAGGCGACCCGACGGGGCTACGAGGAGCAGATGGCCGAGGTCGGTCCGTCCGATGAGCTCCGGACGGTCTGGGTGTATGAGACCTTCCACCAAATTCTGGAGCACCGGCCGACCCTCGTCGACGAGATGGTGGCCACGTTCCTCTCGGGAGAGGTCCCGTCGGATTTTCGACCGGAGGGATATGCGGTGGACCAGCCCGAGCCCGTCGAAGTGGCACTACCCGATGACGCGGCGCGGACCTACACGGGTTCATACCGGACCGTTCTTGGCCGCTACGACGTGGTGGAGGTGGACGGCGGCCTGGCGTTCCGGCGTAGGGGTAGGAATCAGCGGCTGGTCTACTTGGGCGAACATCGTTTCGCGCTGGAGGCCAATCCCCGCCTGACGGCGACGTTCGACGTAGGTCCGGACCGGGCCCGGTCGTTTCGCTTCCGAAGTCCGGGGGAAGGTCTGAACCTCGAGGGGACGCGGCAGCCGACGGGCGCCAACTGATCGCCTGACTTCACATAGCCATCATACCGATGTCGCACGTCCATCATTGGCGGCCGATGGGGCGCCGTCCATCCTCCGCACCGTGAACCAATCCCGACGACCAGAGAGAACCTCGGGAGCGAACCCCGAACCTACAGACGGAGCGATGGCGACGATGAGGAGAACGCGGCAGGGGTCTGACGAACGGGGGGCCAACCAACGGACCCCCCCGGGCAGGATACGCCGAGGCGCCACGCGATGGTCCGGCGTCAGAGAATCGCGACTCGCCATCTCGCTGCTGGTCGCGCTCATGACGGCGGGTGCATGCGAGAGCGACGCCCCTCCGCAGGAGGCGTCTCAGGTTCTCGATGTAGCCACCCCGACTCCGTGGCGTCACCTGACCATGGATGACCTCGACGTCGACCTGGACCGGTTTCGTCCGATCCGCGCCCGGTACCTACAGGTGATGTACGACCTGTCGGGACAGGAGGAGGTCCAACTCAGCAGCGTCGTCCTTCTCGAGGTGGACCGAGCCGTACACAGCGGGGGCTGGGACGGGCAACTGCCGGCGGTCATCGAGCCCCTGCAGGAGCCGGGTCTCGTCGTGACCTGGCGAATCCAGAACGCCCTCTGGAACGGATTTGATCGGGTCCGCACCGACGGGCGACTGTCGATGAGCGAGCGAATCATGCCCGGAACGGCCGGGCCCTTGATCGGATCGGTGGACGGCAGCGAACTCACCCGGATCGAAGTGGACAGTCGTGGATCGGAGGAGCCGATGCCAGCGGATCGCGTCACGCTCCCCGAGGGATCCATCAACGTGCTCACGGCTCCCTACGTGCTGGCATCCATGGACCTCGAGCCGGGAGACCGCTTCACGCTCCCCGGCTACGCGATGATCGGCGGCCCCGGCGGCGGAGGAATCCCCTGGCGGGGAGCGTACGAAGTCCGCTCCGTGAGCACTCGTCTCGTCAACGGGGTCGAAACGCTCGTCGCGGACGTCCTGTTCAATCGCATGGACACGGTGAATGGGCTGACCGTGGACGCGATCGACCGCACCGCTCCAAGGCATCGCACGACCCGACTTCTCATCAGCCCCGACCCGCCCTACCTTCTCGGGCGAGCCAATCTGCTCATGGGTGACGACGGGCGGTACCGGTACTTCAGGGAGTTTCTGGGGCTCGTCGATTGGGCCTCTCAGCCGCTTCCACTCAGCGACTACGCCGATCCACGGATGTGGGATCTGGATCTCGACGTCGGCCGCATGGTGCTGGACTCAACGTCGACGCCGAGCGTGGTGCTTCCGCTCCGAGATCCGTGATGTCCGGATACGGACACACCCCCGCCCGCGTCATGTCCCCCGGCCGAGGACGCGCGTGACGTACGAAGCAACGTGGGCGGCAGTGTTGGGGAAGTACGGGCAGAATGGATCGAACCACCCGGACCAGACGATCGTGCCGGTATCCCTTCGAACCACCCGGACATCGAGGCGGGGCTCACCTCCTGGGGCGGCGAAGAGGGTGCTCTCGACCGTGAACGTGCGGCTCTTGATCGACGAAACCCCAGGCCCTCGAGCCAGAACCGCGAACCCACGCCTTCCCGAGCGCGCCATCTCGCTCCGGATGGCCTCCTCGAGTGCCGTGCTGTTGACGGCCGACCGGGCATCGTCGAGCACACGGATCGGAGTTACCATGACGGTGGCCGGAGCGGATGTTCCCAGGGCGAACCACCAGCCCAGCCCGCACGCGATCGACAGCCCGGCCAGCCTGCTCGGCTTGGGCCATCGGCGACCGGCCAGCCGGGTCCGGCCCGGGCGACCACTAGCCGACGCGCCGCCTCGGTCCTCGGTCGGCGGCGGTTCGACCGTGCGGACCTCTCCAGCGAAGCGATATCCCCGACCCGGCAGCGTCTGGATCAGTCCGTCCCCGCTCGCTCGCTCCCCCAACGCCCGGCGGAGTTGGCGGACCGTCGCGTTGAGTGCCAGGTCGACGGAGATGGTACCCGCGGCCCACCCCACGGCGTAGAGCTCCTGGCGGGATACCAGGCGCCCCGACCGGGCCAACAGGGCCGCGAGGATGTGCGCCGGTTTCGGGGCGAGGAGTACGGGTTCCTCGTCGCGCCAGAGCTCGAGTGTCTCCGGATCGAAACGAAACGCAGCGAACCGGACCTCGCGCCTTCGCCCTTTCCCTTCCTCACTCGTCATCCGGCGTCCTGATCTCCATCCTCGCTCGCCCCTGTCGCGCCCACGTCAAGATACCGAGGTCGACCGTTTTCGTTGCACGGGCTCGAAGGTGGGCCGTCCGCGGCTATCCACTTCCAGGCTTCGAGGGAACTCCAATACACGAGCAAGGGCGGATCGCACCTGAGCCGAAAACCCTCGCGCGAGACCCGGCCTTTCACCCCTGATCAGTCAGGTGTCAAATGATAAGGGCTTTCTGTCCTTCTCCCCCACCGTCACCGCCAGCGCCGCCTCGGCGGCCGTGCCCGACCGCCCGCGAGGACCCACCGGTCACGAAGAAACGAGGGCGGCTACTCCATGCGCATGGACCGGATCGGGTCGACGGACGCCGCCCGGCGCGCTGGCACGAAGCTGGCGCCCAGACCGACGAGGAACATGACGCCCGCCATGGCTAGGAACGTGACCGGGTCCAGCGCTTCGGTGCCGAACAGCAGGCCCTGGAGGATTCGGCTGAGGAGGCCGGCGCCCACCAGGCCCAGGACCAGCCCGGCCGCCACCAGCCCCGCCCCCTGCCCCACCACCATCCGCAGCACCTGGTCCTTCCCTGCGCCCAGGGCCAGGCGCACGCCGATCTCCTGTGTCCGCTGCGCCACCACGTACGAGAGCACCCCGTACAACCCCACGGCGCCCAAGATCAGTGCCATGGCCGCCGCCACGCTGAGGGCGATCATGGTGAACGACAGCCGACGTACCGAGTCGGCCATGACCTGTTCCATGGACTGGACCCGGTACATCGGAAGGCTGGCGTCCAGGGCCCGCAGCCGCTCGCGAACGAGGGGCACCAGCGCCATCGGGTCCTCCGCACGGACTACGACCCGTGGCGAGGAAAGGGCCCGGAACGCCTGGAGCCCCTCTCTGGGAATTATCGGCTGGTACACCATGGGCTGGGGTTCCTCACGGAGGTCCTCGATCCGGACGTCCTCGACGACCCCCACCACACCACGCCACTGGACGGTGTCTCCGGCGGGTCGCAACTGCTTTCCAAGCGGATCGTCTCCCGGCCAGAATCGCTCCGCGAGGCTCCGACTCACCACCACAGCACCCCCGGGGCTTTCGTGATCCGCCGACACGAACGCCCGCCCAGCCACGACGGCGATTTCCATGGTCTCGAAGTATCCGGGCGTGACGAACGAGAACTGCAGCATGGGCTCCAATCCCCCGTTGGCGGGCACGCCCTCGAATACGAAGGCGGTTCCGGCCGCTCTATCGGCCAGAGGGAGGATGCTGGTTCCGCCCACGGACGCCACGCCGGGCAGGCTCAGGAGTTCTTCCGCGAACCGGGTATAGAGCGCCGCGTCCTCCACACCGGTGGGGTAGGTGCTGGCGGGAGGGGCATACTGGAAGGTCAGGACACCGTCGGCGTCGAAGCCCGGATCGATGTTCCGCAGTCGATCGAAGCTGCGCACCAGAAGACCGGAGCCCACCAACAGGATCAAGGCCAGGGCGGTCTGGACCACGACCAGAGCATCCCGCCACGGCGCGCGCCGCCCTGCGCGGGCGGTTCCCCGACCTGCTGAGCGCAGGCCGGACAGCAGACCCGGGGCCGTGAAGTGAATCGCGGGCAGCAGACCGAACAGAAGCGCCGCCACCACGGAAACGGCTGCGCTGAACGCCAGCACCGTCGCATTCAGGCCCACCTGATCGAGGCGCGGGATCCCGTCGGGCGCGGCCCCCACCAGGAACGGGATGCCGATACCTGCCAGTCCGATGCCCAGAACGCACCCCGCGGCAGCCAACACCAGCGCCTCCGCCATGCGACCGCGAATCAGTCGCGCTCGACCGGAGCCCATGGCGGCGCGCACGGCCATGTCGCGCTGCTGGGTCTCGGCCCGGACCAAAAACAGGTTGGCGACATTCGCACACGCGATGAGAAGAACGAATCCAACCGTGCCTAAGAGGATCCACAGGGGATCGCGCAGGTCTCCCACCTGGTCCTCCAACAGGGGCGTGACCACGGGTTGGTACCGACCGTCACGGAGGAACGCGACGTATCGAGACGCGCTTGCGTAGTCTTCCTGGAGGCGGTCCGCCAACGGCCGAACCTGGGCGAGGACTTTGTCCGCCGTGGCGCCGTCCCGCATTCGACCGACAAGGTGCCAACTGAAGTTCCCGGTGAACCCCTGGGGGTTCTGCACCGTGAACGGGATCCACGCACCGGTGTCACCCGTGGGGAAGTCGAAATCCGGACCCATCACGCCGATGATGGTGCGCATACCCCCGCCGATGTCCTCGACCCTTCCCAGCACGCCCGGATCGCCGCCGAAGTACGACTGCCAGACGGCATGACTGAGCAGCACGGGTCGGTCCGCAGGAGCGGCCAAGAGCTCCTCTTCTGTGGCCAGCCGCCCCAGGACGGGTTGAACTGACAACGTGGGGAACAACGTTCCGGAGACGGTCGCCATGGCGATCCGATCCACCCGGTCATCGAGGCGGAGCGTGCCACCGAACGGGCGGTACAGACCCAGGTCCTCGATGGACGGAGCCTCCCGGTATTGCGCCTCGAACTCCGGCGACACCGGAAACACCGGGGGGGTGCTCACCCCGGGCGCGCTGGACTCGAACACGACCAGCCGGTCCGCATCGGGAAACGGAAGTGGCTTCAGCAGCACGCCGTCCACGACGCTGAACACCGCAGCGTTCGACCCGATGGCCAGGCCCAGCGTGAGAACCGTTACGGTCGTGAAGCCAGGCGCGCGCCTCAACGAACGTATGGCCAGTCGAAACTCGGAAATCCACTCTCCCATCATCCCATCCCCCGTTTGATGTACAGGCCCACTGACCGGCCGTCGTTCCCACGCTCCCTGCCCTCTCACGCGGCGCATCGCGGATCGGGCCAATACGCCCGCCGCTTCCCGCCGGTACCACCAACGAGCTTTCGTCCGCGACCGCTGCGCCCGCGACTCGAACTCCTCTGCCAGATCGCCGACGATGCTCCGGCCCACCGGGCCGTCGCCGACCACCCTCATCAGCACGGTCCGGATCAGGGCAGGCGGCATGACCTTGCTCAGGGCACACGGGGGCTCAGGACGTCTTCCAGACCATCCGTCATGTTCACCCACGCCTCATGGGACGCGCGCAACGCCGACAGCCCCTCGGGCGTGACCTCGAAGCGGCGCATCGGCTGGCCCGCCCGGGCCGAGGTCGCCGCCTCCAACTCCCACCGTAGGTATCCCTTCCGTTCCAGGCGATCGAGGCTGGAGTAGAGGGCACCCCTCGAGACCCTTCGGTCGGCCCTCGCTTCGAGCACGCCGCTGATGGCGGCGCCGAACGCCCCGGCCTCCAGCTGGAGGATGGCCAGCAGCACCATCTGCTCGAACTCACCCAGAAAATTGTTGGTGCGTCCCATTCTCAACCTGTCTGTTTTGTAGACATCATGTCGGCAATGTAGACTCAGCGGGAGCGGCGGTCAACCGCGAGCTGTTCGGCCGGGGGGACGATTTGGGCTACCAGCGCGGTGGTGGACGCCGCGCCGAGGGTGAGCGCGACCACGAACGGGTTTCGTAGAGTGGACACGCGTCCTTGCTACATCGGCGTCACAGACCCTCCTTTCGATTCATGACCCCCTTCCACACGTCGAATTGGAAGGGCGCCCATCGGTGCGCCCACTGCACCGAGACCCGAGTCACCTCCTCGTCCACCATCGTGCTCCACCGGTACCCAAGCAGATGCGGGGCTCTGAAGCGGTCCAAGTACCACTCGATGCGGGCGTACCCATGATCGGTGTCGACGCGCCAGACCTCGCGATTGTGGCCGCGGGAGTCCACCACGTCCACCGTCCCTACGATCTCCACCGAGAACGTCCCTTCCCTGTCGCTCCCCACGAGATACTGCGGCAGCCGGAACCGGGAGCCAGGCTCGAGGTCGGATGCGGCCATCACGTAGGGAATCGTGATCAAGTGATAGTAGTTGTCATGCGAGAGGATGCTTCGCCGCGTCGCGACGGAGTCGGAGTGATGTTCCGACACCGCCACGGCTCGTCCATCGAACGACGCGTGCCGCTCCCCAATCGTCGTCCCGGCCACGGCGGACGTCAGCCGCCGAAGGCCCAACGTTCGGCCGTCCAGGAGTGCCCGATCCTCGTTGGGGTGCGTGTTCGCGTGCCAACGAATTCGTAGCCAGTCTTCAGGGCGTTCGGGACCGCTGAACTGACCACGATCGAGACTGATCTTTACCTGAACCCGACCTCTCACGAACAGTTGATCGTAGATCTCGTCGAGCGGTTCGATGAGCAATCGGTGCGGCTGCAAGCGAGACGGATCTAGTCGTAGTTGACGGGCGGTGTAGATCGGTCCTTGTCCCGATGTCGCTTCTTGCGCGGTCGTGCTGATCGGCTGGGCGCAGAACACTACGACGGTAGCCGCCAGCACCGCACACCGCTTCCCCGTATCGACAGACACGTACGTCGTGCTCATCACCGACCTCCCTGACCCGAGATACATGCCGAGCGAATAAAGCTCGGCCCACTCTGCACACGACATGGGGATTGGCCCACAACATCAATGGACGACCGTAGAGATCGACATGGAATCGCCCTGAAATCGATGTGAAGGCCCTCCCCTGAGTTGCATAAGGCCCTACTGTTGAGTAGCAGTGGCCTCCGATGATCCTCGGCCGACTACAGGGACAATGAACGACGATCAGCGGCGATATCGCTTCGACGAGCACACCTTCGATCGCGCTACGGGAGACCTCACGAGCCCGAGCGGCTCGACGGTACGGCTTCGGCCCCAGGCGGGGCGAGTACTGGCGCTTCTCTTGGACCACGCGGGCGCGTTGGTGACTCGTGAGGAACTCCAAACCCTGGTATGGCCGGACACGATCGTCGAGTTCGATCAGGGACTGAACGCTTGCATCAGTGAGATCCGGCGTGCTTTGAGCGATTCTGCGAGCCAGCCTCGGTTCATCGAGACGTTCCCGCGCAGGGGATACCGGTTCATTGCGGTCGTCGAGCGAGGACAGGGCCTGCCTCCTGAGAAGGCCGGGGCCGATCGCCTTGGGCGGGTTCGGTGGCAGTGGGCGGCGGCAGCATTCGTGCTGCTCATCGGCGGCTTCGGAGTGGTGATCTCCGTGGCGCCCACTCAGTCGGAGGGCACACCTGACCGCGGGCGCGACCGGCTCATGGTTCTGCCGTTCCGTGCGCCTGGGTCAAGCCTGGCCGCTGACACATTGGCCGACATCGTGACCGACCGGCTCATTGCCGATCTGTCGCAGCTCGCCCCCGACCGGCTCGGGGTGATCGCCCGGGCCTCTTCCGCCCGGTATCGCGACACGCGCGCGACCCTTGCCGAGATCGCCGCCGAGCTGGACCTCGACTACCTCGTCGAGGGATCTGTGGCCGAGGGGCGCGAGGTGACAGTCCAGGTCCGTCTCGTCGATGCTCGTGACCAAACTCAGGTTTGGGCAAGCCAATGGCCCGTCGAAGCGGACGGCGTGGGTGTCGTTGCCGAGCGCGCGGGGCAGGGCGTGGCGCTCGCGATCGCCCCGACGCTCGGCGAGGCACACAGGACGCTGGTGGTTCGCCGCGCCGGCGACAGCGCTACGCGCGATGCCCTAGCGCGGGTCCAGTGGCTGCTGGCACGGCATACGATGGACGCAACGCAGCGTGCCCTCACGCTCCTCGAGCCTGCTTTGGCGGCCGAATCTGATCATCCGGAACTCCTCGAGGCTCTCGCCACAATACGGCTTCGCTTCGGCGACGAGGACGCCGCGTCGGACGCGGCCCGCCGCGCCCTCGAAGTCCAGCCCGCGTCTGGGCGCGCCCACGGCGTGCTCGGCCAACTCGCACAGCGGCGGATGGCGTGGGACTCCGCCCGCACGCACATGGAGCGAGCCGTTCGCCTATCTCCGGCAAACCCCGAGCTTCGAACAAACCTCGCGTTTCTTCTCAACTACCTCGGCGATAACGACGGTGCGTCGGACCAGGCCGAAGCCGCCCTTGCCCTCGATCCCGTCTCCGCGACGCTCTCTGCCGACGCCGGGATCGTCTTCCTCCTTGCCCGTCGCTACGCGCAGGCGGAGCGCCACTGCTCCGCCGCAATCCAGCTCGACCCGGAGGCCAGGTCGGCTCGTCGTTGCCTCGTACGGTTGGCCGCTCTCACCGGACGGCCTGACGTGGGCGCCCAAGCGGCACTGGACCTGCTACGAATGGACGGACCTGGCGACCCGGGCGTAGCCGGATCCGAGGCGCTCGACAGCTACTGGCTCTGGGCGCGTGAAGAATACGCAACGGACGGATGCGGGCCTGTGGGTCGAGCCCGAGCGGAAGTGGTTCTGGGCCAGACACAGGAGGCCAGCACCCGTTTGGCGACGTTGGACGAGGGATCGGATCGCTGTCTCCTGGATGTGGCTGCAGACCCTCTCTTCGATCGGGTCCGCGAAGACCCGGCCGTGGTCGGGCGCATGGCTCGCCTGGGACTTCCAGCACGGCGCTGACTGCATCGAATGCCCGCCGGAGCGACGTCACTGCCGTCACTTCAAGCAATTGGGAGCTACATTTCATGACGAGAGGTTGAACGACCCGGAGGGGCCAAATGGGGGAACGTATGCGGCGGTGGCGGGCAGGGGCCGGTTCTACCGGCGGTCGTGAAAGATGAGGGCATTCGGGCGGGCGGGGCTCCTGTGCGCGATGATATTCGGGCTCTGGTCACTGTCGGCCGATCCTGTCCTCGGGCAGCCGTCTCAGTCCACGGACGGAGCAACTTCATCCAATCGACGTCTCGCCGCCGGCCTGGGTGGAGCCGTCGGCCTCGGTGCGACATATCTTGCGCTCCAACATGGCGGCTCGACGGCCTACTGCGACCGGTCAGCCAACCAGGATGCGATCGGAGCGCGTGAGTGCTACGCCCTGTACGCGGTCGGAGGCATAGTTGGGGCGGGGATCGGCTGGTTGATCGGCGGACGCATCGGAGGTGGTCGCTCGGATGCAGATGTCCAAGCGCGAGCCGTCGAACTGCTGGCCGTTCCGGGCACGTTGACGAGTGTCGGCGTTCGTATACGGTTCTGACGGGGGAGGTTATGCGCACTCGAGCATCGATAACCAAGACCACGCTGGTACAAGCTGACCCATCGCGACATGGGTCCGGTCGACCGCTACCTCGGCCCGCCGGTGCCGGACGAGGAGTTGCTCTGGCCTTCGGTGCTGCGCACCACGGCCTCGGCGCTACCCGCGCTCCTGGCCAGTCGCGCCGCCTCGAATCGAAGCAGGCCAATGAACGGTGATCGACGTTCCTCTTGTGGGCGTCGAGTCCAAGTCGATCGTGCCACGATGTGCCGTGATGATTCCTCGCACGATCGTTCACGTAGTGACGCCATCGATCGCCTGGAGTTCGTAGCTGTGCGGCCGTCATCCGGGAGTGCTACGCCCACTTCGTGACTGCGATCCGTCCCTGCCGAGAGATCGAGTCGGCGAAGGAGCGTCTGGACGCTCTGTTCGGGGCCGTCGGGGACGGGGGGACCCGGCACCCCCACCGCTCGACCTGCTCTTCATCAACCCGCGCCGGGTGCGGCTGGACACCTGTCCCGAAGATTTCGACCGGTCACGCTCCGAGGGGATCGCCCTCCTGCGCTCAACGGTGGTGGCCTGCATGGAATCCGGTGAACTCAGACCGGGTGATCCGACGGAGACCTCCGTGCACATCGGCGCGCATGTGAATGATGTCGTCGGAATCTACATCTCGGGGCGTTTTCCCAGGGAGGCCGTTTTCAGGGAGTTCTACGCCTCGTCCACCCGCCTGCTGATGAGCGGACTTCGAGAGTGAAGGAATCCTCCACACAGCCGTCGGGCTCCGGATCGTCCGCCCCCGGGCCCGACCCCGAGCACCGGGACGTGCGCCCCCAACGCGACGTTGAGCACCGGGACGGGGGCGGCGGCCCACACCCTATTCCTCTCGCAACGTCACCGCCGGGCTGATCTTCAGGGCCCGAAGCGTCGGGGCCAACGCCGCCAGCGCCCCGATCACGAGGACGAAGGCGGGGCCAGCAACGAGGCTCACCGGGTCGGTCGCGGACACTTCGAAGAGCGCGACCCGAAGGACTCTGGAGATCCCGTATGCCACGACAGCACCCAGCACGCATCCGGCCGCCAACGGGTGGAGCGCACTCCCCAACACCGCCCGCGCGAGGCCGGCGCGGTCCGCGCCGAGTGCCTTCCGGATACCGATCTCGCGGAAACGCGCCACCACGACTCGGCGCATGAGGCCGTAGGCGCCGAGACCGCACAGTACGAGCGCCATCGCACCGAAGGCGAGCAGGAGCATCATGTTGAAGCGCGGTCGGCCAAGGAGATCGTCGAGGACGTCACCCAGGAGTTGGGCCCGCTGCACCGCGACGCTCTGGTCCGTATCCCGCACGACCCGCCGGACACCCGACATCACGTCGGTGCCGGGGGTCTCCGGGCGCACGAGCAGCGTCGTCGCGGACACCTGGAAGTGGGTCAGCGGGACATAGAGTGCCGGGCCGACGGGCTGGTCGGGACCGAGGAAGCGTACGTCACGAACGACCCCCACGACCTCGAAGGCGCCGTCCGTCCCGAGGATCCGCTGGGCGGTGGGGAGGATGATCGTGGATCCGAGGGCATCTCCGTCGGGAAACCAACGATCCCGCAGCGATTCGTTGATCACCGCGTAGGGGACCGGGCCCTCGAGGTCGACACGGTCGGGGACCCGCCCCTCCACGACGGTGATCCCCGCGGCCTCGAAGTACGCCTCGCCGAACGGTCTAAGGCTGCCCGCTGGCGGAGCGTCGGTGTCGGAGAGCTCCTGGCCGGTGATGCGGAAGCTGTCGCCCCAGCTCCGCGACAGTGGGTGGTCGTATGCGATGGCGGCCGCCGCGACACCGGGGAGCTGCCGGACGCGACGGACGATCTCTTCGAGCGTCGGCAGGTCCGTCGGCACCGACATCGTCCAACTCTCGCGCGCGTCGAAGCCGGTATCGACCGCTCGAAGTGCCGCGTAGCTCCGCGTGAAGAGCGTCGCTCCGACCAGGACCACGACGGCCAGGCCGGCCTGCAGCCCGACGACGATCCCCTGTAGGCGACGCTGACCCCGGCCGAGGGTCGTCGAGCGACGCGCCGCGCCGCTCAGTGGCCCGCCAAGCAGCGCGGGCGCCACTGCAAACGCAGTGCCCACGAGCAGTGCGATCGACAGGTTCGCTCCGAGTGCCGAACCGTCGATGGTGACCTCGCCGAGTCGCGGCACCTGGTAGGGCACGAGGCGCTTCATCAGGTCGAGCCCCACCCCAGCCAAAACCATCGCGCCGAGCGCGGACGCGCCGACGATCAGGACGCTCTCCACCACGAGCTGGCGAAGCAGCCTGAACCGGGGTGCTCCGAGCGCCGCTCGGATCCGCATCTCATGCCTCCGGTCGTCCATGCGGAGCACGAAGAGCGCCCCGACGTTCGTGACCGCGATGAGGAGGACCAGCGCGACCGACCCCAGGAGCGTGAAGAGGGCGAGCCGGACGTCCCCCACCACCTCTTCCGTGAACGGCGTCACGACGATCCGCTCTCCCGCGCTGAGGGGCTCGGTCTGCTGCAGCCGAGCACTCAACGTACCGACCGCCGCGTCGGCCGTGCTATGCTGGGTGCCCGATGATAGCCGGCCGATGGCACCGAGGATGTGGGACCTCCGGTTCGCCCATCCCTCCGTCCCGTACCGGAGCGGCACGAAGAAGTCCTGGTTCGATGCGGTGAAGGGGATCTCCGCCGACACCGTGGCGTGGGTCGGATAGACCCCTGTGGGGACGACGCCGACGACGAGGAAGTCGGAGCCGTCGAGCCGGATACTGCGACCGACGAGCGACGGATCGGAGCCGAAGAAGGTCTGCCACACGTGATGGCTCAGCACGACCACGGGCGCTCCGCCGTCCTCCCCCTCCTCCGGTTGGAAGGTCCGTCCCGTGATCGGTCGAACACCCAGCGTCTCGAAGTACGCCGTCGTGACCGCGCCGCCGCGCAGGAAAACCGACGCGTCATCTACGGAGAGCGAGCTCGTCCGACCGGAGAAGGCGGCCGCGTGGGAGAAGACGTCGTCGAGCGAGGCGATGTCGAGATAGGTGGCCGGGGTCATCCGCGCCCGGCCGGCGCCCTCGACCGGGGCGAGCCAGAAGGAGACGAGGCGATCCGGCTCCTCGACCGGAATAGGATCGAGCAGCACCCCCTTCACGACGCTGAACATCGCGGTGGCCGAGCCCATGCTAACCGCCATGATCGTCACTGCCAGGGCGGCGAAGCCGCGGTTGCGCGCCAGCGAACGCAGCGCGTAGACGATGTCCTGCCTGATTGATCCCATCCCATCCCCCCATTCTCTCGAGTTCACGTCACGCAGTCCTTCGCCGTGGCGAAGGCGGTCCAGCATCGCCCAGGCCGGGTACTTCAACAGCTCCGACCAGAAGTAGAGCGTTCCTCGGACCGGACCTCGATCCGAGGCGAGCTCGTTCAGGTCCCGCACGACCTCATCGACCTCCGAGGCGCCGAAGCCGCGCAGGAGCACCCCAGCGACGCGATCGCGGAGCGCGCGTCGTCTCAAGGGAGCTCCAGCGCTTCCACGCCCTCCCACAGCCGATGGAGGTGCCTGCGCGCCTCGATCAGCTGGGCAACTCCCTCCGCCGTGACCGCGAAAACGCGCCGCTGCCGCCCGCCCTCCCCCTCGGCGGGGGCCTCCATCTCGGAGGTCAAGAGCCCGCGTTTCTCAAGACGCCGCAGGGTCACGTAGACTGCCGCCGGGGCGATCGGGCCCGCGGTCAGTGCCTCCAGTTCCCGGACGACAGGCACGCTGTACCCCCGTCCATCAAGCCGCATGATCGCGAGAAGCACCTTGTGTTCGAAGCCACCCAGCACACCGGCCATCCCCTCTCCTCTACCTCGATCCATACAGTGTCAGTACTGACACTGTATCGACCAGAAGCGTTGCACGCCACCGGGGCCCGGGGACCCGCGCCGAAGGCGTGGATGGGCCGAGCCGTCTGCCCTTCCGGTGAAAAGGTCCGAGCCAGTGGGGGAGTACCATTGTTTCGAGCGTCCCGACGTCTACCAGGTGCGCAGAGAGGTTGTAGCCTCGAGAGGGGCACCGCTCCCCACAGGAAGGGGCGAGGAGCAGAAACTTGGAGTCGGGGGACCACGCGAGCGAGGCGTATCCGTTCACGGACGCCGTGTCGGGGTCCAGCCGGTGCGCACCGCTCCCGTCGGGTCGAACGAGCCAGAGCTCACCCCTGACCTCCTCCTCGGTCGGGGCGGCTCCCGTCCCCGCGATATAGGCGATCCATTCGCCGTCGGGCGCCCACCGAAAACGCTTCCCCCTGACACCCAGGGGCGTGAGGGACCCCGTTTCCACGTCGAGAACAAGGCCCTCTTCGTCCGACTCGACGACCAGTTTCCGGCAATCCGGTGAGGGGGAGGGCGCAGAGAGCAACGAACCCTCCGGGCCGAGTCGGCGGAGGCCCGAGCCGTCGCGGCGGATCTCCCATATTTCCGCCCGTCGCACGAAGAAGATGCGGTCCTCCTCGCCGCACACGGACGGGTGAGCCAGCGGCACCGTGTCCGCCACCAGTTGTCTCGTGTGTGCCACCGGGGACGGGGACACCGAAGCCTCCCTCCAATCGAGCACGACGAGGCCGCCCGCCCCCTCGACCACGAGGGAGTCGGTGGCACCCAACCAGACCGGGTAGATGAGCGGATTCACGCCGCCGATCGTCAGATGGACGTTGCCGCGGTCGTCGAATGCCGAGACTGCCACGGCGCCGTAGTACTCCGTCTCGATCACCCGGCCATCGGGGACCGCGAAGGCGACGAACGTGTCGACGGTTTCTTCTGACCTGGCCACGATGTCGCCCGTGCCGACCGACCGAGCCGTGAGCGTGCAGTCCTCCGACACATCGAGGTGGACGCCGCCGCCCGAGCAGGTGGTGGGAACGTTGGGCAGGTTACCCGAGAAGTCGCGGATACGGAGGCTCGGACGCTGCGTGGACCCTTTTCGGACGAGGGGAGGTCGGCCGTCCACCCGAATGCTGTGTGGCCGTCCGGGGGCCAACTCGACCGTCACCGTCGCCGTGCCATCGGCGAGGGACGACGACGCCACGAGGTCGACGGTTTGCACGGGACCTCGATCGAATCCCAACACCACCGAAGCCTCGCCGCGCTCGTCAGTCAGGACGGTGGCGCCGATGGCCTGGGTGTCCGCCACGAGCAGAGCCACGCCGATCGGATGTTCCTGCCCGGTCGAGAAGTCCACCGCGACGCCCCGGGCGCGCCGTCCATCGACGGTCGCCCGGACCGTCACCACGGGACGCTCCGGCGAGCGAAGCGTGTCCCGGATGACCGGCTCGCTCAGCAACTCCAGAGTGACGGACCCGGCTTCGAACGGCGGGGTGAGCGGACTGTCCGCACGCGAGCGTTACGCCGAGGGCGAGCAGGGCGAGCCTGGACCGCCGCTGGCGACAAGCGCAGGCGGGCTGCGAGGATGAGGCGGCTGATTTCCGGGGCTTTGTGCGAATCGGCTCCGTCCGACAGGACTCATGCCAACAGGACTCATAGCGCGCCTTACCTATACAGGGCTGCCCAACGCTCGTTCCCGCTGCGGCGACCCGGTGATCGTCTCAATCCGGCAGCACCAGCCGCCGCATGATCACCCGGCCAGGAAATTCACGCCCCATCGTGCCACGATGGGTATTGAAGTACACGATGTCCTGTGCAGCATTCGTGGCGATGCCGTTCGGCTCCTCGATCGTCGCGATGCCGGTGGGGCCGTCGTCGTACCCTGCGTTGCCCGTACCGCTGACGATGCCGTAGGCGCCGCTGTCGAGGTCGACGCGGTAGATCACATGGTCCCAGATCTTGTTCACGTACAGGGCGCCGCCGGCGATCACCCCGTGCGCGTTTCCCCGCCCGGGGAGCTCGGCGAGGTGGACGAGCTCACCGGTGGGCAGCCACTTGAAGACCGTCCCGCCATCCAGGTCGGACACGTAGATGCTCCCCTCGGAGTCGATGGTGACCCCGTTGGGGTGCGGCATATCCTCGTGGCGAAGCACCTCCTCCGCCGCGCCCCCCTCGCGGGGAACGCGGGCCAGATACCCTCCGCGGTGGTTGGCGACGATGAAGTCGCCATCGGGCCGCCGCACGATCCCTACCGGTCCGTCCAGGCCGGCTCCGGAGAACACCGTACTCGTCCCGTCCGGTCTGATGCGGAAGATCCGGTTGTCGGTCCAATCCGCTTGGAGCAGGTCTCCGTTCTCCAGGGCGAAGTTCCCGGAGGCGCTCGTGAAGTCACTGCTCAGCTCGATGGTCTCTCCGCTCGGAGCCGTCCGCCAGACCGACTCGCGGAAGTTGGTGTTGTAGATGTTGCCCCGCGCATCGATCGACATGCCTCCGATCTGTCCCTTGGACACCATCTCGATGCTGGTGGCGACCGTTTCGGTGTGGTGCATCGGTATCGGGGAGCCGTCCGACATGGTGGTCGGAGCGTTCAGAATCCGTTCGTCTTGACTCGGACGCGTGTCTTCGACCGGCGCCATGCCTTCGGGCTCGCACCCTGCCGTCAAGGCGAGTCCCATCGACATCGTTGCGACGGTCGTCGCAATACGGACGGTGTGCCTCCACGAGACAACGTCCACGGGCATATGCGCTGCCATCCCCATCTCCATCCTCGTCATCATCCCCCCCTTGTCCACTGTTGAGTCGATTTTCATGTCTACTGTCGAGTCGATTTTCAATCGCTGGAAGTCAGTCCGATCTGAGCACCGCGTTGGGGTCGACCCCCGCGGCTCGGCGCGCGGGCAGGTAGCTCGCCAGCAGGCATACCAGTCCGAGTGCGGCCGCCACCCAGACGACGATGGAGGGCCCACCCAGTTCGGCGCGGAATTGTGCACCGATGGGCTGAGCGGCCCGCCGGATGAACAGAGCCAGCGGCAGACCGATCATGAGACCGGCCGCGGCCTGCCGGACTCCGCTCCTCAGCACGAGGCCGGTCACGGTGAGGCGCTCCGCGCCGAGCGCCATACGGATGCCGATCTCCCGACGACGCCGCGCCACCGAGTGCGCCATGACGCCGTAGACGCCCATCGCGGACAGGAGAAGTGCGAGGATGCCGAAGAGCTCCATCGTCCGGCCGAGGACCCGCGCGCTACCCATCTCCGCGGCGATGAAGTCGTCGAGCGTGCGCACGTCGCTGACCGCGGCCTTGGCATCGACGGCCCAGACGGCGGGGCGCAGGCCCGGCGCCAACTCGGTCGGCGTACCTGTGGTGCGGACCGCATAGGCGACATCGCGGACCGGCCTCTGTTCGAGCGGGAGATATGCCATGCCGGCGAGGCCGCCGAAGTGTTCGACCCGGGAGTGGAACACGTCGCCCACGACACCGATGATCTCCACGGATTGGCCACGCAACGTGATCCGCCGGCCAATGGCGCGCTCTCCCGGGAAGTGGAAGTCGGCGAACGTTTCGCTCACAACCGTGACGGGAGGAGCGTCACCCGCGTCGATCGGCTCGAAGGTCCGACCCTTGCGGAGCGGAATCTCCATGGTTTCGAAGTAGGAGCGATTGACCGAAAGAAGCTGTGTCGTCCGCGACTCCCGGCTGCCCCCCGCGTCGCGACCGGGAACGGAAACGCTCGCTCGCGGAACGCGTTGGCCCCGGGGCAGCTCGTCCATGATTGCCACGCCGGTGGTCCGCGGAAGCGCGCGGAGCTGCTCTTCGATGTTCCGGTGGAAGCGAGCCAACTCCGTCGGGTCGTCGTAGCGCGTCCCCGACGCGATGGTGCGGAAGGTCAACAGTCCCTGCGAGCGCAGCCCCAACTCCACGTCGACCATGGCGCGCGCGAAGCTGGTCATCGACACGGCCCCCACGAGGAGCGCCATCGCAATCGCGATCTCACCGACCACGAACGCGGTGCGAGCGCGGGGCGCGCGTCCGGCCGTCCCGCCACGCGAACGCGCCTTGAGCCCGTCACGCTGGTTCGAACGAAGCGCCTGGAGCGCCGGCGCGAGGCCGAAAAGCAGTCCGACTCCCATCGAGATCGTGACCGCAAACGCGAGTACCGCCGGGTGAGCCCGCGGGCGGAATGCGTGCGGCACCGCAGCCGGCCAATGCGCCGTAAGTTGATCGACTCCGACCTGGGCGAGGACGACACCTACCCCCGCGCCCATCGTGACCAACAGAACGCCTTCCGTCAGCAACTGCCGCACGATGCGCAGACGGCTTGCGCCCAGCGACGTCCGCACGGCGATCTCCTGAGTCCGTTCCTCCGCCCGGGCCATGAGGAGGTTCACGACGTTCACCGCCGCGACCATCAGAACGCAGAGCGCCACGGCCAGCATGATCTGGACCAGCCGCGCGTCGGCTTCGGGCGGGAACTGTTCTCGGAGCGTCCCGAGGCGGACGTCGTACCTGCCGAGCTGGTCGGGGTACTCCGAGGCGATGCGCTGCCAGGCGGCCTCTGTCCGGGCACGCGCCTGTCCGGCGGTTACACCGTCTGCGAGGGTGGTGACGGCCATCACCGGCGCCCCCTCCCGAACCCCGCGTTCGCTCTGGAGGTCGTTGGCGACCACCAGGCCGACGTTCCCCGGGATGAACTCGAAGTCGGGGGGCATGACACCGACGATGGTGACCGCGCGCCCGGCGACGTCGATGACACGTCCAACGGCACGAGGATCGGAACCGAACGAGCTCCTCCACAGACGGTGCGTCAGAACGCCGACCCTGTTCTCGCCCGCACGACCTTCGTCCGGTGCGAAGGTCCTTCCTATGGCCGCACCCCTTCCGAGCACGTCGAACACGTTCGGCGTCGCGTCGAGTCGCACGATCTGGACTGGTTCGTCGCCGCCGGCCATGGTCGTCGGATACGACCGCCAGGCTGCAACGGCACCGAATGCCTCCACGCGATCCGCGAGGTCCAGAACGTTCCCCGAACTGATGTTGAGTTCGCGCCCCGTGATGCGGTCCACCTGCAGGAGGATCTGGAGATCCGCTTGCGGGGTGTAGGGAAGCGGTGCGTACAAGAACCCGTACGCCGTGGCGAACGTCGCGGTGCTTGCCGCAATGCCGATCGCCAGCGACAGCACCGCGACGGCCGTGACCAGGGGCGTCCGCCTGAGCATCCGAACGCCGTAACGGATGTCCTGACGGATCTCGGCCGCCCGCAGCCATTCGCGATAGTGGATCGCGAGCTTGAAGGATTCGACCACGAACCAGAGGCGAGCGAGCCAATCCGGACCGTTGAAGTCGGCGTATTCGGCTTCGAGGTCTCCGCGGATGCTCTCGCCCCGGGCCCCGACAGGGAGAGCCGAGTCGAGAATGCGCCGCGCCCATTTCGGTGGTGACCCGCGCCGTCCCGATGACATGTCAGTCCTCCAGAACCGGTTCGAGTCCGTCCCAAAGCATGGTCAGAGCGCGGCGGGAGGTCTTGAGCGCAAGCAGGCCTTCGGGTGTGACCGAGAATCGGCGCTGGCGTGCCTCGCGGCGGGAATTCACGGGGACTTCCGCGACCCAGGTGAGGTACCCCTTCGCCTCCATGCGATCGAGCGTCGTGTAGAATCCGCCCCGGGACACCTTGCGGTCGGTGGTGTGTTCCAGCTCCTGCCGCACTTCGAGCCCATACGCGGCCTCGCCCATCCTCAGGATCGACAGAAGCACCATCTGCTCGAATTCACCGAGGTACGCACGCGGCATTCGACCTTCTCCGTGTTGGTCACAATGTAGACTAAAGGATTACAATGTAGACTATACGGTCACAATGTGTCCGAAGTTTCAAGCCGAGGGATGACCGGTCGTGGGAAAGGCACGTCGTGGACCTCGAGTCTCCAGGCACGGTCCGCTCGAGTGGGTTGTGGTCGGGCGACACCCGGATACGAAAAAGCGGCCTGCCGGTCGATCCGGCGGGCCGCTCTCTCCTTCCGCGCCCGTGATTCATCGGGCACGGATCCGCGGCGCTCCGCGAAGACCCTACAGGTGGGACGTGTCCATGTGCGGCTCGAAGATGACCGCGTGGATCGTCGTGTCGCCGATGTTCTCGACGGTGTGTGTCCACGCCTCGTGATGCATCACATGTCCGTCGGGAGTCTCCGCCTCCATGGCATCGTCACCTACGTGAATACGCGCCTTGCCGCCCCTGATGAAGTAGACGGTCTCGTCGGGGTGCGAATGCTGCGTATCCATATGCCCGGGCGGGAGGGTCATCTCGACGACGCGGAGCGTCTCGTTCTCGAAGATCTTCCTGTAATAGTCCGGTGAGACCTCACAAGGATCGACGTAGGCCATGAAGCACCTCCTTTCTCAAGTGGGCGACGGGGGCGATCCGAACGGCCCGGAGCAACCCAGAGTAAGAGCCGGCTCGCGCGACCTCACGTTGTCGGCTCGCGCGATCTCACATCTGAAGGAGTCGCCCGCTGCACACTCACGCCCCGTCACACCCCCAGTACCCGGCGTGTGAAGTCGTTTGAGAACACCCCGCCCGGGTCGAGCTTCCGCTTCATGGCAACGAATGCCTCGATATTTTCCGCAGGATACAAGCTGCGAATACACGGATCTTCGAGGAAGGAGATCTTGCCCCAGTGCGGGCGGGCATCCATGGTCGCCGTTGCCACGGCCTCGAGGCTGCGTAGGAACGGCAGCGAGCGCGGGTCGGAGGGGTCTGCGTGCACGTCCACGAAGACCACGTCACGGCCGTAGTTCGGCGCGAGTAGAACGTTGTCCGCCGCTCCCACCACCCGGCATGTGTAATACGGGCGCCGCCGCGACAGGGCCGAGCTCGGCGGGCATTCGTGCTCGAACAGGGCGCTGAAATCGCTGTACCGACTGTGCGGCAGCGCCAGCTCCATGTTGAGCCAGTCCGGCCGGTCCAGCGCGAGTTGACCCGCCCTCGCCAGACGCGCGTGGCGGTCCACGAGGCCCGAACGGATGAAGAGCGTCCCCGACAGAGGCACGCGGAGCGCGAGGGTGTGTTGCGACACTCTCAGGGCCCGGCCCAACAGCGCGCGCACGGCGGGAATCCGCAAGGGCGGGACCAGCATCCGGGCGGCGCCGGCGCGGGCGTCACCGATGTAGCGGGCGTCGTCGAGGGGGCCGTCTCCTTCGATGCGGTTCAGCGTGACGTACACCATCGAACGTCGGTCGAAGGGGTGCGGGACGAAGCGGAGGTATTCGTTTCGGCGTGCGAGTCCGGCGAGGCGGTCCTGGAAGTCGTCCCGGGGCATGCACGCCACCTCGTAGAGGCACGCGGCGATGGGCTCCACCGCCATGGTGACGTCCACCACGACACCCAGCGTGCCCAGTCCGAGCCGCAGGGCGCGTAGCCGCGCCTCGTCGACCACACGCTCTACGGAGCCGTCGGCGAGCACGACCGTCATGGCCCGCACGAGCTCGCACATCACGCCTCCGTCCCTGCCGTACCCATGCGTGCCCGTGGCCAGGGCTCCGGCCAACGTCTGGTCGCCGAAGTTGCCGCTATAGCGCAGCCGGTACCCGCGTTCGTCGAGGTGCCGGCACAGTGCGCCGATGGGGATGCCGCCCTCGCACGTGACCGTCCCCACCGCCGCGTCGAACGCCAGGACGCGGTCGAGACGCTCCAGCGAGATCATGCATCCGGGCGAGTAGAACGAGTCGTTGTACGAGTGCCGGCGGCCCACGGCGCGCACGGGGCGTCCCGCCCCCGCGGCGCTCCGCACCGTGTGCGCGACCTCGGCTACGCTCCCCGGTCGCTCGATCGCGGCGTGGAGCGCGCGGAAGTTGCCCGCGTAGTTGACCACGCGCTCAGGCGGGCGGACGTCGGGAAGGGACCCGGCAAGCCGCTCCGTCGCGGACCGCCACAAGCGGTCGGCGCGCGCGTCGTCGAGACAGCGGGGAGCGGGCGCCCGCCGTCGGCCCCGATCCCAGTATCCGCAGTCGTCTTCGAACGCCACGCTGTCGGCCAGGGCGACACCGAGCAGTTCCCGCGCCGCCTCGGCGGCCGTCCGCGGTCGTGACCACGCGCGTTCGAGGCGCGCGAGCGCGGGCGACTTCTCCAGGTGGATGCCGGTATCCACGTACCCGGGCGACACCACGCGTATGTCGAGGTCGGGGTGCAGTTGCCGGAGACGCAGGAAGAACGTCACGGCGGCCTCTTTGGACCGCGCGTACCGATGCCAGAAGCGCAGCGGACCGACACCCGGCAGCCGGGCCATACGGTGCGCTTCGCTGGCCACGTACACGATACGCCGCAGCCGCGAGCGCCGGACCGCGTCCACGAGGGTGCGTGCCAGGAGGACGTTCGCCAGGTAGTTGACCTGCCAGTGGAGCTCTTCGCCGTCCGTCGTAGTGACGCGCTTCCACGGCACGTGCACGCCGGCGTTGAGCAGGAGCATGTCAATCGCGTTCCCGTCTCGTGCGAGCTCGTCCGCAAAGTCGCGAACGGACCGCAAACACGCGAGGTCGAGCGCTCGATACTCCACCGGCTCGCACACCGTCCGGCGCGACCCGACCACGACCTTGGCGCCGGCTCGGATGAGCTGGCGAGAGACGGCCCGCCCGATTCCGCTGCTGCCACCGGTCACCACGACCCGGGCGCCTCGCCACGGGGACGCGGCGGCGATGTCGAGATCGGTGGGGTCGGTACGGTCGGTAAGGTCGCACGAGCGGGTGGGGTCCGTAGCGCGAGGGGAGTCGAGCGCGGTCGGCATGACGAAGTCTCCCTGAGAGTGTCGGCGAGTCTTCTACAAGCTGCTCGGCGTCACTCCGCCCGCGGACGTGCAGCACCCCGTAGGAGTCGAGGCGATAGCCCGTAGTCGGTTCCGGGGCGGTTGTGCGGGGCCCGACCGGCGCCCCAGTGTCAGTGTCATGTGGGTGTGCGCGCGGCCCTTCGTCCGTCGGGCCGCCCACGTCTGATGTCACCTCTCCTGGAGACCCGTCTGCCCCCCCACCTGCCGGCCCTGCCCCTCGTTGGACGCGGCCCCGACCTTCGCGCGGTCCAGGACGCCGTCCGGCGCTTCGGCGCGGGCGAGGGCGCGGTGGTCTTCGTGACGGGCGAGGGAGGGGTGGGGAAGACCCGGCTGGCCACGGCCGTCTCGGACGGTCTGCGGCGCGGCGGGTGGACGGTGCTCGAGGGGAGGGCATACGCGGTGGAGGTCGGCGTGCCGTTCGCGGTCTTTTCCGAGGCATTCGTGCCGCTCCTCGACTCGCTGGGGGAGGGCGCTCTCTCCGTCGCGACGCGCGGCTCAGTGGACAGCCTGCGCCGCCTGTTCCCATCCATCGAGCGTCCCGGGTCCGCCGAGCTGGCCGGGGTCCGGGAGTTGGACTCCCGCGCCCACCTGTTCTGGGGGGTGTGCCGCCTCCTGGAGGGGATGAGCGCGCGGACCCCGGTGCTGGTGGTTCTCGACGACTTGCAATGGAGCGACCCGTCGTCGATGGAACTCCTGCACTTCGTGGCGCGTCGGGTGGCTCGACTCCCGGTGGTCCTCCTGGCCTCGATCAACGAGGATGAGCGAGCGGCGCACCCTACGCTGGCGGGCGTCGAGGATTCGTTGGCCGCGCTCGGGCTGTCCCACACCCATCGCCTGGAACCGCTTTCGTCCCCTGCGGTGGCGGCCCTTGTGCGCGGGACCTTCGGGGTCGGCCTGGAGGCGTCCGGACGTTTTGCCGCCCGCCTCCACGAACGGACCGGGGGCAACCCGTTGATGATCGAAGCCACGTTGGCCACCCTCGTGGAGGGTGGGGACCTGGTTCTGGCGGGTGGCGTCTGGGCGGGTTGGGAAGCCACGGAGGTCGATCCCCCGCGCTCCGTTCGCGAGGCGATGTCGCGGAGGCTCGACCGTCAGCCTGAGGAGTGGCGCGGCGTGGCGGAAGTCGTCGCCGTGGCCGGGGCGCGGGCACGGCACGACGTGCTTCGGCACGCCTCGGGCATGGCCGAGCCGCGCCTGGCGGAGGCCCTTGAGGGACTGCTGCACGCGGGGCTCCTCCGGGAGGGCGCGGACGGCGGGTGGCCGCTGTACGACGTCAGGAATCCGCTCGTCCGGGACGTCCTCCTGGGGAGGATCGGACGCGCCAGGGCGGCGCTGCTGCACCTGCGTGTCGCGGAGGCGCTCGAAGCCGTGTGGGTCGTTGACGGGAACGAACCCGTAGACGACCTCGCCTTCCACTACATGAAAGCTGCGATGGGAGAGATCCCACGACGCGCGGTGCCGTATCTCGCGGCCGCGGGCCGGCACGCGCTCGCGCGCTTCGCCAACGCGGAGGCAGCCGAATACTTGAGGTTGGCGCTCAGGTACGCGGAGCCGGACGGCGCGGAGCGGCTCGCGCTGGTGGAGGATCTCGGTCGCGCGCTGCGTCGGCTGGGCGAGGTGGACCAGGCCGTCTCCCTGTGGTATGGGGCGGCCGAGTCGGCGCGGGAGCAGAGCGAACACGGCTCGCGCGCCCGGCTGCTCCATCGGATCGGACTGGCTCATTTCTTCGCCGGGGAACCCTCCGTAGCGCTGAACGTCTACGACGACGCGCTGGACGCGGCGCGCCGGGCGGACGACGGCCGGACACTCGGCCGTGTCCTCGTGGCTCGGGGGTCGTGCCTTCAGAGCGTCGGGCGCGTGGGCGAGGCTGAGGCGGCGCTGCTGGAGGCGCTTGAGCTCGCCGAGGCCCGCGGCGACGCCGCGCCCCGGGCGCGCGCCCACCGCGCGCTACTCCTGTTCCATACCTGGTCCGGGCCGCCGGCACAGGCGCGTTTCCACGGACTCGAGGCGATCACCCGTGCCGACGCGTCCGGCGATCCGGCGTTGGCCTGCACGTGCCACTGGGCCCAGGCGGTGCTCGAAGGTCTGTCGGGACAGTCCGCGCGCTGCGTGCACCACCTCGAAGCGGCGCGGAGGCTGAACGAGGAGGTGGACTCGCCCCTGCTGCACCTGGCCATCGCGGAGGTACAGGTCGAATACGCGTTCGGCTCGGGAGATTGGAGCACGGCGATCGCGCTCGGTGAGGACGCCATCGCTCTGTGCCGTGCTCTGGGCCAACAGGCGCTGCTGCCGAGGCTGCTGGTATGGACTGGTCTCGTGCACCTTGGACGCGGAACGGACGAACGAGCGGGGGCCTATCTCCGCGAAGCGGCGACGGTGGCCGGCGTTGAGGCGCCACGCGGGGGGCGCGACATCCATTCCGTCGTCCCGGCCTACATCGGTGAGGCGGCCCGTCACCTGGCGCTCGGCGACGTCGACGCCGCGGTATGCGTAGCGCGGGAAGCGCTGGCCATCGTGGATGGGACGGGATACCGCCGCTGGGCGGCGCACCGGTTGCTGCCCATCCTGGCCGAGGCGTGTCTGATCGCCCGTGACCTGGAGGGCGCCCGGGAGGTCAGCGAGCGGATGCGCGCCGAAGGGGTCGCACTGGACGATCCCTTGGCTCTGGCCTGGGCGGAGGCGTGTGGCGCGCTGACGCTCTGGCTCGGAGGATCTGGCGAGGAGGCCGCCGAAGCTCTGAGGGCGGCGGCCGAACGGCTGGAGGCCGTGCCCTACCTCCCCGACGCGTTACGAGTACGTCGGCGACTGGCCGCGTGTCTGGCCGACCTGGGCCGCCGAGACGAGGCGATCTACGAACTCAGGCGACTCCACGACGGCTTCGACCGCATGGGGGCGGAGCGGGAGATCGAGAAGACCCGTCTGGCGCTCCGCGAGATCGGTTCTCGGCCTCCGGTCCGCGCCGCCGCTCCCGGAGTCCACGGGCTGACAGGCCGCGAGTGCGAAGTGGTCGCACTGGTGGCCGAGGGTCGGTCGAACAAGAGCATCGGCCGGGCGCTCGGGATTTCCGATCGTACCGCCGAGCGGCACCTGACCAACATCTACCGGAAGCTGGGCGTGAGGTCTCGCGCGGAGCTGGCGGAGGTCGCGCCCACGCTTCCCCGACAGGCGTGAGGCTCCGGTCTCGCGCTCCCTGCGCGATTCACTGCGAGCTGGAGCGCCGGGGTCGTGACGCTTGCGTGCAGGGACTCGACGCTGAACACATCCGGTGCTTGGGCGACCCACCCCGTCGGCCAGCGACCCGGGAGTCGCGCCTCGTCGCCCGGGACTTTACGAGACTCTGGGCGCCGGGAGAACGCGGATGGATCTGGACACGTTGGCCAAGCTGGGCGAGTTCATCGGCGGCATTTTCGTGGTCGTGTCGCTCGCCTACGTCGCATATCAGGTTCGACAGAACACGGAGTCACTGCGGACGGAGAACTACGGCCGCGTCCTGGAGCGGATGTCGACGCTCCAATCGAGGTTGAGTTGCGACCAGGAGCTGAACCGGGTCGTGGTTCGCGGTTCCCAGCATCCTGGGAGGCTCACCGCTGTGGAGCGTATCAGATTCTCCTGGGCCATGTACGAGCTATTCGGCGCGGCGGAGTTCATGTACCATCAAGCCCAGCGAAAGGCGCTCCCGGACGCGGTGTGGAACCGCTGGCAGGCCTCGCTGGTCTGGTGGCTGTCCAACCCGGGCGTGCGCAGTTGGTGGGTCGCGAAGCCCGCGCCACTCAGCGTGGATTTCGAGGCGTTCACCGAGAAGCTCGTTCGCGATCGGCCTGCGGATGCGGAGGCGGCGCGTCGCTGGGAGGCCTTCGTGGCCGGTGCGCCTCTTGGCCTGGAGGTTTCCGGTGAGGCAACGGCCACCGATCCGGTCGCGTCTCCCGGGCTCCCTGGACGGTGACACGACTCATCGACCAGGGAGCACCCGGGAGGTGCGATTTGTGGCAGAGCGACCGGAGTCGCGGTGCGTCCGGCCCTCTGCTGTCCGAGGGAGGCGGGGAGGCGTGTGGTCGGCGTCCGATCACAGTTGGGAATTCCCGTACGCCGAAACGGGGAAGGGTCCGATCCCCTGGGATATGTACTTGCTCGCGTTAACGAAAGCGCACCCACTCCCGGAGGAGAACACCTCTTTTTTTTCTGACTGACTACACGCTGATCGGGGCCGGTAGCCGACGCCATGCCCCCATGATGCCTATCCGTAGCCGGGCGCGTGCAGCTGACGATATACCACGAGTGACTTCGGTAGCCCCATAAGTCGTTCAACGTAAACGCTCCCTTCTGGAAAGAGCGCTTGGAGCGATCGACGACGAAGAAGCTTCCAATCGGCGACTCCACACTTCTTGATCCACCATTTGTCGGTCAGCGATACGAGTGGAACCAGGGCCGCCCGGGGGACCCAATTGGTGAAAGGGAGCCATAAATGGGCATCGATCGGGAAGTCAGCGTGCGGCGTTTGAACAAAATAGGAGTGCGCCACCCGCCGAATCTCCGCAGCGAACGCACTCTGCGCTACACTCGCCCGAACAGACCAACCACCGCCAACGGAGGAGCCGTGCCAGGAGGTAGCGTGCTCCAGTACGGAGTTGCACAACACAATGTCGAAGGCCCCGTTGGCGAACGGAAGAGGTTCGCCGGCCTCGACCTCCTTCACATTGAATCCTCTGCGCTTGGCCGAGACAAGCGTCTCCGCGACATCGGCGACGGTGACATCCAACTCCACACGGTCCACGATGCGCTCCGCCAGCGAGCCATCACCTCCCCCAAGATCCAACAGCCGCTGCCCCCGGTGGGGCCGCAATAGCCGAACGAAGAGGTCGGCTCGAGCCTCGTGGAACTGATCGCGAAGCCGCGAATAGAGGGTAGACAACGCCACGCCGCCTTCCGCCAGTATGATATGATGTACACCGGTGAACGCCCGACTTAGCTCCGGCGAGGCAATGGCGCCACTCCATGAGCGGAGCCGGCCGCACACAGCCGGTGTAAGGGGCACCATCCCGCTCGCCGAACCGACGCGCGGGGATGACCCATTGCGTCCCGCTTCCTAGTTGCAGCTCACTTGACCGTTTGTCTCGTTCCCAGACCTCGTGACCTGCGATCGGTACTCAGCGCACGTAATCGAGTTGTCCGGCCAATAGTTATTTTGGACAGACGTCGCGAAGTCCTGGTCGAGCTGCTCCATGGCGTCCCCAGAGTGACCCCAGTGGGCCCGCAAATCGGAATGCAATCCTATCAACAAGGAAGCCCACCGCTGCTCCTATACACCTGGCGCACCCGGCCCGAATAGATCACTGAAGTTGGTCGGATCGCCGTTCGCGTAGCCGCCGTGAGGTTCAGCCCACCCGCGATCCCGATCGGGTCTTCTTGGGTGGAAAAGCCCTCTAGACGCGGTTTCCCGAATTCTCGTTCTCTAAGTTACTCTGCTGCTTTATCTTAGCTGCTCAATATTTTTCGTTTGGTCGCAATTTCGTCTGATAGCTCCCGGGCTGGTGGGTCTCAGGCGTACATCAGGCGACGGCCCTTGGGCTCGGGCACGGTACGGCCGAGTTCCTGGGCCGTCTCGATCCACTCGTCGATGATCACCTCAGCGTTCGCGATTGCCTGCTGGTAGGAGCTGCCATCGGCCATACAGCCCGGCAGCTCGGGGACCTCGGCGATGTACGCTTGGTCCTCGTTGCTCCAGTAGAGGATGATCTCATAGCGGTGCTTAGTCTGCATGACTCGCCAACCCGTACTCGATGATGATATTTCGAATCTGCCTGACCTGGTAGGGCTTGGCATTCGCGCCTACCCGCTGGAGGTTCGGCAGTTCGTCCACGCCCTCACGGCTGAAGATGTGGTGACTCCCCTTGATGCGCTCCGCGAAGCCGAGGGAGTCCAGCAGGCTCCTCAGATCATCGAACCGGATGTTCGTGTCGGAGGTGCCGCGCAGGACCTTCGCAAGGGTCTTCTCGAAGCGCGTCATCTGATTGAAGCTACTCCAGTTCTACCCGCTGCGCACGGTGGGTTCACCGTCTGTCTCGGCAAGCTGCTCCAGCGCCTCCGAGACTCTTGCTTGGTCCTGCCTGCCGAGGCGCTTGAGTCCTTCTTGGCTCGGTTCGACACGACGAGCTTCCAGCTCAGAGTCCGAGATCCTTCTTGACCTCGTCCAAGGTGTGGACGCGGCCGGCCTTGTAGCCGGCTCACGCTTCCTGAACGGCGCCCTCTTCTTCGTCGGTGACGGGCTCGTCGTCGAACGGCGCATCCATCAGCCTGCGGATGAACGGATCGCCGTGCTCGGTCAGGTATTCGAGGTAGCGCTCAGCAGCGTGGATCTCGGCATCGGGAATGAGATCCACGAGGTGGTAGAGCCGCTCTTTGGCTTTGGCTTCCATGATGGGTCCTGCGATGGTGAGGTTCACCTTGAGGCTACTCCTGTTCTACCCGGCACGCACAAGGAGTTCGAGGGTGGGACGGACGGGGTGGAGGGCGGGTGTCGGACACCGGCCGAGCCGCTCGCCCCGGGCCACGGAGATGGTGGAAAGGGTGGGCAGCTCGCTGGGTGGATTCGTCCGACCGCTCTTGGCGGGATCCGGGTGCCAGCGGCGCGCCGCCCCTCCGTGCCTCACTTCCGACGTATCTGACCGCCTGGTTCTCCATGGACTTTCCCGCACGGCTGGCGGCGCTCCGCAAGCAGAAGGGCCTCACCCAGAAGGCCCTCGGCGAGGCCGTCGACATGTCCCTTATCCAGATCAGCCGCTACGAGAACGGCAGCTCTCAGCCGACGCTCGATGTGATCCCGAAACTCGCCGTCACTCTCTCGGCCAGCGTCGACAACCTCGTCTTTGGAGAGAACGAGCGCGGGCCCGACAACGAGCTACGCCTCGAGTTCGAGGCCATCTCGAGGTTCAACCTGGATGAGAAAAAGACCGCCTATCCGCTGGGTGACTTCAGCGGCGACCATCTGGACATCCACCAGGCGTTGCTCCGCTGGACGCCGCAGTCCGCCGCCTGGTTCTCCGCCACCGTCGGTCGTCAGCGCACGGCGTACGGTGGTCAGCGCCTGTTGGGCGCGGTCGACTGGGCGCAGCAGGCGCGCGCGTTCGACGGAGCGCGGATCGACCTCACGTCCGACCGTGCCGGGGTGCGCACACGCTCGCGGACGCGACCAGTCCGGTGCACCAGCGGGACGGTCGGTTGTTGGGGGCGTACGGCACGATGAAGCGCGTCGGGCCCGGAGCGTGGTCGACTGTCGGGCACGTATAGATTTCAGTCCTTTCGCGGCAAATGGTCCGCCGACCTCCGGACGTTGAGGGCGGAGGACACACCACCCGCAGATTCCGCCTCCCATCTCCCGTTTCGAGCGCCCGACGCTTCCGTGCTGGCGAGGGAGGGCTACGTCTTGGGCGAACCCGGAGAGCGCCGGTTCTTCGGCCCCGACCCCGCCGTCCTGCTCTCCGTGGACTTTCTCGGCGGGCACTGTTTCCGGCCGGAGTCGGACGACGATCCCGACGTTCTCCGTCTTCGCGTGGTCCCCGTAGGCGAGCCGGTACCGGTCGACATATCCGGGGACCTGACCGCGATACAATGAGACGGGACGCGTACCACTCCCTCTCGATCGAAGGGTACCGCGTGACCCCGCAGTTGATCGAGCGGGTCAGGTTGCGCCGGTTGTCGACGGGGACGAAGTCCCTGATGTGAATGGAGACATCGTCATCATAAATGATCGAGGAACCCGCCAAGGGGCACCAGATCCCGAAGGAGACCCTGCCAGAACGTGCATCTGGCCGCCACAGCGGACACACAAGTGGTGGCACCCTTGTAGATCCGGGTGAATAGCTGGAACCCGCGGATCCGGGCGGATCGGCGTGAGGATGGGGAGGCCTCCGTGGCGTGGGACTTAGGGAGC
>JAJCZZ010000091.1 GCA_029262115.1 Gemmatimonadota bacterium | reverse complement strand
CCAGCGACGGGGGCGACGCGGCGGCCACGATCGTGGCCGCCGCGTCGCCCCCGTCGCTGGTCACAGGTGGCGATGCTGGTAAGGCACGCGTCTACTACACGGAGGCGGTGACCGGACCCCCTGGGTTTCAGGCGGAGCAGGCGACGGCTCTGATGTCGGTGCGGTACGACGGGTCGGAGAAGGTGACCCACGCGAAGGTTACCAGCGCCCGAGCGGGCACCCCGCTGATGCACGTGTCGCCTCAAGAAAATGCCGTGCTCGTGCTCGATCGCGATGACCTCTATGCGATCCCCCTGACCGATGCCGGGGCCGACGGCTTGGCGGTGAACCTGAAGACTCCGTCCGTTCCGCTGCGGCGGATCACAACCGAAGGCGCCAACTACGCCCAGTGGGTGGATGGGGGGCGCGGCATCGCCTGGAGCTTCGCCAACCGGTACTACCGGGCACCCCGTGACTCCGTGATGGCGAGTGCAGACGCCGATCGGTGGGGCGTTTCCGAGGCCGTGGTGACACTCCAGGTGCCCCGGGCCATCCCGGAAGGCGAGGTCCTGTTACGGGGGGCACGCGTCATCACCATGGACGGCGACCAGGTTCTGGAGCGTGGAGACATCCTGGTCCGCAACAATCGAATCGCCGAGGTGGGCGCCCGCGTCGACGCACCGGGCGTGCGTGTGATCGACGTGACGGGCAAGACGATCATGCCCGGGCTGGTGGACGTTCACGCCCATCCCAAGACGGGTGCGGAGATGGCCCCCGAGCAGGAATGGTCCATCGCCGCGAATCTGGCGTATGGCGTCACCACCACCCGTAACCCCAGCGGGTCGCGGTGGAACGTGGCCTGGGGTGAGTTGGTCGAAGCCGGCAAAATGGTGGGTGCGCGCATCTACGCTACGGGCTTTCCACTGACCAGCACCAATACGCCCATCGGCAGCTACGAAGACGCCCTCCGCGTCGTGCGGCGGTACAAGGCCCAGGGCGTGAACTCCCTCAAGCAGTACCTTCAGCCCCGGCGTATCCAGCGCCAGTGGGTTCTCAAGGCGGCTCACGCAGAGGGGATCAACACGACCAACGAGGGCGCGGCCGATCTGCGCATGGATCTGTCCATGGCCATCGACGGTTTCACGGCCATCGAGCATTCCATCGGGCAGGTTCCGCTGTACAAGGACGTGGTCACGCTGTTCGCCGACGCAAAGCTCGCGTACACGCCGACCCTCGTTGTCGCGTATGGCGCCCCCGCCGGAGATGGTTACTTCCGGGCCCGCACCGACCTGGACAAGGATCCCAAGGCGTCGTACTTCACGCCCACGGAGCTTCTCACGCGGGGTGCACGCCGGCGACCGATGATCGTGGAGGAGGACTACAACTTTCCCGACATCGCCCGGGGCGTTCGCGACATCGTGCGCGCCGGTGGACTGGCCGGCCTGGGTTCCCACGGCCAGCAGGACGGTATTGCCGCCCACTGGGAGCTTTGGATGTTACAGAGCGGGGACATGACCAACATGGAGGCGCTCCGCATTGCCACCACGCTCGGTGCGCAGTCCATCGGCTACGGAAAGGATCTCGGCTCGATCGAAGTGGGGAAGTTGGCCGACCTGCTGATCTTGAACAGCAGTCCTTTAGATGATATCCGCAACTCTGTGGATATCCACTACGTGATGAAAAACGGCGAACTGTATGAAGCGGACACACTGAATCGGATCTGGCCGTCCGCTCGACCGTTCCCGATTCCGTATTGGGTGCGGGAAAAGCGTGCGCTGGAGGATCTGTCAGGCAACTGAAATGGGAGAATGGGTGGCTCG
This sequence comes from Gemmatimonadota bacterium, assembly GCA_029262115.1. GTDB lineage: Bacteria > Gemmatimonadota > Gemmatimonadetes > Longimicrobiales > Gaopeijiaceae > JAJCZZ01. The sequence goes on along the minus strand of JAJCZZ010000091.1, from coordinate 184,530 downwards.
GGCGCAGGCCTCCTTCAGCCGCTTCCGGCCGTTGTCTGGGGCGCCTCATCTCCTCCCAGGTCGAGCATACTGCGCACCCGCAGACCCAGGTCTTCCAGATTCCAAGGCTTCTGGAGGAACTCCGCGCCTTCGGGAAGAGCCACGAGTCCACCTGCCGTGTCCGCGGAGTAGCCACTCGAGAAGAGGATTCGGACGTGGGGGTTCTCCCGTCGCAACGCTGCGGCGAGTTGGCCTCCTCCGAGTTTGGGCATGATCAGGTCCGAGATGACCAGCGCGATCTCCTCGGAGTGCTTTCGGTACATCTCCAACGCCGCCTCGCCGTCCTCGGCCACGAGAACCGTGTAACCCATCCGCTCCAGGGCCCGGGTCGTTGCGCGTCGAATCCCAGCTTCGTCTTCGGCCAGGAGAATCGTCTCGGTGCCGCGGACGAACCCCGACTCGGGGCGCTTGATCCGGGTCTCCTCGACGGCCTGACCCGATGCCTTCGGAAAGTACAACCGAACGGTGGTTCCCTCCCCGAGTTCGCTGTAGACGTGGACCATACCGTCGTGCTGCTTCATCAGCCCGTACACCATCGCCATGCCGAGGCCCGTTCCCCTGCTCGCGGGTTTGGTGGTAAGAACGGCTCGAACAGCTTTCGCTGTGTCTCCTCGCTCATCCCGACGCCGTTGTCCGCCACCTTGATGACGACGTGGTCCCCTTGGGTGATCCACGGGTGGGTGGCGTGGTAGTCGTCGTCGAGCCAGGTGCGCTCACACTCGATCCGCAGGTCGCCTCCCCTCGGCATCGCGTCCCGTGCGTTCGTGCACAGGTTCACCAGAACCTGCTCGATCCCACCGACGTCGGCGGACACCAGGTCGGTGGCTTCGGTCGAATCCTTGAATTCGAAACGGATATTCTCGGGAATCAGGCGCTGGAGCATCCCGCTCAGATCCTCGATCACCCTGCCCGGGCGGATCAGCTGTTTCGAGAGGATTGCCTGCCTGCTGAACTGGAGGAGGCGCGAGATCATGGTCGCGCCCCGACGGGCGGCTGCCTGAAGCTCCTCCATCTCCTCCAGGACGATCGGGTCCAACGGGAGATGGTCCGTCATCAACTCGGCGTTGGTGAGGATGACCGTCAGAACGTTGTTGAAGTCGTGGGCGATTCCTCCGGTCAACTGTCCGACCGCTTCCATCTTCTGTGCCTGACGTAACTGATTCTCGAGCGTCTTTCTTTCCGTGATGTCGAGGACGATACCGTAGATGTCCATGCCGTGACCATCGGACGACCTGCGTGAGGTCTTGCGGTCCTCGATCCAACGCTCCTCCTTCGACTTGGTCCAGATCCGATACGTGTGCATCACGCTCGCGTCGGCCTTGAAGAGCACTGCTCCGTCACGCGCCACCATCTCTCGGTCCTCCGGATGGATCACCGATAACCATCCCCCCTCCAGGGCGTTCAACTCGGCTTCCATGTAGCCTGTGACGCCGGGCAGGTCGCCGAGGAACTCCGTAGTCCAGTCGGGGAAGGCGCGATAGGCCACACCGGGAATGTTCGCCACCGTCGCGCGGTACTTCTCTTCGCTCTTCCGGAGCGTCTCCTCCGCGTGAATCCGGTCGGTGATGTCCTGGATCTGGGACAGGAAGTGCACGGGGTCGCCGTTCTCGTCGCGAACCAGCGAAACGCTCAACAACGCCCGTACGATATCACCCGACTTCCGGCGGTAGCGCTTCTCCATCTGGTATGTCCGGATTTCGCCGGCCAGCATCTTTTCCACGTACTCGAGATCGGCGTCCAGGTCGTCCGAATGGGTGATTTCCTGAAACGTCAGGCTGTAGAACTCCTCTTCGGTGTAGCCAAGCAGATGGCAGAGGGCAGGATTGACACGCAGCCACTGTCCCTCGGGAGAGACGAGTGCCATGCCGATGGGCGCGTTCTCGAACGTCGTGCGGAATCGCTCTTCACTCGCGCGGCGGGCCTCCTCTTCCTGTCGCCGCTCGGTGAGGTCGCGTGTGACTTTGGCGAACCCCAATAGCCGGCCGGCCTCGTCCCTGACCGCGGACAGCACGACGTTGGCCCAAAAACGCGAGCCGTCTTTGCGTATTCGCCAGCCCTCGGTGCGAGCGGAACCCGCATCCACGGCCTCACGAAGGAGCCGATCAGGTTCTCCCGAGCGAACGGCCTCTTCCGAATAGACGAGAGACGTCGGCTCTCCGACGATCTCCGCTTCCGTCCAGCCCGTGAGGCGCCTCGCCCCTTCGTTCCAACTCGCGACCCGTCCCTCAGGGTCGAGCAGAACGATCGCGTGGTCACTCACCCCGTCGATCAGGAGACGCAGCCCTTCCCCACTCGTGCGCAGAGCCTTGGCGGTCCGGATGCGCGCCGTGACGTCCTCGAACGCGACCGCCATCGCGTGCTGACCTGTTCGAAAGGCGTGGATCGAGAAGGCTCCCTCGACGACACTGTCGGCGTAGTCGATCTGCTCGGTGATCCAGGTGGCCCCCCCCGCCGCGATGTCCCGGTACCGTTGGGGAACCTCCGTGCCGGTTAACGACGGGAAGGCCTCCTCGACGGTCAGCCCGACCCAGTGGCCCTCCTCCACCCCGAGGATCCGGTCGGCCGCCGGATTCGAGCCGGTCAACACCAGCCTGTCGTCACTTTCGAGGCGGTAGAAGTGGAGGCCGATCGGAATGGACTCGACGATGCTACGGAGGCGCCTTTCGGAGGCGGCACGCATCGCCAGCGCCGACCGCAGGTCTGAAGCCCGTCGGACCGCGAAGAGAGCAACGAAGAGCGAAAGCAGGATCAGGCCGCTCAGGAACTCGTCCAACTGCCACGCTTCGTGGGCGCGGGAGAACTCGTACAGCGCCTCGAAGCCGTCGAAGACGACGAGCACGACCGCGGCCATAACCGTCGCAACGACGAGTAGCACCAGATCGCGCTTCGCCCGACGAGCGGGCCGCGCGATGTCGGCATCCGTCAGAGCCGCCTCCCTACATGGGGGTCAACAGAAAAACCGGCCGAACCGGGCCGTCGTGAGCAGGGTCTCCGAACCCACCCGGCGTCACGAGCGTATAGATCCACAATTTAAAACGAAAAGGGTAAGGCCATGAGCGCGCAAGAAATTTCGGCACGCTCTCACCTCCGACAGTCGCCGGATCCGTCGGCCTGCGCGGTGCCGCTGACCCCTCGCGCTCCGCTCCCCGGGCCCTCGATCGTCTCCCTCCGACCGCGGGGGATCCCGGTGGCACGGGGAAACGGGGCCGCGACGGTCGCGCGTAGCCGGCGCACCCGACACATTGGCGACACGAAAATCCCACAACATCCACGCACCCCTCGCAGGATCGAAGCGCATGAGACGGTTCTTCCTCCACCCGCTCGCCGCGTTCGCCACGCCCTTGGCACTGGCGGTGGCTGCCTCGTCGCTTCACGCCCAGCTCACCCAGTCGCTCACCGACGAGCAGATGGAAGCGTTCCGTTGGCGGTCGGTCGGGCCCACGAACATGATGGGTCGGGTCACGGACGTGGCGGGCGTTCCCAGCCCGTCCAAGACCTTCTATGTGGCGGCCGCCGCGGGCGGCTTGTGGAAGACCACCAACAACGGGACCACCTTCGAGCTTGTCTGGGACGGGAACGGTCGGGTCATCTCCACGGGCGACATCGCCTTGGCGCCGTCCGACCCGGAGCAGATCTGGCTGGGCACGGGTGAGGAGGACTCCCGCAACTCGATCTCGCCGGGGGGCGGAATCTTTTTCTCGCCGGACGGCGGTGATACCTGGGAGCCCAAGGGCCTGGAGCGCACCCAGGTGATCGCGCGCATCGTGGTGCATCCTACGAATCCGGACGTGGTCTATGTGGCCGCTCTCGGCCACATCTGGGGGCCGAATCCGGAGCGGGGGATCTATCGCACGCGTGACAGAGGCGATACCTGGGAAGTCGTGAAGCATATCAGTGACAAGGCCGGATTCGTCGACCTCGCCATGGATCCACGCGACCCGGACGTGTTATGGGCGTCGGCGTGGGAGCGTCGGCGCGGACCGTACTTCCTCCAGAGCGGGGGGCCGGGCAGTGGGCTGTTCAAGTCCACGGACAGGGGGACGTCCTGGGTGGAGGTGGCGGGGAACGGGTTTCCCACCGCCGAGAAGGGACGCATCGGCCTCGCCATCGCTGTGTCCAACCCCGACGTGATGTACGCGCTCGTGGAAGCTGAGAAAGAGGAGGACGGCTCCGGCGGCAACGGTCTGTATCGTTCGGCCGACGGTGGTCGGAGCTGGGAGAAGAAGAACGATGTGAATACGCGTCCGTTCTATTACTCCCAGGTGCGGGTGGATCCGCAGGACCCGGACCGCGTCTACTTCTCGTCCACGCCGGTTCAGTTCTCCGACGACGGTGGCGAAACGTACGGCACCACCACGAACGCGGTGCACGTCGACCACCACGCCATGTGGATCGACCCGAATGATCCGGACCGCATCGTGGTCGGAAACGACGGGGGCGTGGCCATCACCTTCGACGAGGGCGGCAACTGGCTGGTCCCGAACGTCCTGGCTCTGGGACAGTTCTACGACGTCAGCTACAACATGGACGTTCCGTACCGGGTGTGCGGCGGCCTTCAGGACAACGGCACGTGGTGCGGACCGAGCCGTCTCCCGTCCGGTCGGATCACCCCCTACCACTGGGCTTCGATTTCGGGCGGCGATGGGTTCGTGAGCGCCCAGGATCCGGAGAACCCCGACCTGGTGTGGTCGGAGTCGCAGGGGGGCAACATGGGGCGGAGCAACCTCGCCACGGGTGAGCGCAGAGGTCTGGAGAAGCCCGATTGGGAGGAGGCCTGGACGCTCAAGCAGGACACCATCGTCATGCTCATGGACGACGGCATCCTGCCGGACGAACCACAGATCCGGCGCCTTCGCGAAGCCGCCACGCGTGACTCCGCCCGGTCGGTCATGCGCTACAACTGGAACACGCCCTTCTTCCAGTCCGTCCATGATCGCTCCTGGTTTTACGCGGCCGGCAACCGGGTCTTGAAGAGCGAAAATTGGGGCGATGACCTGCAGATCATCTCCGCTGACCTGTCGTATGCCGACGCCGAGAAGATCCGTGTCAGCACTCAGGAGACCGGCGGCATCACACCCGATGTGACGGGCGCCGAGACGTTTGCTACGATCGTGGCTCTCGACGAGTCGCCGTTGCGAGCGGGCTGGCTGTACGCCGGCACGGATGACGGGCGGGTATGGACTACCAGAGACGATGGCGAGAACTGGATGGAGGTCACCTCCGCAATTCGGGGGGTGCCCGAGGGGTCGTACGTGTCCCGCGTGACCGCATCGCACCACGAACCGAACCGGTTCTACGTGACGTTCGACAACCATCGACGCGACGATCAGAACCCCTACCTGTTCGTGACCGAGGACGGTGGCAGGTCGTTCCGGTCGCTGGCCTCGGACCTGCCCTCGGGTGGCATCGACTTCCTGCATGTCGTGACGGAAGACCCGTACAACGAGAACCTGCTCTTCGTCGGGTCCGACGTCGGCGCCTACGTCTCCACCAATCGCGGGCAGTCCTGGCAGCGCTTCGGAGTCGGGCTACCGACCGTGCCGGTCCACGATCTGGAGATCCACCCTCGTGAACGCGAACTCATTGCTGCCACGCATGGCCGGTCGATCTGGATCGTCGGCATTGCGCCCCTCGAGGGGATGACGGATGCGGTCGTCGCCGACGGTGCGGCGCTGTTCGAGCCAGCCCCGGGCCTGCAATTTGGATATCCCGCGCGCGGTGGGGAGTCCACGGGGCAGCAGTGGTTCGCCCGTTCCACGCCCGGGGCGAACGCGCAGATTCAGTACTGGATCGGCCAGGACCTTGCCGACCGGGTCGCCGAGGCGATTGAGGGCGATGGGGAAGATAGTGGGGAGGGCGCCGGCCAGAGTGGACCCGGCGTGCGCCGACGTGGCGCCGGGCCGCGTGGTGCCCGTGGCCCCCATGTGTCGATCACCATCACCGGGCCGGACGGGGACGTCATCCAGACCGTGACGGGCCCGGCAACGGCGGGGCTCCACACGGTCACGTGGAACATGCGCGGGCAGGCGCCCGAGGCGGACGAGCCGTCTCCCTACGAGCGGCGGGAGCGGGCTCGGATGGCCGAGCGGGCCGTGGTCGTGAAGGACTCCCTCCTGGCGGAGGGGTGGGACGAGCAGTTCCTGAACCGCATGGTCGGCGTCATCACGGGCGAGGTCAGCCGGCAGGAGGCCTTCGCGATGTTCGGATCCGGGGGCGGGAGGGGCGGCGGGGGCGGGGGCGATCCAGAGGCCTTTCGTGAGCGGCCCGGGGAGAGCCGGGGGAGCGGTGGCGGCTTCGACTTCGGCCGGATGCGTACGCTGGCCGACCTGGTGAACCCGGGACGCGGGCTCGGCGGTCTGTTCCGAAGCGGTGGGGGGCAGGCGCCTCTCGCGGACGCGGGCGAGTATATCGTCCGCATGGAGGTCGATGGGCGTGCGTTCACCCGGACGCTGGACGTCCTCCGTTCGGGCGACCTGTCCGGTGACGACTCACCCTTCGAGGCGGAGTGGGCGCGCTTTCTGAAGGAGGTGGAGAGGGCCAGGTAGGCGCGACGGGGAAGGTACGATCGGGCCATGGCCCGGCCTCGATCGGCGAGGGGAGAGTCCCTACTCGTGTGTGGAGTGTCCCCCTACGGACGGAGAGACGCCTCCCTGACTGACCCGTGGTCCACCGCAGGCGAGACTGGAGTGCCCCCCTGGGCGCACTCTAGTCATTGGAGGCGACCATGCGCTTTTCCGCACTGGTTATTCTACTCGCCGTCCTGCTCGGCAGCGCGCCGCTGAGCGCGCAGCAGGCTGTAACCTTCGACGTGCGCGGTGTAGCCGCGATGAACACCGAAGATCTCGTGGACGCTGATCTCGGCGGGGGCTTCGGCTTCGGCGCCGTGGTTGCGGTCCGCGTGTTGCCGCATCTCAACGTGTACGGCGGATGGGACTGGATCCGTTTCACGCCGGAAACGTCCTTCGCCGGATCGGACCGTGACTTCGAAGAGACCGGATACACCTTCGGCCTCCGCTTCGAGCATCCGTTCACACGCGAGTCTACGATCCGCTACCGGTTGGAGGGTGGCGGCGTGTACAAACACGTCGAGATCGAGAACCAGTCCGGTGATCTTTTAGGAGACTCCGATCTGGATCTCGGATTCGAACTGGGTGCGGGTTTGGTTCTGCCACTCGGCGTGTCCTGGGCGCTGACGCCGGTCGCGCGCTTCCGGTCGTCGACGCCGGAGGTGACGGTCGGGTCGAACCTGAACGACGGTACCGTTCGCTACGTGGCCTTCGAACTGGGTCTGTCGAGAGGCTTTTGACATGCACGGGCGGCCGTTGCCGACTCCGAGGAGAGGCCCATGAGTCTCGCCGTGACGGCCCTGCTCGTCGGACACGGCCTGCTCCACCTGATCGGGTTCGCCAACGCGTTCGGTCTCACCCGCGGGTCGGCTCCGACCCTCGATGTCTCGAGGGTCGGAGGACTGGCGTGGCTCGTGGCTGCGCTGGCTCTGGTAGCGGCAGGTGTGGCGTTCACCGCGAAGGTACCCTTGTGGTGGATGGTGGCGGTGGCAGCTGTCGTGCTGTCCCAGGCGCTCCTGCTGACCAGCTGGTCCGAGGCCCGGTTCGGCACGCTCGCGAACGTCCTGATCCTGCTCGTGGTGATTTTCTCGGTTGCTTGGGACGCACCCTGGAGCCTTCGCGGGGAGTACCGTTCCGCGCACGGTGAGGCATTCGCGGATGACGCTGTGGTGCCTACACTCCCACCTGACGCCGACGTGTTGACAGAAAGCGAGTTGGAGGCGCTTCCGGACATGGTCGCAGAATACGTGCGCCGGTCCGGCGCGGTGGGCCGCCCACCGCCCACGTCCTTCGAAGCATCGTGGACGGGGAGGATACGCGCTGGCCCGGACGAGCCGTGGATGCCCTTCGCGGCGCGGCAATTCAACGTCATCGATGGGTCGGCCCGTTACTTCTTGATGCGTGCTCGACGCGCCCAGTTGCCGGTGGATGTGCTTCACGTCTTTCTCGAGAGCGCCGCGTCAATGCGGGTGAGACTTCTGTCCCTCGTTCCTCTGGTGACCGTGTCCGGTCCGGAGCTTCATCGGGCGGAAACGGTCACATTCCTCAACGACCTGGCGCTGTTGGCTCCCGGTGCCTTGGCGGATCCCTCCATCACGTGGGAGGTCGTGGATGAGGCGGCGGCGCGGGCCCACTACTCGGTCGGCCGCGACACGATCACGGTCGAGCTTCGGTTCGATCCGGCTGGCAACCTGACCAACTTCCTGTCGGATGACCGGGGAATGCTCCAGGACGATGGGTCCGGTTTCGTCGACCGGCCTTGGTCGACACCCGTGCTGGCCTACCGAACCTTTGGCTCGTCGCGGGCGGTCTCGAAGGGTGAGGGTCGGTGGAACGTCGACGGAAACGAGTACGTCTACATCGAGCTCGAGCTGACGGAGTTGATCGTGCGGTAAGCGGGCGCCATCCTTCGCGGCTCATGCCCACCGCCCGCGAAGCCCCACCCCTCGCCGCCGCCGACCGCAAGCTGATCCTCGTGGGGATCATGCTGGCGCTCTTCCTGGCCGCGCTCGATCAGACCATCGTCTCGGCCGCGCTCCCGCGGATCGTCGCCGACCTGGAGGGAGTGAGCCGGTACGCCTGGGTAGCCACGGCCTACTTGCTGGCTTCCACCGTGTTGGTCCCGGTCTACGGGAAGCTCGCGGACACCTACTCGCGAAAGCGGGTCGAGATCGGTGCCGTGCTGCTCTTCCTCACGGGTTCCTTTCTGTGCGGTCTGTCGGGGGAGTTCGGCACCCTCCCTCTGCTCGGCGACGGGATGAACCAGTTGGTGGTCTTCCGCGCCGTGCAGGGAGCGGGAGGTGCCGGATTGATGGCCATGACGTTCATCGTCATCGCGGACCTGTACCCGCCGTCCGAGCGGGGGAAGTATCAGGGTCTGGTGGGCGCCGTGTGGGGCATCGCGTCGGTTCTGGGGCCGCTGATCGGTGGGCTCCTGACCGACCACGCCGGGGGTTTTATCCCGGGCGTGGAGGGATGGCGGTGGGTGTTCTACGTGAACATGCCGCTGGGTGCGCTGGCGCTCTGGTTCCTGCTCCGGCGCATGCCACCGCTGAACCCGCCCGATGATGCGATTCCACCCGACATCCCCTCGGCACTTCTGATGGTGGGTGGACTCGTGCCGGTGATTCTGGCCCTGCAGATCGACAAACGCCGGTTTCCCTGGCTGCCGGGCTTGGGAGCGGGCGATGGTCCCGTGTGGCAGTCGTGGGTCACTCCCGGGATGATTGCCGGCGGACTCATCGTGCTGGCGTTCTTCGTCCGCCGCGCGCGCCGGGTTCCCAGCCCGGTGGTGGATCTCAGCCTGTTCGGCAATAACGTCTTCCGGAGGGCCAACGCCGCCTCGTTCTTCTTCGGCGCCTCCTTCATGTCGATTGTCGTCTTTCTTCCGCTGTTTCTCGTCAACGTGGTGGGCTCTTCGGCGACCCAGGCGGGACTCGCGCTCGTGCCGTTCTCGCTCGGCCTGGTGCTTGGATCGGCCTTTGCCGGTCAGGTGGTGTCGCGCTTCGGCCATCTCCGGGACCAGATCTTGGCGGGTGGCGTGCTTGTGGTGCTCGTCGGCGTGCTGCTCAGCCGCATGACCGTGGATATCGGGTACGGGACCGTTCTCCTGTACATGAGCCTGGTCGGACTGGGCTTCGGCCCGACACTTCCTCTCTTCACGCTCGCCGTCCAGAACGCCGTCGACGTCCGACTCGTGGGCCAGGCCACGAGCGCCGCGCAGTTCTTCCGGCAAACCGGTGGCACCATGGGTGCCGCGCTCCTTGGATCGGTGCTTGCCGCGACGCTGATCGCGTCCTTTTCCTCCCTCGACCTGCCCGAAGGGATGGTGGCGGATGTGGAGAATGGAGCCGAGCGCCTGGCCTCGACCGGGGGTGGCGACCTCCCGGATCGGGTGGCGGCATTCTACGCCGCGCGGGCGGCGACCGCGCCGGCCGCCGAGGCCGCCCGCATCCGTTCGGAGGGCGCCGCGCACGCCGAGCGGGTGGGACGTGCGGTGCGGGAGGGGTATACCCGTGCGACGACCCGCATCTATACCGTCATGAGCGTCCTCGCCGCCCTCGCCTGGTTACTCACTTGGCGCGTACCGGAACGACCGCTGCGAACGACCCAGGACCGGGTGGCCGCGGCCCGAGGCCAGCTTCCTCCGGACGAGGGGCGGCCAGCCACGCTCTGATGCGCTTTGATGTTTCGGAGGCGGCGGCCGGGGACGCGCGCGGTTGCCCCGACCTGCCTCGCCTTGCGAGCTTTCCCCACCCCCCCAAGGCCGCAACGTCACGGTGGTCTGCACATGTTCGGTAAGCTGTTCCTGATCATACTGGTGGTTCTCGGCGTCATGATGGCGGTTCCGTCGACCCGTGCGATGATGGAAGATCGTGCTCGCCCGGTCGCGGACGGGCTCAAGGCGAAGCTGGTGCCGCGCCGACTGGAAGTGATGGCCGACCAGCTCGAGGTACGGGTTGGGCGAGGCGAGTCGTTTCCGAACAACTGGGAAGGGTGGCTTCGTCGCGACTTCAGCGGCGCCCCCGAGGATCCGTGGGGCACCATGTACTATCTCCAGACGACTCGGAGCGGCTTCACCGTCGGGTCCAACGGTCCGGACGGCAAGCAGAACACCGACGACGACATCAAGGTGGAGCGGCGGCTGGGGCGGTAGGGGCACGATCGAAATTCACCTGGGAGTCGATGAGGCAGAGGAGGCTTCATGAGCGTCCGCGTCAGGTTACGCCTTCTGTATCGGTGCGCCGCTGTCTTCACCTGGGCCGGTGCGGCCGCCTGGGGCTGCGGTTCACGCTCGGACGATGCGTCCCGTGTGGAGCGCGTCGACTCCGCGGGGGTCGAGATCGTGACCTCGGGGGCCGACCACAGTCCTCTCACCTGGACGTTCACAGCCGACTTCGCTCTCGGAGGGGCCGTGGATGGCCCGGAGACATTCCATGCGGTCTCCGCCTCCTCGATTGCCGTGGATGCCACCGGTCACCTTTGGATCCTCGACCGACAGAGCAACCGAGTCGTCGAGTTCAGCGCTTCGGGCGACCATGTCCAGACGATGGGTCGGGAGGGTCAGGGACCGGGCGAACTTCTGTTTCCGGCGTCCATCACGGTTTCGACGGACGGGACCGTGTCCGTGTTCGACTATGGGCGTGGGGGCTTGGTCCGATTCGATGTCGACGGTTCGCCGTTGGGCGTGCAAGAGATGTGGTTGGGGCCTTGGCCGGGCCAGAACCGTCACATGGCGTCGACTTCGGAGGGTCTTGTCGTCGCGGCCATGGCGGTGAGTCCCGAGCCCGACCACTTCCGGTACGCGATCCGACGCATTGCCGGGGCGGACACGGTCGTGCTCGCGGCACACGACTTCCCACGTCCAACGATGGCTCGCTACGAGTCGTGTGGGGGCGGGTTGAACCTCCCTCGAGTCTTCGAGACCTCGTTGCCGTGGACGTTCGGCGGCGGACGAATCGCCGTTGCACCGGGGAGCGCGTACGACATCTCGATTCTCGGGGACAGCGCGACGGTTCGTCGTGTTCGAAGGGCCATCCCGGCTCGCTCCGCCAGCGAGCTTCTTGCGATCGAGCAGTTGGAGCCGGGCTTCCGGATCGATTTCGGCATGGGCCCGTGCACGATCCCGCCGCGGGACATGGTGGAGGCGCGTGGCTTTGCCGAGCACGTACCTGCCGTCGCCGATCTGACCCTGGCCTCCGACGGAGAGCTGTGGGTGCGTCGCTTCGAAGTCGGCACGGAGGCTACAGGTCCGATCGACATCTTCGACGTAACCGGTGCGTACGTCGGGACCCTACCAGCCACCGCTCCATTCCCGATGGCGTTCCTTCCCGACGGCCGCTTGGTCGGATCCGAAACCGACGAGTTCGACGTCACCCGAGTCGTCGTCTACATCGTCGACCGTACCTCCTGACCCGCCGCCTACATCGACGGAGTGACTTCGATCCGGGCGATATGGAGGTTCAGGGCGTGGTTCACCCGAATGCCGACCGTGCCGTCGACGGGAACCTCGGTTCGGGGGAGGTCGGCCACCTCCGCACCGTTCACGAAGAAGCGGACGCGATCTCCCCGGGCCTCGACCGCGAGGACGTTCCGCACGGAGGCATCGGAGCCACGGTCGCTCCACGATTTGATCGCGCCGCTCGCTGTCCACGACTGCACGGTCGGAGTCTCCGCTCCTTCCCGCCGCTTGATGAGGAACTCGCCGCCGTTGCGCAGAAGGAAGTACGTGTACCGCTGGCCGGGTCCTTCGAGTCCCTGCCCTCCGAGGAAGATGCCGAACGCTTCCCGCCGGGTGCCGGGGTCGAACAGGAAGACCTCGAGTTCGGCTCGGAAGTCGCCCGACGCGGACAGGCCCGGGTCGTAGAAGATCCCCGCCGGGCCGGTGGTGATGTGGAAGCCGGGCGGCATTTCCACGAACGATTCCAGCTCCGCCTCGGTAGAACCGTCTCGGTCGAACCGAACCATCCATCCTTCGGGTCGCTGCATGTCCTGCGCACTCAAGGGGGCGACGAACGCGGCAGCCATGAGCAGCGGGCGAAGGATTCGCATGGGGCACTCCGTACGTGGGGAAGGATAGGCCCAAAGTCGACCGGGGCCGTCGACGGTGTCAACCGGGGTTGCCCTGGAAGGCTGTTGAAGAAGGGGAGTGCACCGCGCGCAGGGGTCTCGCGTGTGCTCAGAGCAGGAACGACGACGAGTCGTAGCAGGGCTACGGCGAGCGAGGAGAAACGAACTATGAGTCCGCGACCCCCTTGCGCCCATCGGCATGTATCATATGACACTTACAGTCATAGGGTTGGGGCGGCACGGCCCCATCTCGGTCGTTGGTACGCCTCACCGTAGCTTTGGCTATGCTTTCGTCGTGCCGCCTACGAGCTGGAGCCGTGGCGCTCCCAACGCGGTACGCTACCCTTCTTCAACAGCCTTCTAGCCCTGCCCCGCACGCCCTTTGATCCAGTATTCGAACCACACGAAGAACCTCCAGGAGCATGTGATGCGCTCATTCCGGTCGAACGCCGTGACCCTCGCAGCCGCCCTGCTGTTCGCGACGTTCCCAACCCACCCCGTAGGTGCCCAGACGGTGGTCGAGTCCGTCGCGAGCGAGTTGTCGTTTCGGGACATTGGACCCGCGATCATCGGCGGCCGTGTCTCGGACCTTGAGGGTTTGGAGTCGAATCCGGCGGAGTTCTACGTGGGGCTCGCGACCGGAGGCGTCTGGCATACGGACAACCAGGGCGTCAGTTGGACCCCGCTCTTTGATGACCAGCCCTGCTCGTCGATCGGCGACGTCACCGTCTACCAGGACAACCCGAACATCGTCTGGGTCGGCACGGGCGAGCCCCAGAACCGTCAGAGTTCGCCCTACGGATGCGGCGTCTTCCGCACGACGGACGGCGGGAAGACGTGGATGAACCTCGGACTCGAGGAAACACGGCACATCGGGCGGATCGCCGTGCATCCCCGGGATCCGGATGTGGCGTACGTGGCCGCGGTCGGGCACCTGTGGGGTCCGAACCCGGAGCGCGGCGTCTACAAGACCACGGACGGGGGCGAGAGCTGGGACCGGGTTCTCTATATCGACGACGATACGGGAGCGATCGATCTGGTCATGGACCCGGCCGACCCCAACACGATTTTCGTGGCCATGTACCAGCGCCGCCGGACCGTCTTCGGGTTCAGCGCGTCTGGAGGCGGCAGCGGCATCTACCGGACGAACGACGGAGGGCGCTCCTGGGTGGAGTTGACGGAAGGCCTTCCGGAGGGCGAGAAGGGTCGCATTGGCCTCGACGTGTTTCGAGGCGATGGCAACCTTGTGTACGCGACCGTCGAAGCCGGCGGCGACGATCAGGGTCTGTACCGCTCCTTCGATCGAGGCGATAGCTGGGAGAAGGTATCCGACCGGAACCCCCGTCCCATGTACTTCAGCATGGTGCGCATCGACCCGAACGACGCCAGCCGGATCTACCTGGGAGGTGTTTCGTTCAGCGCGTCGGACGACGGCGGACGGACGTGGTGGCAGGGCGACGCCGCCGACGGGATCCACGTGGATCACCACGCCCTCTGGATCGATCCCGGCAACTCGAGGCACCTGATCCTCGGGAACGACGGCGGCATTGCCACCTCGTGGGACGGATCGCGCACGTGGCGGCACCACAACAATCTGCCCATCGGTCAGTTCTACGAGATCGGTGTCGACGACAGCGACCCGTATATCGTGTGCGGAGGGCTGCAGGACAACTCGTCCTGGTGCGCGCCGAACGAAACAACGACCGGGTACGGTCTCAAGAACCGGGACTGGATCGACGTCTGGGGCGGCGACGGCTTCTACAACGAGTTCGATCCGTTCGACAACGGCGTGCTCTACAGTGAGTCGCAGGGCGGCAACAGCGGTCGGGTGGATCTGGCTACGGGCCAGACGTGGCGCATGCGGCCGGCATCTCGTGCCGGAGCCGATGATCCCGCCCTGGATTACGAGTTCAATTGGAACGCGCCGATCGTCCCGTCCGTGCACACGGAAGGCACCGTGTACGTGGGAGGCACGCACCTGATGCGCTCGCGCGACCGCGGCCTCACGTGGGATGAAGCGAGCCCGGACCTGACGAGGATGATCGACCGGGACACGCTGGAGATCATGGGCGCGGTGGTCACGGACGAGACGCTGTCGCGCAACGATGGGCTCGGAAGCTACGGCAACATTTCCGCGGTCGAGGAGTCCCCGAGGAGCGCCCAGGTCCTCTGGGTCGGTACGGACGACGGCAACCTCCAGGTCACACGCGACGGGGGCGCCAACTGGACCAACGTCGTCGACCGGGTGCCGGGACTTCCCGGGCGCTCGTACGTCAGCCGGATCGATGCGTCACACTCGGTCGACGGGCGCGCCTACGTCGCCTTCGACCGTCACTTCGATGACGATTACCGACCCTACGTCTACGTGACCGAGGACTTCGGTGCTACGTGGACTTCGCTCGCGAACGGATTGCCCGACTGGTCGATCAACGTCGTGCGGGAGCATCCCCGAACCCCGGATCTTCTCTTTGTCGGCAACGAGATCGGCGTCTTCACCTCGGTCGATCGGGGCGCCACCTGGCACCGGATGGACGGTCTGCCGACGGTTCCAGTCGACGATCTGGAGATCCAGGCTCGTGAGAACGATCTCATTGTCGGGACGCACGGTCGCTCGATCTGGATCGTAGACGACCTCGCCCCCCTCGAGGAGATGGCTGGCCGAAACTTCGCCGGCACGGACGCTTTCGTCTTCTCTGTTGCCGACGCCACGCAACGGTTCCGGTTGGGGGGATGGCCGTTCTGGGGTGATCTGTACGAGGCGCCGCGCCCCGCAGACGGTGCGGTCATCCGGTACTGGCTCGGAGGCGACGTGGAGGACGCCACGCTCACGGTGACCAGCGCCATGGGCGAGACGATCCGGGAACTCGAGGCGAAGTCGGGCCGTGGCTTCCACGAGGTAGTTTGGGATCTTCGAGAGAAGGCTCCAGTCGAAGTCGAACGGCAGCAGGGTGGTGGTGGCTTCGGCGGCGGCCCACCTCAGGGTCCGCTCGTGCTTCCGGGTACCTACCTCGTGCAACTGGACGCCGGTGATCAGGTGGCGGAGCAGGAAGTCCTGGTGAAATTGGATCCACGTGTGGAGGCCGACATGGTGGCGCTCCGCGACCGACAGAGCGTGGCCCGTAGCGGGGCGGCCATTGCGGGAACGGTGACGAATGCGCAGCGGGCGATCCGGAGGTTGCGCGACCAGATCGGAGACGCCGTCGAGATGCTGGAGGCGGCGGAGGCCGAGGAGGCGCTGGTGGAACGGGCGAAGCTCTTGGACGAAGAGTTGGATTCGCTGAGCGACCGGATTGAGCGCGCCGGACCCGGGCGGGCCGCGTTCGGCATCGAGAGCAACGCGGGTTCGCCCACCGCCGATACGCGCTGGGCGCTGGATCGGGCCTGGGAGATGGTTCCGCCGCTCGTCGAGGAAGTGAACCGGTACATCGAGGATCGTGTCCCGGCCCTGTACCGCAGCATGAACGACGCGGGTGTGTACCCGGACACCGGGGAGCCTGTGGTCGTGCCTCCGCGCCCCGGGGGAGACTAGGAGTGGCGGACCAAAGGACAGGGCAGAGCGCGGAGGTGGTCTCGGGGGCGCCGGCACGAGGTGTGAGCGTGCCCGCACGCCATTTTTCCGACGAAGAGGTCGCGCGCATCTTGCGGACCGCCGCTGACCTTCAGGAACGGTCGGCGGCGCCGGGACAGGGGGGCCGACTCACGCTGGAGGACCTCCGGCAGATCGCGGCCGAGGCAGGCATCGATCCTCGGTACGTGGACATGGCGGCCACGGACTCGCAGACCCCGGCGGTGCGGGAGTCGAGCACGCTGGCCGGCGGCGACTACTCCTGGAGCGTGCACAGGACGGTTTACGGTGAAGTAGCGGAAGAGGACCGGGACAGGGTGGTGCGGGCGATTCGCAGCGTGATCCGAGCCAAGGGCGAGTTGGAGGACATGTACGGCAGGATGGAGTGGAGCTACAACGATGGGCTCGGTCCCATCATGGTGGGACTCGTCAGCCGGGACGGGATGACCGAGATCGATGTCAGCGCCCGTCGCTCCGAGGAGGTCGGACTCTGGTACGGACTGGTGGGAATCCCGTTTGGCGGGGCGTTGGGAGGCGCGGCTGTCGCTTCAGTCGTCGGGGTCTCGGGAGCCCCTGCGGTTCTTCCGATCGTCGGCCTCATGGCCGTCACGGGCTGGGGGGGGCTGCGCTTCCTGTGGTCGAGGCTGAGCAAGGCGTGGGAGTCCAAAGTGAATCGGCTTGCCGATGCGGTGGCCGCCGCAGCGCAGGAGGTGGCGGTCGCGCCCCCGTCGATCGAGCTGGGTGCTCCCGATCCAGTGGCCCTCCCGGAGCCTCCCGATGACCCCTGACGCTCCGGTGCCGGAACGCTACCGCTTCGACGGACATGTCCGAGTCCGCGGCCACGTTCCGGAACATGGCGGCGATGTTCGGCGGCTTCTTCGGTGGATCCTTCGTCGTCCGCCTCGTACCGGCGGGTCCGTCGTCTTCATGACGGTGCAGGCGCGAACCAGTCGGCGGATCGTGGTGCTCGTGTTTGCCGTGCTCGCGTTCGCAGCCTGTGAAGGTCGAACTCCGCCGACCCTGGGGCCGCCCGTCACGCGTCCGGCCGACGCGCTGTCCGACTCCGCGTTCGCCGCGCTCTACAATCGGATCTCCGAGGCGGGCGGCTACTTCGATACGGACAATCTGATCTCCAATGAAACGGGCTTCCTGAACGTGATGGACGCCCTGCGCGCGTCGGGGCTTCGCGGCGGCGCGTACGTGGGAGTCGGCCCGGATCAGAACTACTCGTACATTGCTGAGATCAAGCCCCAGATCGCCTTCATGCTGGATGTGCGCAGGGACAACGCGCTTCATCATCTCCTCCTCAAAGCGTTGGTCGAGCGGGCACCGACCCGGGTGGAGTTTCTCAGCGGCCTTCACGGCCGGATGGCGCCGGCCGACCCGAGCGCGTGGGCGGATGCTTCCCTCCAGGAGATCGTCGCCTGGGTCGACGAGCACCCTGCCGACCCCGCCACCGTTGCGGCGCTTCAGACCGAACTCACCCGCGCCGTGCGGGGGTACGGAATCGCGCTCACCCCGGACGACGTTGCGACGATCCTTCGCTTCCATCAGGTCTTCGTCGACGCGGGCCTCGGGCTCCGCTTCACGTCGCTCGGGCGGCCGCCCCGCGCGTACTATCCGACGTACCGGCAGCTCGTGCTGGAAACCGACGTCGACGGCGATCCGTCTTCCTACTTCGTGGACCGGCGCCGATACGAGACGGTGCGCAACCTGCATCTACAGAACCGCATCGTACCCGTCGTGGGCGACCTGGCGGGGAGCCACGCGGTACGGGAGGTCGGGGCGGTTTTGTCCGAACTGGGCCTCGAGTTGTCCGTGTTCTACACCTCCAACGTCGAGTTCTACCTGTGGCGTGGAGGCACCTTCCGTGCATGGGCGGAGAATCTGGCCACGCTGCCAGCGTCTGACGACGCCGTGATCATCCGGAGCTACTTCCCCAACTTCGGTGGGGATCACCCGTCCGCGATCCCCGGGTACTACTCGACGCAGACGCTCCAGCCGGTGCGGACCGTGGCGGAAGCGGCTGGGGAGCGCCCCTTCACGAGCTACTGGGACGTGGTGACCCGAGACGCACTCGATGTCCGCGCGCCCGCGGGACGGTAGTGGGCACCGATTGACCGTGCGCCGTCATGCCTGAACTTCCCGAAGTCACGGCCTACGTCGAGGGGCTGGAACGCACGATCCGGGGGAAGACGTTGACGAAGATCCGGGTGCGATCCCCCTCGCTGCTGCGAACGTGGGATCCTCCGCTCCGTTCGGCGGAAGGGCGAACGGTTCGCGCTGTTTCCCGACTGGGGAAGCGGGTGGTCTGGGAGATGGACGACGAACTGTTTTTGGTCTTTCATCTCATGATCACCGGTCGGTTCAAGTGGGCGAAGGCGGGAGCAGCCGTGCCCAGGAAGCGGGCTCACGGCGCGTTCGACTTCCCCAATGGCACGGTGCTGCTGACCGAGCAGGCCAGCCACAAGCGGTCGTCGCTTCACGTGGTCCTTGGACGGGCCCGGCTCGGCACACTCGATCCCGGCGGGCTCGAAGTTCTCACGGCCACGCTGGAGGACTTCGCCAAAGCGCTCCGGCGGGAGAACCGAACGCTTAAACGTGCGCTGACCGATCCGAGGATCCTTTCCGGGATCGGAAACGCCCACTCCGACGAAATCCTCCTGTTTGCCGGGCTCTCCCCTCTGCAGCGCACCGGAAACCTGCGAGACGCGGATGTCGAGCGGCTCTTCGAGGTGACGCGGCGGTCGCTGGGAGAGTGGACGCGGCGACTTCGCGAAGAATTCGGATCCACCTTTCCCACGAAGATCACGGCGTTCCATCCTGCTATGGCTGCGCACGGGAAGTTTGGTGAGCCGTGCCCGGTGTGCGGCTCTCCCATTCAGCGCATCAAGTACGCCAACCGGGAGACCAACTACTGCGCCACCTGTCAGACAGGTGGGACGGTGTTGGCGGATCGAGGTCTCTCCCGTCTCCTGGGCGACGATTGGCCGCGTACGCTGGAGGAGTTGGAAGAGCTGAAAAGGGGGTAGGGAGCCTCCTCCGAAACGGGGGTGGGTGAGCCCCCCCGATCGTGGCGACGCCTCTTGGTGAATCTCTTTCAAAGATATATCGTACGATATAGTGTCCGACGTATTGTACGAGTGGGCCCGGTCGGGTACGCTCAAGAATGGAGGAAGCGATGTTCTGTAACACGAGGAGGGGTGGCATGGACTTCGACTGGATCTTCGATTGGGATGTCGGTCGGGGGCATCGGCGCCGAGGTCGACGTGGTCCGCGTCGAAGTTTCTTCCGTCAGGGCGAGGTGCGGATGGCCCTTCTGTCACTGCTCGATGACGGGCCGGCCCACGGCTACGAACTGATGAAGCGACTCGAAGAGCGATCGGGTGGGATGTACAAGGCCAGCGCCGGCACCGTGTATCCCGTCTTGCAACAGCTCGAAGACGAGGACCTGGTCCGCTCGGACGAGGAGAGTGGGAAGAGGGTCTACCACCTCACGGAGGCGGGCCGCGAGGAACTTCTTCTGCATGACGACGCGGTGGCCCGGATCTGGAAGCGAGCTGGCGGGTGGAAGGAGTGGGGGTCGAATATGGGACCCGAGACGGCCGAGATCTGGGCGTCATGGACACGGCTGAGCAAAGCCGCCTTCCAAGCCGCGACGCGGACGGACGCGGACGGGAGTGACCGTATTCGGGCCATCCTCGACGCCGCTCGGAAGGAACTCGAAGCGTTGTAGCGCACGACCGACTCCCCTGGGCGGGGTGCGTACGTGCGCCCCCACCGGGGGAGTCGCGTGAGCGGGATGGTCGAAGGTACAGCCTTGGCGGCGGTGACCTATCGGGCACCGCCGTCGGCGGACGCGTTTCCATTTTCGGTCGCGTCCATTGCATCGCTTCGCGAGATCGCGCTGGACCGACCGGTCACGGTTCTCGTCGGCGAAAACGGCACGGGCAAGTCGACCTTCCTGGAGGCGCTGGCCATTGCGGTGAGCCTTCCGGTGGTGGGCGCCGCGCCCCTGGCGCGGGACCCCACGCTGGCGGCTCAGCGCTCGCTCGCCTCGTGCTTTCGGCTCGCCTGGAGGCGCCGAACGCGACGGGGTTTTTTCCTCCGCGCCGAAGACTTCTTCGGATTCCAGCAGGCCCTTGCCGCCGCACGGGCCGAACACGAGGCCGAGATAGCCCGCGTCGACCGGGAAATGGCGGACGCGTCCAACTACGCCCGCACTCTGGCAAAGGGTCCGCATCGCGCGTCGATCGGCGCCATGGATGTCCGCTACGGCAAGGACCCGGATG
Organism: Gemmatimonadota bacterium; assembly: GCA_029262115.1. Lineage (GTDB taxonomy): Bacteria > Gemmatimonadota > Gemmatimonadetes > Longimicrobiales > Gaopeijiaceae > JAJCZZ01. Next base: position 163,999 of record JAJCZZ010000091.1, on the reverse strand, counting down.
CGGCGTCGCACGGCGAAGCCTTCTTACGGCTCTTCGGATCCCGCCTCGTTCCCGAGGGCCTCTACCTTCTTGACGAGCCGGAGGCCGCGCTCTCTCCGCAGAGCCAGCTCGGCTTCCTGGCCATGATCAAAGACGCGGTGGACGCCGGATCACAGTTCGTGATCGCGACCCACGCTCCCATTCTCATGGCCGTGCCCGGCGCCGCCCTCTACTCGTTCGACGGAGGGGAGGTTGCGCCGATCTCGTTCGAACAGATCGACTCGGTCCGCCTGGTTCGCGACTTCCTCAACGCACCTGAGCGATACCTTCGGCACGTGTGGCCGAGCGAATCGGGCCAGGAGTAGGCCAGGGACGGACGATCCGAACCTCAGGCCTCAGGATCTGCGCGCGGCCCCTGATCGCCCAGCCCCATGAGCGCCCGCACCGCCACAATCTCCTCCTCGGCGGGGAATTCCCACCCGGGCTCGTATTCGAAGACCTGCCGAAGGGTCCGGCTCCCGAATCCGCCGTCGAGCATTTCCATGTGATCGCCGTCCAGAAGCCCGGGATGGTCGACGCCGCAGGCGTGGCTGAGGCGAAGGAGCTCCTTGCGAAGCGTCCCCACGTAGCGGGCCAGTCGGACTCCCTTGTCGGTTGGCACCAGCCCCCGCACGAGCCACTTGTTGTGCGTGGCGACACCGGTTGGACAGTGGCCGGTGTGGCATCGTTGTGCCTGGATGCACCCGACGGCCATCATGGCCTCGCGCCCCACGTTGACCAGGTCGACGCCGAGGCAGAACGCCATGAGCGCCGTCTCCGGAAACCCCAACTTGCCTGCCCCGATCCAGGTCACCTTCTGGTGGACATCCCGCTCGGCGAAGATGCGGTACACTCGGCTGAATCCGACCTTGAACGGAAGTCCGACATGATCTGCGAAGGCGAACGGCGCGGCGCCGGTCCCTCCCTCGCCGCCGTCGATCGCGATGAAGTCGACGCCACGAGTGCCCGACTGCATTTCGGACGCCAGCTTCAGCCAGAAGGGCATCTCGCCCACTGCGGATTTGATTCCGATTGGAAGTCCACTCGCCTCGGCCAGGTCCTCCACGAAGTCGAGCATTTCATCTACCGACCGGAACGCCGAATGGCTCGATGGGCTGACCACCGTCTCCCCGACGGGCACTCCGCGGATCTTGGCGATCTCCGGTGTGACCTTCGCGCCCGGTAGGACGCCGCCGAGGCCCGGCTTGGCGCCCTGGCTGAGTTTGATTTCGACGGCTTTGACGGGGTGCATTTCGACCTTGCGGAGGAACTCGGCCCGGTCGAAGCCTCCGTCCGGCCGGCGGCACCCGAAGTATCCGGTGCCGATCTGCCAGGTGAGATCGCCGCCCTGCAGGTGGTATGGGGAGATGCCGCCCTCACCCGTGTTGTGGAGGCATCCGCAGATCTTCGCCCCACGGTTCAGGGCGTTGACGGCGGCGCTGGACAGGGACCCGTAGCTCATCCCGCTGATGTTCACGACCGATTCGGGCCGGAACGCGTGGCGTCGCCCCCGATGAGCACCCATCACCTTGGCGGACGGAAGTCGGGGAAACGGGTCCGGCTCGTTCTCCGTCTGCGTGTCGAAACGCCCCAGCGTGTCGTGTTTGATGATCAGGTAGTTGGGTCGTGCCTCGACATCGTTGTCCGTTCCGAAGCCGGAGTAGTTGTTCTGGTCTTTGGCCGAGGCGTAGACCCAGGTCCGTTGATCGCGAGAGAACGGAAGCTCCTCGTTGTTGCTCGCGACGATGTACTGCCGCAACTCGGGGCCGATCATCTCCAGCAGATACCGGAAGTGCCCTACGAACGGGAAGTTTCGTAGAATCGCATGACGGGTCTGCAGCACATCGTAGAGAACGATGGCGACCAGGAGCGCGGCGAAGCCGATGAGGATCCAGGTTAGCATGCCGGCGAAGTTGGGAGGGTCTTCGGGACTGCCCTTCATGAACACAGTAGTGTGGCGTCTCAGGAGCGTTCCGGCCATCCGAGCCTGCTGGCGCTGCACGACGGGCTGTGCGCAGCGCGGCAGGCGGGCTTGCGACACACCCGGTCGTGGCCCACTAGATTGTGCGCCCACCCGCCTCCACCCCGCAGAGAGCACCACATGATCCATCCGACGCGCGCACTACTCCTCGCGGCGCTCCTCGCCACCCCGGCCGCTGGGCAACACACCGTGCAGAGCGAAACGACCGTCGTGGAAGGGCAGGACTTCCAGGTCTATGACGGGTGGGGTCGGGCGCGCTCCTTTGCCGATCTGATTGCGGCCCTCGGAAGCTCCGACGCCGTTCTGGTCGGGGAATCCCATGACGATGCGGTGGGCCACGGTGTGGAGACGGAACTCCTGCTCCGTGCCACGCAGCGCTACGGCGCGGGGTCTGGCGCAGCCGGCCGCCCGATCGTGCTGTCCCTGGAGATGTTCGAGCGTGACGTCCAGTACATCCTCGACGAGTACCTGGACGACCTCGTCACCGAGGACCAGTTCCTGCGCTCAGCGCGTCCGTGGGATCGATACGAGACCGACTACCGCCCGATGGTGGAGTTCGCGCGCGGCCACGGCCTTCCCGTCGTCGCGGCCAACGCGCCCCGGCGATACGTGAACCGGGTCACGCGTCTCGGTCCGACCTCACTCGGCGACCTGGGCGCGGAAGCGAAGCGGTACCTTCCGCCGCTTCCGTACCCCGGACCGTCCGACCCCTATGCGGCGCAGTGGAACGCTTTGATGGACGCGATGATGCCGGACACGGGCGCGACTCCGCGCCACGACATGGGGAACGCGCTGCAGTCGCAGGCTCTATGGGATGCCGCCATGGGTCACTCGGTGGCCGAGGCGCTCACCCGGTGGCCTCGGGCTTTGGTGATCCACTATGCCGGATCGTTTCATGTCGAGAATGGCACGGGGATTCCCGAGCGCGTTCCCGAGTACCGGCCCGGGACCCGCGTGACCACGGTGGTCCTCCAGCCAGTGGACGACGTGTATGGGTGGGACGAGTCACACCGTGGGCTGGGCGACTTCGTCATCCTGACCAGGACACCCGGCGCAGCTTCGTAGGCCAAGCCTGCGCCGCCGACCGCGTCAGCCCCCGGTGAACACCTGCGACCGGATCTTCCAGGTGCGGCCGCGCAGTAGGTAGACCGTCATCAAGGGGCCGGCGCTCAGGGTCGAGGCGTTGCCGGGATTCAGCAGGAGGTAGTTTCCGATCACCACGGCCATGCCACCGCTCGCGTCGAAGTCGAGCATGAACGCCTCAACCGCTCCGAATTCGGCCTTGTGCTCTTCGAACCACGTGTGGATCGCCCGCTGTCCCCGGAGGGGTGTGCTGCCGCCCGGCGGAATCACGACGGCCTTGTCCCAGTAGAGATCGAGCAGCGCCTCCGAGTCGTCGGAGGCCCAGGCCTCGCCCCACTCCGCGTTGATCTCGTTGAGTTCGCCCAGGACCTCGGCATGGAACTCGGCGAAGATCTGCCGGGTGTCGATCGGCGGATAGCCCGGAGCCTGTGCAACGAGGGGTGTCCCAGCCAAGGCGAACGCGAGCGCGAAGAGGGCGGACCGGCGTAGAGAACGGGGCATGGGCTCGGATCGGGGGGCAAACGGGGCGCGTGCGCCAGAGCGTACGAACGATCGGCCGGGAACTTACGTGCGAACGCCCCGGATCGGAAACGCGGAGCCAGCCGGGTTGCGTACCGCACGTTGTTCGGTTTGAAATCGAAGTCTTCGGGTAGGTAGGCTGCCGACTGTGCCGGTATTCGACCATGTCCCCCGCTCCCGGGCCATAGCGCCCGGAAGACGCTCCCTACGTTGCAATGTACCGCGCGCGAGGAGGATTGCGCGTGACCATTCCGTCCGTATCTTCGCGTTCCACTCCCCCCGGCCACCAGCACCATTCCCCCCAATCTCGCAGAAGCCCGTATCGGCACTGTGCACCTCCGGGTCTCGGACGTGTCAGGCCTCGCCCGGTGGTACGATGAGGTCCTCGGCTTCGAGATCCGGGCGGAGGACGACGTTTCGGCCGCCCTCGGCGGGGAGGTGGGGCGCCCCCTGGTCGGGCTGCATGGGGGCCGGCCGGCGCACGCAGCCCCGAGCGACGCGGCAGGACTATTCCACATGGCGTTTCTCATGCCCGACCGTGCTGCCATGGCTGCGGAAGTCCGGCGCATTCTCGGTCATGGCTGGGCGATCGATGGGTGGGCCGACCACAACGTGAGCGAGGCTGTCTACCTGCGCGACCCGGAGGGAAACGGGATTGAGATCTATGCCGATCGACCCCCCGACGTTTGGCGAACGATGGACGGCGATCTGTTGATGACCACCGATCCTCTGGACGTAGAGGGGCTCCTGATGGCGTCGTCCGCTGCCGCCCCACGCCTTCCTTCCGGAACGGTGGTGGGCCACATCCACCTCCGGGTGTGCGCTCTCGGGCCGGCTCTCGAGTTCTACCATGACCGACTCGGTCTCGATGTGACTACCCGCCGGTATCCGGGGGCGCTGTTCCTGGGTGCCGGGGGGTATCACCATCACGTGGCGTGCAACATATGGGCGCCGAGGGCGCACCGCCCCCGGTCGGACGGGAGTCTCGGTCTGATGTCCTTCGAACTCCTCGTGCCCGACGGTGAGTACCGGCGGGAAGTCCTGGCCGGTCAGGACGGCGGATCGCTTATGGACCCCGACCAGCACGGGGTGCGGATCGCCGGGGAGTGAGTCATCGGGCCTCGATCCGGAATACGGTGCCCGATTCTACGACCACGTAGATCTCGCCCTGGCTGTCCTGCCCGAAGGAGGTGATGCGACCGGGAGATTCGACGGCCAGCTCTTGCGGATCCGTGGCTGTTCCATTCGCTGCCAAACGGAACGTGCGGATCCACCCGGCGCAGTAGTCCGCGTAGAAATAGCGTCCCACGAGCGCGGGTATGCTCTGCCCTCTGTAGACGAAGCCGCCGGTGACGGAGCAGCCGTCGTCGTGCGAGTACACCGCCGTCGGAAGCCTGAGCCCATCCGCCTCGCAGGCACCCGCAAAACACTCGTGGCCTTCCATCGTGCTCCAGCCGAAGTTCAGGCCGCCTGCCGTCGCGCCGACGACGTTGATCTCCTCCCATCGGTTCTGGCCGACGTCGCCGATGTACATCATTTCCCCGTCCGGATCGAACGAGAAGCGCCACGGATTGCGTAGGCCGAAGTGCCAGACTTCCGGGCGGACCCCGACACTGTCCACGAAGGGATTGTCCGGCGGAATGGCGTAGGGCGGTCCAATCGAGCCCGTAACGTCGATCCGGAGAATCGCCCCGAGAAGCGTGCCTGCGTTTTGTCCATTGCCGAGTGGGTCGCCTCCGCTGCCACCGTCGCCGAGGGCCACGTACAACTTCTGGTCCTGCCCGAACGCGATGTGGCCTCCGTTGTGGTTCCCGAAGGGTTGCTCGACCTGCAGGTAGAGTTGTCCGGTGGTCGGATTGGCCACGTTGCCGCGGTCGACTCCCCGGAAGCCTTCGAGCCTCGAGGTGCCGGATCGGTCCGTGTAGCTGACGAAGAAGCGCTCGGTGGCCCGGAAGTCCGGATCGAAGGCCAGGCCGAGCAGACCGCGTTCGCCACAGCAACCAACACGGTCGGTGATTTCCAGGAACGGCGTTGGGACCAGCGATCCGTCGACCATGACGCGGATACGGCCGGGCTGCTCGACGATGAACAGCCGGGGGTCACCCGGAGGAGACACGGCCAAGAGGGGCCGGTCGAGTCCGTCAGCGACCGGGACGAGGACCAGATCCGCCTGGGAAAGAGGTGGCTCGTCGGTGTCGGAACCGGTGGTGGTCGACATGCACGCCATTCCCGCGAAGCAGAGCCAGGCGCCCCACCGCCCGAACTTCCAGGGCCACATCGCCGGGGTCATCTCGATCCCCAACCCCACAGCGGGAGGTTTACACCGAACATCAAGGTTCGAGGTGAAAACGGGGCGTCGATGAAGCTCCACCGGATCTCGAGTTGGGTCCCGATGGGCACGTCGCCGGAACCACGACTCATGAAGCCGAGGGCGAGACTGGCGCCGTACCGGATCTCGCGTTCAGGTCCGTCGAAGATGGAGCTGCGAGCCATTGGCCCGGCCGCGACGTAGGGCCCACCGCGCGCCCCACTGGGCAGCACCACGATATCCCCCTGAAGCTGGTACTCCTTCAGCCCTGTGAGGAAGGTGATGTCAGCCGATGGCATCAGCTCGACCCAGCCGTTTCTCAGGACCGGAATGCGGATCTGGGCACCCGCCACGGTCGCGTTGGAGCCGTCGTCGTATCCGACACGCATCCCGGCCTGGATGGCGGGCCACGGCGCCTGGGGCCGCTCGTCCGAAGCATCGGGCCGCTCTTGACCGGACGTCGAGGCCGGTCCGGCCAGAAGGGTCAGGCAAATGAGGCGAAGCAGGGCGGACGTCGGAGACCTCATGCGGATCGCTCAATATGAAGGGAGGACGGGGGCCACGAACGGAAGAGCCGGCCCTGTACCAACAAGGACGCTTCCAACCGGAGGCCTTTCACAGGGGTCAAAGGTACTGAATCGAAGTACACGCAGCTTCGCTGAGAGGAAACGACGATGGTGCTCCAGGGATTGAGGTTGGCGGCGTTCTTCGCGGGTTACACCGCGGTGGGCGCTACGGGTGACTGGGTTGTGGAGGAGTGGGCACTGTCCGGCGCCGAGCCAGCGGCGTATGTGGTCGAGTTGGAGCCGAGCACGCAGATGGCACCGGCACGTACCTCAGATATGGGTCGACGGGGTGACCGGTGCGACTACTACGAGGTTGAGCGGCGAGCGACCATGGCCGCGTCGGCGTCCAGCCGACTTCGTGTGGCCGCGGGCTCCGGTGAACTTCAGGTCGAGGGCAGAGCCGACCTCGATCAGGTACGGGTGGTGGGGAGCGTGTGCGCGTCGGAGGAGGCCTACCTCGAGACGCTCCAGGTCACCGTCGAGCGTCGCGGTGACGAGATCGAAGTCCGGGCGCACTATCCCGACTCCCGCGATCGCACCCGTCGCAGCGGTCGCGACGTGGCTCGGATCGACTTGGTGATCGAAGTGCCCTTGAACATGGCGGCGGACCTCGACGACTCTTCGGGCTCCATGTACGTCCGTGGGTTGGGAGATGTGCGGATCGACGACTCTTCCGGGTCGATCACGGTGGAGGGGTTGAATGGTTCCCTGACCATCGACGATTCGTCGGGTGAGATCGAGGTGCGGGACGTGTCCGGCAACGTCACCATCGACGACGGATCGGGCGACATCGATGTCGCCGACGTGGGAGGTAGCGTGCGGCTTCAGGACGGATCCGGATCCATTCGAGCCGTGGAAGTCGACCGCGACGTGATCGTGGAGCGGGACGGATCGGGATCCATCGACGTTCGGGACGTCGCCGGCGACTTCACGGTCCAACGCGACGGATCGGGGTCGGTCCGCCACTCCGGCGTTCAAGGACGTGTGGACATCCCGCCGAAGAAGGGCAGGCGAGGCCGCGGCAACTGAGTTGACCCGCCGCCCAATTATTTTTAGGTTCGCCTAACTTATTTAGACGTCCCTAAATATCGATGGGTGGCACGAATGAAGCTCGGTACAGTTGGTCTCATGCTGATCGCGATCGCCTCGACCGGGTGTGACGCGCTGGCTCCCGGCGTTCCCACGGACGATGAAGTTCTGGCCGGCACCATCGAGGGGATGACGGCGTCCCAGGTGGGTCAGCACCTGGCCGGCGATGAGGAGTTCGCCCGAGTGCTTGGCTTCGCGGATGGACTGGGGCCGATCTTCGTCGCGGCGTCGTGCGAGCAGTGCCATGTCGGCGACGCCAAGGGACATCCGTCGTTCAACCTGACTCGATTCGGCAGAGACGTCGGCGATCGGTTTGACCCGATGATCTCCTTCGGTGGGCCGCAACTGCAACACCGGGCCGCTCCCGGATATCCGGCGGAGGTTGTGCCCGCGGAGGCCACCGGCGTCACCCGCCTCACGCCGCCCGCCGTCACGGGGTTGGGCTATCTGGACGCCGTGGACGACACGACGCTGATCCGGTTGTCCGACCCGGACGATGCAGATGGCGATGGCATTTCGGGCCGGCTCGCCCTCCTGGATCCATCGGAGTTGATCGAATCGTCACTGGCTCTGGAGGCAAGCCAATCTCCAACCCCGGGGTCACAGGGGACGCGGGTGGACGGGCGGTTCATTGGCCGGTTCGGAAAGAAGGCGCTCACCGTGAACCTCCTTCATCAGACGGTGGGAGCCTACCACCAGGACATGGGACTCACGACCGACCTCCTTACGGAGGATCTGGTGAACCCTCTCGCCGGAGCGCGCGCGTCGGACGGCGTTGCCGACCCGGAGATATCGAGCGGCGTCGTCGCCAACGTGGTGTTCTACCTCAAGACGCTGCGGGTGCCCCCCCGTCGGAACGCGGACGACGCCGACGTTCGAGCGGGCGAGGCCGTGTTCGAAGAGATCGGGTGCGCGTCCTGCCACGTGCCGACGCTTCGGACCGGTCGGTCGAATCTGGCCGTGCTGGACCGGGTGGAGTTCCATCCGTACACGGATCTCCTTCTCCACGACATGGGCCCGGAGCTGGATGACGGGTATGCCGAAGGCGGGGCAGGCACTGCGGAATGGCGGACACCGCCGCTGTGGGGTGTGTCCCTTCAGGAGCGCTTCCAGGGGGGGCAGGCCTTCTTGCTCCACGACGGACGTGCGCGCTCGTTCGAGGAAGCGATCGAATTCCACGGCGGGGAGGGCGCCGCGTCACGAGAGGGGTTCCGTGCGCTTTCCCCCGAGGACCGGGTGCGGTTGCTCCGCTTCCTGGAGTCTCTCTGATGTACGGCGAGGAGATCGACCGACGGCGCTTCGTGGCCGCCCTGCCGGGCCTCGCGGCCGTGTTCGGCGCTACGGGGTGCGCAGGGGCCGCCTACCTTACGCCGTCGGTCGGAACCGGGGTGCTCCGGATAGGGTCGGCGGAGGTCGGTACCGGTGCCTTGATCGCGTGGCCCGGTCGGGACCGCCCGATCTTCGTCAGTCGATCGCCAGGGGGCGTCTGGCGAGCTGTATCGACCCGGTGCACCCACCGCGGCTGTCAGACGGAACCGGAGGGCGAACGGTTGGTCTGTCCGTGCCACGGTAGTGAGTTTTCCCGCGACGGTCGGCGGCTCGACGGGCCCGCGCAGGACGACCTCCGTCGCTTTCCGGTCCGTGTGGTGGCCGATGCGCTCGAGATCGATGTGTCCGGAGCGGCACGGTGAGGGCGGGACCGTTCGGAGTCGCGGCGTTCATGACCCTCGGCGTCGCGTCCGCAGCCCTCGCTCAATCCGCCGACACGACCCTCGCCCAGGAAGGGATCTTCAATCGTCCCTTCATCACGAGCAGTGGAGGCACCTCCATCGGGGGATACCTGGAGGGCAACACCAACTGGTTCGTCGAGGACGGCGTGGGTGAGGGCTTCTCGATGGAGCTTCGGCGCTTCAACATCTTCCTGTTCGCGTCGGTGTCTCCGCGCGTGCGCTTCCTCTCGGAACTCGAGTTCGAGCATGGCACCGAGGAGATCGCTCTCGAGACAGCGTTGATCGACGTCCGCCTCCACCCCGCTCTGGTGTTTCGAGCGGGAATCCTCCTGCCGCCCGTTGGATACTTCAATCAGAACCACGACGGCCCTCGGTGGGATTTCGTCGAGCGCCCGCTGGTCTCCACGGAGATCATTCCGTCAACGCTGAGCGAAGTCGGCGCAGGCCTTTACGGAAAGGCGGCTTTGGGCTCGTCGGTGGTATCCTACGACGTGTATGCCACGAACGGCCTCGGCAACGGGATCGTGAACAACGCAGAGGGTCGGACCTACATACCGGCGGGGAAGTCCGAGGAGCAGTTCGCCGAGGACAACAACGGCACGCCGTCGCTCTCCGCCAGGGTAGCGGTCAGGAGGCCGGCCATCGGCGAACTCGGACTATCGTGGTACGGCGGCGCGTACAACTCCTTCCAGCGCGAGGGCGAAGCCGTCGACGCGTCCCGGCGCGTCGACCTGGTCGCACTGGACGCCGGGGTTCGGCTGGGTCCAGTCGCGTTCCGGGGGGAGGCAGTGATGGCTCGGGTTCAGCTTCCCGAGAGCCTCGGTGAGGTGTTCGGCGAACGGCAGTGGGGAGGACACCTCGACGCGGTGGTGCCGATCTGGAGACCGAAGCTGGCCGGATATCGCGACGCCGTGGTCGCTCTCGGCGGGCGCGTCGAGCATGTGGACTTCAACCGAGGGCGCTTTGCCTCGACCGGTCGTCCTATCGGGGACTCGGTGACGGGCGTGGTCGCGGGGCTCTCGTTTCGGCCCACCGACGAGACCGTGTTCCGCGCCAACTACCGATTCGACTGGAGCCGTGATCTCGTCGGGAACGACCGGACGCGGGCCGCCGGACTCCAACTCGGGTTCGCGACGTATTTCTGACGGGACTGAGGCCGCGGGCTTTCGAAACACCACACTACAGTTCCCCCCGGAACAGAAGGCTCAACTGGGACAGAAGCTTTCGCCACCAGGGGCGCTCGTCCCAGGTATGGCCAGGCTCCACCTCGATGGCATTGGCCAGGTCCTCCCGGAAGTCGTTTTCCAGCCGTTCGACGAGTGCCTGATCGAGGACCACCAGCGCGATCTCATCGTCCTTCATCAACGAACGATGGTTCATGTTTGCCGAGCCGATGCAGGCGGTGACCCCGTCCACCATCAGGATCTTTGCGTGAATCATGGTGGGCTGGTACCGCCAGATCCGAATGCCAGCGTCCATGAGTTCGTCATACACCGCCTCCCCGGCGAGCCTGACGATTGTGAAGTCGATATGGGGTCCAGGCAGAAGGATACGGACGTCGACCCCACGCCGACTGGCGTCGATCAGGAGCTGGATGAGGTCATCGTCGGGGACGAAGTACGCCGTGGTGATCCATAGACGCTTCGTCGCACCGCGGATGGCCGCTCGGAAGAGCGTTTCCTGGCGGCTCCATCGTCCTGTGGCCTCGCTGGGGACCACCTGAACCGGGGTGTCGCCCACTTCACCGCAGACGGTAGGTACGCCGTCGCGCTCCAGGAGCGTCACCGGGAAGAGGCCGTCCACCCCGTCTGCGCTGGAGAGCCAGTGATGGAAGAAGGCTGCTCGCAGCCCCGTGACAGCCGGGCCCTCGATCCTGAAGTGCGTCTCCCTCCACTCCTCGGGAGAGCGTGCGTCGCCCTCCCACTCGGTGGCGATCCCGACGCCTCCGGTAAACCCGATCTGGCTGTCGCAGACCAGAATCTTCCGGTGGGTCCGGTGGGTCATCCGTTTCAAGCGCCACGGCCGGACCGGCTGGAACACGGCGAGCTCGACCCCGGAGGACTCCAGCACCTCGCGTGCTTTCGCTTCCATCTTGAACGAGCCCGCACCGTCGATCAGCACGCGGACCTGCACCCCCCGACCGGACGCCTCGGCCAGGGCGTTCGCCACCTGGACGGCCACCACGCCCTCCCAGTACACGTACGTCTCGAACTCGATCGTGTCCTGGGCGGCACGGATTGCGTCGATCATGGCCGGGAAGATCTCCACCCCGTTCAGAAGCCGCTCGACCTTGTTTCCGCCGACGAAAGGGATGCCGATCGCGCCATGGAACAGTTCCGCGTGGGCGTTGCGGGCCCCTCTCCGCTCCACCTGCGCCGAGCCCGTGTCGGCGTCGGCTTGGCGCTCGGACGGATCGGGGACGGCGTAGGATCGACGAGGTGGTTCCGCCTCGGAGCGTGTCATGGAAGAGTTCTCGAAAGAAGGCGGGACGCGAACAGGGGCACGTGTCTTGCGCCCGATTCGACGGTTGGAGAATACAACGCAAACCGGGTGAGGTGATAAATATGAAGGACCAGATCAAGTGGATGGTACTCGGAGGGTCGACGGCCGCTCTGGCGGCATTTGTATCGCGTAAAGCCACCCGGCGGGTGTGGGAGGGCGTCCGCGGACGCCCTCCGTCCGAGGACCCGGAGTTGGACGACACCTCCCTCGCGGAGGCCTTGGTGTGGACCCTGACGATGGCGAGCGTGGCCAGTGTGGCACGGCTTCTCGCCCGCCGCGGTGCGGCGGCGGCATGGCGAAGGAAAACCGGTTCCCCGCCACCGACCTGAGTCGGCGCGACGCCCCAGAAAACAAAACGCCCCTCCGGCCGAGTGAGGCCAGAGGGGCGTTTCCGCGCGATGCGCCGGTCAGAACAGGAAGGCCAGCACCGCGAGGACCAGAAATACGAAGAAGGCCACCTTGGCCATTCCGGTTGCAGCACCGGCCACCCCGCCGAACCCGAGGGCGGCGGCAATCAGCGCGATGATCAAAAGTCCAACGGCAAGACCCAGCATTTGAAAAATCTCCTGTAGAGGACGACGGTGTCGATCATCGACGCACCTTTGCGTTGCAACGGGCGTGCCAAACGCCTCGGCCATTCACTCGTCCTTGGTCACGGGTCACGCGAGGAGGCTCCCCTCATGGTTGGCACGAGTCTTGAACTAAATCCGTGGCAGAAGTCTGACCGTGATCACTATTCGCAAAAACCGGAGAACACATAGATGAAGACCTCGAAGAAGTTCATGTTGTCGGCGGCCATCGTGAGCGCCATGACGCTCGGCGCCTGTGACATCGACAAGACCCAGGACGGCTCGATGCCCGACATCGACGTCGATGTCAGCGGTGGCGAGTTGCCCGAGTACGATGTGGACGTCGCTGACGTGAGCGTCGGTTCGACCGAGGACACCATCATCGTGACGCGGCCGACCGTCGACGTGAAGATGCCCGACGACACGACTGACATGAACTAAGCTCCGAGACAGGGATCGATCGGACCTCCGATCGCCCCTTGAAGACGTAGCGTTCGGCCCATCCGTCAGAGTTGGCGGGTGGGCCGATTCGTATGGCGGCCGTGTCGAGTTAACGCGGTGCGCCTCAGATACTTAGATGGCACGTGCCTTGCTCATGTAGGGGGTGTGGCAATCACCCGAAAACGGTAATGAGCAATGCCTAAATATAGACGTCAGTCCTACTTCGCCGCCGGCGCCGGAATCGTGGCGATCTCGGCCGTCGCGCTCGGCAACACGGGGGACTCGACCGGTACCGCGCGGGCCTCGCTCGCACCCAACTCGAGCGACGCCTCCATCCTTACGGACGTACGCGGTTCGCTGGAGGGGCAGGAGTCCGTGATGCTCCCGTCAGGTGCGACGCTCGACATCTCCGAGGACGTCCGCGCCTTCTACATCGACAGCCTCCATGGAGCGCCGTTGTGGACCTCTTCGGAGGGCTTGAACGATGGCGGTCGGGAGTTGATTCATCTCCTTCGCCAGCTTCGGGACGAGGGGTTGAGCCTCTCTCTCAATGCCTCCGGCGCCGTTCTCAATGCCTTGCCCAGTGCCGGTGCCTTGGCCACCACCGAGCTTCTCCTCAGCCACACGCTCGTGAGTATGGCCGAGGCATTGAACCGCGGTAGGATTGATCCCGGGAAGGTGGCCGACCACAAGCTGGCAACGGGCGCGGAGGAGGTTGCTGGACTCCTGGGTCGAATCGCACGTGGCGAGGAGCCCGGCGCCATCCTCGACGCGTACCGGCCCAACCTCCCCTGGTACCGGTACACCGTCCGTGCGTTGGGGGACTACCGGCGCGCTGCGGCGAGCGGCGGCTGGCCTTTGGTGGACATGGGTGGAGTCCGCAAGATCGAGCCGGGGGCCTCTGGCACCGCGATCGAGTCGCTCCGCGCCCGCTTGATCGCAAGCCTGGATGAAAACGAGCGGCGCCTGGCCGAGGTCGGACCCGATCCTTCGCACTACGACGACGACCTGGCCGAAGCGGTGCGCTCGTTTCAGGCTCGCCACGGGATCACGATCGACGCGGTCGTGGGTGGCTCGACGCTCGACGCGCTGAACGTGAGCGCGGCCGACAGGGTCGACGAGTTGCTACTATCGCTTGAGGGAATGCGTTGGCTGCCGAACGATCTGGGTGACCGCGCGATCTTCGTGAATGTGGCCGGCTTCGAACTCCACGTTCTGGAGAATGGAGAATCCGTTCTGTCCCAGGGGGTCGTCGTGGGACGTCCCGACTGGCCGACGGCACTGTTCTCGGACACCCTCGAGTCGATCGTCTTCAACCCGTACTGGCACGTCCCGGAGTCGATCCAGGACGCGGAGATCCTTCCCGAAGTCCGGAAGGACCCAGAGTATCTGGCGCGCAAGAACTACGTGGTGGTGAGGACCGGCAACAACTACGGATCCCCCGTGTCCACCGAAGGCTTCGACTGGTCGTCGATGGAGGGGTACGACTTCCGTCAGGAGCCGGGCCCCGGCAATGCATTGGGTCAGATGAAGTTCCTGTTCCCGAATCGCCACAACATCTATCTGCACGACACGCCGGCGGTCGACAAGTTCAAGGAGAACTATCGCGCCTTCAGCCACGGATGCATCCGGCTGTCGGATCCGGAGGCTCTCGCACGGTACCTCCTGGACACGTCGAGCGACCGGTCCAGTTCTGACGTGGCCGCCATACTGGCAGGTAAAAAGCGGACAGAGGTGCGGATCAGCGGCGATATTCCAGTCCACCTGGCGTACATCACGGCGTGGGCCGACGAAGGCGGTACGGTCCACTTCCACCCGGACATCTACGACCGCAACGAGCCGTTCTCGCAACTGCTCACGGTCCAGTGAAGGCCGCAAAGTGCCCCTTTTCGACGACCCGAGAATGCCCAATAAATCTGATCGTTCTGCGCCTTCTCGCCCCCGCTACCGGCGGGGTATCGTGGATTGGCTTCTCACATCGAAGGTGCCGCGGATCTTCGCGGTCGCCCTGATTGCCCTCGTTGCCATTGGGTGGTACAGCGTAGGACCGGACAAATGCGTGACGCGGGCCGGTTGCATGTCCATCGGACGCCTCAAGGTCGGGAATGCGTTCGACGCGGGGCACCAACTCATGGATCGGAGCGGCGAGCCGATGGCGCTGGTCGGCGGGGCTAAGCGCACCTGGACACCCTTGACCGACCTTCCCCAGGAGATGGTGGAGGGCTGGATCGCGGTGGAGGACAAGCGCTTCCACGAGCACTCCGGCCTCGACCTTCAAGGCATCTTCCGTGCGGTGGTCGCGAACGTAAAGGATCAGTCCGTGTCCGAGGGCGCGAGCACGATCCCGATGCAGCTCGTCCGGGTCTTGTGGGAGTACGAACTGGCCGACATGGGCCGGTGGGAGCGCAAGCTCTTCGAGGCCCGGATGGCACCCCGTCTCGTGAGCGAGTTGGGCCGAAGCCGGGTGCTTGAGTTGTACCTCAACGGCATCTATCTCGGGGAAGGCACGTACGGGGTCAGGGCGGCGTCGACTCACTTCTTCGGTGTGCCGCCGGCTGAACTCACTCCGGGTCAGATTGCCACGCTCATCGGAATGACGAAGACGCCTGAGCGCTACAAGCCCCGGGATAACCCTGACAAGGCGATTGAGCGCCGCAGCGTGGTCCTGGACATCATGGAGCGGGAAGGAATCCTCACCGCCGTGGCGGCGAGCGAGGCGCGCCAGGAACCGATGGAAACGGTCGAGGCACCCCCGTTCTCTTACGAGCGCGACTACATCACGACGGCCGTGGTGTGGGAGCTCAAGCGTGTCGCCCCCGAACTGGTCGGCGAGCAGGGTCTCGTCATCTACACGACGGTGGACCCCGATGAGCAGGACGCGGCGATGCGGCTGGTGAACCAGCACATCGACGCGATCGAGGCCGGTCGGTACGGGCGCTTCCTTCCCGGAGATGAGCGTCTGCAGGCGTCGGGCATCGCGATGGACTCTCGTTCCGGTGAGATCCTTGCGATGATCGGAGGGCGCGGCTTCAAAGAGACGCAGTTGAACCGCCCCTTCCAGTCGCGGAGACAAATCGGCTCCCTGGCGAAACCGTTCATCTTGGCGGCGGCGCTCCGCAACGGTGAGTCGGCGGCGCTGCCCGTTTCGACGGCCACTATCGAACTGAAGGGTGCCAGGGGAAGGACCTGGTCCCCGCGGGACCACGTGAGCGAATCGTCACTCCTCCCACGTGACATCGTCGTGAAGTCTTCCAACCGGGGGGCGGTGCGGCTCGGCATGAATGTGGGCATGGATCGTTTCAAAGCGGTCGTTCGTGGCCTGGGCATCGACGAGGAGGTCCCCGAATACCCTTCCAGCTACCTCGGCTCGTTCGACGCCACTCTCAGCCAGGTCACCGGCGCCTTTGCCGCCTTCGAGAACGGAGGGTATCGCATCCATCCCCATCTGATCCGACGGATCGAGGACGGATCGGGGCGGGTCGTGTGGGAGCGCCCTCCGGGCCATGAGAGTGTGCGGGTCCTGAGCCCCACCACCGCCTATCTCGTCCTGGACGCCATGAAGGGTGTGGTTACGGAGGGTACCGGGTGGACGGTCGGCAGGGATGTCGCGGGCCCCAAGGCGGGAAAGACCGGGACGAGCAACGACGGAAAGGACGTATGGTTCGTCGGCGTGAGGCCTGGCATGGCGGTGGGTCTCTGGCTCGGGATGGATGAGCCGAAGGCGATTACGTCGAATGGCTCGGGTGGTGGTCTCGTCGCCCCGCTGTGGAGCCGGTGGGTGACCGGTCTGGCGCGGTCGGGATACGGTACCGGTGCCGACTGGCAAGCTCCTCCCGGGGTCGAGACGGTGTTCGTCCGAACCATCGAGACGGCGGATGGGCCGCAATACTGCAGCTCCGAGGCGGGTGGACGCGGCGTGCTGATGCGCAGCAACGACGCGCTATATCTGAACCCCTGCTCGCAACTCCGTCAACGCATGTATGACGACTCACTATCCATGCGGATCGGCGGTTCCTGGCCGAGCGACACCACGTACACAGGGTACGAGCCGGATCGCCTACGTCTTGATCGCACGCAGTTCGGTGACCCGCAGGATTCGCTGGGGCGCCGCTACGACGAACGGCGTGCGAGTGAGCGCGACGACGTGTACGACTCCATCCGGGCTCGACTTGCCGAAGACCGGCGCGATCTTGACTCTTCGCGTGGAACGGACCGTATCGGTGAGGGATCAACGAGGGACTCCGTCCGGGCGTCGACCCCCGCAATTGGAACCTCCGGGGTAAGCAGCCCGGCCCGGCTCGACAGCATCGTGATTCCTCACGTGCCGGTCCGCCCGGTTACCGCGCCCCGGCCACCCAAATTGGACACAGTGAAACCAGACACGGTCATGGCGAACAAGCCGGATACTCTCCCCGTGAATCGGGACGAGGTCGAGTGATGACAGAAGCCGGCCCTCCGGTGGGAAATGGCTACGGGCGGTTTGTGAAGGACTGGCTTCAGGAACGAAGCCGGAAGATCACCTCCGAGTGGGTCGGCGCCCTCGACGGTGCGGACCCATCCGCGCATCTGGACGCGATTGCGTCGCTCGTGGAGTCCGTGGCGGCCTACATCGCGGGAGGGGAGGATCTCATGGCCCGGCGGGAGGCGCTGGACGAGGTGCGGGACTTCGCGTCCGAGCGCCGTTGTCAGGGACTTGCCGTATTCGAGGTCCTCGAAGAGTGGGACCTTCTCATCAGGACAATGGGCTGTCAGGTCGCCGCGGCTACGTCTGCCTTTCCAGGAGGGGCCGATCCGGAAGCCGTGGTGTCCGTTTGTTCACGCCTTACTCAGGCAGGTGCTGTCCTGGGAATTGCAACGGCACGGTCGTATCGCGCCTATACGCTGCGCTCCGAACAGGACAGTGCCGCGCTCCTGTCGTCCTACGGAGCCATGCTCTCGCACGAGTTGGGCAACCGGCTCGGTGCCGCCGAGACGGCGGTCAAATTGCTACGCTCGGATATGGTTCTGGGAGAGGACAAGCGTACACGCCTCGAGGAGCTCATTCAGGAGGGGATCGAACGGGGCCTCGAAGTCGTGAACGACGTGCGACTCCTGGCCGCACCTGCGGAAGGCAGAGACGGCGCCGAGACGATCTCGCTTCGGCTTCTCATGAAAGAGCTCGCACGGCAGGCACGAATGGCCGTCTCGGAGGAGCCCGTCACGATCGAGTTGGACAAAGGTATTCCCGACGTGCGTGTGCCTGCCGGATATGTGCGTATGGCAGTCGCCAACGTCCTGGATCATGCGGTCCGATACGGGCGTCAGGAGGGCCGTGAGGATCCCCGTGCCGTCCGATTGAGAGGTTTCCTCGATGACGGGCGGGTGCGCCTGGCGGTCGAGGACGATGGGCCCGGGGTCACGTCTTCCGTGTGGGATTCCCTCGTCACCAGACCGTATCGGCCGTCCAGGGGCGGCGAGGATCGCGAGACCCTGGGGCTGGCGGTGGCGGCGGATTCGCTTTCGAAGCTCGGGGGCGAGCTATCGGCCGGTCAGGGTCCGGATGGTACTTTCCAGGTGGTCATCGAGCTACCCGTGGGAAAGAAGTAGTCGGCTTGAGCAGAACAAAGACCGTCCGTTCATTCAGAGGGCGTCCGACACCTTGTCGATCGTGTCGAGAAGTTCGCCCGGTGACACCGGCTTTCTCAGAACCGCCGTGAAGAGCCGCTGGAGTTCACTCTGATCGTAGCCGGAGCTCTGCGCCGTGGCGGCGATCACGGGGATGCCCTTCATGGTCTCGTCGGCGGCGAGGGTGCGGACGACCTGAATGCCGTCCATCCCGGGCATGGCGATATCCGTGATGACGACCGACGGGTGATTCTCGCGGACAGCTTCCAGTCCAGCGATTCCATCGCGGGCGGCGACCACGTCGTGTCCACCGCTTTCCAGGACCGCCTTGAAAATCTCTCGCGTCGCGTCGTGATCTTCGATCAGCACGATTGACAGAGGTCGACTCCGGGCTTGCTTACCCGCACTGCTTTGTTGGACCATTGATGCATTCGCAGTGCCAGGTCGGAATAATCCGAGGGGTTGTCACACTACATAGACCCGCATGTGCAATTGCCGTGCCGTTAGTGTGGTGTTACCAAAGTGTCTCGGCCATTTCGACACACCACACTGGGGCTGGTATAAGCCGCTGATGCGCTACGCCAGGGAGCCGACCGTCAGTCCAGCCCGTACTCTTCACGCTTCCGTCGCAGCGTGGTCGGGGAGATCCCGAGGGTGTCGGCCGCCTCCTTCAGTGAGTCGCTGGACGAGACGACGCTCTGGATGTGCGACTTCTCGATCTCGGCCAGAGAGCGCTTGGTCTGATCTTCCGCGCCCGAGGCTTCGTCGTTCAAATCTGCCGAGCGCTCGCGGCTGGCGGCGGCGGCCAGTTCTGCGGTCGACCCTCCAAGAAGCTCCGGGCCGATGTGGTCGCTCTCACACAGGATGACCGCTCGCTCGATCGCGTTCTGCAGTTCCCGGACGTTGCCGGGCCAACTGTACGTGACCACGAAGCGCTGGGCGGCCGACGTGAAGCCACTGACTCGCCGGCCGTGCCGTGCGGCAAAGAACCGGAGGAAGCTCTCCGAGAGGTCCTCTACGTCCTGGGGTCGCTCGCGGAGCGGCGGGACCGTGATCTCGACGACGTTCAGACGGTAGAGCAGGTCTTCCCGGAACTCGTTTTCCTCTACCATCTCTTCGAGATCACGGTTGGTCGCCGAAAGAATGCGCACGTCGGCGCGCCGGGGTTTCGGATCGCCGACCCGCTCGTACTCGCGATCCTGGATGAAGCGGAGAAGCTTCGGCTGAATCTGCGCCGGCAGATCGCCGATCTCGTCCATGAACAGGGTGCCACCGGACGTCAGGTCGATCTTTCCCGGCTGGGTCTTCACTGCACCGGTAAACGCCCCCTTCACGTGGCCAAAGAGTTCGGACTGGAGCAGTTCGGCCGAGAGGGAGGGACAGTTGATGACCGAGAACGGACCGTCGGCCCGACGACTGGCGGCATGGATTTCGCGTGCGAGCACACCCTTGCCCGTTCCGCTCTCGCCCCGGATCAGCACACTTGCTTCGGACGTCGCAACCCTCCTTGCCATCTCCACGAGACGCTTCATGGCCGGATTCCGGCTCTCGAGGAGAGGCTCCGGCGACGACCGGCTGATGTCTTCCTCGAGCTTCTCGATCTTCTTCTCGAGGCGTCGGACCGCCTCCTGGCGCGCCGCCAGGATGCGCACCACCTGAGGATCCAGAGGTTTCGTCAGGTAGTCCGAGGCACCCCGCCGCATCGCGTCCACAGCGGTTTCGACCGAGGCGTGGGCGGTCATGAGCACGATCTTCAGCCAGGGAGCTTTTTCGAGCAGCGGCGAGATCAGGTCCAGGCCCGACTCGTCGCTCAGCCGGAGATCGACGAACGCAAGGTCGATGATCTCACGCTCCAGCACCTGAAGCGCCTCCGTCGAATTCGCCGCGGCGTGGGTCGTGTGCTCCTCGTCAGTGAAGCACAGCGCAAGGGTCTCGCGAACCGCGGGCTCATCGTCGACGATGAGAATTTCCAGGCTGGACGAATAGTCAGCGGACATAGATTCGAGCGAACTCTGGGTCAGGAGGTGTCGTAGGGGTTGTCGCCGCGGAGCCAGACGGACCGGGCGCCGTCGAGCGGTCCTGCGCTCTCCTCAGCGAGGGTCGACCTCCGCATACACCGCCGTGTTCCCGGTCCGGTCGAAGGAGTGGACGCTGTAGGGCTTCGCGCCCGCGCCCTCCATCCCAGGCGAACCGATCGGCATACCGGGTGTGGCGATTCCCGCCACATCGGGCCGCTCGGCGAGTAGACGCTTGACCACATCCGCTGGGACATGGCCCTCGACCACGTACCCGTCGACGAGAGCGGTATGGCACGACGACATCTGGGTGGGCACGCCCGCGTCCCTCTTCACCGCCACGAGCTCCCGGGTATCTCGAGCTTCCACGGTGAAACCGGCCTCCCGAAGGTGGTCGATCCACCCGTTGCAACAGCCGCACGTTGCCGTCTTGTACACCACGATGGGGGGCAGGTCGGCGGCGGCCACCTGCTGGGTGGCCCCTCCATCCGCTATCGCCTGAGAAGCGCCGTCGTTGTCAGGGGCGCCGCAGGCGGCCAATACGGCCGCGGAGAGTATCGCGAGGTATCTCATGATCTGATCGGTAGGGTGAAGGGTGGGCATATTGTTGAACGAACGGGTGGTGAACCCGTCGCGTCAAGACGGACGGGCCCGGATCCGATGCCTACGAGTCCATGCCCGGAACCAGCCACCAGCGTGCGGCGATCAGTCCGACGCTGAGCGTCAGCGAGGGAAAGAGGAGGCCAGCTGGCCCCGACGGAGAGGACCGCCAGGGGCGCCGGATACCCTCGACTCAGGAGGCGCGACCCGGCCCAGACGAAGCGCGTTGGCGATTACCGCGAGACTGAGGCCAAGATCCCCGATGACGACGGCCGCGACCAGCGAGACCATTCCAAGCGGGACGCCGACCGCCAAGATGGCTTTCACGACAAGGGCAGCGGCGACGTTCTGGCGAATCACCGTACGGGCCCTGC
The DNA here is from genome assembly GCA_029262115.1 of Gemmatimonadota bacterium. Classification (GTDB taxonomy): domain Bacteria; phylum Gemmatimonadota; class Gemmatimonadetes; order Longimicrobiales; family Gaopeijiaceae; genus JAJCZZ01. The sequence continues at coordinate 142,600 of JAJCZZ010000091.1, read as the reverse complement.
GGGAGAGGTGGACCAGGTAGGGTAGACGCGAGAGGTCGTCTCCCATGAGCGCGATGTCGGCCGTTTCGAGGGCCGTATCGCTGCCGGCTGCGCCCATGGCGATCCCGACCGTCGCCGTGGCCAGGGCCGGAGCGTCGTTCACGCCGTCTCCCACCATGGCCACGCTGCCCCACTCCTCCATCAGTCGCTTGATTTCGGCCACCTTGTCGGCGGGAAGGAGTTCCGCCCGCACCTGGTCGACACCGACCGCGGCGCCCACGACCTCGGCCGTGCGGACGTGATCTCCCGTCAGCATCACGATGGCCTCGATCCCTTCCTCCCGAAGCGCGCGAACCGTGTCGTCGGCACCGTCTCGCGGACGGTCCGACACGGCGATCCAACCCTCCAGAATGCCGCCGCTTTCCAGGGCAACGATGGTCCTTCCAGCCGCGTGCAGCTCGCTGGGCGGCTCCGCCGGCTGTCCGAGGGCGCTCGGCTTCACCACGCGGGCGGTCACTCCGCCGATCCGTGCCTCCGCGCCCGCGCCGGTGAGTGACCGATGGTCTCGCGCCCGAGGAAGCGTCAGCCCGCGGTCGTTGGCCGCGTCCACCACGGCCCGGGCGATCGGATGTCCCGACCGGGACTCGATGGAGGCCGCCCTCGCGAGGAGGTCGTCCGAACCGACGCCGGTTACCGGACGCACGTCCACGACACGCGGGTGACCGACCGTGAGGGTTCCGGTCTTGTCGAAGGTGATAGCGCGGACCGATCCCATGGCTTCCAGATGCACGCCGCCCTTGATGAGGACGCCGTTGCGCGCCGCGGCCGTTACGCCACTCACGACCGCCACGGGCGTCGAGATCACCAACGCACAGGGACACGCGATGACGAGAAGGGTGAGGCCGCGCACGAACCACGTCAGGAAGGGTGCCCCGAATGCCAGCGGGGGAACGATCACGATCAGGACGGCCGCCAGGGTCACGGCCGGCGTGTACCAACGAGCGAAGCGTTCGACGAACTGCTCCGTCGGGCTCTTGTTCGCCTCGGCTTCTTCGACGAGTTGGACGATGCGAGCCAGCGTGCTGCGGCCGGCCTCCCGCTCGATCACGACTTCGAGCGCGCCTTCGTGGTTGATCGTCCCTGCGAACACCGGATCGCCCACCTGCTTGTCGACCGGCACGGATTCGCCGGTGATCGGCGCCTGGTCGACCGAAGAGGCCCCCGCGGCGACCGCGCCGTCGCCGGGGATCCGTTCTCCCGGGCGGACGACGACTCGATCGCCAGGGCGGAGATCGCCGGCCGGTACCACGACCTCCTCTCCGTCTCGAAGGAGCCGGGCCGTCTCGGGGGCCAGGGCCATCAACGACTCGACCGACGCGTGAGCTCGGTCGACCGAGTAGCGCTCCAGCAGTTCGGCCACCGAGAACAGGAAGGCGATGGCCGCCGCCTCCATGGTTTCGCCGATGACGGCCGCGCCCACGATGGCGACCGTCATCAGGAAGTTCATGTCGAGCGCCCCGGCCCGGAGCGCGCGTGCACCCTTGTCGAAGAAGTTGAGCCCACCCACCACTGCGGCCGCGAGGAAGACGAGGTCGGTGGCGGTGAAGGTGTGCAGCGGCGTCGACCCGACGACCGCATCGAGACCCGCTGCCCGCGCGATGAGTCCGAAGAGGAAGAGCCCGACGGCCCCGTACGTCCGGCGGGCCGCTGGCGTCGAGAAGGTCGGCGGCATCGGTGCGGTATCGCCCTGACTCCCGAGGGGATGGGCCGCGTAGCCGAGGCGCCCGATCTCATGAGCGAGCCGCCCCGTATTCACCGCGCCCCGGTGCCGCACGGTCAGCGTTCGGCTCACCGGACTGCCCATGACGTCGACCACACCGTCGAGGGTCCGGAGGCGGGTCTCGATCTTCTTGACGCAGCTCGGGCAGTCCATATCCCCGATGCGGAACCGGTCGGTCTGGTGCTCGAGTTGGGTCGGGCTACTCACGGACGTGCTCCATGGCAACCAGAAACAGCGTCGTGACATGATCGTCGTCGAGCCGGTAATATGCCTGGCGCCCTTCCTTTCGGTATCGCACGAGCCGCATCTGTCGGAGATGGCGGAGGTGATGACTGACCGCCGAATGGCTCACGCCCACCGCGTCGGAGAGATCGCCCACACAGAGTTCTCCTCGGGCGAGCGCCTCCACGACCCGAAGCCGAGTGGGGCTCGCAAGCATCTGGAACAGGTCCGCCAGCTCCTCGATGTCGGTGTCGGGAGCGCGCGCTGGGACGCCACGAGCCACCAGGTCGGCGCCCGGCGCTACACGATCCTTTTCGACCGTAACCATCGCCAACATCCTATGAATACATGAGCAAATGTTCATGTATTCTCGCATCGTGATCAACCTCGTGCAATGGGTCGGCATCGGCGGAGCGTCGGCGGCCGAGCGCGGACGATCCGCTTGGCCGGGGACCGCACGCCTTCTCCCCATCGAAACGTTGGCCGCTTCCCCCCCGTAGACTCCTCCATAGACTTCGAAGGAGACGTGGCCGCGTCTCCTCTCTCCCCTGGTCGAGGCGGTGTCCGGAATGATTGATTGGGAGTTCGTCGCACCCATGATCGTGATGATCGTCGGGATCGTGACCATTGGCGGCGTGCTGGTTCTCCGACCCATCGCCAAGCGCGTGTCGGACCTGCTGGAACTGTATGCCCGAGACAAGCAGTCGGGGCTCACGAGCGAGGTGTCTCAAATGCGTGACCTGCTCGAGACCATGAACGCTCGCTTTCAATTGCTGGAAGAGCGTCAGGACTTCACCGAGCGGTTGCTGTCATCGGGCAAGGAAGAGACGTCGTCGCGGGAGTAGGGCCGACGGTGGCTCCCCTCAACGGATCCGAGCAGACCGCCCTGCGACAGTAGCGGGCGGAGTGTGCGCCTCTACCGGATCGTGTCGTGGCGGTCGGTTCGGGAGTTTGCCGCGTCACGGGCCCGCATCGCCGCACCCACGCCACCGGCGCCCGGAATGGGCAGATCGGACACGATGCTGTCTTTTTGCGCGCGCGTCAGCGTGTCGGCGGCGGTCTGCTCCTCGGCGGAGTCGCCGGAGCCGCAGGACATCAAGGCGAGGATGACGACAGCGGTGGCGAGCGAACGCTTCATGGTGGTCTCGGCGAAGGGTGGACCGATAAGTTCGGACGGCAACGGGGCGGCCGGCAACGGTGGTCTCGGGGTGCGCCCGACATCCGTGCGGGCGTGGTCTTCAAAACCGGGATGGATGAAATGGGCAAGACAGGCATCATGATCGTGGGAGCCGTGGTCGCGCTGCTGGGCGTCGCGGGCCTCCTGTTCGGCGGGATTCCCACCGGAACGGACACGACCGTACTGGACATGGGTATTGCCGAAGCCACGGTCGAATCGGAGCGGCGGATGTCGATTCCCCCGATCGCCAGCGCGATCCTCCTGGTCGGGGGTCTCGGAATTGTGGCATTCGGGGCCACGCGGCCAGGAAACGGGTGAGCCGTGTGATGAGGGAACCCAGTCGATGAAGCGGCGAACGTTCCTCCGCGCGGCGGCCGCGGGATCCGTCTTGCCGCTGGCGCCGCTCGCGGGGAGTGAGCGGAGCGGCACGTCCGATCCATCGGCATTGCGGTCGACTTCGCCCGGCGTGCCCGGGGCGATAGGGCCCGTGTCCCCCGCGGGTCGCCCGGATGCGCTCATCATGGACGCGATGGGGGAGCTCCGGCTCGAATATCCACCCGAGCTCGTGCGTCAGATGCTCGCGAGCGGCCTGGACGCGATTACCGTGACGCTCTGCGATCCCAAGCCGGTGGGCGCCGAGGCCGTGGAGCTGGCCATCGACAGCGCCCTGGAACACGATCGATTCCTGAAGGCACACCCCGACCTGTTCATCAAGGCGACCGGTGTCTCCGACGTGCGCACCGCGCGGCGGTCCGGTCGTCTGGCGGTGTTCTACCTGTACCAGAACTCGGTGCAATTCGGCGACGATCTGGACCGGGTCGACCTGTTCTACCGGATGGGTGTGCGGTCGTCACAGATCACCTACAACGAGCGTAACGCCGCGGGCGTAGGATGCCGCGCGGAGGGTGACAGTGGCGGCCTCACGGAGTTCGGGCGCGCGCTGGTCGACCGCATGAACCGCGCGCGTATGCTCATCGATCTCTCGCACGCCAACATGCAGACGATGGCGGACACCATCGAGTGGTCGAGTGAGCCCTGCATCATCTCGCACACGGGGTGCGACGCCGTCCATCCGCACGTGCGTAACACGACGGACCGGAATCTTCGGGCGGTCGCCGAGAACGGTGGGCTGGTGGGCGTGTGTCAACTGAGACCGTTCCTGACCGAGAAGAAGTCGGATAACCTGCACGCCTACTTCGACCATATCGTTCACGCCGTGGATGTGTGCGGGGTGGAGCACGTGGGTATCGGGTCCGACCGGGATCACCGCGTGATCGAGATGACGCCGGAGTACATCGCCGAGCTCAGGGCGGAGGAGGGAAGCCAGGTCCAGAACTCCGAACTCCCGTACTTCATCGACGAGTTGAACGGGCCGACACGAATGGAGGTCGTGTGGGACGGGTTGGTGGCGCGAGGATACTCCGAGGACGACGTCGAGCGGATCATGGGCCGCAACGTGTACCGGCTCTATTCCGACGTGTTGGGGTGAGATGGAGTGCCCCGATTGAGGTGGCTCGTGGGGAGCGTCGTTCGTATGGGCTTGGCCCTCGGTACGGGGGTCGTCGCGACCGCATGTGTCGACGCGGATACGCCTCCGGCCGTTGAGTCGCCGCCGGTATCCCCGCCGCCACCGGCCGTGGACCAGATCACGGGTTCCGCCTGGTCGCCGGACGGACGACGTATCATCGTCGCGTGGGACCGGGGTGGGGGAGAGCGCCTGTTCGGCCTTCTGGCCGGACTCCCCGACGAGCCGCCCGTGCCGTCCGCCGGGCTCCCCTTGTCCTACGGGCGGGAACGCCACCCGACGTGGAGTCCCGACCGCCTGTGGGTGGCGTACGAGACCGGGCCGGAAGCGGTGCCCTCCGTCCACAGGATGCGTCCCGACGGGAGCGATCCGCAGCTCCTGCGGAGGTTCGCGGCCGATCCGGCCTGGAGTCCCCGGGGCGACGCGGTGGCGTACGTGCGGGCAGAACCGGGACAACCACGGGCGCTCCATCTCATGGGGCCTGACGGAGAGGGCTCGCGGTTGGTGGACCTGGAGGTTTTCGGTGGCCATTTCGATCCTGCGTGGTCTCCGGACGGACGACTCCTCGCCGTTACGGTCGTCCGGCCGGACGGGCCGACGATCCATGTGGTGGATCCGGACCGCGGGAACGAGTCGTGGGTGCTCGGTACGGGGACGACGGCGGTGTGGTCAGCCGATGGGGAACACGTGTATGTCGAGCGCGACGGAGGGATCGTCTCGGTTGCGGTCGCCTCGCTGGAGGCGTCCGTGACCGTTGCCGACGCGCGTCTTCCGGAGGTCGATCCGACCGGGGGGCGGTTGGCGTTCGTGCGGGGGAACCCGCCCCAGGGAGCATTGTACCTCCTGGATCTGGAGTCGGGCACGGAGGTGCGGATCACTCGGGGACGGGAGGACGGCTCGTGATGAAGTGGGTGGTGGGTGGGGTGGGGGTGGTTGTAGGGGTCCTTGGGCTGGCCGCGTTTCGGTTCGCGACGGTGCCGCCGCCCGTGATCACGCATCATCACGCGAATTGGGCCGTGTTCGTCCACGGACAGCGACTCGACCTCACGGAGGAACGCTTCATGGAGGACGTGGCGTCCTGCCGAACGTCTCCCGAGGCGATCCGTCCGCAGGACCGGATCCATCTGCACGAGGGCGATCACGACGTCATCCACGTGCATCACCCGGCCGCCACATGGGGGCAATTGCTCGCAAACCTCACAATGGCGGCGGGCGAGGACTACCTGTTTCTCCCCGACGGCACGAAGCACCTTGCCAGGGGAGACAGCACCGTCAAGTTCTTTCGGAACGGACGGCAGGACTTCAACCTGGCGAACGAGCCGGTCCGGTCGACGGATCGGGTCTTGATCTCGTTCGGGTCGGAGACGCCGGACCAGGTGCTCGCGGATCAATTCGGCCGGGTGGCCGACAACGCGGAAGAGCACAACTCCAAGGCGGACCCGGCGGCGTGCATGGGCGGTCACGAGTCCGAGACGTTCGGCGCTCGACTGAAGCGAGCATTCACCGGATAAGCTGTATCACCCTACGAGGAATCCGATGGCCAAGAACGCTTCGTTCGACGTTTCGACCGGCGTCGACCTGCAGGAAGTGGACAACGCGGTGAATCAGTCTACCAAGGAGATCCTCACCCGGTACGACTTCAAAGGCACGTCGTGTACGCTCGAGTTCGACCGTGAAGCCGGCGCGATCAAGGTCGACGCCGACGACGAATATCGCCTTCAGGCGGTCATGGGCGTGTTGCGCGAGAAGCTGTCGCGGCGGGGCGTTCCGGTGAAGAACCTCGACGAGGGCAAGGTCGAGGTCGGTACGATGGGCCGGGCCCGTCAGTCGGTGGCTCTGAAGCAGGGCATCGACCAGGAGACGGCCAAGAAGATCAACAAGTCCATCAAGGACGAGGGCTTCAAGAAGCTCCAGGTCCAGATCCAGGGCGAGGAGCTGCGGATAACCGCTCCCTCCCGCGACACGCTCCAGGAGTGTATCGCCTTTCTGAAGGGCCAGGACTTCGGGATGGAGCTACAGTTCGGCAACTTCCGGTAGCGAAGTCGCCGCTTCGATGTCGCGAACGTCGCGCCGGTCCGTTTCCCGGTCCCGGGCGCGCTTGTAGGAGAGAAGGCGGTCCCGCGGGATGACGGGTATCGGCATGCCCATCACCTCGCGTGCAACGCTGGCGGAGAAGTCGACGGGGAGGGCGATCCATTCGCCGGTTCCAACGTCCCGGATCATGGCGTCGTCGGCGACGCCGAGATCCAGTCGAGTCCCGTGGTGCTCGATCCGTAGCCAGGTACCCCTCCAGTCGGTCCCTTCCGTATACTGCAGGGGGCGGGCGACCCAGGGCTCCAGATCCGGGAGAACGGCCTCGAGCCCGGCTCGACTCACGTGCAGATCCAGGTGCTCCAGTGCGCCGGTGGCACCCCACGCACGGGACGCCAGGTTTCCGACAGCCTGGAAGGGGACGCCCGCACGACTCAGGAGATCCACGATCCAGCGTAGGGTAACCGCCGGCTGGCGTGTGGGCCCGTCCGCGGACGGCACCGACCGGGTCCCGCCGTCCCAGGCGACGATGCGGCGCGCCAGGCGGGCTACCGATAGGGGGGCCGATCCTTCAGCCTTGTTGTCGGCGATCACGAAAATGTCACGCTCGGCAATCAGGCCGTCCAGAGCGGCCACGGCCAATTGGTCAAGGGAGCGCTCGTCCGGGTCTACGATCCGATCGAACGGTGCGTACCGTTCACGCGCGGCCTCGAAGTCTCGCCCGCCCCCGAGCATCCAGCGCATGACCACCGCCGGCTGCTCGTATGGTCGAACGACTCGGAGTTGCTCGGCCAGCGACGACATGGCGGGGTGCACGTTGAAGCAGTGCGCCACTCCCATTTCGCGAAGCATGGACGCATATTTCCCGGTGAGGAAACTCGGAGTACGGAGTTCGACGGCGTACAACGGACCCACGGGCAGGGACGCCAGAAACGTTGCGAGACGCTCGATGAAGGCGTCTCGCCCCCCTACGAGATTGGGCCGAAGGGGTGAGAACTGAAAAAGGAGTGGACCCGCCTTGTCGCGGAGCCCCTCTTCCATGGGCCGCACGACGTTTTCGACAGCGTACCGGACATTGAGGAAGTCCGGGTTGGCACCGCGCACTCTCCCTGGCCCGGGCATGAGTGGCGACGTGATGAGGCGGTCGGCCTTCACCAGGAAGCGGAAGTCCTCGAGTACCTGGTCCGCCAGTCGCCTGAACTCGGCGGCGGGTATTGAGCGGTAGTACGTGCGATCGAGTCCGACGGTACGAAGCAAGGGGTGGCGCGCATATGCCATGAGTCCTACTCGTGCCAGGACTCTGCCGCTGACCGGACGGTCCCATAGGATGCCTTGCCAGCCCGGGGAGCTCCACGAGGACGTCCCGAGGCGCACGTGGTTGGGGAGTGACGCACCGAGTTGCGTTTCGGCCTCCGTGGCGGGAGCGAGCCCCACGGGGGACCCTCCCCGTTCCGAGGTCACCTCCGCGGCCTGCGGGGCGAACAGCGTCAGTTGCTCGTCGATCATGCCTCCACACTAGAACACCACGGCTCGCCCGTGTAGGCCCCATGCAACCTTTCCACCTTGCGCGGTATCTCAATGGGAAATATATAATTCATAAATACATTATCTATTTACTCAGTCGGTCGAATCATGGCACCCGCAGACGGATACTCCGCACCCCCGACCCCGCTCACCTTCCAGATTCTGCTCGCGCTCGCGGACGGGAATCGGCACGGCTACGGGATCATCAAGGAGATCGAGGGTCGGAGCGCCGGATCGGCGCCGTCGACCGGTGCCCTCTACCTCGCGCTGCAGAGGATGGAGGGCGATGGCCTGATCGAGGACGCGCCGACGCCCGACACCTCGGAGTCTGCGGACTCACGGCGTCGGTATTACGGCATCACCAGGAACGGGCGTGAGGTCGCCGAACGGGAGTCCGCCCGGCTGGCGGACCTCGTACTTGCTGCGCGAAACAAGAATCTGCTCGCAGGAACCGGCCCGTGATGCGACGCCTGTACCAGTGGATTCTGAGCCTTGCGCCCGAGGACTTTCGTGAGCGCTATCGCCATGAATTCATGGACGTGCACGCGCAGCGGGCGCGGGACCGCCGGCCGGGCCTGCGAGGCGTGGGATTCGATATTCGGGAGATCATCGGGGCCGTCGGTCTGGTCCTTCGCCTCCATGTGGGAGGCTTGCGAGTTCACGGGAAGGGTTCGAGGGAGGGGAGGACATCCATGATGGAAACACTGGTTCAGGACGTTCGTTTCGCGGTGCGGTCGCTGCGGAGAAATCCAGGCTTTGCCGCGACCGCGGTCCTCGTCCTCGCGCTCGGGATCGGGGCCAATACGGCGATCTTCTCGGCGGCCAACGCGTTCTTCTTCCGTCCGCTTCCATTCGCGGAGGCCGATCGACTCGTCAGCCTGTTCGAATCGAACCCGGAGTTCGGATGGACGCACGAGAATTCGGCGCCCGCCAACGTGTTCGACTGGGAAGAACAGGTCGAGGCGTTCGAAGACGTAGGGACGTACGCATCGTTCACCGAGGAGATCACGTGGATCTCGGACGAAGGCGATCCGACCATCTTCTCGCTGACTTCCGTTTCAGGCGACCTCTTCGACGTACTCGGCGTTCGGCCCCACCTCGGCCGGATCTTTCATCCCGACGAGACGTGGGCGCCGGACGACGGGGTGGTGGTCCTGAGCCACGCCCTCTGGACGCGGGAGTTCGGGGCCGATCCCGGGGTGATCGGACGGACGCTCTCCTTCGGCGAAGAGACCGTGGAGATCGTGGGCGTGATGCCGCGCGGCTTCACGTTCCCCACGGACCGGACGGAACTATGGAAGCCCTGGGGATGGCAGAAGGCGTACCTGGACCAGGTCTGGTTCCGACGGGCGCACTGGGTGTTTCCCGTGGCCCGACTCACGCCCGATGTCACACCGGAGGAGGCGAACGCGCAACTCCAGGTGGTGGTCCAGCGGCTCTCCGCCGAGTATCCCGAGACAAACCGGGTCATGGGCGCCGGCCTCATGCCCGTCCGTGACTTCCTGACCATGGACGTACGGACTCCGCTCCTTCTGCTGGGCGGGGCGGTTGGGATCCTCCTTCTGCTGGCCTGTGTGAACGTTGCGAATCTGGTGCTCATCCGAGGGGCGGGCCGCACCAGCGAGGTGGCATTGCGGCATGCGTTGGGCGCGGGCCGGGGCCGTGTGCTTCGCCTCATGCTCACCGAGAGCTTCGTTCTTGCCGGCACCGGAGGACTGTTGGGCCTGGCGGGAGGGTGGGCCGGGGTTCGGATGATCCAGCGGTTCAGCCCCCTGGGGATCACCGGGCTGACCGAGTTGACTCTGGACGCTCGGGTCGTGCTCTTCGTCGTGGGCGTGTCCGTCCTGAGCGGCACACTGTTCGGCGTCCTTCCCGCGCTTCGGTCGTCTTCGGGCGGCGTGCGCGCGCGCTTGCAGGCCCGAGGGCAGAGTGGGGCGGGAGGCGGGAGGTTGGTCAACGTGCTCGTGGGAGCAGAGGTCGCGCTGGCTCTCCTCCTGGTGGTGGGCGCCGGACTTCTCGTCCGGAGCTTCTGGATCCTGAGGGATGTGCACCCCGGCTTTACCACCGAGGGCACGATGGCGGTGAAGTTCGAGGTTCCCGAGGCCCGGTATGAGAACCGCGATCAGGTCCTCGCCTTTTACGATCGCCTCATCGAAGCCCTCGAGGCCCGCCCGGGCATCTCGAAGGCCGGACTGGTCGCCCAGCTCCCGCTCAACGGCTTCAACTGGTCGAGCCAGTTCCAGGCGGAGGGCTGGCCCCCGGATCGGGTCGGCTTCGAGATCCAACACCGCCCGGCGGACGAGGGCTACTTCGAGGTGATGGGCATTCCTCTGCGCAGTGGGCGGATGTTCGGCCCCGCCGATCGGGCCGACGCGACGCGCGTGGTGCTCATCAACGAGACGTTGGCGGAGACGTACTTCCCCGGAGAGGACCCCGTCGGCCAGCGGATCGCGTACGACCGGGCCGCGAACGAGAATCCGGACGACAACAGCTGGTGGGAGATCGTCGGCGTTGTCGCGGACCAGTATCAGGAGAGCCTCGCCGAGGCGCCCAAGCCGGAAGTGTTCGAGAACGGGAATCAGAATTGGGGGCGCGAGCGCTTCGTCGTGGTTCGGACGGACGGCGAGCCACTTGCCGCTCTCCCGGCGGTTCGCTCCGCCCTCATGGAGCTGGATCCGTTGATCCCGATTTCCGAGGTCAAGGAGATGCGGCAGGTCTGGAGCGACTCCCTGTCTCGGGAGCGCTTCCTCCTGATGCTGCTGTCCGTTTTCGGCGTCGTGGCCCTGATGCTGTCGGCGGTCGGTGTGTACGGTGTGACCGCCCAGGCGGCGCGGACGAGGACCCGAGAAATCGGTATCCGGATGGCTCTGGGTGCCGAGGCGGGCGCGGTCGTACGGCTGATGGTCCGGCAGTCTCTGAGCGTGGTCGGCGTTGGCCTGACCATCGGCGTTGTGGGCGCCTTACTCGGGAGTCGGGCTCTCACGAGGTTCCTCTATGGGATCGAGCCCAGGGACCCTGGGACGATCACCGCGGTGGTGGCGCTCCTCGGCGTCGTCGCCGCGATCGCCTCCTATCTGCCCGCTCGGCGGGCGACGGCTGTGGATCCCGTGTCGTCGCTGCGGTCGGAGTGAAGGAGGGCAGGTCGAGGACTTCGTGCGACGCTGACGTGCCCGTGTGGCTCGTCGTATGTTCTTCCGATGAACGTTCAGATCTTTGGCGTAAAAAACGACCAGGACACGCGCAAGGCGGAGCGCTTCTTCAAGGAGCGACGAGTGAAGATGCACTTCGTGGACTTCAAGGTGCGCGGGCCCTCCAAGGGTGAGCTCCAGCGCTTCCTGCAGAAGTTCGGGGGTGACGCCGTCATCGACCGCGACGCGAAGCGCTTCAAGGCGCTTGGGCTCCAGACGGCGTGGTACTCCGATGCGCGCTGGCTGGAGATCGCGCTGGATGAGCCACTCATCCTGCGCACGCCGCTGGTGCGCTACGGAAATGAGCTGACGGTTGGGTTGGCCGAGGACGTCTGGCGGGAGTGGGTCGGGCGGTAGGTCGGGGTTCCCTCACACCGCGCCCATATCCCTGGATCCCGACGCAGCCTCCTAGTACTACGCGTTTTCCGGGACTTCGCCCGGAAAACGAGGCGCCTGCGGCGCAGCCCGCCTGGAGATCTGGCGGTGGCCACCTCGTGCGATCATCGGGATTTCAGATCCGAAGAAAGACCAAATCGTAAACATTTTCACGATGTGAGCCCGCTAGCGCCTACTGCTCCCCCCTCTGTGGGGAATTTCCCCACCTCCCTACGGCGGACTCTCCCGACTGAGGTTCGTCGCACCGCACCCCGACTATTAACCCATCGCTTATTGAGCAGTCGGGAGAGTCAGGGGATGCGGGGCGGAGGGGCGGGGATCGAGGAGGAGTCCTGCGCATCCATGGTCGTGTGCGTTCCATGGTCCGGGGCACCTCCCCGCACGTGACGCTGGGAGATCACCCAGAGTCCGGTTACGGCAATGAAGAGGGCGACCACCCTCCTTGCCGTGACGCCCTCACCCATGGCCTTGCGGACGAGTCCGCCCAGAAGGGCGAGCCCGGGCATCGTCGCGATGCCGAACGCGGTCATGGCGAGCGCACCGGTGGCGGCGCTTCCCGATGCGACGGCCACGCCGAGGGTGGCATAGACGAGACCGCACGGGAGCAGGCCGTTCACCACGCCGAACAGGTACCGCGAGGCGAGGTCGTCGTTCTGTGCCGTTCGGGTCGCGAGGCGCACGATCCCGGGGATGCGCAGCGCAGGCTCCGCGGTCAGGCCGGCCAGGGCGGCGGAGAACCAGAGGAGAAGAGCCGCGGAAAGAGCGGTGCCGATCCAGGTCGGGCCGGGAACCGAGGCGCCCGCGCCGCCGGCCAGCGCGCCGAGCACCGCATACGTCGAGGTCTTGCCCGCGTGCCAGGCGAGCGTATGCGCCGTCCGTCCCCCGCAGGCCAGAGCGAAGGATCCGCACATCCCGAGGCAATGGGGACTGCCCAGAAGGCCGGCCGCGAACGCGGCCGCAATCGTGTGAAGCATGGAGAGGAATCGTATGGAACGAGTGGCTACCGGTACAGGTGCCGGCGTGTCAGAGACGACGGTCTACGACGACCAGATCGTGAAGATGTTCTTCACGGCAACCACGGTGTGGGCGCTCGTGGGGATGCTGGTCGGCGTGATCATCGCGCTGCAACTGGCGTGGTGGCCGGCCAACCTCGGTCTTCCGTGGACGACGTTCGGGCGTCTCCGTCCGCTGCACACGAACGCGGTCATTTTCGCGTTCGCGGGTAACGTCTGCTTCACGGGTATCTACCACTCCACGCAGCGGCTCCTGAAGACGCGGATGTACAGCGACCGGCTGTCGCGGGTCCACTTCTGGGGGTGGCAGTCCATCATCGTGGCCGCCGCGATCACGCTGCCGCTCGGGATGACGCAGTCGAAGGAGTACGCGGAGCTGATCTGGCCCATCGACGTGGCCATCACCCTGGTATGGGTCGCGTTCGGCGTGAACTTCTTCGGGACGCTCGCCCGCCGGAAGGTGAAGCACCTCTACGTGGCCATCTGGTTCTACATGTCGTTCGTGATCACGATTGCCGTCCTGCACATCGTGAACAGCCTGGTCATTCCGGCGACGCTCTTTCGTTCGTACCCGATCTACGCCGGCCTGACGGATGCGCTGGTGCAGTGGTGGTACGGACACAACGCGGTGGGCTTCTTCCTGACGACGCCGTTCCTCGGCCTGATGTACTACTACCTCCCGCGGGCCGCCCAGCGCCCGGTCTACAGCTACAGGCTCTCGATCGTCCACTTCTGGGGACTCGTCTTCCTCTACATCTGGGCGGGGCCGCACCACCTGCTGTACTCGGCGCTTCCCGACTGGGCCCAAACGGTCGGGATGGTGTTCAGCATCATGCTCCTCGCGCCCTCTTGGGGCGGGATGCTCAACGGGCTTCTGACGCTTCGCGGCGCGTGGGACCGCGTACGGACGGATCCGATCCTCAAGTTCATGGTCGTGGCCGTCTCGTTCTACGGGATGAGCACGTTCGAAGGCCCGATGATGTCGATCCGGGCCGTGAACTCGTTGGCGCACTACACGAACTGGGTCATCGGGCACGTCCACTCGGGCGCTCTGGGTTGGGTGGGGATGATCTCCTTCGGAATGATGTACTGGATGATTCAGGACATCTGGAAGCGGAAGCTCGCCCATCCGTCGTGGGCTACCCACCACTTCTGGCTGGCCACGATCGGCATTGTCCTCTACACGGTGGCGATGTGGGCGGCAGGGCTGATGGAAGGCCTCCAATGGAGAGCGCTGAACGATGCCGGCCGACTGGCGCATCCGATCTTCCTCGACATCACCACGAGGCTGGAGCCCTTCCTGTGGCTCCGTCTCCTGGGCGGGACCCTGTACCTCATCGGCGCCATCATGATGGCCGTCAACTTCTGGCAGACGATTCGCGGCCCGGAGCGCCCCGCTGACGCGGCGGCCGTTCCCGCGGCCGCCTGAGGAGAGACCATGTCCGAAGGCACTGAGGCCAAGTCGGAAGCCAAATACGGCCGCTTCCACCGACGCTTCTTCGAAGGTCGTGCGGGCGTCTTTGCCGTGGCCACCACCATCGCCATCTCCATCGGGGGCATCGTGGAGATCCTCCCAATGTACACGGTCGAGTCGCTGGCGTGGGAGCGCGCGGACTGGATCACGCCGTACACGCCACTGGAGGTCGCGGGGCGTGACATCTACGTGCGCGAAGGCTGTTATCTGTGCCACTCGCAGATGGTTCGGCCCATGCGCGCGGAAATGCTGCGGTACGGGCCGTGGACGCGCGCGGCCGAATACCAGTACGATCGCCCCTTCCTGTTGGGCTCCCGCAGGCTCGGGCCCGACCTGCAGCGCGTGGGCGGGAAGTATCCGGACGCGTGGCACTACGAGCACATGCGAGATCCGAGAAGCACATCGCCCGGAAGCGTGATGCCGCCGTACAGTTGGTTGATCGACGCCAAGTACGACACCGACGACGTGACGGCGTCCGTGGCCGCCCTCGCGAGAGTGGGAACGCCGTATGCCGCGACCGACGCCGCCAGCGTCGCCTCCGATCTGAGGCGGCAGGGCGACCAGATCATCGGGAGCCTCGCCACGGCCGGCATCACGGCCGAGTGGGACGACGAGATTGTGGCCATGATCGCATATTTGCAGCGCCTCGGCGTGGAAGGCCGTGCGCACCTGGAAGCCGAGGGAGGGCAGCGGTGAACACGCTTCTGAGGGAGGCGGCGGCCTCGGTGCAGATGGGGTGGCTCCTGGGCGCGATGACCGTCGTGTTCCTCGTCTGCTTCGTCGGTTGGATCGTCTACGCGTACCATCCTCGTAATCGAGAGTTGATGGAAGAGATGGCCCGGATGCCCCTTGGCGACGGAGGTGACTCGTGAGTCAGGAGAACGATCGGCTTCTCGGCCATGCGGACGAGGCGGACGGCATCGACGAGTACGACAACCCGCTTCCCGACTGGTGGGTCGGGCTGTTCTGGCTCACGATCGTGTGGGCCATAGGGTACTCGCTCCACTACCACGTGATCGCGAACCGGTCTCAGGAGCGGGCGCTGGCCAACGAGATGGCCGCGGCCGAAGCGCGTTGGCCGGCTGAAGAGGCCGCCACGCGGATGTCTGCAGCGGAGCTGGACGTGACCGACGACGCCATCTCCCGGGGGCGGACGCTCTACGGTCAGTACTGCGTCGCGTGCCACGGTGTCGACCAGGAAGGGGGCATCGGCCCGAGCTTCCTCGACACCGAGTGGATCCACGGCGGCCAGGCGGACGATATCCTGCGGACGATCGTCGAGGGCGTGCCGGCCAAGGGAATGGTCCCCTGGGAGGGCGTCCTCAGTCCGACGCAGATCAACGACGTGGCGGCGTTCGTCATCTCCCGCCACAGCGAAGCGACCGGCCGTCCGATTGCCGACATCGTAGGTGAGGGGGCCGATCCGCCACCATGAGCACGCCGATCCAGCTCCCGGGCATGTCAGGCACCCGGGACTGGGTGTATCCCCAGTCGATTGATGGACGGTTCATGCGCCTCCGGCGCTGGACCTTCCTGGCGCTTCACATCGTCCTGTTCGTCGTCCCGTGGCTCACGGTCAAAGGCCATTCGCTGTTTCAGGTCGACCTTCCGCACCGCAGGGTCTTTCTGGCGGGCACGATCTTCACACCGTCGGACACGATCTTCCTCGTGCTCCTGATGCTCTTCCTCGCGTTCTCGCTCTTCTTCTTCACGGCGGTGTTCGGGCGAGTATGGTGCGGATACGCGTGTCCGCAGACCGTTTTTCTGGAGAGCTGGATTCGGCCGCTCGAACTGTGGATCGAAGGCGACCGATCCCAGAGGCGGCGGCGTGACCAGCAGGGGTTGAGCTGGGACAAGGTGTGGAGAAAGCTCGTGAAGTGGGCGGCGTTCGCCGCCGTGTCTCTTTTCCTCGGGATGGCGTTCGGCTCGATCTTCGCCGGAGCGAAGCCGTTGTGGACCGGGCAGGCCGGACCCGGCGCGTATGCATTCGTTCTGATCGTGGCGTCGTTCTGGTACATCGACTTCATGTGGTTCCGCGAGCAGTTCTGCATCTACGTGTGTCCCTATGCGCGCTTCCAGAGCGCGATGACCGACGACGAGACGCTGCTCGTGTCGTACGACGAGGACCGGGGCGAGCCCCGCGACCCGAAGGGTGGCCCGGAGGGCAGGTGCATCGCGTGCCAGAAGTGCGTGGTCGTCTGCCCCCAGGGGATCGACATCCGTGACGGCTTCCAGCTGGAGTGCATCCAATGCGCACGTTGTATCGATGCGTGCACGAGCGTCATGGACCACTTCGACCAGCCCACCCTGGTTCGGTATAGCTCGATCGCGGCGGACGAGGGGCGTGCCGGGCGGAGAATGCACCCGAGGCGGTGGGTGTACGCGGGGCTGATGTCGACGCTCGTGATTGCGGCCGTTATCCTGCTGGTGACTCGCGTGCCGTTCGAGGCCTCCGTGAACCGCGCCCCCGGCTCCCTCTATCAGCTCGACGCCCAGGGGTGGGTGCGGAATACATACCTGCTCCAGATCACCAACAACGACGCCGCCGCGGCCACTGACTTGTACGAGATCTCCCTGGACGGCTTGGACGGCGCGGAACTGCTGACCGACGAGGTCCGACTGGCCCCGGAGCAGACACTGACCGTGCCCCTGGTCATTCGGATCCAGGGAGATGATGCGCTCGCCCGCACGATTCCGTTCCGCGTGCGGATCGACGGTCCGGGCGGGCAACTTCTGTTGCCGACGACCTTCAAGACGCCGAGGAGCGTGGGGGGAGCATGAACGAGCGTGGTGGGAAGGACGGTCGGCCTGCGGCATACCCCGAGCCTGGAAGTGAAACGAGGGCGCGGCGCGAAGCACGCTCGGGCGACGGTGCGCTCCCTCGGCGCTCGACCGTGACCCTGAACGGCGACCTCCTTTGGCCCGTGCTGATCACCGTCGGGCTGCTGGTCGTAGTCCTGGTCAACGTTCTCTTCATTTACGTCGCCGTGAACGGAGCCGACAGCGTGGCGCCTTCCTACATCCTCGGAGAGCGGTGAGCCCCGAGCCGTGAACACGTCGAGTTGCCCGCACTGCGGAGCGTTGGTCGAGGGGTCGGAACCCTCGTTTTGCTGCGCCGGATGCGAGGCGGCCGACGCCATCATCCGGGGGGCGGGGCTGGAGCGGTATTACACGGAGCGCACGGAACCCGCACCCCGTCCGAGTGGGCTGGACGGGGGCTGGGACGCCATCCCCGTGGAAACGGGTACCGATGGTCTGTGCCGCATGGGCCTCACGATCGACGGAATGCGATGCGCTTCGTGTGTGTGGGTCACCGAGCACGTTCTTCAGGGAACCGAAGGCGTACGCGAAGCACATGTGAGCTACGGGTCGGGGCGTGCGACCATCGCCTGGGACCCGTCGGTCGTATCGCTCTCGGACGTGGCCGGCAGAGTCGCGACGCTCGGGTACACGCCGCGCGTTCTCGGTCAGGAAGGCCGTCCGGATCGGGACCTTCTCATGCGCCTGGGTGTGGCCGCGTTCGCCGCCGCCAACGTGATGATGTTCGCGGCCGCACGGTACGCGGGGTGGCTCGGCGGGATGGCGCCGCGCTTCGAGGCGCTGTTCGGGTGGCTATCGCTGGCCTTGGCGACGCCGGTCGCGCTGTGGTGTGCGGCGCCGTTCTTCGCCGGTGCCTTGGCCGGCCTGCGCGCGCGGGTCCTGCACATGGACGTCCCCATCGCCCTGGCCGTCACGGTGCTCTACGTCCACGGGGTTCTCGGCACGATCAGGGGGAGCGATACGTATCTGGACTCCATGACCATGCTGGTGGCGCTTCTCCTGACCGGTCGGGTCGTCGAAGGACGGGAACGTCGACGGGCCGCGGAGGCGGCGGTCACTCTTGCCGCCTCGCTTCCCGCCACGGCGCGCCGCGTCCGCGGCAGTCGGATCGAAGTAGTGGCGGCCGACGCATTGCGGCCCGGAGACCAGGTCGTGGTGGGACCCGGCGACGAGATCCCGGCGGACGGCACCGTCGAGTCGGGCGATGGGCTGGTACGGATGGCGCATCTCACGGGCGAGTCGGCCCCACTCGCGGTGGACCAGGGCGATCCCGTCTGGGCCGGAACCGTCCTGATCGATGGAGGCCTCGGTGTTCGGGTGACGGAGCCGGGCGACCAGACGATGGTCCACCGAATGGCGGATCAAGTGCGGGCCGCGGCCGACCGCGAGGCCCGTCCCACTTCCCTGGATCGACTCGCCCCGTGGGTGACCGCGACGACCCTGGCCGTGGCGGCCGCGGCACTCGTCGTGTGGTGGCTGGCCGTGGGGCTGTCCAGTGCGCTTCCGGTCATGGTGTCCGTCCTGGTGGTCGCGTGCCCGTGCGCCCTCGCGCTGTCCCGCCCGCTGTGCGCGGCCGCCGGGCTCGGCGCTGCCGCGCGTCGCGGGGTGCTGGTCCGCTCCGCGGACGCGTTTTTGGATCTTGCCACCGTCGACCAGGTCGGCCTCGACAAGACGGGGACCGTCACCGTGGGGGACCTCGACATCGTTTCGGCGGACGACGCCACGCTACGGGTGGCGGCCGGACTCGAACGGTTCAGTCCCCACCCGGTCGCCGGCGCGGTCCTGCGGGAGGCCGCCGCCCGAAACATCCCTCTTCCGGTGGCTCGAGGCATCGTCGAGGAAGCGGGCGTCGGCGTGTCGGGAGTCGTGGACGGGCGCCAGTGGCGACTCGCCTCCGCGGGGGCGGGGCGCATCGCCCTCCACGACGATCGGGGCGGAACGTCATTCCTGAACCTCGGCGACTCGGTGCGTTCGGACTCGGCGGACGGCGTGCGTGCCCTCGAAGCCGTCGGTCTGGAGGTACACCTGCTGTCCGGAGACGACGAGGGCGTTGCCCGGGCCGTGGCCCGCCGCACGGGCATTTCAGCGGCGATGGGCGGAATGCTGCCGGAGGCGAAGGTGGAGTGGGTCACGGCCCGGGAGGCGGAGGGCCGACGGGTGCTGTTCGTCGGCGACGGCGTGAACGACGCACCGGCGCTGGCTGCCGCGTCCGTCGGCGTGGCGATGGGCGGGGGGGTGGCGTCGACCATCATGGTATCCGACGCCGTGCTGGTAGGCGGCTCGATCCGTCCCTTGGCGTCCGCCGTCCTCGCCAGCCGGATCGCGCATAGGCAGATCCGCATCAGCCAGACGGCGTCCCTTGCGTACAACGTCGTCGCGGTCGGGGCCGCCGCTGCCGGGTGGGTCAACCCGCTCGTGGCCGCCGTCCTGATGTCGGTGTCCAGCTTCCTGGTGCTCTGGGGAGCGAGTCGTGTGGAGCCGCGTGTCCGGGCGGCGGAGAAGCGGGTGCGGGGCGCCCACCGCCCGGGTCGTGTGCACGACTCCGCTCCCGTGGCGGTGGCAGCATGAACGCGATCGAGTGCGTCGTTCCCGGCCGAGCATGGCATGGGCACGCGGACCGACCTGTGGCGGTGCCAGCATGAACGCGATCGTGTTCCTTGTTCCCGTGGCTCTGGGGTTGGCCGGGATCTTCCTCTACCTGTTCCTGCGTGCGGTGAAGGACGGGCAGTTCGACGACCTGGATGATCCACCGCGAAGGATCCTTCAGGACGACTGAGGCAGCGGGGCTGTCTCGCGAGCCGCAGCGTTCTACCGCGCAAGCGGTAAGGGGTCTTCCGCTCCGCCGCTCCCCTTGTTATCTGTAGAGTGACAGTATCAGTCATCCGACGGATAACTATGGACATGTCCGAGTACCTGCCGCTCGCCCCGCGCGACCTCATGATCCTAGCCGTTCTGGCCGAGGGCCCGCTCCACGGCTACGGACTGATCAAAGCCGTGGAGGAGCGCTCCGAGTCGGGCGTCCTGCTCGATCCCGCCAATCTGTATCGCGTCCTGCGTCGGATGCGGGGCTTGGATTGGATCGAGGAGATCGACGGCGCGGACCGTCGGCGCACGTACCGAATTACGGGCGCCGGACGCGCCGTCCTGGCCGCGGAGCTGCGGCGGCTGGAACGCATTCTGGTTCAGGCGCGCCCTGCCGTCCCGTCGTGACCATGCTCACCCGACTGGGGCTCGCCTTCTACCGAGCCCTCGCCAGCCTGCTTCCACCGGGGGCCCGGGACGATCGTGGGAGGATGGTCACGACACTGTCCGAGATGGTGCGCGGGGCGTCCGGACCGAGAGCCGTGCTGGTCGTTCTCCTGTGGAGCCTCGTCCGGCTCCCGGGAGTGATTGTCGTCGAGTGGATCGACTTCGTCGACGTGAGCCGCAAGTCCGGCTCCAGGGAAAGGGGAGGGGGGATGGGCTTCGCACGAGATATCCGCTACGCCGTTCGCACGCTCCGGCGCGCGCCGGGTTTCACCCTGATGTCGGTCGGCCTCATGGCCGTGGGCGTGGGGATGGTCACCGCGGTCTTCACGCTGATGGACCATGTGCTGCTCCGACCGCTCCCCTATCCGGACGCCGAGCGCCTCGTCTGGGTGGGGAGTCCGTCGCATTCGGGGCCGTTCTTCCAGGCGATCTCAACCCAGTCGAGTGTCGACCAATGGGCTGCCAGCATGACCGGCGCTGTCATCCTGACGGGGACCGGTGACCCTCAACGGCTCCAACAGGCCCGGGTCGATGAGAACTTCTTCGCTCTCTTCGGGGGACGGGCCGCGTTCGGTCGGCTATTCGCACCGACCGACTTCACCAGTCCGGATGTCGCCGTCCTGAGCTACCCGACCTGGGTGTCACGATTCGCGGCCGACCCGGGCATCGTTGGGCGTTCTGTCTCGTTGGATGGGAGCCCGGTGGTGGTGGTCGGCATCCTCGACCCGGCCCTTGCGCTGCCGGAGGCTCTCGTGGGCGCGTCCATCGATCTATGGCGTCCGATCGATTGGGCGCACGAATGGATGGTCTCGTCGGATGTCCATGTACTGACCATCGCCGGACGCCTCGCTCCGGGCTTCACCCTCGAAGCGGCGCAGGATGAGATGGACGCGACCGTCGCGTCGCTGGCCGCAGAGGACGCCAACTTCGAGGACGACGACGGCGGTCCTCGGGACCTCCCGCTCGCGACGCTAGCGGATGCTACGGTGGATCAGCCGGTTCGTTCGGCGCTCTACCTGATGATGGCCGCGGTCGGCATGCTGTTGCTCATTGCATGCTCGAATGTGGCCCACCTCTTCCTGGCACGCGGTCTGGGTCGGCTTCGGGAGATGGCGGTGCGCCGGGCCCTCGGAGCGGGTTCCGCGACGTTGATCCGACAACTGTTGGCGGAGAGCCTGGTCGTCGCGCTGGCCGGGGGCGTCGTGGGTATCGGAGTGGCGTGGGGAGCCTTGGCGGCGTTCGAGGCGCTGAATCCGACGGCCCTCCCCCGCGGGGGATCCGTCGCCTTGGACGGCCGCGTCCTGATCTTCGCCCTTCTCGCCGCGTCGTCGACATCCGTGATCTTCGGGTTGCTCCCCGCTCTCAGGGGCTCGAAGGTCGGCGTCGCCGACCACCTGCGAGGTGGCGGCCGAGGTGCCACCGGCGGACGCGGCGTGGCCCGGCTCAGAAACGCGCTCGTTTCGGCCGAGGTCGCGCTCTCGCTGGTCCTGGTGGCCAGCGCGGGGCTCTTCCTGCGGAGTCTGATGTCCGTTCGGGCGCAGGACGCCGGCTTCGATATCGAAGGCGTGTGGACCGTTCCGTTGACACCAACCAGGCCGGAGAGCCGCGAGGAGCTGGCAGGCTTGATGCACCGGGTGCGTGACGCGGTCGCATCGGTGCCGGGAGTCACGGCCGCAACGTACGGGCTGACCATGCCGCTGGAGATGACCGGCGGGTCGCGCTGTTGTTGGGGAGGGGATATCCAGCCGTATGGCGAGGAGCGCGAGGATCCCGACAACACGCTACTACACGTGGTGGACGAGACCTACTTCTCGACGCTCGGAATCGAATTCGCGGCCGGTGCCGGCTGGGGCGCGAAAGCCGGGCAAGCGGATCCCCCGCCGATCGTTCTCGGTCAGCCTCTCGCGGTGTCCTTGTTCGGAAGCGCGGACGCGGCCGTTGGTCGAGCCGTGACGTATGGAGGCAGCCGGACGCTGACGGTCGTAGGGGTGACCAAGGACCACCACCACTTCGGGTTGGAGTCGGATCACGGAATGTACGCCCACGTGCCGTTCGACCTCGTGCCCGGCCCGATCTCGAAGGCGAACGTCGCGTTCACCACGGGCTCGACCGGGGCAACTGATGTGGTACGGGCGGTGCGCGAGGCCATCTGGTCGGTCGACCCCGCGCTGCCAGTGCCTACGATCCGCTCGATGCGGGAGGCCGTCGACCGCTCCACCGCGGGGCGCCGCTTCGACTCCGCGTTGTACGGCGCCTTCGCGCTCGTGGCGCTCCTGCTGGCGGCCGCGGGGTTGTACGGTGCGCTCCTGTTCCTCGCGGGTGAGAGGCGGAGGGAGATGGGGATTCGGTTGGCGCTGGGCGCATCGCCGGCGGGCCTTCAGCGACAACTCCTCCGAGCCGGGCTCGGGATTGGAGCGGCCGGAGTCGCGATCGGCCTCGCGGGCGCCTTCCTCAGCGGTCGGATCCTGGAGAGTCGGATTTGGGGCGTTGGCGCCACGGATCCGGTCACACTGGCAACCGCTTCGCTGGTACTTCTCATCACCGCCGCTCTAGCTTCCTGGCTCCCCGCGCGCCGAGCCGGCCGGACCGACCCTCTGGAGGCTCTCAGGGCGGAGTGAGGCGCCGGCCCTCACCGCACCGGCACCAACTCCACCCTCCGGTTGAGCGTACGCCCGGCTTCGGTGCCGTTCGCGGCCACCGGGGCGAGCGGCCCGACGCCGTGGGCCGCCAGTCGCGCCGCCTCGATGCCGTACCGCGCCACCAGTGCGTCGGCGACCGCCGCGGCGCGCCGCGCGGAGAGGTCCAGGTTGTATCCCATGGCTCCCTGGTCGTCCGTGTGACCGACCACGAGCAGCGCCAACCTGGGATTCCGCTCGAGCAACTCGGCAATCTCCGTCAGTACGGCGTCCGACTCGGCAAGCAGTTCCGAACGGTCCGTCTCGAACTGGATGTCGTAGAGCACGGACCGACCGCTCGTCTCGATATCCGCGCGCATGGCGTCGGCATCCACCACCACCATTCCTTCGTCCATCGCTTCGACCTCGATGATGTCCAGACGAGTCATGGCGCGGCCGGCCATCCACGACAGTGGCGATTCATGGATGGCCGTGTGTAGCGCAACATAGACGGGGCCGTCCGGCCCCTGTCCGCGGGCCGCCATGTACTCCCATTCGCGGCTGAAGCCCTTGAACGCGTAGGGCACGAGCTCCGACCCCGTCGGCTGGACGTACTTGAAGAGCCGGCCGCACCCGTTGCCTGTGCAGTGGAAGAGCGTTTCGAAGCCCGCAGCGGCGAGGGCACGCTCGTAGTTGCGAAAGACCTCCAGGCTCCCGCGCTCGGCTGGCGCGAGGTACAGGATCCGGGTGACCGCGCCCTCGATCTCCAGGGACTCGGCCAGGGTTTCGACATCGAGCGCGCGCCCGAGCGCCAGCCCGTACCGATCGAACGCGCGCCGGTCGTATCCGACGATCCGGGCCCCTTCGAACCGGGAGATCAGCGGGTGGTCGGCGCTGCCGTCGATGTCCTGCTGCGCCGTGGACGCCTCCGGGGCGCACGCCGCCAGCGCGACGGCCACCGCGAAGGGCCAGAGGCCGTGCATCGAAGTGCGCTGTGTCATGGTCGTCGTCCTCAGTTGACGTTGCCGCGGATAAGGTAGGATTTCGGGAACTCCTGATTGGCCTGGATGACCACGAGTTCGACCACGCGGTCGAACGATGTCGCTTGCGAGCAGTCGAAGCGCACCGTGAGCGTGACCGAGGCGCCCGGTGCCACCGTGCCACTGCCGCTCGAGATCTGGAGCGGCGGGGCCGTGGTGGCCACCCAGGAGAGGGGCACGCTCGTCGAGTTGTTGGTGATCACGATCGTCCCGACTGTCTGCGGACACGGCGTGACGCCGACGAAGTGCGTGAAGTCGGCGGGAAGTCCCGAGTCGTCCACGACGAAGTTGGGACAGCCGGCGCCGTCCGAACCGGCCCGGAAGTTCGGCCCGCCGTCCGTCCGGGTCGCGCCCGCGGGGAGCGTGATGTCGTCAGCGCCGGCCGCTCCCCCGGTCCCAGGCGCGTCGCCGTTGCCGCCGTTGCCGCCGTCCCCCGTGCTGGCCACCACGGAGGCCGCGCCGGGCGCTCCGCCCCCCGCGCCCATGCCCGGACTGCCGGGGAAGCCGGAGGCCCGTCCGCCAGCCTCGCCGTTGCCGCCCGCGACCGGGGGCGTGAGCGAGCAGCCGTCGAAGCCGAACCCGCCCTGTGCACCGGCGAACGAGGCGTCGCCGCCGCTCCCGTCCGTGCCGACGGGAAAGCCGGCCAGATCGGTGACCTGTGCCGATCCGCCGGCGCCGCCCTGCGCAAGGACCGTCCCACCGGCGGCGCCGTCCTTGAACGCCTCGTTGCCGTCTCCGCCCTTGCCGGCGGTCGCCACGGCCTGGCCGCCGAGTCCGGCGTCGCCCCCGGTCATGACGATGTTGGCCGAGCCGGTGACCCCGCGGGCACGGAGCTGGGCGAGCGGCGTGCTGCCGCCCGTGCCCGCCTGCGCGATGCCGTCCCCGCCGTTCTGGGCCGCGGCGGCCCCCGCGTCCGCACCGTCGGCGCCCTGCGCCCGGGCGCCGCCTCCCGCACCGCCCCGCCCGACCACGATTTCCAAGCCGCCCGGGTTCGCGATGTTGATCCCTCCAGCCGCACGCACGTCCAGCGTGCCCGAGTCACCCCCGTCGCCGCCCACGGCTTGCGCGGAGCCCCCGGGCGCGGTGGCCACCATAACCGCCGCGCCGCCCGCGCCACCGTCCGCGAGCAGGATGCGGGTCGGACTGGTGGCGGTGCCTTGGAAGTTGATGTTGCCGGTGGCCCGGATCCGAAGCTGACCGCCATTGCCTCCGGGACCGCCCTTCACGTCCGTCTTGTTCGGGTCCTGCGCGTCCTCGTCCACGGCGTCGCCCCCGTGCCCGGCGTCTGGCGTGTCGATCTCCGTACCGCCGTTCAGGTCGGCATTCCCGTCGATGTCCGTGTCGCCGTTGCAGTCGAGCCGCCAGTTGCCGCCGTCCGTGCCGTCGCCTCCCTGCTCCCCGCTGTCGGTCCCGTCGCGGGCGCGCTCGACGCCGCCGCGCACCGGGATCAGACCGTCCAGCACGCACATCACTTCAAACGCGCCGGCCGCCCGCGCGGGCGCGGTCGACGGTTCGAAGTCGGCATCGGTGAGGGTGGTGTCGTTCGTGAGTACCACGTTGCCCGATGACCCCAGCTCCGCTCCGCTCAGCATCAGGGTGCTGCCTGACACGATGGTCAAGTCGGCCGCGCCTGCCGCGGCGCACACATTGCTGATCGACCCGCTCACCGCCACGGTAGCGCCCATCATGTGGAGCGGCATGCAGTCGCCGCTGATCCGGCCGGTCACGACCATTCCTGCTTCGGAGACGATGGTCGTCTCGCCTGAGAGCGTGACCTCGACGCCTTCGGGCACGGTAAACGTCGTGAACGTCATCGCGCCGGACAGGGTGGTCGCCGCCGAGGGCTCGAACGCGGGCCACGCCACCGCTGCCGCGGCGTTGGCACTTACCGACTCGCTGGTGGCCGTGAGCGTGGCGCTGCCCTTGGCGACGGCGGTCACCAGGCCGCTGGACGAGACCGTCGCCACGTCAGGCGCGGACGACTGGTAGGTGACGATCCGGCCCGTCAGCGTGTTTCCATTCCCGTCCGCCAGCGCGACCTGAAGCTGGTGGGTCTGGCCGGCCACGAGATCGAGGGTGCTCGGCGTGACCGTCACGGTCGCCACGGCGGGCGGGGCGTCGGGACCGGTCGGGCCTTCGTCGCCATCGCCGCAGGCAGACATCGTCAGGGCCAGGATCGAAAGGGTCAGCATGCGTCGCATGGGTTCACTCCGGGAGGTCGGTTCTGGTGGGGTGATGACGATGGGCGCCGTGCAGGCACCGCGAAGCCGTCATCGGAAGGGGGCGCACGCATTGGGGGCCACTGCGATTCCGGACTCCCAGTTGGCGTCCTGGGGTCCCGTTGCGAGGACGCGGAATCGGTCCAGGGGGATGCCGTCGAGGGTCGGCCAATCGTCGTCGGGCAACACACCCTCGTACGGGTTTCCCTCGACGCTCCTCGGATCGATGCCGTACAGGCCGACGGCGCCTTCGCCGCCCGTATCCACCAGGAGCATCCCGTACTCCTGGAGCGCGCGGGCCACCGTGCGGACCCAGGGCTCCAGGCTCAGGCTGTTCAGGTCGAGCGTGGGGTCCAACTGGACGATGGCGCCCATCGGAATCGTGTGGTCGCCCTGGGTGATTCCGTCCGAGTCGGTGGCTGGCGATACCGGGCCGCCGGATCGCGTCCACGGGTAGTTGAACGCCAGCACATGGCCGATGCGGCCTGCCGCCAGCTCGTCGGGCCAGATGAGTCCGCCCAGAAAGGGAAAGCCCGAGCCCCGGGTGGACAGAGCCAGGGGGTACACGCCGGCGCCGTCGAGCGATGTGCCGTTGCCCCAGCTCGCCGACCAGGCGCCGGCCGGGCTCCTACGGGTCTGCCAGAAGTCGTACTCGCACCGGTTCACCAGATCCAGGACGACCATATGGTTGTCCTGCCCCGAGTCTTCCCCGCATCCGACGGGCGGGTCGTCGGCGCCGTCGGTATCGAACGCGGGCTCCGCCCAGTTCGGGATCGGAACCCCTGTCAATTGCGACACGCCGAGCTCCCACTGTCCGGCGCATTGGAGTTGTACGTCGTGACGCGGGGTGGTCGCGTCGGCGACGAACACGGGGGCGGAGTACTGGCGCCACGTCAGGACGAACCCGTCGGCAGCGGCCTGCATGAGACCGGCCACCATGGCGCCCGAGCCCGGATCCGTGGGCGTCCCGGCCGCGATGGCCTGATTGAACGGGCTGTCGGATCGGTAGAGGCGCACATCGGCGAGGGCCGGAAGCGCAGCGGGCTTCGCGGTCGTCGCCGTGTCGGCGGGTGGGGTGTCGGGGTCGGGCGGAGGGTCCGGGTCGGGCTCTGTCACCCCGCCGTCGCCTCCCCCGCAGGCTCCGACGAGAAGGACCAGGATACAGGCGCCGATGACCCCATGTTTCCGGGGTCTCCGGTGAGAGTGGACGTCTGCCACGGAGCGCACCTCGCTGAAAACGTTTGCAGGCCGCGGACGTACCGGCCCATACTCGGGTGGGGCACAATGCACGGGGAGCGTGAGCCCACCGTCACGCGACACCTCACGGAATCGCTTTTCCAATGAACACGCTGCGCCTTCTCGGTCGGATCGACCTGGGTGCCCACGCCGGAGCGAACGGCGACGGCGCGGTTCGTGGTGCGAAGCGGTTGGCCCTGCTCACCTACCTGGCCACCGCCGGGCGGGGTGGGTTCCGGGCTCGGGACCAGGTGCTGGCCCTCCTGTGGCCCGAGGCTCCGGACCGGAAGGCCCGGTCCGCCCTCCGCTCGGTGCTCCACTCGCTCCGGGCGACCCTTCCTGAGGCCATCGTGAACCGGGGTCGCCGGGAGATCGGCCTCGACCCGGACGTGCTCGACACGGACGTGGGCCTTTTCCTGGCGCTTCTGGCGAGCGGAGATTCCGCCCATGCGGTCGAGGTGTACGGCGGGGAGTTGGCGCCCGGCCTCCACGTGGACGAGGCGGGCCCGTTCATGGAGTGGTTGGACCGCGAACGCGCGGCGCTGCGACGAACTGCGGCCGACGCCGCACGCGCCGCCGCGAATCTGGCCGCGGATGAGGACCGGATCCACGACGCCGTGGCGCTGGCGCGCCGGGCCGTAGATATCGAGCCGTTCGACGAGCCCGCGCTGCGCCTCCTGCTCTGCCTTCTTCGGGACGCCGGGGACGAAGCCGGTGCGCACGAGGCGTTCTCACGGTATTCGGAACGGCTGGCGGTCGAGTTCGGGGCGGTTCCCGCGCCAGAGACCGCGGCGGTCATGGACGTGCCCCGCGCTCCGGTGCATCGGGCGGAGGCTCCTCGGGTCGTGCCGGTCGGCCCCGTCGGTCCGGTCGACCCACACCCGGCCTCCGCCCCTGGTCACGCGGCCCCGGTCGAAGCACACGCGATCCCGGCCGGCGGACGATCACCGCTAGAGAGCGCGCCATCAGTGTCGCACCACGGGGTCGGAGGGGCGCCCGCTCCCACCACCCCCACCCGGTCGCGAGTTGACGGTGTGTCCGCCCTCGTCGCCGCCGCGGCCGCCATTGTGATCCTGATCGTCGTTGGCCGGGGTGGGGTCGGCGGCGCGGTTCCCGGCGGAGCAGCGACTCCCGACTCCGCCGGTCCCGTCGTAGCCTACTTCCCGTTCACGGTCATCGGGGGGGAGGACCTGTCCTACCTGGGGGAAGGGCTCCCGAGACTGCTGGCCAACCGCCTCGACATCCCGGACGTGATCCGATCCGTCGATCCGCGTAGCTCTGAAGCGTCCGCCCGGCGGACGCCGGGGCTTCTGGGCGACGCACGCCTCGCTGCTACGGCGGCGGGAGACCTCGGCGCTTCAGCGTGGGTCGTCGGCTCGATCGTCGAGGCCGGTGGGCGCCTCCGGATGAGCGCCGAGCTGCGTCGGCCGGGGCAGAGGCCGCGCTCGTTCGCCGTCGACGCCGAGGATGAGGCCGGACTCTTCTCCGCCGTGGACCGATTGGCCGCCCAACTCCTCGGGGCGGCGTCACCACCGTCGGGCGAGCTCGGGCAGGCCGCCGCAGGCACCACCACCGAACTCGGGGCGCTCCGCGCGTATCTCGCGGGCGAGGCGGCCTTCCAGGATGGCCGGTTCTCGGAGGCGGAGGACGCCTTTCGCCAGGCGGTTGCCGCCGACACCGCGTTCGCGCTGGCGTACTACGGCTTGGCCCGCGCGGCCGAATGGACCGTGCGCGACTCCCTCGTGCGCGTCGGAACGGCCGGTGCGACCGCCCGTTCCGCCGCCCTGCCCGAACGGATCCGACTGCTCCTCGACGCGAAGGCGCGCTTCTGGGACAACGACGTGAGGGAAGCGGCGAGGCTGTACCGGTTGATTCTCGCGCGCTATCCGCAGGACGTCGAGGCGACGTACGAACTGGCCGATCTCACGTTCCACTACGGGCAGGTGGACGGGATACCGGTCGATAGCGCGGCGGACGGATTTCGGCGTGTCTTGGCGCTGGACGAACGGCACCGGGCGGCCCGCCTCCATCTGGTTCGCATCCTGTCGGTGCAGGGAAGGCTGGATGAGGCGCGAGCGGTCTCTGCCCCTCTGGTGGACCGGTCCGCGGACGTGAGCGATGCCGAACTGTCTGCCCATCGCGCCGTCTGGACGAGCGACGCGGGAGCCCTTGCCACGGCCCGGTCCGCGCTGGGAACGGTGGACGCGGCCGCCTTCGCCGGCACGGTGTGGCGGGCGGTCGGCTTCGCGCCGCGGCCCGACATGGCGGCCTCGGTCGTGGCCCTCGCCGGTGAGCCCCATCACCCCGATGATCTCCGGGCCGTTGCCGCGTACTTCCAGGCCCAGTCTGAGGCGGCCGCAGGTCGGATCGGGGCCGCGCTCGAACGAGCTGACGAGGCGACCGTGCTCAGCCCCTGGATCGGTTGGGTCGCACGGGCGCACCTGGCCGTGGCACCCGAGTTTGCCGAGTTGGACGGGCTGAGAGCCGCCGTCCTCCGCGACGGCGTGGCGCTGCTGGTCGGGGAGGGACCTCCGAAGTCGAGCGTGGGAGGCGCCGCAGGTCGGCCGATCAGTACGTCCGGGCGGCTCGGCGCCCTGGGTTTTCTGGCCGCGTTGTCGGGTGAGGCCGCGGTCGTCGACCTCACGCGCAGGGGGTTCATGGAGGCGGAGCGGTGGCCCGGAGAATTCACGGCCGCCGAGGATCTGATTGCGAGCGCCGAGGTCTACCGCATGCTCGGGGCGCCCGCCGCGTTGGAACGACTCGGTCCTATCGTTCCGGACCCCAACCCGCGGCAGATCATCCGGTGGGCGCTTCCGTTCTGGGTCGGCGAATTGATGCGCGAGGCCGGTCGATCCGAAGAAGCCCTGGGATGGTACGGGTCGGTGGTTCAGGACCAGTACCCTGGCCTGGCGCTGCGCGGCCTCGTGGCGCTCCGGCGTGCCCGGCTGCTTGCCGAGCTCGGACGTGACCGTGAGGCGGACGCCGAGTACGAGCGGTTCGAGGCGCTGTGGGTCCGGGCGGACCCCGCGCTGGCCTCTCACCTGTCGGCAGCACGTGCTGAGCGCGCGGCGCTCGATCTGCGCAACTGAGCGACCGCCCGAAACGCCACTTCTCTCGGCGGCCTCGCGCCGAACGCTCGAACCCATGGACCGTTCGCCTTGACGATCGGTCGATTCGACTCAATACTAAACCAACACGTTTACTATGGAGATGGCATGCAGGCGCTGCCCTCGGATCGATTGGACCTGACGTTTGCCGCCCTGGCGCACCCGACGCGGCGGTCGATCGTCTCGCGGCTGGCGCGGGAAGGTTCGGCAACGGTGAGCGAGTTGGCCGAGCCGTTCGACGTGTCCCTGATGGCCATCTCCAAGCATCTGAAAGTGATGGAGAAGGCTGGCATCGTACGGCGGGAGCGTGACGGGCGGGTACTGCGCTGCTCGCCGGAACCGGAGGCGCTCGGGCCGGCCCTTACCTGGATCACGGACCACCACCAGTTCTGGTCTGACCGCCTCGACGCGCTGGTGCGGGTCTTCGAGAAGCCGGATAACACAACGAGGAGCAAGAGATGACGACCGAAACGAGCGAGCACTCCCTACGCCTCAGCCGGCTCGTGCCGGCGCCCGCCGACCGCGCGTTCGCCGCGTGGACGGACCCGACCATCCTGAAACGCTGGTACGCGCCCGCGCCCGCCAGCGTGGGGTCGGTGGAGGTGGACGTGCGAAAGGGTGGAGCGTGGCGCGTCCGCATGGACGCCCCGGACGGTGCGGTGTACACGTGTACCGGACGGTACACCGAGGTGGATCCGCCGCGGCGCCTCGTGTTCACCTTCGACTGGATCGAGGACGGACCGCGAATGGGGATCGAGACGGTGGTCACGGTCACCTTCGAGGAGGTCGATGGCGGCACCGAGGTCGTGGTCGTGCACTCCGGCCTTCCCTCGCCCGGGGAGGCGGAGGGGCACAGCTCGGGCTGGGCGGCGTGTCTGGACCAACTCGTGGAGGCGGCTGCGGGATCGTAGGGAGCACCCCCCTCACACCGGCATCTCCCTCACCCCGTGATGCTCCAGGCTTTCCTCCTGCATCCGCTCGACCCGATCGGCATACCGGTCCGCGAACGCGGCGGCGGTCACACCGTGGAGGACGACGCTCAGCAGTACGGTAGCGGTGACCACGCCGACGATCTCCCGCTCGCCCGGGAGCGCCGCCTCGTGAAGCACGAGCATGAGGAAGATGACGGTCGCGATGCCGCGCGGGCCGAACCAGGCGAGAAAGAGGATCGACGACCGGCCGAGGCCGCTTCCCACCAGTGACAGGCCGGCGGCGAGCATACGGACGAGCAGCAAGCTTCCCGCCGCGTAGGCGAGCCACGACCAGCTCCACCCCTCCACCAGCCGGGGGGTGAGCACCGCGCCCACCACCGTGAACACCACCAGCGCGAGGGCTTGCCCCTCCGTCTTCGCGAAGTCCCACAGGCTCGAGCAGCCGTCCCGGAACGTGTTCCCGAGCGCGAGCCCCCCTACGAATGTGGCAATGAAGCCGTTCGCCTCGATCATCTCTGCCGCACCGAACGCGATCAGGCAGGCGGCCAGGATGGCCAGCTTCTCGAAGGCGGGGGTCGTGGATTCACGAGCGGCGGCCTGACTGAGCGCCGTCCCCGCACCCCACCCGACGGCCACACCGACGAGGGCACCTCCCCCCAGTTGGATCGCCAGGGCGGTCGCCCATTCGGTGCCGGTCTGCTCCGGTCCTCCGGGCGACGCGAGCGCCAGGAAGACGAACAGGAGCGGGAGCGCCAACCCGTCGTTCAGACCGGCCTCGACGTTGATGGCCTGACGGATGCGCGACGGCACCCGCGGATGGGTGAGGACCGCCTCACCCAGGGCGGCATCCGTCGGTGCGAGGATCGTGGCCAGAATCGCCATCTCCCAGAGACCCAGCGTGGGGAGGAGCACCGCCGCCAGCCCCGTTCCGAACAGCACGGCCAGCGGGATCCCGAAGCTCAGCAACCGGAGCGGCAGGACCCCCTCTTCTCGCAGATGATCGAGGTGGATGCGCGAGGCGTCCGTGAAGAGGATCAGCCCGAGTGTGATCTCCGCGAGGTAGAGCACCCATTCGGCTTCGAGGTCGATCCGGGCGAGGCCCACCCCCAGTGGTCCGACAACGACGCCGAGAAGCACGAAGACCATCGGCGCGGTGAGCGGCATGCGTTCGACCCGTCTGGCCACGAGACCGAACCCGAAGACGACCAGGGCGAATACGACGAGGAGCGGGGGATGCACGCAGCGTCAACGCGCCGGGGTCGGCGAGGGTTTCGAGGGTCGAGCGACGCGCGACCGGCTCACGGAGACGACCAGCCGCCTACGAGACCGGCCGATCCTTCGGCAACAGCCTCACGGCCCACAGACCCGAGTTCGTGTCCGCGAAGAACACGTGACCTTTGTGCGGCTGCGCTCCCCACACCATCGTGGCGTTTGGCGTGTATCCGGCGGGCGAGGCCGACTTGAACACGGCGATCTCCCGTCCCTGCGTGTAGAGGTTACCCATCAGTTCGCCGCTGACGTCCACGACGCGTAAGCCGCCTTCGTAATAGGCCTGGTAGAGTTTGTCGTCCTCGACCCAGATATTGTGCGTGCCGTACTCCGGGACCTCGTAACGCGCGACCTGAACGGGGTCGGTGGGATCCGTGAAGTCCACGATCTGGATGGTGCCGCGGGTAACGAGTGGGATCCCGCCGGTGCCGGTCTCCGGGTCGTACCGGTTGGAGTACGAGCCCATCGAGCTGGGATACCCGGCCCAGGGCAGGCCGCGCCGGTTCATGATCTCGTCGCCGACGAACAGATACGTCTTGCCGGTCTCTTCCTGGAAGTAGGGGAAGACCGCGTGGGTGGCGTCCGACGTCGTGTTGAACGAGGTGACGAACACGGGGTTCTCGGGCGATCCGCCCCACCGCCCGTTGCCGACGTCCACCACGACCACCCCGGAGCCCCACTCGGCGGAGTAGGCGAGTCCGTCGTTGACCCAGACGTCGTGGACGCGGCTCTCCGGGTGGTTGTACTCCGACACGTAGCGCGGTTCGTAGATGTCGCGTACGTCGACGATCACGTACTTGTCGCCGTCCGACAGCGCGTACAGGTAGTCGTCCGTGGCGAACATGTTGTGGACGCCGCCGGTGATCCCGTCCTCGTAGATCGACGCCACCGTCGGCTTCATCGGGTTGGCCAGGTCGATGATGACCAGGCCGTTGCGGCGGTTGGTCGCGCCCTCGCGGGACAGAACGGCGTAGCGCCCGTCCGGCGACACCTTCACGTCGTTCACGGTGCGGGCATCGACCTGCACCGAGTCGATCTTGGAGATGGCCGCGGGGTTCGTCACATCGTAGAAGAAGGCGAAGCCGCCCGAGACCTTCGAGCCGGTGACCGCGTAGTCCCGCCCGTCGCGTGCCTCGTAGACCCACAGATCGGTCGTGCGGTACCACGTCTCCAGGTTGTGCCCGGTCACCTCGACCTCCTGCACCACGTCGCGCGCTTCGACCGCGAAACTCTGCTGTGCCGTCAGCGGGCCCGCCGTGGCCACGACCGTGTGGATGCCCGGCAGGTCGGCGACATACGCGCCGTCCCGGACCTGACCGGGCGCCTGGTTGCCCACCGTGGACCGGGGCGCGGCATAGGCGTTGGACCAGGTCACGGGGATGTCCGACAGGACACGTCCCCTCGCGTCGCGCACCTCGGCGTTCCAGCGGACGACGTCGCCCGTGCGGGCCTGCTCCGCGCCGCCCGTCAGGGTGATCGAGGCGCCCGGGAAGGTCTCGACGCGGTGGTTGATGCTCCCGCGCACGCCGTCCACGGTGCCGATGATCCGTACGGTGCCGTTCCCGACCGCCGTGACGTTTCCAAAGGCGTCCACGGTGGCGACGCTGGGGTCCGACGAGGCCCAGGTGACCTCCGGCTCGGGTCGCACGGAGCCGTCGGCGTGGGCGGCGACCGCGGTGTGAGGCACCGTCGTGCCGGCCCACAGCTTGTCGTCCGTCCGGACCGTGACGTCGGCCACGCGCGGCCACGACACGACCACGGGAATCCGCAGTTGTACGGCCTCCTGACCGGCCGGCAGCACCGCGCTGGCAATGATCTCGTAGTCGCCCGGCTCCAGACCGGTCAGGGAGCCGTCCGTGATCCGGACGCCGCCACGCGCGCCCACGATCCGGACGGGAACATCCACGGTGTTCCCGCGCGCGTCGACGGCGGCCACGGTGAGCGACACCGACTGGCCGGAGGTGACGACCACAGAAGCGGGAGTGGCGACCAAGCGGCGAACCGTCGGGGCGTCCTGCGCGGCAGCGGGAATCGGACCGAGCAGGGCGAGCGCGGTCAGGAGGGTCGAGGCTACGGACCGGGTCGAGCGCATGGGAGCTCCTGCGAAGTGAAGCGTCTGATGTGAGGCGTTGGTTTGTTCGGCCTACCGAAGGTGCGTCCGGTCGGAGACATCTGCCATGGTCAAGCGTCCGACCATGGTCACGCGTGCGACCACCGTCACACGCCCTACGATGGTCGCGCTATCCCGCCGGCTCCGCCACCAGCGCCAGCCGCCGACCGTCCGGGCTCACGGCCAGCCGGCTGAGGCGCATCCCCATGGGCGTGAAGTCCGCGACCGGCATCCACATCGGATGATCGTCACGCCACTCCATGAGTCGCCCGCCCTCCGCCTGCAGGAGGACGCCGTCCGGTGTCCATGCGTGGAAGTCGCCGTCACCGATGCCCGGCGCGATCGGCTCGTGGTTCCCCGTGGCGGGGTCCAGCCTCCGGATCTCCGTGCCTCCGTCCATCCTCTGGACGTAGCTGACGTCCGTGCTGCCGGGAACCGGTTGGATCGACCTGCCGACGTCGCGTGCGACGACGCGCGCCTCCCCGGTGACGGCGTCCACGATCTGCAGGGTGGCGGGATCGCCCAGGACGAACAGGACGAGCGTTCGGTCGCCGGACCAGGCCTGGTAGCCGACGGGTCGAAGCGCGGGGAGTAGAACCGCCGGATCCGTTCCGTCGGCCGCGAAGCGCCACAGCCGCTGCGCGGAGTCGGCTTCCACCCGGACGGCGGAGAATCCCGACCCGTCCGGGAGCGGCGTGGCGGAGTACTCGCTCTCCGGGGCGGTGGACGTGACGGGCGCCAGGCCACCGTTGGCGGCGTCCCACTTCCAGATGTCTGCCTGACCCGCCTCGTCGATGCGGGTGAACCAGAGCCCCGAGCCGTCCGGGAGGAAGTGGGGCTGATTGTCGTAGCCGGGTCGGTCGGTGACGTTGACCGGCTCACCGACGGTGAGCGCTCCCTCCGCCGAGGCGCTCAGATCGGCCACCCAGATGTCGGTGCCTTCGTTGAGGTCGAATGCGGCCGCGGCGCCATCTCCATCGGAATCCGGTCCCGCACCCTCCGTGTCGGCCTCGGCGCACCCGATCAGCAGCAGGCAGCAGCACATCCCCACGAATCTCATCTCCATCGATCTCCCCCCATGAGAACGGTCACCCTCCTTCATACGCGTTGACCAGCGATGCGCAGCTTCCCGGCGATCCGCCGCCCCCCAACGTTGTACGCAGTAGCCGAGGCAGGATTCCTCGAAGCTGCCCATCCGACGCCGCAGTGGATCCCTCGGCGAGCTTGAACAGTTCCACTTCTCCCCGCACACGCACGAGTGCGTCGCGTGCGTCCAGTCGCCACTCGTCGTACGTCTCATCCGGCCCGAACACCATTTTGTGCACGTTGATGCACGGCGCGAGCATGTTGAACGTCGCGAAGTACTCCCAGCGCAGCCCGCGGAGTGGCTCTTCGTCGACGACGAGATCCGGAATGCCCTGCAGGAGCGAGTGGATGTCCTCGCTCACCAGGCCGGCGCGCGCTTTTCGGGCGGCCTCCTTCGCACCGGCGCGCGACCACTCCAGCGCCTGAGCGTCGGCCGCCCGCCCGCTTCGAGCGTAGAATGTCTCAAGGGCGTCCCCACCCATGTTGGCCAGGACAACCCCCATGAGGTTGTCGATGAGGGTCGGGCCCTCGTCGATCAGCAGGAATCCCGTGGAGATCAGCTCCTGGAGCGTGGCTTCCGCCGCATCGACATCTCCGGACGAGGCTTCGACCGCCGCCTTGGCCACTCGCGCTAAACCCGCAGCGCGGAAGGCGGCGAAGCGCGGCCACGGGAGGCCTCGGAAGTCCAGCGTGTCGGGGAACGGCAGCTCCCACCGTGTGGCGACGACGTCGACGAGACGAGCCCGCGACAGGGTCGCGAACTCCGCCTGGGCGGGGTGCGCGGCGGCCTGCCGGAGCGCGGCCTGCTCCTCGACGGTGAAGTCCGACAGCGCACGCGACATCAGGTCGACCGCCACCGTTTCCGAGAACGCGTCGGGAAACCGGTCCGTGTCGGGAAACCACGCCTGGTCGTATCGGGTGGCCGGGGCCCGCTCCCACGGCTCGGGATCGCCAGCGAGTCCGACGAAGGCCAGGTTCTGGAGCGCGCCGCCCGCCTCGCCGGCGGGGATGTTTTCATCCTGTTCCAGGCGATAGCGCCTCAGAACCTCCGCCGCGCCCGCCATCTCCTGCACGGACAGGAACTGTGGTATGGCGGTCTCGGCCAAGATGGGTCCGATTGCCCCCGTGATCGCCACCATGGCGGTGGGCACGACGGCGATGACGAAGAGTACTGCCACGGCCAGCGCCCAAGTGGTGAAGCGGGCGGCCTGCCCCTTTGCGCCCGAACCGAGGGCGACCCGGTCGCCAGCGTCGTCCAGCCGTCCCGCCCACGCAGCGGCCTCGTGTCGGATGCGCTCCTCTCCCTCCTGGCCCGTCCACGCATGGTGGGCGCTCCGGACGCGGGTGCTCTGCACCAGGAGAAACCATGCTCCGACCGCGAGCATCACCGCGGCGGGGCCGACCGTGGTGAGCCATACGCCGGACGCGGTCAGGAAGCCGCGCGCAGCGAGCAGTACGGCCACGCCGAAGCCGAAGGCCAGCCAGACACCGGCGCCCAACACCAGGCCGGCTCCGTACATCCGCGCGCGCACGACCGAAGTGCGGTACGCCGTGTCCATGCCGCCAAAGTGCCGCAATCCCTGGACGAGAAACCCAGTGTCCCGCCGAAGATCGGTCGCCACCTCGAGAATGGTGGTCGTCCCGTACCCGGACGTGGCGGCAGCGGCGGCGTCCTTCAACAGGGCAAGGAGGTAGCCGAAACCCACGGTCAGGATGAGCAGCCCCAGCCCGGCGATGGCCATCCCCACCTCCCAGTTGCCCTCGAACGGGCCGAGGCTCCAGAATGGCTGCTCCGTCGCCAACTCCCAGAGGAGCGGCACGATCAGGATGAGCCCGCCGGCCCAGACCAGACCGATCACGCGCCACAGACGGCCCTGCATCCGCTCCAGTCCAGGGGGCGGCCAGGAGAGCGGGGCGCGGGACGCCCGCACGGGTACGGCCCGGTCGTCTGGGTTGCTCATCGGCGATGCAGCCAGTCTTGATGGGAAAGGGGAACGGCCCAAAAATGTGCCGGGCGGTGGGCCGGGCGAAAGGTTGCGCGGCGCCGTCACATGTACTGGGCCTTCGTCGTTATAGTGGCGCGATCACGCGGTCGCCGGGTACCGACACCGGCGGGTACGCCGCACCAGACCCATATCAAGGGACCTCCGATGCTCCGCCGTTGCCTTCTCGCGCTTCTCCTCGGCACAGTCGCGTGCTCCGATCAGGGACCGCCTCCGGGCCTTTCGGACGAGATCGAGGTGAATCGGGCCGTCTGGCGGGCGAACCGCCCCGCGTCCTACCGGTATTCGATCCACCGTCAGTGCTTTTGCGGCGCAGAGGCACGGGGGCCCGTCGAAGTCGAGGTCAGTGGTTCCACGGTCGTCGGGCGGGTCTACGTTGACACGGGCGAGGCTGTGCCTCGGGACTTTGCGTCGGTGTTCCCATCGGTGGACGGCCTCTTCGACGTGCTCGAAGACGCCGTCGCGAGGCGGGCCGACGAGATTCAGGTGGTGTGGGATCCGACCACGGGCATCCCCATGGACTTCTTCATCGATTACTCGCGGGAGATCGCCGACGAGGAGAGCGGGTACGAGATCGTCGCCGTTCCGACGCCTCGGTAGCCACTCGGCTCGTGGTGCACCTTCCCTTGCTCCGGTGGTAGATTGGCACCCTTAAGGGCCGGCGCGCGCGCGAAACGGCCGCTCGGAGTGACGCATCCACTCGGCGAGGAGAAGGGAGGTTGGAAGAGACCGTCGGGCTCACAGGGCTTCAGCTCTCCATCCTCCAGGTGCTCTGGGATGCGGGAGAGGCGACGACCCAGGCGGTCCGGGACGGTCTGGACGGCGACCGTTCGCTGGCGCTGACGACCGTCGCGACGCTTCTCACCCGGCTGGAGAAGAAGGGCGTGGTCGCGCACCGACGTCAGGGGCGGCAGTACGTGTATCGGGCCGCCGTGTCTCGCGCCGCAGTGCGCCGATCCAAGGTGAAAGAGCTCACCGAGAGCTTGTTCGGGGGCGACCCGGCCGCTCTGATGACCCACCTC
Organism: Gemmatimonadota bacterium; assembly: GCA_029262115.1. Taxonomy (GTDB): domain Bacteria; phylum Gemmatimonadota; class Gemmatimonadetes; order Longimicrobiales; family Gaopeijiaceae; genus JAJCZZ01. The sequence goes on along the minus strand of JAJCZZ010000091.1, from coordinate 103,583 downwards.
GTGCGTGCTGACGAAGTCGACGCGGGCGAACTCGCCCGTATCCGCGCGCTCATCGATCGAGCGGAGTCCGAGGGCCGGTAGGTCCAGGAGCCGACCGCGTGATTTCCACCCCCGACCCCGCCGCGCGGCGCCTCGCGACTGTCACGGTGCCTGCGCCGGATCTCCGTCCGGAGCCGTTCCTGCGGCACATGGCCGGCGGGCCTCGCGGATTCTGGGCCCGGGAAGATCGCTGGGTCGCTCACGGCGGGTTGGTCGCCGAGGTGGTGGTATCCGACGCGGCACATGGGGACCGGTACGGTCGGGTGCGAGAGGCCGCGGCCGCCATCGTGCGCCACCCGATCCTGGTGGGCACCACGCGGGCGCCTCGCGCTCGGTTCTACGGGGGGATGTCGTTTCGGTCGGACCACCGCGCGGACGATGTGTGGCAGGATTTCCCGCCGGCCCTCTTCCACCTACCACGTATGGAACTCGAGGGCGATGCATCCGGAGATGCGTGGCTTCGGATCCGCGAACTGGTGGATCCCGGCCAGGAGGCCAGCGCCGCGGTTCGGCTCCGGCGTGAAGCGGAGGCGCTCCGTGCCGACCTCGCCTCGCGAGGGCTCCCTGCCCGGGCGGCGGCGGCTCGCGTTCTGGGTCGAGTGTCGGCCACAGATCGGCCTGCATGGGAGCGTGCGGTGGAGGAGTCGCTCGAAGCGATCCAGTCGGGGAGGGTGGCCAAGGTCGTTCTCGCTCGGACGTTGGACGTTCAGATCGAAGGAGCGCTCGATCCGGTCGACGTGGTGGCGCACCTGTGGGTCGAGAACCGGGGCAGCCATGTGTTCCTGTTCGAACCGATGCCGGGCGCCGCGCTGGTCGGAGCCGCGCCGGAGACGGTGGTGACGTTACGCGACGGTGTGTTCCATGCAACCGCCGTGGCGGGCTCTATCCGCCGTGGCGGAAGTCTGCGGGAACAGGCCGAACTGGCCGCCGCCCTATTGGCCAGCGAGAAGGATCGGGCAGAGCAGCGGGTGGTGCGCGACGATGTCGTGGCTCGGCTCGAAACGGTGGCGCACCAGATCCGCACCGACCCACAGCCCCACGTGCTGACCCTCGCCCGCATCCAGCATCTCGAGACGGAGATCCGCGCGAGCGTGGGGGCGGGAACCGGGATCCTCGACCTGCTCCGCCTGCTCCATCCGACTCCCGCGGTGTGCGGTCTCCCGCGGGACGCGGCGCTCGATGTCCTCGCGGAAGAGGAACCGTTCGACCGGGGGTGGTATGCCGGACCGGTGGGGTGGTTTGATGGGGATGGGAACGGAGTGTTCGCCCCGGCGCTGCGGACGGCGGTCCTCCGTGACGGAGCCTGGCGCCTGTTCGCGGGCGCGGGCATCGTGGACGGATCCGTTCCGGCGCTCGAGTGGGAGGAGACGCGGATCAAGTTCACGCCCGTGCTCGAAGCGCTGCGCTCGAGCGGTGTGGTCCTGGACGAGCCCGCGAGCGGCATGGGCCTGGACGAACCGTCGACCGCCGGGGTCGTTGGCGAGCCTGTGAGCGCCGTGATCGTTGACGACCCCGCGACCGCCGAGACCTCGGCCGCCGACCGCGCGTGAGCGCAGCCCTCACCACTCTGTGGGCCCGCGCGTTCGTCGACGAACTGGCGCGCTGCGGCGTCCGCGACGTCGTCGTGGCTCCTGGAAGCCGGTCGACTCCCCTCGTCATGGCGATGGCGCATCATGGCGGCTTCCGCATGCGCGTCCACTTCGACGAGCGATCGGCCGGCTTCTTCGCACTTGGTGTGGGGAAGGTGGGGCGGGGGCCAGCCGCCGTGGTCACGACGTCCGGGACGGCCACGGCCAATCTGTATCCGGCTGTGATCGAGGCGGCGCAGTCGGAGGTCCCGCTTCTGCTCCTGACGGCCGACCGGCCGCCGGGCGCGCGGGGCTTGGACGCAAACCAGACCATCGACCAGGTGCGGCTTTACGGAGAGTATCCGCGCGCCTTCTTCGACACCGGCCTACCGGAGTTATCGGAAGGGGCGTTTCGAACTCTCCGGATGCTGGCCTGCCGGGCGGTACTTGCGGCGCGCGGGGCGCCCGCCGGTCCCGTGCACGTGAATTTCCCGTTTGACAAGCCGCTCGAGCCCGGGACCGACGATCCTGCGATCCTCGCGTTTCTGGAAGCGGCGCCGACGGCCGGCAGCGGGCGACCCGACGGGGTGCCGTTCGTGGCCGCGGCCCCTTCCCCTCGGCGGCTTGGTTCACGAGATCTGGCAGAACTGGCGCACGAGGTCAGGTCGGCCAGTCGGGTGGTGCTCGTGGCGGGACCCCGGCCCGACCCGGACCGGTTGGGCGCCTCCGTCGTCCGCTTCGCCCAAGCAGCGGGCGTGCCTGTGCTGGCAGACCCCCTGTCCGGAGCGCGTCAGGCCGATGGGTGCGAAGCGGTGGCGGTTGCCGGCTACGACCTCTTTCTCCGTGAGCCGGAGATGCGGGCAGGCCTCGAGGCGGACCTCATTCTGCGGGTCGGCGCCGCCCCGACATCGGCGTCGCTGCTGACCTGGCTGTCGGAGCATCGGGGTACCAAGCAGATCGTCGTCGACGACGGGGGGCGCTGGAAGGACCACGCGGCGCTCGCGTATGGCTATGTGCCGTGCGATCCCGCGGAGGTGCTGGACGGGTTGGCCTCGCTCGGTCCCGAGAAGTTGGGCGGAGGGGACGTGCGCGCCCGAGCGTCGTCTCCGTGGTTCGACGCAGGCACCGCGGTGCGGGAACTGTTCCAAGCGGCGGCTGACGTCGGCGCCGGTATGGAGCCGGACGAGGGGGCGGCTGGTGCCTCCGACGAAGGTGCGGTTCCCGCCCTCGTCGCGGACGCCCTCCCGGATGGAGCGACCCTGTTCGTGTCGAGCTCAATGCCGGTGCGGGACCTCGATGCGCGACTCCTTCCGAGGGACCACGGCGTCCGCATCGTGGGCAACCGGGGCGCGAGCGGGATCGATGGCATCGTCAGTAGCGCCTTCGGCGCGGCGACCGCCGAGAGGCCCACCGTCTGCGTGCTCGGCGACCTCGCGCTCTTCCATGACCAGAACGGGCTCCTGTTCGCGCGTGAGCCTGACCTTCCGGTCGTCTTCGTGCTGATCGACAACGACGGCGGGGGTATCTTCGGGATGCTTCCGATTGCGGAGCACGACCCGCACTTCACCACATACTTCACGACCCCTCACGGTCTGGACTTCGCGCACACTGCCGCGCTCCACGGAGTAACGCTGGTCGATGCCGCGATCGGAGAAGTGGGCCGGACCGTACGATTGGCCCTCGAGGCCGGCGGCACCCGGATCGTTCGCGTCCGGGCCCACAGCGGACATGCTCATCGAGCTCGGAGGGCGTTCGCGTCGATGGTTGCGCAAGCCGTGCGAGAGGCTCTTGCAGATCATTTCGAACAAAAACCCAACGGAAATCCCACATCATGACCAAGCCCGACTGGAAGGAAGTCAAGCAGTTCGACGACATCACCTATCACAAGTGTGACGGTGTGGCGCGGATCGCGTTCAACCGTCCCGAAGTGAGGAACGCGTTCCGGCCCGACACTCTCCTGGAGATGCAGGAGGCCTTCAGGGACGCCGGCGAGGACATCTCGATCGGTGTCGTGCTCCTGACCGGAAACGGCCCCGCGAAGGATGGGAAGTACGCCTTCTGCAGCGGGGGCGACCAGAAAGTCCGAGGGGAAGCGGGATACGTGGGGAAGAGCGGCGTGCCGCGTCTGAACGTCCTCGAGCTCCAGCGCTACATCCGCTCCATGCCGAAACCGGTCATCGCTCTGGTCGCGGGCTACGCGATCGGCGGCGGGCACGTGCTCCACGTCGTATGCGACCTGACCCTCGCGGCCGACAATGCCGTGTTCGGGCAGACCGGTCCGATCGTGGGCTCGTTCGACGGCGGCTTCGGATCGAGCTACCTGGCGCGCATCGTCGGGCAGAAGCGCGCCCGCGAGATCTGGTACCTGTGCCGCCAGTATTCCGCCGACGAAGCCTATGAGATGGGGCTGGTCAACAAGGTCGTTCCCATCGACGAACTCGAGGCGGAAGGATGGGCCTGGGCGCGTGAGATCATGAAGAAGTCTCCGCTGGCCATTCGTTTGCTGAAGAGCGCCTTCAATGCGGACGTGGATGGACAGGCCGGGCTTCAGGAGCTGGCGGGGAACGCCACGCTGTTGTTCTACATGACCGAGCAGGGGCAGGAAGGGAAGAACGCCTACAATGAGAAGAGGGAGCCGGATTTTTCACAGTATCCGTGGCTCCCCTGGTAGGGGAGGGGCGCGTCATATTGGCGCTATGCTGCGTCTGCTTCCGCTCCGTTTCCTGCGAAGTAGCTTTCGCTACTCCTCGGAATCCGGTGCTCAGCTTCCTTGCCTAGCATCCAATCTGACGCACCTCGAACTGTTCGGGGGTTCGGGGCGTTGGTACGTGGGTGCGGTCGGGAGATCTGGGCGGTCGGGGTCGGCGCTTCGCTGGACCCCGGTCGGACGTTCTTTGCGTTCGGGATGTCTGGAGCGTGCGGACGGTCGGGGTCTCCGCTTCGCTGGACCCCGGTCGGACGTTCTTTACGTTCGAGACGTCTGGAGCGTGCGGGCGATCGGGGTCGGCGCTTCGCTGGACCCCGGTCGGACGTTTCTTTCTCGTTCGGGATATCTGAGCGTGCGGGTGGTGGGTCGGCGCTTCGCTGGACCCTCAGGGAGGGGCGCATTATATCGGCGACCGACTCGCTCCGCTCGCGGGTGTCCTGCCGCGTTGAGCCGCACCGTCACTCCACCATGCTGGACCCGTCCACCGCCCCTCTTCGGTCGCCGCCGTCGGCCGCGCCGGTCACTCGATCGTGCTGGACCCGAAATAGTGCCGGTTCGATAGCACTCGTTCCCCGCGTTCGTCACCCGATCATGCTGGACCCGAAATAGTGCCGGTTCGGTAGCACTCGTCCGAGGCATCCGTCACTCCGCCGTGCTGGACCCGTCCACCCGCCCTCGCCCAACGACGGGTCGCGCCTTCGCGTGCCGCGCTGACGAATACCTGAACGATCCACCAGGGTCGGGGTCTCCGCTTCGCTGGACCCCGGGGGGCGGGGGCTCCTAAGTTGAGCCATGGACTTCTGGGCTGATCGTTCGAGGCGGTGGCGTTTCGGGATGGGGACGGTCCTGCTCGGCAATACGGTTTTGCTTGCGGGGGCGTGCGCTTCAGCGGGCCCCTTATGGGAGCCGGACGAGGATCTGGTCACTGCCGCAGCGCCAGACTCGTTCACGGTGGAGTTTCTTACATCCGAGGGAGCCTTCGAGGCGGTCTTTCACCGATCATGGTCGCCGCTGGGGGTGGGTCGGGCGTACTACTTGTTCGCGAACGGCTTCTATGCGGGCGCGCGCTTCTATCGGGTGGTTCCTGGGTTCGTCGCGCAGTGGGGATTCAGCGGTCTGCCGCACCTCGATTCGATCTGGGTGAGCCGGCGTTTGGAAGACGAGCCGGTCGTCGAGTCCAATACGCGGGGGACGATCAGCTTCGCTCGTCCGGGACCGGAGACGCGGTCGTACACGATGTTCGTGAACCTCGCCGACAACACTCGACTCGATACGGCCGAGGCGTCGGGCATCGAGGGCTATCCGCCGATCGGGCGGATCCGCGAGGGGGTTGGGGCGATCGATGGGTTCTACGACGCCTATTCCGAGCAGGCGCCGCGGCAGGATTCGATCCGGGCCTTTGGAAACTCGTATCTGACGCGGACGTTCCCGCATCTGGATTCGATCATCTCGACGAGGGTGACGCAGACGTGGGGCCGGTGACTTCGCTCGCCCAGGCCACCCTCGCCGGTTGGCTCGTCACGATGGGGTGGGCCGCGGCGTCCCCCGCAGCCGCCCAGATCCTTCAGGGGCGGGTCCTCGACGGGGAGACTGGCCAGGCGGTTCCGCAGACGGTGATCCGCTTGCTCGACGCGAGCGGCGAGGCCGTCGATCTGTCGATCTCGTCCCTCGACGGCGGGTATTCGCTGTCGGCTCCATCTCCGGGGACCTACGTGGTCGAGGGAGAGCGGATCGGGTATGCGCCCTATCGCTCGGGAGAGGTGGTGCTGGGTCGGGCGGGCGCCACCTATGAGGTGGATTTGTTGGTGCGAGCGCAGCCGATCAAGCTTCCGGGGCTCGAGGTGACGACCGAGAGGATGGAGCAGATCGAGCGGGGCCTCCAGTTGGAGTTGGGCGTCGCTGTGGCGTCCATTCGCTACCGGCCGATTCTCCGGCCCACCATCGACGAGCATCTGATCAAGGGGCATGACATCACCGCGCTTCTTCGGTGGTCGAATCTACCAAGTATCGTCGTGATCGACGATCCGACGAGGGGGCCGTGCTTCCAGTTTCGGCTCTACAACTGCCTGCCCGTCTTCCTGAATGGCGCCCCGGTTCGACGGGAGCTGGTTCCGGTCCTCCCTCTCGACGCCATCGAGACCGTCGTTGTGCTCCAACCCAACGAGACCATGCAGTACGGTGGCGGTGCGATCCTGCTGTTCACGGCCGGATGGGTGCGGACCGGTCGATGACCGCGGCGCACATCCCGGCGCCGCTGGTGTAACAGCGTGGCTGAAAACCCGACATCACCCCGCCAGAATTCCATGACGATTACGACGACTCCGCCCCGAAGCTTTCCCGTTGGTCTTGCAGGCGCCGCCTTCGCGCTCGCCGCCATCCTGAGCGTTACGCCGGTGGACACACGCGGGCAGACGCTTCAGGGCACCATCATGAATGCGTCGAACTTGCAGACCGTTCCCGGCGTGTATGTGCGCCTGCTCGACATGAGCGGCTCGCTACGGGCGCTTACGATCGCGGACGACGAGGGGCGCTATGCGGTCCGGGCGCCCGCACCGGGACGCTACGTGGTGGTCCCGTCGCGCATCGGCTTCGAGGACTATCAGCGTAAGGAGGTCGATCTGGACGATGCCGACGGCGTGTACGACCTGCCGCTCATGGTGGCGCCGTCCGCGCTTTCGATCGAGGGACTCGACGTCACCGTCGAGCGTCGTCGCGAGATCAACCGCCAACTCCGTTTGATGCTGGGTACCAGCCCGTCGACGCTCCGCTCGATGCCCCTCTACCGTGACCGGATCATGAACGCGGCGGAGCGCACCCAGCGCACGTCGGACCTGATCCGTTCCTCCAACGTGTCGGGCATGATCGTCCGGATGTCGGACGAGCAGAATCCGTGCTTCATCTTCCGAAATGGATCGTGCGCGCCGGTGTTCCTCGACGGCGGACGGATTCCCACGGAACTGATCAACCAGGTACCGCTCGACCTCCTGGAGGCGATCGTCTTCGTGCAACCGGGCGAGTCGCGTGAGCACGAGTTCGCGGTGCTGCTGTATTCCGTGGGCTGGTTGGGGCGTCAGGCGCGGTAGGAGCGAGTTGCCCATTCTCCGAGACGTATTGTATTGTATGATACAATACAAAGGAGGAGAGTATGGGGATGGTGCAGCCGGGTGGTGGGCTCGTAGCCGCGGGGGCGACCGTGCTGCTCGTGGCTTGCCAGGGCGGAACGGCGGTACGATCCCGCTAGACCGGGCACCCGACGCCCCCCCTTCCGGGCGCCCGGCGAGGTAGTACGTTCCCGGTGTGCCGAACCATCCCCCCGATTCCGAGATTTCGCGGGCGCGCGCCTGGATCATGGCCGCGCGGCCCAAGACGCTTCCGGCAGCCGTCGCTCCGGTTGCTGCCGGTACGGGGCTGGCCGCGCATCACGGTGTCTTCCAGTTCCTGCCAGCTCTGGCCGCGCTCGTGGGGGCCGTGCTGATCCAGATCGCGACCAATCTCGCCAACGACTACTACGACTTCGTTCGCGGGGGGGACACGGAGGAGAGGGTCGGTCCGACACGGGTGACCCAGGCCGGCCTCGTGGCGCCGGGGACGGTCTTTCGGGCCATGCTCATGACCCTCGCGGCGGCGCTCCTCGTCGGCGTCTACCTCGTGTCGGTCGGGGGGTGGCCCATCGTCTGGATCGGGCTCGCCTCGCTCGCGTGCGCGGTCCTCTACACGGGCGGGCCGTTTCCGCTCGCGTACCACGGCCTGGGCGACGTATTCGTCTTCGTGTTCTTCGGCCTGGTTGCGGTCGGAGGCACCTACTGGGTCCAGGGTCTAGTCTGGCCTCCCGGCGCGGTGCTCGCCGGAGTGGGGCTGGGAGCCCTCAGCACGGCCATTCTCGTGGTGAACAACCTCCGCGACATCGACACCGACCGACGAGCAGGCAAACGCACGCTCGCCGTGCGTCTCGGCCGCCGGGGAACGCAGATCGAGTATGCGCTCCTCATGCTCGTGGGCTTCGCGGTACCGATTGTAGGAGTGGTGGGACTTGCGTGGCCCGTCATCTCCCTGGCAACCCTAGGCATCGTGCCGCTCTCGCTCGGTCCCTTCCGCACCGTCATGCGGTTTCAGGAGCCGAAAGAACTCCTGCCCGCGCTTGGTCAGACCGCCCGCGTCGTGGCCCTGTACGGGGTGGTCCTGGGACTGACGCTGGGCCTCGGATGAGCGGACCGATCGACCTCCTGGAGTGGGCGGCGCGGCACGCGTCGGGTACGCGTCCGCTGGTCGTGACCTCCGACGCGGCGCTCGACTTCGACGACCTGTCGTGGCTGGTGGATCGACGGTGCGACCGCTTCGCTGACGATGGAATCCGGGCGGGTACCGTTCACCCGCTCACCGTTGCGCCCGACCTGAGCTCGCTCCTGTCGTTGCTCGCCCTTTGGCGGATGGGCGTGACGCCGGCCCCGCTGAACGCGGGCTTGACCCGGGGCGAGCGCGAGCGGGCCGTCGAACTCCTCGCCTCGGCGGTAGCGGGCCCCCAAGCGATTTTGTGGACGTCGGGCACGTCCGGGACGCCGCGCGGTGTCGCGTTGTCGGCGGACAATCTGCTCGGGAGTGCGGAGGCCGTGGCCAAGCGACTCGACCTCTCGGTGGAAGATCGCTGGCTCGCGTCACTGTCGCCCGCGCACGTCGGCGGACTGGCCTTGCTCACGCGCCCCTTCCTTCTTGGCGGCTCGCTGGTCCTGCCCGGCACGGTCGCGCCAGAGCGAGTCGCTAGACTTCTGAGCCGCGCAGGCTTTCCGCCGGGAACCGGGGGGCCCGTCACCCATATGTCGCTGGTTCCCACGCAGCTCATCCGCTTGCTCGACCACCTCGGTGGCGCTCCGCCGCCTCCGTCGTTTCGGTGCCTCGTCCTGGGCGGTGCGCACACGCCCGCGGCGTTGCTGGAGCGGGCATTGTCAGGGGGATGGCCGGTGGCGCTGACCTACGGAATGACGGAGATGTCGTCGCAGGTCTGCACGGCCGCTCCCGACACGGTGCGCGAAGCACCGGGCTCGGTCGGCCGCCCCCTCGACGGTGTCGAGGTGCGGATTGCCCCGGGCGGTGAGGTCCTCACACGCGGGCGCACGATGGCGATCGGCTATGTCGGCGATCCAGCGCCGCTGGCCGGGCCGGACGGCTGGTATCGTACCGGTGACCTGGGGCACGTCGACGAGGAGGGCCGACTGTGGGTGACGGGCCGCCGGTCCGACCGGATCATCACAGGGGGCGTGACGGTGTCGGTACGAGAGATTGAGGAGGCTCTGCGCGTCCATCCGGATATCGCCGACGTCGCGGTCGCGGGTATTCCCGACGCGGAGTGGGGAGACGTCGTCGGGGCCGTCGTGGTGCCGGTCGAGGGCACATTCGATCTGGACGCGGTCGACGCGTGGGTCCGCGAACAGGTGGGTCCGCCCCGGAGACCTCGGCGGTGGTGCCTGGTCGCGGCCATCCCCCTCAACGCAAACGGAAAGGTGGACCGAAAGCAGGTCCGGGCCCTCCTCGACACTCCCTGAGCCATCGACACCGGCCCGCGGGCGGAAACACACTCCTGGGTTGGTGACCGGTCCGGATAAACGGAGCGGCCCCACCCGCGAACCGATGACGATCGGTAGCTACCGGCGGTGGCGCCTCCGGCGATCTTTGTGGTCGTCGCGGTCCCTGCGGTCGTTGTCGTAACTCCGACCCATTCCGACGGTCATTCCCACGCGGAAGGCCACGAGGTTCGCTTCGCTGCGGGTCGGGAAGAGCGTGATGCTGCCGTCCGCGTGGTCGGCGATATCACCCTCGGTCAGATAGTCGGCGAGGCCGTTCTCGTGGCGCTCGACGCCCAGGTCGATCCAGAGCGGCCTCCGCCCGTCCGCGACGCGGAAGCGCAGCCCGCCGCCCGCCCGCCACGCCATGACCAGGTCGTCGTAGTTGGTCGTGTTGCCGAAGTCGTCGTAGTCGTTCGCCCCGCTGAGCGACGAGTTGGTGACGAAGTACGAGAAGCCGACCGAGCCGTTGACGTACGGCTGAAATCCGCCCGTGAGCAGCACGAGCTCCGGACCGAGCCCACCGAAGGCGATCGAATTGGTCGTGGTCAGATCGGTTTCGATCCGGCATCCGATCGGCACGCTGAAGCAGAGGCGCTGGCGCTCGTGACCGTAGATCATGAGGCCGGCGTCCGCGCGAATTCGAAAGTGGCCGGCCCGATCCAACGGGACGGTACCGAAGATCTGCCCACCCAGGCCGCCGTCGACCAGCTGACCCATTTCGCCGACGGGATCCGCGCCGATCAGCGCGAAGCCGACGGCCGGGCTCGCCTTCACTCGATCGTATGCCCGCTCGTTCCGATCACGCTGTCCGCGCCACTGGCCGTCTGCGGGCGCCACACTGACTGCCACGAGAACCGCCGCCACCGCACCCGTCATCACACCGCGCTTCATCGGTCGCCATCCTGAAAGGCGTTGGACCTCCCCCGAGGGGGCTTGATTCAGGAAGATGCACGCGACATGCCCCCATCGCCGCGGTCCGAGCAGTGGTGTGCTAACCGACATAACGGTATGGGGTTAGCCTTGATGCACGGTCCCGTCTGTCCGTGTGGCGACCGGGCCGGGATGTCCCCATTCCAGGACGGGCTTCTGTGCCGTTTCCCGGTCAGGCAGGGCGGGCGCCCGCCCTGCGCTCAACGTCAGGCGGGCGGCCACCGTCAGACCGTGGGGTCCCCGTCAAGCCGGCGGCGATCCCGACGTTCCCGAGACGATGAACATCCGACCGGATCTGCCCCCGTTGACCGCGCTCCACGCCGACGTGAGGAGGAAGTCGATGACGCCGTCTCCGTTCACGTCGCCCATTCCGGTGGTGTCGAAGCCGAACGTCTCGCCCGGAACGCGACCCGTGATGACGCGCAGCAGTTCACCGGTGGCGCCCGAGTACAGATATACCTTCCCGCCGGAGGGGGCGGCCGACGCGTGCTGCCAGGCTCCGACCACGAGATCGGCGTGCCCGTCGCCGTCCACGTCGCCCGCGTCCGCCACCCCGATCCCGAAGCCGTCGCCGGTGGCTTCGCCCGACAACACATACAGGCGTTCCCCAGTGCGGCCGGAGTGGATGTACACACGCCCGACACCCTGCCGCCCGTCGTCCGCCGCGGCACTCCAGTCGGAGGCGTACACGTCCGTGGCACCGTCGCTGTCGACGTCCCCGACGGTCGACACGAACATCCCGCCGAGTTGAGCGCCGACCGAGTCGGACTCGATGACGAAGGTGGGCTCCGTCGTCACGCCGTGATACACGTACGTTCGACCGCGCCCGCCCCGTCCGGCGTTCGGCGCACCCACGACGATCGTCGCTCGCCCGTCCTCGGTGGCACCGGCCGCCGCGGAGCCGAACTGATCTCCCGCCTTCTCCCCGCTCAACGCGAGCATGAGGGCGCCGTCCCACCCGGAGTACACATACACCCGGCCCGCGTCCTGTCCCGCCTCGTCGTTCAGCGGGGCCGCGATGAGGACGTCGTCGTGACCGTCACCGTCGATGTCACCCAGATCCGTAACCCGGCGTCCGAACGCCTCTCCGGGCTGGTGCGCGTGGAACTCGAGGAGCACGGCGCCGTCCCGCCCGGAGTATACCAGTGCGCGATCGCCGAACGGGCCGCCCGCCACCACGTCGGGCACGCCGTCCGCGTCGACATCGCCCGCAGCTTCGATGCCCAGGCCGAGTTGGTCTCCGGGGTTGCCGTCCGCCGTCCAGAGGAGCGTCCCGGAACGACCTGAGTAGACGTAGATGCGCCCCGCCTGGGCGCCCTCGGCGCTGGACCACGTGGGCGCCGACGTGGTGACGTCATTCACGCCGTCTCCGTCGACATCTCCGATATTCCGCGCGATCCACCCGAACTGGTCGCCGCGCCGCTCACCCCTCCACTCGTGGAGGATCTCCACCGCCTCCACGAAGGGCTCGGCGAACTCTTCGGGGGAGGGCATCAGTCCCACGTAGCGTGGGTCGTCGCGCAGGAGATCGGCGGCCGGGTTCCCGTCCACGGACGTGACGTCGAAGCCGGCGGCCTTCGCCTCCAGCAGCCACTCGAAGGCACGCTCGAGATTGCCGGCCTGGGCCTGCGCCATGGCGCCCTGGACCTTGATCGGCGGCGGATCTCCGCGTAGGGGGAGTCCGATCTCGTAGGCGGCTGCGGCTTCCGCGTACTCACCCACGATCCTCAGAGCAAAGCCGAGGGCCGTCCAGGCGGGCCCATTCTCAGGCTCGGCCTTCGTGACCTCTCGAAGCACCTCCACCGCACCCGCCGGATCTCCCTGGTTCAACAGGGCGATGCCGCGTTGGAGTGTCGGGGCGTCCTGGGCGGTGAGCGGTTGGTGGAGTGCGAGGACGGCGACGGCGAGCAGGCGGACGAGGCTGGGGCGCACGGACGACTCCGGACGGGCTATTGGCGGGATTGGGGGTTCGGGGCATGTACGAACCACGGGCTCATCTCTTACGGAGCACGAGAGCCGCCACGGCGCGCGATCGCACGTTGGCTCCAGAGTCCTGCGATGACGCGAGCCATGCGACGCGGAAGACGGCGCGCGCGATCCGCTCGATCATCTGACCGATCATTGGGCTCCGCTCCGCACTCGGCGCGGGCAACGGTCGGTTGCTCCGGATGGTGGTGCGTTCGAGCGTGGTCGCCGCAGCGGTCGGCGTCGTGGTGGGCCTCGGACTGGCGTGGGTGGGCGTGGACCTGCTCGAGGCGTTCCTTTTCGGTACCAGCCCTCGAGACCCGCTCGCGTTCGTCGCGAGTGCGGCCCTGCTGCTCACCGTGGTGACTCTGGCGAGTTACGTTCCTGCACGCCGCGCGACCCGGGTCGATCCGGTGGAGGCGCTTCGGGCGGAGTGACGGAGGGACCCCTACCAACGGACGATCGTACGAAGGTGTCTCCCCGGACGGTGCTTCGACCCCTTCCCGTGACCGATCAACCGCCAAGGACCTTCGTCGATGCTGTTGGTACTCCGCCGCCTGACCATGTTCGGCCTAGCCGCGACGGTGCTGTTTCCCCTCGACGCCGAGGCGCAGCAACCCGACTCGATCCGTCGGGACACCACGGTCTTCCGGATCGAAGGGATCCGCATCCAGGCTCAGCGTCCGGTGACGACGATCGGTGGGGCGAGCGCGGTCGAGGTTACCGTCGATTCGCTGGGACTGCCCGCGGCGCCTACCGCCGAGGACATCCTCCGGGAGCTTCCGTCCGTCCACGTACGGACGAATTCTCGTGGGCAAGCGGAGATCTCCGTTCGGGGCTCGGAGTCGCGACAGGTCGCGGTGCTTCTGGACGGGGTGCCCCTGACGCTCGGGTGGGACGCTCGGACCGACGTGTCGGTGCTCCCCGCCGGGGCCGCGCAAGAAGTCACGTTCGTGCGGGGCCTTTCGTCGATTCTGCACGGTCCGAACGTCCTGGGGGGCGTGGTTGAGATGAACGTGGCCCGGGGAAGCAGCTTCCCCAACGTCCGGTCGTCTCAGGCCGCGGCCAGCGTTGATCACCTCGGTGGCTACGCCACGTCCGCGTCGGTCACCGCGCCGTTCGAAACGGACGACGGGCGCGGGATGATCCGAGCCGGGGGCGGCTTCCGGGACGGGCCCGGACTGCCGCTGGCCGACGGCATCGTGGAGCCGCGGCCCGACGGCGATCTCCGCTCGAACACCGACATGCAGAACGTCGACGGATTCCTGGCGCTCCGCTTTGCCGGCGATGATGGCGGGTGGGGCAGCTTTTCGGCGGCGAGCCACCGAGCGGAGCGCGGCATCGCGGCGGAGTTGGGCGCGAGCGACCCCCGCCTGTGGCGGTATCCCGGCATCGATCGGACGATCCTGGCGTTGGCTGGGGGTACCGGTGAGCGGGGCACGCCCTGGGGCCACGGCGACCTGGAAGCCAGCGTCGGCGTGGACTTCGGGACGACGTCGATCGAGTCGTTCGAGACGCGCGCCTACGACGTGGTCGACGGGACTGAGGTCGGAGATGCGCGGACGGCCACCGTCCGCCTTCTGGGCGATCACACGCTTGGCGGCGCTGCCGAACTGCGGTCGGCGCTCACGTTTGCCGATATCCACCACGATGAGACCACCGACGGATCCACCCTGACGTATCAGCAGCGCCTGTTCAGTGCAGGCGTGGAGACCGTCTGGCGGATGATCGAGTACGGTGACGGGCCGATCGAGGGACTACGCCTCAGCGTGGGTGCGGCGTACGATCGAGCGTCGACTCCTCAGACCGGCGGTCGGACGTCTCTCGGCGCGCTCGGCGACTGGGGCGCCCGCCTGGGTCTTTCCGCCGTCGCGAACGATGGCGGCACCCTGATCCACGCGGGGGTGAGCCGACGAGGTCGCTTCCCATCGCTTCGGGAGACGTACTCCGAGGCGCTGAATCGATTCGAGCCGAACCCCGACCTGATGTCCGAGCATCTCGTGGCGTTCGAGACCGGCGTGACCTCCCGGATCGGCAATGGCGAGGTGCAGGTCGTCGGATTCCACCACCGTCTCAGCGACGCCATTCGACGGGTCACATTGGACAGCGGGCGGCGTCAGCGGGTCAACTCGGAGGAGCTGAGGAGCGTCGGCATCGAGTTCTTGGCCTCTCAGGACTTCGGCCCGTTCTCTGTGGGCGGCGAGTTGACCCTTCAGTCGGTGTCCCTGTCCGCTCCGGCCTCCCCAGGGAGGTCCACGCGGCCGGAGAACCTGCCGGAGCAGATCGCGAACGCGTACGTGCGCGTCCCTATCTTCGGTGGGATCTCCGCCACGGGTGAGGCCGAGTACACCGGGGCGCAGTTCTGCCAGGATCCGGATTCCGGTGCAGACGTGGAGCTCGAGAGTGGCACGTGGCTGAACGCGGTGTTCTCGAAGGTATGGGGCGGCGGTGGGCGGAATGTGCGGACGTCGGTGTCGGCCACGAATCTGTCGGATACCGCGCTCTACGATCAGTGCGGGTTGCCCCGCCCGGGACGGCTCCTCCGCTTCCAGGTGCAGGTCTTCTAGAGGCTGGCGACGTGGCGCGCCCCCGGCCATGTTCGCGCCCATGAGCGATCGCCCTGAGTTCCGGTCCCACTTCCGCCCGCGCACACGCGACGGCTGGATCGCCACGACCCTGTTCGCGGCCCTGTTCGCCCTCTGCATGCCTCCGGTCACGCACGTGCTGCTGAACCGCACCGACCCCTGGCTGTTCGGGCTCCCCTTCTTCTACGCCGTGCTGCTCATCGTGTATGTGGCGCTCATCGGCGTGCTCCTCTGGGCCTTGCGGCGCGGCGTCTGATGGAGACCTGGGTCGTTGCGACCAGCCTGATCGGCCTCTACCTCGTCTTTACGATCCTCCTCGGCATCGTGGCGAACCGCCGGATGACCGTCGACATGGAGGACTTCCTCCTGTACGGGCGGAAGGCCGGCTTCATCGTTCTGTACCTCACGGTGGTGGCCACCTTCCACTCGGCGTTTGCCTTCCTGGGTTCCGGGGGATTCTTCTACAGCCACGGCATCGGCTTCTGGGCGGCCGGCACGTGGACGGTCCTGGTCGGGGCTATCACGTACGTGCTCGGCACCAGGATCTGGGCGCTGGGGAAGGCGTTCGGCTACATCACGCCCGCGGATATGCTAGCGGACTTCTACGAGTCGGAAGCCGTGCGCGTGAGTGTGGCCATCGTGAGCGTGGTGTTCACGATTCTCTACATCCAGGTCCAGGCACAGGGGCTCGGCTACATCATCAATGTGGCGTCGGGCGGCCGGGTGTCGCTCGAAGTCGGGACGTTGGTCCTCCTGGTCGTGGCAGCGATCTACCTGATGGCGGGAGGGCTCCGGGCCGTCTACTGGACCGATGTGCTCCAGGGCGTCTGGATGTACGTGGCCGTCTGGGTCGGCGCCCTCTACCTCTCGTTCCACCTTTTCGGCGGCCCGTTGGAGCTGTGGCGTGCCGTCTCGGAGCAGCGGCCGGACCTCCTGTCCATGCCGGGCCCCCGGGGATTCTTCACGCCGGGGATGTGGATCGGGATGACCATCACGCTGTCGTTCGGCATCGTGTTCCAGCCGCACATGATGATCCGCTACTACACTGCGGTGGACGCGCGCACGCTTCGGATCCTCGGTGCCACGACGCCGATCTACCTGATGACGCTGTACATCCCGGCCGCGTTGGTCGGTCTGGGCGGCGCGCTCGTGCTTCCCGACCTGGCCATCCCCGATCAGGTGTTTCCGGAGCTGCTCTTCCGGTACGCGCCGGCGTGGCTCACAGGGCTGATCCTGGCGGGGGCGACCGCGGCCGCGATGTCGACGCTGGATTCGATCCTCCATGCCAACATGACGGTGCTCACGCGCGACATCTATCAGCGCTACGTGGCACCGGACCGGAGCCAGCGGCATTACGTGACGGTCGGGCGGTTCATCGTTCTCGGACTTCTCGTCGTCGGCTACGCGCTCAGCGTGCGCACCTTCGACTTCCTGGTCGTGCTCGTCACGCTGTCCGGCTCGGGCGCGCTCCAGCTCATGCCAGCGATCCTGGGGGTCTGCTTCCCGGGCGGGCGCACACTCACGCGGGCGGGCGTCCTCGTCGGTCTGGCCGTCGGGATGATCACATTGTATGTGACGCTCGTGCTCGTACCGCATCCCCTGGGGATGCACGGCGGAATCTGGGCGCTGCTGCTCAACTCGCTCGCAGCCGTGACGGTGTCGGCCTTCACCGAGCCGCCATCCGCCGACACGGTGCGGCGTGTACACGGCGAGGTCGAGCGGTTGGTGTACGGCGAGGGCACGTGAGCCTTGCGTCGTCGGCCGGCAGGCGGCCAACTGTTCGTGTGGCCCAGCGCGTGGCGGCTTCCCGACCATGACCTCGGAGGAGATCGACCGCCTCTGCGCAGCTTCATCCCCTGACAGAAGGTTCGGACATGCGTACCCGCTTCTCTTCCTCGCCCCTTGTCGCTGTCCTCATCACGGCCCTGTGCGCCGGTCTCTCGGTGGACTCCGTCGGCGCCCAGACAGGCGCCCCTCAGGTGGGCCCGGCCAACGGATCGCTGGTGGTCGCAGGCGGCGCCATGCAGGACCCGGCCATTTACGAGCGCTTCATCGAGCTGGCGGGAGGTCCGGACGCGCTGATCCTCTACATCCCGACGGCGGGCGGCGGGGACGCCTATGACGACTTCTGTCCTTGTCTGAACGCGTGGCGCGAGAACGGTGCCCGCAACATCCGGGTGCTCCACACGACCGATCCAGCCGTGGCGAACACGGAAGCCTTCGTCTCGCCGATCCGTGAGGCGGGCGGCGTGTTCTTCGGGGGCGGGCGGCAGTGGCGCCTGGTCGATGCCTACGGCGACACGCGGACGGAAACGGCCATTCGGCAGGTCCTGGAACGAGGCGGGGTCATCGGCGGTTCGTCCGCGGGTGCGTCGATCCAGGGCTCCTATCTCGTCCGCGGCGACACGCGCACCAACGCGACAATGATGGGTGACCACGTTCGCGGCTTCGGATACCTGCGTAACGTTGGCATCGACCAGCACGTTCTCCGCCGGAATCGGCACTTCGACCTGATCGAGGTCATGGAGGCGCACCCCGAGCTTCTTGGGATCGGCCTGGACGAGAACACGGCGCTGATCGTTCAAGGCGACAACGCGGAGGTTCTGGGGGCGTCGTACGCGCTGATCTACGACAACCGCAGCCAGGTGGGAGCGTACGGCGGGCCGTTCTACTTCCTGGCGCCGGGCGACCGCTTCAACCTGGCCACGCGCGAGGCCATGCGCCCCGCCCGGAGCTTCCGACCGGCCGAGAACGTGCGCCCGAAGGGGAATTGAGGGTGGCCGCACGACGGTTCGCTTCGGTCATGGTCGCGGCGGTTTCGGCCGGGTGTGCCGACGCCCGTCCCGAACCACTCCCGATCGACGTTGCCGCGCATCGCGCGGACATCGACGACTGGCACGCACGCCGCGTCGGCGAGCTGGAGGCGCCCGACTCCTGGCTGGCGTTGATCGGCCTCCACTGGCTTCCCCAGGGAGAGAGCACGGTGGGCGGCGCGGCCGACAACGACGTCGTCCTTCCGGCCGACAAGGCCGCGCCGCGGCTGGGTCGCGTCGTGGTCGACGGTACCGACGTGCGGTGGATCACTGAGCCGGGCGTGACCATCACGCAGGGGGTGGACTCCACCCTCTCCCTGTCCGCCGCGACCGGGCCGCGCCCTCCGGACGTGTCACGTGACCCAGCCGTGCGGGAAGCGGTCCTGACCGAGGACATCGGGTCGGGGAAGTCGGTGGTGCTCCGCCACGGGCCACTCAACTGGATCACCGTCCGGCGCGGCGACCGGGTCGCACTGCGCGTACGCGACAACCAGGACGAGACCTACTCCGCGTTCCAGGGCATTGAACGCTATCTGGTCGATCCCGAGTGGCGGGTCACGGCGCGTTGGGTGCCGCAGGAAAAGACGGTGGCTGTTCCGAACGTGCTCGGCACGGTGGCCGAGGCGCAGTCACCCGCCCGCTTGGAGTTCTGGGTCGACGGTCAGCCGCATGCGCTGGACCTCACCGGAGACGCCGACGACGAGCGCTTCATGATCGTCTTCGCGGACTCGACGTCCGGCCGGGAGACGTACGGCGGCGGGCGGTACGTCTGGGTCGGACGGCCCGACGCGGACGGCCGCGTCGCCATCGACTTCAACCTGGCCTACAACCCGCCGTGCGTCTGGAGCGAGTTCGCCACGTGCCCGCTACCCAGTCGGGACAACCGCCTGGTGTTGGCCGTCACCGCTGGGGAGAAGGACTGGAAGCACTGATCGGGACGCGATTCGGGCGCGCCAGTGCGGAGCGGGCCGCCTACAGTCTGAAGCGGATGAAGTGCCGCCGGACGGAGGGTTCGTCGCCGTCGTCGTCCGGATCTGCCGTCTCCTCCTCCGAGACCACCAGCGTATGGGCACCGGCGTCTATCCCGGCCGTCGCGATATACCCCACGACGGCTGTCACACCGCGACCTGGCTCCCAGCGGAAGTCCCACTCGATGTCCACCGGGCGCCCGTCGAGCTCGACCGTCCACATGCGGCCCATGCATTCCAGCACGGTATCGATCGCGGCCGCGTCGGCGGGAGTGCTCGTCGATCGACTCTCGGTCAGCCCGCGACTGCCGATCGCCTCCTCTCCCTCGCACAGTTCCCCGAGGCGATCACCGTGTCGGCGCGCCACCCACGGCAGCTCGAGCCGGACATAAGGCCCCGTAACGATCTCCGATTGGATGAAGGGCGCCGACCCCGTGCGGTCTGAGGCGGATCGGGAGTCGGCGAAGCTCCGCCGGTCCACCGTCCGGGCGGTAGGCCGCGTCGGAAGCAACTCGGCGGTCGCGACGATGAAGGTTTTGGAGCGGATCACCTGGCCGCCGAGGAACGCGCTCAGCAGTACCACGATCGTCCCGATGTAGAACGGCCACATCATCGTACGGGGCAAGTTGCTGAACAGCGTGAACTGGATGGGGAGAATGAGGTTGCCGCCGACCGAGCGGTGAAAGACTCGGAGCACCCGCTTCAAACGTCCAGCCGCAGCGCCGTCCCGCGCCAGCTTCGGTCCCCACACGCGGTCGAAGAAGATGATGCCTATGGGGACGGAGCCGACCGCTACCATCAGAGCTAGCCAGAAGGTGCTCGAATCGATGCCGGGGAAGACACGTTCAAGTGCCAGCGCAGCCAGGCCGATGCCGCCCGCCACAACCACGGACATGGCGAAGAGCGCGGCGATCCAGAAGGCGATAGCGAAGATGCTGGAACAGAACCGGTCGACGCGCCGAGCGAGGGTCGGTACGGGCGGAACCTCTTCTCTGTAAAAGTCCTTGGCGATCGGCCCGTACCGGAGATCACTCCAGCGGATCCCGCGGGGAAAGGCGGAATCGAGTCCCACCAGCCCGACCCAGTAGCCCCGCGAGAGAATGTGCACTC
This sequence comes from Gemmatimonadota bacterium, assembly GCA_029262115.1. GTDB lineage: Bacteria > Gemmatimonadota > Gemmatimonadetes > Longimicrobiales > Gaopeijiaceae > JAJCZZ01. Next base: position 83,340 of record JAJCZZ010000091.1, on the reverse strand, counting down.
CGAACGCCAGGGTCAGTGTGTAGATGATGAGGGTCGCGTAGTACCAGCCCACGAACACCACCGTCCACGGCACTCCGCTCAGCCCGGCTTGAACGCCGTCGAAGAGCGCGTTGAGACGGCCGGGCGTCTGGAGTAGCCCGAAGAGCAGGCCCGCCGAGATGATGAGCTCCACCTCGTGCGTCAGGTCGTGGTGCCGGGCCGTCCAGGCTCGGTCGTTCACTTCGGTTTCCTCGGATATCACTGGCCTGAACTCATGAAGGGGCAAGGGTCGAGATCATTACGCAGCTCGATCGACGAAAAATCATGCGGGAAACCCGTGGCATGCGCACCCCGCCTCAGCTACCATGGCGCGGTCCCCACCTCATGCTTCGAAGGATCGTGCGATGGAATCGTCCCCACCCACCGGAGAGTCCACGCGACGGGAGGAGGAGTACTGGCGGAGGAATGTCCGCTACCTGGCCTTCCTCCTGGCCATCTGGTTCGTGGTGTCGTACGGCTTCGGCATCATCCTGGCCGAGCCGCTGAACGCCGTCACGATTCCGGGGACCGGCTTCCCGCTGGGCTTCTGGTTTGCGCAGCAGGGAAGCATCTACGTCTTCGTCATCCTGATCTTCGTGTACGTCGTGCTCATGAACCGACTCGACCGGGAGTTCGACGTCGACGAGGTCAGCGACGCGTGAACGTGACGTCGTGGACATTCCTGATGGTGGCGCTCTCCTTCGCGCTGTACCTGGGGATCGCGATCTGGTCACGCGCGGGCAGCACGAAGGAATTCTACGTCGCGGGAGGCGGTGTGAGCCCGCTCGCCAACGGTATGGCCACGGCCGCCGACTGGATGAGCGCGGCCTCGTTCATCTCGATGGCGGGGCTCATCTCATTCACGGGGTACGACGGCTCCGTCTACCTGATGGGGTGGACCGGCGGCTACGTGCTCCTGGCGCTCCTGCTCGCCCCCTATCTACGAAAGTACGGCGCCTACACCGTGCCCGACTTCGTGGGCGATCGGTACTACTCGCAAACCGCACGCATCGTAGCGGTCGTGTGCGCGATCTTCGTATCGTTCACCTACGTGGCCGGTCAGATGCGAGGGGTGGGCATCGTCTTCAGCCGCTTCCTGGAGGTGGACGTCACCACCGGCGTGCTCATCGGCATGGCCATCGTGTTCTTCTACGCGGTGCTCGGAGGCATGAAGGGCATCACCTACACACAGGTCGCGCAGTACTGCGTCCTGATCTTCGCGTATATGGTGCCCGCTATCTTCCTGTCGCTCCTGATCACCGGGAATCCCATCCCCCAACTGGGGCTCGGTGGGGTGGACCAGGCTTCGGGAATGGCGCTTCTGGAGCGACTGGACGGCCTGTCGACCGAACTCGGATTCGCGGCGTACACCTCGGGCTCGAAGTCGACACTCGACGTGTTCTTCATCACGGCCGCGCTGATGGTCGGGACGGCCGGGCTCCCCCACGTGATCATCCGCTTCTATACCGTTCCCCGCGTGCGTGATGCGCGCATCAGCGTCGGTTGGGCGCTGGTGTTCATCGCCATCCTGTACACGACGGCGCCGGCGGTCGCCGTTTTTGCGAGGGCCAACCTCCTCGGGAGTGTCGCGGGCCGGCCGTACGCCGACGTGCCGGAGTGGTTCACCACCTGGGAGGGCACCGGGCTGATCTCGTTCGACGACGCCAACGGTGACGGGATCATCCAGTACGTGGGGCCGAACGCCGTCGATGGGGCGGGAGCGCCGATCCCGAACGAGCTCACGGTGGACAACGACATCATGGTGCTGGCCAATCCCGAGATCGCCGGCCTGCCCGACTGGGTCGTCGGGCTCGTGGCAGCCGGAGCTCTGGCGGCTGCGCTGTCGACCGCCGCCGGGCTGCTTCTGGTCGTGTCGTCCGCGGTCAGCCATGACCTCCTGAAGCGTGCATTGAGGCCTGACATCACCGAGAAGGGTGAGCTCCTCGCAGCGCGGATCGCCGCCGGCTTCGCGGTCATCGTGGCCGGGTACCTGGGCATCAACCCGCCAGGGTACGTGGCTCAGGTGGTTGCGTTCGCGTTCGGTCTGGCGGCGTCCTCGTTCTTCCCGGCCATCATCCTCGGCATCTTCTCGAAGCGGACCACGAGGGAGGGGGCCGTCCTCGGTATGGTGTTGGGGATCGCGTTCACGGCCACCTACATCGTCTGGTTCAAGCTGATCCATCCGGAACTCAACTCGGCCGAGCACTGGTGGTTCGGGATCTCGCCCGAGGGGATCGGGACGCTGGGTATGCTGCTGAATTTCGGCGTGGCGATAGCCGTGTCGCGGTTCACGCAGGCGCCCCCTCCGGAGGTGCAGCGGATGGTCGAACTGATCCGGGTGCCGAGGGGCGCGGGCGAGGCGCATGAGATCAGCGCGTAGGGGGCGGGGTCGGTCGGGACGGCGGGCAGGGTTGGGCTGGTGTCCCGGGTACCTGCGGGACGGTGCCCGTCGGGTCCCACCGCTCCATGTGGTCGTGGCCGGCCTGGTGGCGCTGACCGCTGGGTGTAGCCAGGACAGTCCCGAGGGAGACTCCACGGACGGGGCGGCGACGTCTTCGGAGGCGAGCACGGATTCGATGGGAGCACAGTCGATCGCCGACGCGGGGGGCGAGCGCCCCGTCGACATGGATCTGTCCGACCTCCTCCCGCCGGAAGGCGGACCGATCACCGGACTCTACGTGATCCTCGCGGAGGGCGCCGCCTTCACGCCGTGCGAGCGGCCGGTCGTGATTCCGGTCGCCCCCGGGGGCCGTTCCGAGGAATTGAGGCAGCGCTATCTGCTGGAGGGTGGCGGTGGGACCGAGCCCGCCCTGGCGACGGTGCGGGCGCACGTGGAGGGTGCGTCCGCGTCCGGAGGGAGCTCAGCCCGGGGCGCCCGCCTCGTGGTCGACTCGGTCCTCACGGTCGGCGTCGAACCGGTTTGCCCCGGAGAGCGGCTCTCGGAACCGCTGGAGGGCACCGCCTGGCAGCTGACCGGCCTCCCGGCTCCCGACCCCGCGTTCGCGGCGGTGGGTGCCTGGATCCGACTGGGCGACGACGGCGGGGTCTCCGGATACACGGGGTGCAGGGATCTCGTCGGTCGATACGAGTGGGCAGGTACACGTCTTCGCTTCTACGGTCTGGACGGCCAGGTCGGCATGTGCGAACACGCCGACGCGCACGCGGCCTTCCTGGCCGCGCTCGGGCGGGTGGGGAGCTACCGATTCCGTCCGTCCGTCCTCGAACTCATGGGTGAGGCGGGCGCCGTGGCCACGCTCTCGCCGCCCTGACGGGACGGATGGGATTCTTCCTGAAGAAGTTCATCGGGGCGGTCGTGATGCCCCTCCCAGTCATCTTCCTGATGGCGGGAGCCGGGGCGGCGCTTCGGTATCGCGGAGTTCGCCCCCGGTTGGCGCGCGGCCTGCTCATCGGTGCTGCGCTTCTCCTCTGGGCGGCGTCGTGCGAGCCGCTCACCGAGGCCGGCATCCGGCGGCTGGAGCGTGGCTATCCGGTCTTCCCGCAGGACTCGGTCGCTGCGGTGGTCGTGCTCGGCAGCGGGCACGTCTCGGACCCCGAGGTGCCACCGGGGGCTCGACTGTCGGGTCCCGCCCTCTACCGACTGGCGGAGGGGCTCCGCATTGCCAACGAGCAGCCGTGGGCCCAGGTCATCCTATCCGGGTACGGCGGCGGCGATCCGATCTCGCATGCCGAGGCGTATCAGGACGTGGCCGTCGGGCTGGGCCTCGACCCGACCCGAATCGTACTCGAGCCTCGGGGGGTCGACACCGCGGCCGAGGCGCGTCTGATCGCACCGCTCGTCGAGGGCCGCCCGTTCGCCCTGGTCACGTCGGCCTCGCATATGCGCCGGGCCATGGCGCTCTTCCGCGCGCAGGGTCTCACACCGGTCGCGGCGCCCACCGGCCACCTCGCGCCCCGACGTGTCGGCTTCGACTACCGCCAACTCCTGCCCAGTGAGGGGGCCCTGATTCGGTCGCGGCAGCTCTGGTACGAGATCCTCGGTGCCGTGTGGGTGCGGCTGCGTGGTCAGGTGTGAGGTGCGATCGCAGCTGAGGCGGTGCTTATGCGCAGGGCCGCCAACGGACAGACATCATAGGGGCTGTCGTGGAAATAGACGAGGTAGCTCAGGCGATGTGCTCGGCGAGGTCGGCGGTCTTCGAGGGAGCAGGCGAAGGCCGAGGGGGGCCCGAGGAGCGATGGAAGAAGCTGACGGCTCCGAGCTGGGCATGAGGCGGCGCTCCGAGGCTCGTGCGCCGGAGCGTGGTACGAATCGCGCGCAGCAAGATCCGGAGCACGGCGCTGGCGACGCGCACGTCGTGGGGGAGGTAGGGACATATGCGCTTCGGGACAGCACCCACTGGCGAGCCGGAACGTGCGGTAGCACATGGTCCGTGAGGTGCGGCCGGCGACCTCGCACATGCGCCTGGCATTGCACGAAGAGCAGATACCTTGGCCACCCTACCGCCCACGCCTTCGGCGCGGGTCCCCGGGGCTGCTCCGCTTCGACGCCGAGGGCGGGCAGGGGTCCTGATGGCCGCCGGACCCGCTACTCCTACGGGTCGCCTGCCCGCCGGATGGCCGGCGCCTGACCCTGGTCGTTGAGCCCCCAGCACTCGATGACGCCGTCGTGCCGGAGAGCGCAGGTGTGCGTGCCGCCTGCGCTCACCTGTGTGAACGAGCGCTCCGCCGCGGTGGCGAGGGCTGGCGCCTGCCCCCAGTTGCTCGATCCCCAACATTCGACAGCGCCATCGTCGCGGAGGGCGCAGGTGAAGTCGGTCCCCGCCGACACCGCGACGTAGGTTCCCACTGTGGCGCTCCGGACGGGCGGCGCGGCTGGCGTGGGCTCGCCACCTGTCCAGCATTCCGCCGTCCCGTCCTCGCGGACGGCGCAAACGTGCTCTGCCCCTGCGTCCACAGTGATGAAGGAGCCGAGCTCGGCTCTCCGGACCGGCGGGCCGTCCACCGCCCAGCACTGGACGGCTCCGTCCTCCCGGAGCGCGCAGGCGCCCTGAGTTGTCAACATCGTGACCTCGGTGAGCGAGATCGACCGGTAATCGTCCGGGTCCTCTCCTCGCAGGACGTGCGGGGTGACTGTCGGATCGAGCGGCGACGCCCACCAGCACTGGCCCGCGCCATCGCGGATTCCGGCGTCTTCCTTCACGAACATCCGCAGGCCGCACACGTACGCCCCTACGCTCACACGGGTGAGGGGCCCCCAGAGGCTCCAGCGGCCGATCTGGATCGTGATCCGTCGCATCCCCACCGGTACATCACCCCAGCACTCGATCGTGGCGTCGTTCCGGAGCGCGCAGCTCCGAGCCGCCGCCGCACTCACCTGCTCGAAGTGCCCCTCGCCGGCCTTCCGCCTCAAAGGCGCCTGTCCCGCTCTGTCCTCGCCCCAGCACTCGATGACGCCGTCGCTCCGGAGCGCGCAGGTGTGCGCCGCTCCCGCGGCGACTTCCACGAAGCGCTCCCCATGCGACGTCAGGATGACGTTCACAACGCGACGGGCCTCACCCGGCGGGGCGAACTCCGTCTCGATCGTGTCCGCAGTGGGGGCGAGGCCTGACTCAGCGGGAGGGAGGGCGGCCACCGTCACGCACGAAGGCGACGCATCGGGCGACCCCTCGGCCAGAGCAGTGAAGTGAAGCGTCCGTAGCGGTCGGTCCGGACCTCGATCGTTTCGCCCGAGACGACGGCCGGCTCCCTGCAAGACCCTGCGACTCCGTCCAACAGCGCGACCTGGACCAGAACGTCGCGAAGCAGCTCGTCCACGTCGGTGCGCACGACCCCCCGCACCTCCACCACCAAGGGGCGGTCCGCCGGGTCGGGTGCGGTGGCGTCCCCTCCACAGGCGGCGACGAGCAGCGTCGAGAGGGCCGCAAAGCCCGGCCGTGCGAGACGGCGGAAGCTGCGCGACGGCCAGCCTGACGCCGAGTGGCGCCCCAGGCCAGCTGTCGAGACGGTAGCTCGGAGCACTACGGCTCTCCCGCTCGCCGAACGGCGGGCGCCTCGCTCCGTCGATCATCCCCCCAACATTCGACGACGCGATCTTCGCGCAGGGCGCAGGCATGCCTTCCTCCCGCGCTCACCTGCGTGAACGCTTCTCGCACGGGCCTCACCAGCTCGGGCGCCTGGCCCTCGTCGTTCGAGCCCCAGCACTCCACCGCGCTGTCGTCTCGAACAGCGCAGGTGAAGAACCGCCCTGCTGAGACCTGCACGTACCGCCCGGCGACCGCCGTTCGCAGGGGCGGAGCGTAGGGACCATCCACCTCGCCCCAGCATTCGACCGCCCCGTCGTACCTCATGGCGCACACATGCCCGAAGCCCGCATCGAGCCCGACGAATCGCCCCTCTCGTGCGTTCCGAAGGGCGGCGTGCATGCCAAAGCACTGGACGACCCCGTCGTCACGGAGGGCACAAGCCGTATTGGAAAACATCGCTACCTCGATGAGCCGTCCTCGTTCAGGGAGCAAGAAGGGTGGCTCGAAATCGAACTCGGGGATCGAAGTGCCACCCGTCGGTCCCCACCAGCACTCGCCCAGGCCATCGGCTCGGAGGGCGCAGGCAGACCAGGAAGCGACGACCCTCGTGAAGGGCGCGGGCCCCGTGAACTCGGGGGAGCCCGAGGCACGAGAGACCTGGGCGGATGCTGACAGGCGCCGGGTGAACGAGTCGCCCCAGCACTCGATGAGTCCGTCGTCCCGTAGGCCGCAGGTGTGGCCGGACGTAGCGCTCACCTTGGTGAAGCGACCCTCTCCGGCCTTCCGCCTGGCCGGCGCCTGCCCCCTGCTGTTGTCGCCCCAGCACTCGATCACGCCGTCGGTGCGGACCGCACAGGTATGCACGTCGCCCGCGGCGACCTCGACTAGCCATCCCCATGGAGCGTGATCGTCACATCGGTGAGAGGAAGCGTCACGCCGCCGGGTACGAAGGCGGTCGGAAAGGTATCCGTCACTGGCGCGAGGCTCGAGGCGGCCGGCGGATCGACAGCGACCTCGACGCACATCGGCGCCTCGCCGGATGGCGTATTGAGCAGGACCGAGAAGCCCCCGAAGCGGTCCGTCTCGATCTCAGTCGCCTGGCCGGCGCTGCCGCTTACCTCGTCGCACGACCCGGTGGGCGCGCGTACCGCGCGGACCCGCACTCGGGCTCCCTCCACGAGATCATCGACATCGGTACGGACGATCCCTCTCACCTCCGCGACCAGCGAGCAGTCGGGGCAGCCCGGTGCGGTGGCGTCGCCGCATGCCGTGAGGACAAGAAGAAGCGCGCGAGCGAGCATGCCACGCCACCGAGGAGGAAGGATCACTACCACACCGTCATCTCGCAGACCGCACAGGGTCTCCTCAGAAAGGCGCCGACACCGACGAATGCACTGACTGTGGGCTCGACGCGCGATGGCACTCCACCGCCGCCTACTTCGTCACTGTCGCCTACATCCGTCTGGACCGATCCACGCACCAAGGCCTTCTGCGCAAGCTCGCTGGGATCGGGACCGGTGGATTCACTGCAGCCGCCTGCGACGAGTGCGGCGCCCATGAGCACGGCGGTGAGCGTTCTCCGGTCTGCCGCATTTCCTGCGGGCCTGCTAACCCGGTGCCACATGCCGCCTCACGGGTTCAAGTCAAGGCAGCGCACGTCGGAGCCGAGCGCCGTTGAGGCTGGTGGCATGGAACCCTCCGTGTGGATTCCGTAGACGTGGTCCAAGGACGCGTTGCTCGCGTTCCAGCCGACGACCGAGCCGATGCCCCGGAAGTACTTCTTGGCGCCCTGGCAACCGTCGTTCTGCGACGGGCCCACCCACGAAAGATCGGTGGCATTCCCATTCGTGCCACCGTCCAGGACGGTGACGTCAATGGCTGAAGTCAACCGAAGTCCTACTCCCGCATTGCTGTCGAAAATGCAGTCCAGGATGAGCATCATCGAGTTCTGATAGGTATCTTCATCTTCACAACTCGCCTGGTTAGCTCCGACACTCTCGGGAACCGCATACTGCCCTGGCGGCGTCTGAGGTGGTCCGATCACCAGGCCGTCGCCGCCGCTATTGCGGAAGTTGCAGTTGCGGTAGAAGCTCGCGTCGCTCTGGTGGATCTCAACCAGGTTGCCCGCCTGGTTCGCTCCATCGAAGATGAGGTTCCTCAGCGACAGATGCATCGTGAAGAACTTGGACCCGTCGCCACCGAACTGGTTCTGGCGCCACGCGATCATCGCGCCGCCCGAAAAGCCCCTCGTCAACGTATATACCTGGCTCGGGTTCGAATCCGTGTCGGCTTCGATGCGGAGGAACTGATGACCCCTGCAGTCCACGAGAGGTGACAGGTCCAACTCCTGCGTCAGCGTGATGTTGGCGGTGAGCCGGATCCAGGTGTGGCCGTCCACGAGCAGCGCGTTCCTCAACTCGCTCTCGGTGGAGACCTTCTTCTCTGCCGTGTTGGTAAAAGGCGGGCAGGCCATGGCCATCTCCTTCTGTGCCGACCCGCAGATCATCGACCTGTCGCCGGGCTGACCCCCAGTAGCGACCGTGAAAACGGGGGCGATCCTGTAGGTGCCGAGCACAAGCACGCCGCAGTTCCTTACCTCACAGCTCGAATGATCGACTCAGATGCGGGACTCGGCGCAGTAGACCTCATACACCCCTACACTCTTACCGATCGAGACGTTGATCCCCCAGTCCGACGGTGCGGTGCGGGTTATAGCCGTCGTGGCCCTCGACGTGCGCACCCCTGATGATGCCCGACGTGCGATTGTCGTGGCAGAAGATGCCGTAGCCCTCGGTGTTCCGTTGGGCGATCGCCTTGATGAGGTTGAAGTTCCCCCACCTCATCCATCTCCAATCCGTGCACGACGTTCTTGTCGAAGATGCAGTGGAAGATGTCCACCTCGCCGGCCGAGGTTTGCCGAAGGCGCCGAGAGCGAGAGGCCGGTGTCACCTCCACTCACCCACTTCGAGTTGTACGCCTTGAACAGCACGAAGTTGACGAAGGAGCAGAGCGGCTCGGTTTCTAGTGGAGGGTCATCAGCGCCCCTGAACTCGATCCCATCGACGAGGATGCTCCAGCCCGCGCCACCCTTGAAGAACCCGTTCCCGGAGGAGTTCACCGTCGTGATCGACCCACCGGCGCCCCGGAGGATCAGCTTCTTGGTGGGATGACTCACGTAACTGTCGAGGTCGATGCGGGCGCCCCAGGCACCGTAGCTCTTGAACGGGAATACGAAAAAGTCCTTCCCCGCTGCCAGGCCGGCGGCAATGGCCCCCGAAGGGTTTGACGTGCCCACGTCCGTGCGCGGCGTGCTGGGCGTCGGGTCCGGACTGATTGGGGGCGATCGACGCGGCCATCGGCCAGAACCTGACACGCGGCCATCACCCTCTGGACTGGCCGCTCCATGCGGGTGTAACTTAAGTGACACTCAGCAAGGAGAGAGCGTGAGTACACTGACGAGCAGGACCCGTGCGCAGGGGGCGTCCATCGTGACGACGTTGCCGGCGGAGGTCGTCCGCCGCCTGGGGCTTCCGGCGGGCCGGGAACTCCACTGGATTGCGGACGGGCTCGGCGGATTCCGGGTCGTGCCTCACAGCGATGATCTGGCCGAGGCTTTAGACGCCCACGAGGCCATCATGGCCGAATATGACAGCGTATTCCGAGAACTGGCCAGGTGAGCGACGCCGGGGCTCGAGACGAGCCTCGATGGATCACGGAGTCGATCCTCCTGATGATTCACGCGCGCCAGATCGAGAAGTACGGCGGCGCGCACGGCGTCCTGGATGAGAATGTCGTGGGTTCCGCCCTCGCCAGGCCACGAAACCTCTGGTCGTATGACGAGACCGCGGATCTCTCCGACCTGGCGGCCGCATACTTCGTCGGCTTCACCCGCTCCCAGGGATTCCGTGACGGGAACAAGAGAACGGGGCTGGCCTGCGCCCTCGTCTTCCTCGCCTTGAACGGGTACGAGATCCACGCGCCGTCGAAGGAGCTCTTCGCCCTCTGCATGAAGGTGGCCGTGGGCGAGGGCGGCGATCAGATGGTATCTGCATACCTGCGGGAGAGGATCGCGCCGCGTAGCTGATGTTCGCAAGTCGCGCATTTTGGTGCCGCCCGGGTACAGCCAGCCACGCTCTGTCACCGGACGCGACCGCCTTCGGCAGACAACCCTGAAACGCCGGGCTCGCATCGACACTACCGAGAGTGGTAGCGGCCCCTACGGTCCGTTATCCGTCAACATGGTTCCAGAACGCCGACCGTCCGCTCCGGAGCGTCACGCCCCATGCACCTTCGCCTGAACCCCGCACTCCTCGCTCTGGCCATCGCCGCTCCCGTCGCGGGCCAGACCGTCCAGCTCGGTGCCGCGCCGGCCCGTTTCCCCGCCGACTTCGGGACCATCCAGACCGTCCGCGAACTCCCGGACGGCCGTGTCATGGTGGCGGACCCGCTGGGGCAGCAACTCTTCGTGGTGGACATGGACGCCCGGACACGCACCGTCGTCGGAGCCGAGGGGCAGGGGCCGGACGAGTACCGCCAGCCGGACGCGGTATGGCCGCTTCCGGGCGACTCCACCCTCCTGGTGGACCTGGGCAACGGACGACTCACGGTGATCGCGCCGGACATGGTCTTCCATCGCACGCGTCCGATCTCGCAAGGCGGGCCGATGCGGCCGGGCGCTCCGCTCGTGGTGGCGCTCCCTCAGGGAGTGGACGGGTCCGGGAATATCTACTTTCGATCCATGGGGATGGGCCCGGGGCAGGCCCCCACGGATTCGGCGGACGTCCTCCGCCTGATGCCCGATGGCTCGAGCGAGGTGGTGACCCGGGTCAAGATCGAGGACCGAACCGTGACGCGCTCGGGCGGCCGGGACAACCAGAACGTGTCGATGTCTCCGATTCCGCTCTCGCCCCAGGACGCGTGGGGGGTGGCCGATGACGGCTCGGTTGTCGTGGCCCGTGCGGGGGACTACCACGTCGAGTGGTTCACACCCGACGGGACCAGGACGCGAGGCCGGCCCGTGCGGACCGAGCCCGTGCGGATCCGCCAGGCCGAAAAGGACGAATGGGTCGCGGAGCGCGAGCGGGTCGGCGGCGGGATCGGCATCTCTGTCGAGATGATGAACGGCCAGGCCTCCATGTCCTTCCAACGAGGGGGCGCGGGCGCGGCCCGGGCGACGGACCAGTATCAGTGGCCCGAAACCATGGCGCCGATCTTCGGGGGACGGATTCCGGTCGACAGACGGGCGCGCGCGTGGGTGCGTCGTCACGGCGAGGCGGGCGCCCCGTCCACGTACGACGTATTCGATCGGACCGGCGACCGGGTGGGCACCGTCGCCATGGAGCACGGGAAGCGTGTCGTCGGTTTCGGCGAGGACGCGCTGTACGTCGTTGCGTTCGACCAGTTCGACCTCAACTACCTGGAGCGGTATCCGCTGCCGGACTTCCGGTAGGAGAGCAGGGCACCCTCCCCGCCCTACTCGATGTGCCCCCCGCCGACGCAGACCGACGAGAGCGATCGGGTGGCCGGTTGCTATCGAACAGGGGCCGAGAGTCCGATGGACGGGAACTCCCGCCAGGGTGGCTCTGGGTGGTGGTTACATCAACCGAAATTGATATATTGAAGAATGGTCAGGTCACAACTCCGTCCGGGTCCCACCGCTGTCTTGGGCGTGTTCCAAGCGCTGGCGGACGAGAACCGTCTACGGATCATCGAGGTGTTGCAGCAGGGTGAACGATGCGTGTGCGACCTCCAGTCGTCGCTGGGTCTCGGTCAGTCCCTGCTCTCGCACCACCTGAGAGTGCTACGGGAGGCGGGGCTGGTTCGCTCAAGGAGGGACGGACGGTGGGTCCACTACGCCCTGTCAGATGAGGTACTTGAGAGGGCAGGGCGGTGGCTCTCGGAAGCCAGGGAGACAGCACGGGCCGTGTCGCCTCACCCGAGCCGATGTTGAGGATTGTCCTCCTTACGCTCCGGCACTTTTTTTGTCCGAACGTATCAGTCGTCGTTGATATGACTACCGGCACGATTGCAGCCAACGGGATCAACAAGTGAGCACCGAATCCAAGAAGCTCTCCTTTCTCGACCGCTACCTCACCGTGTGGATCTTCCTGGCCATGGCCTTGGGGGTGGGGGTCGGATACATCTGGCCCGGCGCCATCCGGACGCTCAACGAGAGCACGCAGATCGGCACCACATCGATGCCCATCGCCATCGGCCTCATCCTCATGATGTATCCGCCCCTGGCCAAGGTACGGTATGAGGAACTGGGTGACGTGTTCAGGAACGGTAGGGTTCTGGGCCTGTCCCTTGTGCAGAACTGGGTTATCGGCCCAACGCTCATGTTCGCCCTGGCCGTGGTGTTTCTGAGGGACTACCCGGAGTACATGGTGGGGCTGATCCTCATTGGCCTCGCCCGGTGCATCGCTATGGTCATCGTCTGGAACGACCTGGCCGAGGGTGACTCGGAGTACGCCGCGGGCTTGGTGGCCTTCAACTCCATCTTCCAGGTGCTCTTCTACAGCGTGTATGCGTGGTTCTTCATCACGTTCCTCCCGGGGCTGCTGGGAATGGAGGGTGTGGTGGTGGACATCACCATGGGCGAGATAGCCCAGAGCGTGTTCACCTACCTGGGTATCCCGTTCCTGGCCGGAATGCTGACGCGGTTCGTGCTCATCCGGGCACGGGGCAAGGAGTGGTACCACGAACGGTTCATTCCGCGGATCTCCCCGCTGACGCTTGTCGCACTGCTGTTCACGATTGTGGTGATGTTCTCCATCCAGGGCCGGCCCATCATTCAGGACCCGGTGGGCGTGCTGAGAATCGCGGTGCCGCTGCTCATCTACTTTGTCCTGATGTTTACGGTGTCGTTCTTTATGAGCCGACGCATGGGCGCCGACTATCCGAAGACGGTGACGCTCTCCTTCACCGCTGCCTCGAACAACTTCGAACTCGCCATCGCCGTTGCTGTGGCCACTTTTGGTATCGGACACGGGGCGGCATTCGCCGCCGTCATCGGCCCCCTCGTCGAGGTCCCCGTCCTCATTGGGCTGGTGTCGGTGGCCCTGAGGTGGCGGGCTCGCTACTTCCCCGGCTCGGTGGGGACCGTCGCCAGCGTATCGAATTGTGCGGTTCCCGCGGGCGTCGGTGCCCCAGCAAGCGAAAATCCTGGGAAAGGTGGTCTGTCGTGAACATCGTCCTCTTATCTGATATCCATGGCAATCTTCCGGCCCTCCAAGCTGTGCTCGCCCACGTCGACCAGCGCGGGGACGCGGATGCTATCTACCATCTCGGCGATCTGGTGGGGTACGCACCCTGGCCCAATGAAGTGGTCGATACGCTCACGGAGGGCGGGGTCATGGGCGTGGCAGGTAACTACGACTCCACCACGGCCAACGACCACAAGAACTGTGGGTGCCGCTACGAGGACCCCGTGCAGGACGGCCTTAGCCATCAGAGCTACGAATGGACACGGTCTGAAGTATCTCAGCAAACCAAGCGATACCTGCGGGCGTTGCCGTTCAGGTTGGATATACGGCCCTTCGGCGGACACGCCGTCGGTCCCCGGATCATCCTCGTCCACGGGAATCCGGTCCTCAACACCTTCTACTGGACCGAGGACAGGGACGACAGCTTCTGCATGAAGATGGCCGAGCGCGTGGGCGCGAGGGCCGGAGACCTGATCGCCTTCGGACACACACACATGCCATGGACCCGTCAGGTGAACGGAGTGCGGTTCGTGAACGCGGGCTCCGTGGGTCGCCCGAAGGATGGGGATCCGCGGGCGGGATACGTGCGCCTGACGGTGGATGAGGCTGACATGTCGGTCGAGTTCGTCCGAGTCGCTTACGATCTGGAAGCGGCCATGCGGGCGATCCACAAGAGTACACTGCCTGACGCGTTCGCCGTGCAACTCGAGTCTGGTGGGGCCTCTCCAGAGTAAGCATTCGCTCCGGGGGAACCCGGCTCGCGTGGCGGGCCCGTCGGTACCCCGACGCGCTGTACGTCGTCGCGTTCGACCCGTTCGACCTCAACTACCTGGAGCGGTATCCGCTGCCGGACCTCCGGTAGGAGGTGGGGCTTCCTCCCCGCCTACTCGATGCGTGCCCCCCCGACGTAGACCGACCATAGCGAGCGGGTGGCCTGGACATCGACCAGAGGATTTTCGTCCAGAACGAGGAAGTCCGCCCATCGACCTGTCTCCAGGACTCCGACGTCGGTCAGGCCGAGGCACGCGGCGGCGCCGGAGGTCGCGGCTTCGAGCGCCTGGCGCGCGGTGAGACCCGCCTCCACCATCAACTCGAGTTCGAGATGCTGCAGGTAGCCCGGGAAGCGGGCGGCAGGGCCCGAGTCGGTGCCGAAGGCGATGGGTGCGCCGGCATCGGACAGCACGACCAGATTCCTCTGAGCCTGGGTCAGCGCCTCCCGGTAGCGGGCGGCGGCCGGGCTGTCGGCCATGCGTTGCTGGAAGTCCGGGTCCGTCAGGGCGGCGACCTCGGACTCCTTCGCCCACCGCATGAAGAACGGATCGTCGAACCAGGGCGGTCGGGCGGCATAGACGAACGTGGTCACTTCGCGGGTCAGCGTCGGGACGTAGCAGACCCCTTCCTGCCGAAGTCGGATCGCGAACTGCTCTGTGACCTCGGTGTCGCGGACCGAGTGCGCGATCAGGTCGGTTCCGAGGTCGAGCAGCCGCTCGGCGTCGGCCAGATAGAACAGGTGTGTGGCCACGCGTAGCCCCCGGCCGTGGGCGGTCGTGACGGCCGCCTCGACGGTTGGCCACGACATCTTCTCGGCCGTCCCGAGGTTGTCGTCGACCCGCAGCTTGATCCAATCGACCTGCTGCTCGGCGTTGCGGATGACCTGGCGCTCCGCCTCCTCGGGCGTGGGGCCCGTCACGACGGCTCCGGCCAGATACAGCCGGGCACGCCCCGGGGCGGCCACGTCCTGGGCATCGCGCACCGAGACCGCGGAAGGGGGCTCTCCGCCCAGGCTGTTGACCGTGGTGACACCGTACTGCGCGAACAGGCGCAGGTCCGCGCGGACGCGTTCGGCCTCGTCATTCACGTCGTCGGGAGCCCACCGCCCCGACACATGCGCGTGTGCGTCGATCAGTCCGGGCATGATGTACTTCCCGGTGAGGTCGACCTCCTCCGCACCGCGCGGGACGGAACCTCCCGCCTCGATGGAGACGATCCGACCGTCCCGCACGACGATCGTCGCGTCGGGTATCGGGTCAGCGACCGTGCCGTCCCAGACGGTCGCGCCGGTGTAGGCCACGGAGCCGGAGCCACTGGCGGCCGCACCGGGGTCGTCCCCCTGGCACGCGGGGAAGGCCAGCAGGGAAAGGAGCGTCAGAAACCGCAGTCGTGGGATCGTCATGCCGCAGGCTACGGTCCGGCGCGCCGGGGCGCTACTCGTCTCGCAACACGCCCATCGGGTCCGATGTGACGGCGTGCCGCGCGGGCAGGTAGTTCGCGAGCGCCGCGACCGCCAGGAGAATGCCCGCTACCAGGCCGTAGACCAACGGCTCGCTCGGTCGGACATCGACCAGGAGTGAGGCCATGGGTCGAGCCGCCAGCAAGGCGGATACGAGCCCGAGTCCGATGCCGAGAACCACCAGAGCCATCCCCCTACGGACGACCTGCGCGAGCACTTCGGAGGCGTTGGCTCCCACGGCCATCCGGATGCCGATCTCCTTCCGACGTTGTCCGACCCCGTAGGAGACCACGCCGTAGATTCCCGCGACCGCCAGAAGGAGCGCCACCGCGGCGAACACCCCGAACAGAAGAGAGGACGCCCTTCGGACGAAGAGGGTGTCGGCGAAGCGGGTTTCCATGAGGATCATCCCGAACGGCGGAACCTCCGGATCCACGTCGAGTGCGACTCGCCGGACCTTCGCCATGGCTTCCGATGCGTCGCCACGTGTGTGCACGCCGATCTGCGCGTAGCGAGATCCCTGCGACCGGTAGGGCAGGAACACGCCCGGCCGCATGGCCTGGTCCACCCCGTAGTGCCGGACGTCGCGCACCACGCCGATAACCTCGAACCACCGGTCGTCGCTCGATGGAGGACCGGTGCCGTTCGCCACACGACGCCCGATCGGGTCCGGGTCGCCATCCAGGTGGCTGGCCACGAACTCTTCATTCACGATAATCACCCAGGACTCGTCCTCCCGGCCGTCCCGGTCGGTGAACGCTCGGCCCTGGAGCATGCGGATTCCCAGCGTCCTAAAGTAGTTCGGGCCCACCGACCGAGTGAGGACGACCGGATTCGGCTCGTCGTCCGCGCGAGGGGGAGCCCCTTCCGCCACGAAGAACCAGCCCCGATGATCGAAGAGCGGCAGGAGGCTGGCTACCGTGGCCGACTCGACCTCGGGCAGGCCCTCCAGGCTTGCCACGACCTGGTCCGCGTACGCTACGGCGGCGGCCTGGTCCGGGTACCGCAGCCGCGGGAGCTGGTACCGATACGCGATTACGTTCTCCGTCGTGAAGCCCGGATCGACACGGTTCAAGCGGGAGATGTCGAGGAGGCTGAGCCCACCCACGACCAGGAGGACGGCCGCAAGGGCCACCTCGCCCATCACGAGGGTGGCTGTGCCGCGCCGCCGGACACGCGAGCCGGTGACCCGACCGCTCGCCGACCGACCCGGCGCGTGCGTCGAGCGCAGAGCCGGCACGATTCCGAACAGGAGGGAGGAGCCGATCGTCACCGAGGCCACGACCAGGAGAAAACGGGCATCCAGGTCGAACTGGACCCATGCCGGAAAGTCTCCGCGGGCGCGCAGGGCTTCCACCACCGCGCGGGATCCCCAGACGCCGAGCGCGAGACCGATCGCGCCTCCCACCAGGCCGAGCGCCGCGCTCTCGGTCAGGAGCTGCCGGGCGACACGGCCGCGTGGCGCGCCGAGGGCACGGCGCACCGAGAGCTCGCCCGATCGCGACAGGGCGCGGGCGGTGGCCAACCCGGCAATGTTCGCGCACGCGATCAGGAGGACGAGGCCCACCGCGGCCAGGAGAAGTTCTGCCCCGAGCCGGCTCTCTCCGAGGTACCGGTCGCGCAGCGGTGTCACGACAGGCGTCGTGACCTCGTTCACGTCCCGCTCGGAGATCATGCCCTTGTGCACGGCCGTGAGATCTTCGGCGGCGCGCGCGAGGTTCAATCCTTCGCGTAGCAGGCCGAGTCCTGTGAGGTACCAGCCATCGCCGTCGCCCTGAAGGGGGCTCCAGACATCCGCGCCGTCGAGCAACTCGGCCACGGCGGGTAGGACACCGATGATCTCGTAGGCCTGTCCGTCCAGCGTGATTGCCGTGCCCAAGACGCCCGGGTCGCGAGCGTACCGGTCGTTCCAGAAGCCTTCCGTCAAGAGGACGAGCCGAGGGCCGTCGGGCACGTCCTCGGCCGCCGACCACATCCGACCGAGGATCGGAGCGATTCCGAGTACGTCGTCGATCGTGTGCGTGGCGGCAATCATGTCGATCCGTTCCGCTTCGCCGTCGTCCGCGAGATTCCGACCGACCCCGGTGTAGACGGCCATGGCCTCGAAGGTCCGATTGCCCTCCGACCAGGCGACGTAGTCCGGCCACGCGACGCCCGTGTACTCGAGGTCCCAGGCGTCCGCGCGTTCGTCCAGGTCCACGAGCCGCTCCGCGTTCTCGAACGGCAGGGGCCGGAGAAAGAGGCCGTTGAAGACCCGGAAGACGGCGGCGTTTCCTGCGATCCCCACCGCCACGAGGACTACGACCGTCAGCGCGTAGGTGGGGTGGCGCACGAGTTGCCGCAGCCCCAACCGGACATCTCCCAGAACGGATCCCATCATCTCTCCTCCACCCCCCGTCAACGGATTGCGTATGGCTCGATCGAGGTGCACGGCGGCGGCGTGCCGCCCAGCGTCCCACACCAGGGAGAGCCAGAACCGGAGTCCCGCCCCTTCCCGTTCCCGCTCCCATTCGTCGTACATGTCGGCGTAGACGTGCTCCATGTCCCGCCCGGCCTCATCCCGAAACGATCGAGGGAAGAGGTGGAGCAGCGTACGGAACACCCTTCGGCGACTCGGCTCGTCCATCAGCGCGCGTCGGCCTTTCGGGCGTCCGCGGCCCAGACCGCGAGCGCTTCGCCTTCAGTCACCAAACGCTCCCGGCCCTTGCCTGTGAGCGCGTAGTACTGTCTTCGCTCGTCGTCCGGCTGGTCGTCCGGGGCAGGCACCTGCTCGATCAGCTCTTCGCCCTCGAGAGTCGACAGGGAGCGGTAGAGCATTGCCGGCCACAACCGCATCCGGTCGCCGGTGCGGTCGAGCACGGCCCGTTGGATCCCGTATCCGTGGAGAGGGCCCTCTGCGAGAGAGAGCAGGATCAGGAACCACTGGTGTTTCATCGGAGTCGAAATCATGGTGCCATCATGTTGATATCATGTGATACTGATACCATACGGTAGCGATGTTAGCGTAGTTTCGGAAGCCGCCCATCGAGGGCATGCCTCCACTGCATGGACTCCGGCGTTGTTCGCCCGACCGCGGCCGGGTAGGATCCGCCCAATGAGAGACGAGATGAACGCGTCCTCGCATGCGTGGCTGCGTCGGTCGGGGGGGGTAGTGATGGCGATAGCGGCATCCTTGTCTGGGTGCGGGTCGGAGGAGACTCCCGTCCGAGGCCTCGGATCCGAGGGCTTTCTTGCGGTTCCGGGTGCGAATCTCCGATACGCGACCCGGGGCGGAGGTCCGCCCGTGATCTTCGTGCACGGGGGACCTGGCATTGGCGCGACGTACTTCCTCGCGTCCCCGCCGGTTCCCGGCTTCCCCCCGCTCGGGTACCGATGGGTCGTGTACGACCAGCGCGGGAGCGGCCGGTCGACCGGGGCGGAACATCCGGATTCGCTCAACTTCGACCGATTCGTCCGTGACCTTGAGGAAGTCCGCGCCGCGACCGGGCGGGATCGCGTCTTCCTCATGGGGCACTCCTTCGGCGGTCTCGTCGCGTTACGCTACGCCGTGGCGTACCCGAGTCGGGTCGCCGGCCTGATCCTCCTGGACCCCGACCCGGCGAGCCGCGACCTCTGGATGCGCCACGCCGGCATCATCGAGGGTCGGACGACCGATGAAGACCGTGCGGTCATGGCGTCGGCCTCGGGCGCCCCTGGCTGGGAGACGGATCCTCGGGCGCTCGAGATCTACTCCGTCGCGCGCATGCAGTCATACTTCGGGAACCGCAAGGCGGGACGGGCCCTGATGCTCGGCCTGGAGCACGACGTGTACGGGAACTACCCGGCGACGGCGACGGCAGTCCGGGAGTCCCTGGGAGACTGGGACTTCTTCGGCAGCCTGGACATGGTGGCAGCCCCCACGCTCATCCTCACCGGCGACCGTTCCATCTTCCCCAAGGAAGCGCACGAGAGGCTACGCGACGCGCTTCCTTCCGCCCGCTTGGTCGTCCTGCCTGGGGTAGGGCATTTCCCGTTCATCGAAGATCCGGGTGGGTTCGCGCGTACAGTGAACGAGTTCCTTTCGGTTGCAACACGCGCGCGGCAGGGCCCGTAGGGTCGTCGTGAACCGGCCTGTTCGGCGAGCGGGGGTCTCCTCCCCGGGCAACCGGTTGGGGCTTGGATGAGTCGAAGCCATAGGGTAGGCTATCGTATGGTGCAGTATAAAGGGCGGCCGCCGGAGCTTGGGCACGCGATTCCACATTGACGATGACGGGAGCGGGGGTGGACGACGATATGGTGGGATTTCCTGGTACTACTGCAGAGGGTGGCGGGGCGCTTCCTGCCCAGCCGGTCGTGGTTCTTGCCACGCGTCCGGTCGGCACCGAGTGGGCCACCGCGCTCAGTCAGCGGGGGCACTTCGTGACCCTGGCGGCGTCGCCGGAAGCGGCGGTCGAGGCGAGCCGGTTTCTCGGCCGCTGCCCGGTCCTTTCCGGAGACGGCTTCTGCGACCGCGGCCCCGAGACGGCGGCCGTGGAGGTTCGGTGCTCTGACCGATCCGTGCCGTTCCTCGCGCTCGTCCACGACACCGACGAATCGCGCACGGACACGCTCGTCGACCGTGGCGCCGACGATGTGCTCCACCTGGAGGACGACACGGCGCGCGTTTCGGGACGGCTCCGCTCGTTGGCACGAGTGCCGCGAGAAGCGGATCCGTCCGAACGCTATGGCGCGGTCGAGCTCGACCCGCGGTCGAGGACTGTCCGCCTGGGTCCGGTCGAGCTGGAACTGAGGCCTCGGGAATTCGGCGTTCTTCTTCAACTCGTCCAAGCCACAGGCCGGGTCGTCCCGTTCGATGAGTTGCAGTCGGTGCAGTGGGCCGATCAGCCCGATGGTGACGCGGCGATGAGGAGTTGTGTCTACCGCCTTCGCCGGGCGCTCCAGGATCACCCGGACCTCACGCTGGAGATCGAGACGGTCCGAAACCGAGGGTATCGCCTGCGGGAGTTGGCGCTGGCCTGATCGGGGTGCGGTGGTGAGCGCCATGCAGAGGATGCATGGCCGGCCTCCGGAACATGAGCGAGGTGTCTCGGTAGCGGGGGGAATGATCGAAGTCCGCCACCTTGAGATCGTCGACGCGATTGCCCGAGCCGGCAGTGTGACTGCCGCCGCTCGCCGGCTCCATCTGACGCAACCCGCTGTCAGCCACGCGCTGGCCGACCTCGAAGGGCGTCTCGGAGTCTCGCTCTTCCGGCGAAAGCCCCGCGGAATGGAGATCACGCCGGAGGGCACCCGCCTGGCCGACACGGCGCGGGTGGTTCTCGACCAGGTCCGTGACGCCGAGGCGGATCTTCGACTCTTCCGGGACGGTCACGTGGGCTCGATGCGCATCGCCACGGAGTGCTACACGTGCTACCACTGGCTTCCTCCGATCCTGGCCCACTTCCAGGAGCGCTTTCCGGAGGTGGCGGTGCAGATCGCCACCGAGGCCACGGACGACCCGATTGGGGCGCTCGTCGACGAGACGTTGGACGCGGCCATCGTGCACACGGCAGTCGAGCACCCCGACCTGGTGTCGGAGGTTCTGTACGAGGACGAACTCCTCGCGGCGGTCCCGCCGAGCCATCCCCTTGCCTCGCGGCAGAGGATCGAGCCGAGCGACTTCTCCGATCAGGTTCTCCTTCTCCATTCTGATCCAGGCAACAGCGTGGTCGTTCAGGAATTCCTGGAGCCCGCCGGCGTTCGACCGCTACGGATCCTGGAGCTTCGCCTGACCGAGGCACTGATCGCGTCGGTGATGTCGGGACTGGGGGTCACGGTGATGGCCTCGTGGGTCCTCCGACCCCGCCTCGATGCCGGGGAACTCGTCGGTCTCCACCTCGGCCGCGGCGGTCTGCATCGGACGTGGCGGCTCGTGACCCGACGCGATCGTGCTCGTCGTGCGACGATCCAGGAGCTCGCTCGACTGCTGAAGGACGAGAACGGGCTCCAGCGCGGGAGCGAGGGGGTGGCGTCGGGGTCGGCGAGCGGGCCATGATGGCCGTCTGACCGGCCCCCGTTCGGGGACACTCACGCACCGCACTCGAGGGCGCACCGCATGAAGTTCGGGACACTGATTCTGACGGTCGTCGCGGTCGCGCTCCTCACGGTCCCGCGGCCGCTGACGGCCCAGACGCCCGACGAGACGATCGCCACCCGGCCCGTCCGGCACTCGGTGGCGGCGGATGACGGACACCCCATCACCGTTTGGGAGAAGTCGGGGGCTGACGCGGCCGCCACGGTCGTGCTCCTCCACGGTCGAACCTGGAGCACGCTCCCCGACTTCGATCTACAGGTCGAGGGAGAAGACCTCTCCTTGATGGACGGACTGATCGCTCGCGGCTTCAACACGTACGGGGTCGACCAGCGCGGATATGGCGCGACGCCGCGCGACAGTGACGGCTGGCAGACGCCGGACGAGGCGGTGGAGGACGTGGCGCGAGTGGTCGAATGGGTGCGCGCCCGGGAGACGGGCCCCGTGCACGTCTTTGGGTGGTCGTACGGCTCGATGGTCGGTCAGCTCTTTGCGCAGCGGTATCCCGACCTCGTCGACCGCCTGGTACTTTTCGGCTATCCGTGGACGCCCGGCACGACGGTGCCGGAGGAGACTGTCGGGGGGGCGCCTCCGGCGAACCTCACCACGGCGGAGGGCGCGGCGAGCGACTTCATCGTCGAGGGCTCCATCAGCGAGGCGGCGGTGGCCGAGTATGTGCGCCACGCGCTGTCGGCCGACCCGGTGCGTGCGGATTGGACGGCGCTTCACCAGTGGAACGCACTCGATCCTTCGATGGTGACCGTGCCCACCCTGGTCATCCACGGCGAGCATGATCCGCTGGCGCCCGAAGAGGCTCAGGCGGCGCTGTTCCGTGGGTTGGGTACGCCGGACAAAGCGTGGGTGGTCGTTGCCGGTGGCGATCACGCCGCGTTCCTGGAGACGCCCCGCCCGTACTTCCTTGCCGCGCTCGAGGCGTTTCTCCTTCGGCGCTGAACGGATGGGCGAAGCTTCCGCAATGAACCGCCCGGCGCCAACGCCCGGTTACCG
Source organism: Gemmatimonadota bacterium (assembly GCA_029262115.1). Lineage (GTDB taxonomy): Bacteria > Gemmatimonadota > Gemmatimonadetes > Longimicrobiales > Gaopeijiaceae > JAJCZZ01. The sequence continues at coordinate 60,849 of JAJCZZ010000091.1, read as the reverse complement.
CCGGATCTCGTACTTCACGACGGTCGGTACATCCAGCGAGTCCAGTTCGACGCCGTAGACCGCGCGACCGGTGGTGACTTTCGCGTCGAGGGCGGCGGGTAGAACGACGGTCCCGACCCGATCGAGGTCGGAGCCGAGCACATCCCACCGGATCGAGTCGCCTGCCGCGAGCTCACGGCGCAGCCAGACTTCTCCGTCGTCGGCCACCAAGACGGCGGACACGGCGGGCCAGTAGTCCGGCCACTCGGCCTGGCTCCGCCACGCGGACGTCGCAGCTCCCTCAGTCAGGCCACGGCGGATCAGCCCGGGCGCCCGGGCCGCCGAGATGCTATCCGCATGGGCGTCTGTGAAGGGCAGGGGCGTGAGGGGTATCGGGGCCGACAGGATGGTGTCCCCGTGGAGGTCGACACGCATGACCGATATCGAGTGCCCCCCGTCCCCGTCGGGTTCGGGAACCGGATTCCACGTGAGGAGGAACGCCCCGTTGGCCGGAGCCGTGACGGTTGGGGGACCGACGATCGGGTGGGTCCCCGCGGACACCGCCTCTCCGCTGGGACCCGCGCCGGTAATGGAGACATAGCGGCCCGCGAGAGGAAGGCTCAACACCGTGTCGAGCACGGCGCCGTCTCTCGCGGTCTTCAGCCATACTTCGTCCGCAACCCTTCCCGAGATCGCGGTACTCACACCGACGGGCGACATAGCCAGCACGGTCCCATCGGCCAGAGCGAGTATCGGACGCACCGGGAGCGTGTGACCATCCGGCGCAGGCCCGGCGAATCCGATCTTCTCGTGATACGTCCCGTCCACGGAGAACAGGTAGATGCCCGAGCTGAAGTCGAGAACCGTCAGGGTGTCTGCCCGCCACCCGAGGTTCCCCGGATACTGAAACTCGCCGGGTCCCTGGCCCTTCCTGCCCACTTCGTGCGAGTAGGTGCCGTCAGGATCGAACACTGCCACCCGCCCGAAGGTCGGCTCCGACACGATGACCCGACCGTCCGACGATACGTCCACGTCGAAGACGCTCGACAGCGCTCCCGGACCCTCGGCATCTCCGAACCTGACGGAGCGGTGCGCCGTCCATGAGGAGGCGGATTCGATCGAGCCCGTCGGAGCGTCACCGCATCCCGCGAGCAGGTTCGTGACCAGAAAGATCGATGCGATGGAGCGTGCTCGCATGGGCGGCCTCACTTGATAAGGGGGTATTCCCGGACGATCGGAACATCGAGCTCGTCCCGTTCCCGGAGCAGCACGTAGTCGGAGCCCGCCTCGAACAGCGTAGCGTCGGCCGGCATCTCGATCCGCGCGATCGTGGTGCCTCCGGGGGCCACGACCTGCCAGGTCGCGGTGGAGCTGCCGAGCACGTACTCACGCAGCCACAGCGTGCGGTCGTCGCTCAGGTAGGCCGTGTCGAAGAGCGGAACACGGTCGCCCCGTGGAGCCTGTTCCAGAAAGAAGTCGCGCGCCCGTCCGGACGACATGACGCGCCCGCGGATGCGGACGTCCGTGCTGCCTTCGTCACGGTAGGCGTCCTCGAACGCGGCCCAGTCCCCGCGCGTGGGTTTACGGGGGGCGCCCAGGGCGGTCCACGACGTCGTCGGGCTGCCCTTCGAGTCGAAGCCGCGGAAGTCCACTCCATGGCTCGTGCCGGTCACGAATTCGCTCGGCCCTACGGCCCAGATCGGCTCCTCTCCGAAGGGAGGCGCCATCGTGACGCCGTTCTGGCCGTCCTTGGCGGTGTACCGCGCATGCATGGGTCGCCGTGCGATCGGTCGCACTTCCTCTCCGTCGTGCACCATGAACACCAGGCTGTCCTTCTCGTGTAGGCCGTCCGGGCGCCGGACCGCCGTGAAGATCTGGATGTCGATGCGGACGATCGGCATGAGTCCCGAGGCCATCGGGCGGGGGTGGCCCTGGACGGGCACGGAGGAGCTGATGTCGTATAGAAGGCGCCGGGTCTCGAGGACATCGCCGTCCAGCGTGAAGGCAGTCATCCTTCCACCGGCGCGGTCGTACACGAGCAGGGCATCGGGCGCGATCACGCGCATGGAAGTGGGCCCCTGGAACTCGCCGGGGCCTTCTCCCGTGCCGCCGAGCGTCTTCCGAAGGCGGCCGTCCCGTGAGAAGATCCGCACTTCGTCGGACCCGGCGTCCAATACGGCCAATGAGCCGTCTGGAAGGCGCGTCGCGTCCCTCACGTCGAACAACTCCTGGCCTTCGCCCGCTCCGTCCCCAACCGAGACAGCCGGACTGGAGCCCAGCCGCCATTCCGGGACCTGGGCGCTCGCATCCAATGCCGCTATCGCCAGGATGAGAAGTGCCCATGCCATGATCCGATCCCTCCTTTTCGCGCCTACGCCGCGCTGCGCCCTTCGCGCTCACACCACGATACTACCGCCTCCCCGCCTATCGCCGCCTCACGTACGTGGCGTGACCGACGCCGATGATCTTCCCGTCGGCGTCCATCCGCACGTATTCGTTCTCGATGGTGTTGCCGTCGTCGGATAACGTGTTGATGATAACCTGCGTGACTCGACCCCCGCGACGGTTGGTAATGCGAGTGGTCCGCTCGTCCACGAATTCCACGGCGGTATCGGAGCCTTCCTGACCAGTGACCGGGCGGAATTCGCCGTCGAAGAGGGTGGCGTACCCCCACTCGGAAGCACGGCCCTGGTTGTTCGTCGATGCCACGGTGATGCGCATCCCCCCCTCACCCCATGGCTCGTACGTCATCACGTTCTTGTAGGGTGGCGGGTTGTCGGAGCGCATGTCCCACACACCGAAGCGGGGCGCGGGGTCATGCATCGGGGACGTGGTCATCTGGGAGGTGGCGCACCCCGGCACCGCCACCAGGGACGTCAGGAGGATGGCGGCGCGGAGCGTGGAGCGTGGACGCATGGTCGGTCTCAGGAGATCGGGTGAACGCGACGTGGGTTGGACGTCGCTTCGACCACAGTACGGGGCCGCGGGCGTTCGCTCCAGTTCGCGCGCGGCCGTCACCGATGGGCCGGCGGTGGTTACGCTTCCCCCCCGGGTCAGCGGAGCACCATCCGGACCTTGTCTTTGATCTCGTCCTCGATCGAGCCGGGCATGCCCATGTTCTGAGCGAACGCCATCTTTCCCGCGTCCTCGAAGAACATCTTCATGCGGAACATGACGTCGACGAGGCGGACCTGGAGTTCCCCGTCCATCACGGCTACCGAGATCGCCACGGGGAAGGCCGCGGCGTGGTCGATGCCGGGACAGGCCATGTTCTCCCGCTCGTCGACGCCACCGTGTTTCACGATGCCGGCGGCCTTCGCCTCCATCGGACGGCCGCTCACGCCCACGAGCGCCACGTCGTTGCCCGGGAGGTCGAGCAGGTAGACCGGTTTGATGCCCCACTCCCAGTCCCCGCCGGAGGGCAGCGACTCGAAGATGGCGCGGGCCGCGGTCAGGGCGCTCTCGCCGTTGGCGGGGCGCGTCACCACCTCCTTGAATTTGTCGGTGAACCGGCCGCCGGCCATGATGCCGAACGTCCGGCCGATCCGAGCGTTCCCCCGCCGCTGACCGTACTCCTGCGCGGACACGAACGACGGGTACGCCCCCGCGATCACGGCGCGGATATCGGCGGCCATGTCGGCCCACGTCTCCGGCTCGCTCTCTTCGTCCACGATGGTCCGGTTGAGGTTCATGGGGTTGGTGGAGCCGATGCCCACGCCCTTCTCGTCCTCGTACACGACGAAGCGGATTGGAACCGCGAAGGCGGCGTGATTGCCGTACTGCATCAGGCGGTCGCGGTGGCTGTCTTTGTACGCCACCACCACGTGGCTGCGGTGCTCGCACCGGTCCTCCACGACGCCACCACCCATCGTGGTGAGGACGTTCCAGCCCGCGCCGTCCAACGCGGCTTCGAGCGTCCGCACCACTTCGTCGAGGGGTTGGGCGATTCCTTCGGCCAGCCGGAGGTACACCCCTGGGTCGTCATCGTCGGCCCGCACAGGCGTGGGGCCCAACCACATCACCGCGACGAGCGCGGCGGCGACCATTGCGATCGAATTCCTGAACATGTCCTCTGGACTCCTTCAAGAAAGTTGTCGGAACGAGACCGGACGCCCGGCCCGGAACGGACCGGGCGCCCGTGGTCCTCTCGCGGGATCCCGTCCGGCCTCAGAACCTCAAGACCGTTCCGAGGGTGAAGACGTTCTGACTCATGGTCGTGCGGCTCGAGTTGTACTCGGCGCCCAGCAGGTGCCCGTGGTCGCACCCCGCGAGCTCCTCCTCGAACGCGTGGACGTATGAGACATTGAGAGGGAAGCTTCCCAGGTGAATCGTGGCGCCAGCCGTCACGGCTCGCGTGCTGATGGCTGGGAAAGCGATGAACACGGAACGATCCGGCACCGGGTTCTGGCCCTGGAGGTACCCGAGCCGAACCGCGTTGCCCGACGCGACGACGTATTCCGTCCCGACCTTGGCCGACCAGGTGTCTTCCCACTCCAGCGGGAAGGGGTAGGTGAAGGAGCCATCCGTGGGGTCGGCGTTGAGCAGCAGGTTGATGTTGGGGTTGCCGCCATCCGTGAGCCTGAACGGCATCACGTCCTGCGCCTCGGACCACCGGCGCCACTCGACCTCGGCTGAGACGGTCCACGCTCCGGTGAACGGAAGGCGCATGCCGAGTCCCGCGGTCATCGGGAGGGTGACGGTCGTGGATGCGTCGTAGGTGGCCGCCATGCCCGCCCCGAGGTCCAGTCCCGCGGCTCCGAGTTGCGAGACGACGACCGACTGGGCTTCAGCGGGGCTCTCGCCGTACGCCTGCGCCCGGGCCATGACCATGGCTTCCATCATCTGGCCGAACTGCGCGCCCATGTCGATCAGCGCCGTTCCGCCATCCACGTCGAGGGGCCGCTCGGGGCTCCAGGATCCAGCCACGGTCAAACCCGAGTCGTGGTGGTAGCGCACGCCCACGTCCGCCGACCACGTCAGACCGGCGTAGCCGTCGGAGTCGCCGTAAGCCGTGAGCTCGGTGAACTGCTGGAAGAGCGGTCCGTAGACCGCCGGGTCGAGTTGGGGGACCCCGGCCATGCCCAGCGCCGTGGACGGCGGCATCGTGAAGGGCATGCGGAAGTCACGGATCTGCCCGTAGACGAGGCTCGCGCTCGCGCCCACCGACAGGCCGGGGGCGAGCTCCCAAGCGACGGCCGGACCGAGCTTGGCCGCCGCGAAGTAGCTCTCGTAGTCGACGAGCCCTCCGCTCGCGCTGCTCAGGAGCGCGTGCTCCAGATCGAAGTCCGACCCGAAGCCCCCGACCGGCTCCAGCCCGACCGCCCAGGCGAACCGACCCTTCCTGGGCCCCACGTACGCGACGCTGCCCAGGGGGAAGATGTGGCGATGCCCGTCGACCCGGCTGTTCACGGCGTTTTCGAAGGTCAGCGCCGGAACAAAGGGAGCGGCGTTGATTTCGAACGCCGGACCGTCGAACGCCACCAACCCCGCGGGGTCGCGGAAGAGGCTCGTGGGTGTGGCCTCTTGGGCCCGGGTGACACACCCCTGACCGGAGGTGCGGGCCGAAAGGCACTGGAGCACGAAGCCGTTCGTCTGGCCAGCGCTTGGCTCCGCGAACATAGATGCGGTGAGCACCGCGGCGATTCCGATCCCGATCCCTCGTTTCATGATATCACCCTCCCTATGGACGACGTTGTCGTCATCGATTCCCGCTCGACGTGACGCCTGCACCGACATCGCGTCCCGTTTTCCGCGGGTGAGGCTCGTCGGGGCGCCCTTCGCCCGACGGGCCCTACCGTCCTTCCAAGGCATGGGGGGTGCCAGCCCGAAGCCGGCGGGTCAAGTGATTGTCCCACAACAGGTTGCGGCGGAGTCACCGGTGGGCGCTCCGTCCGTGGTGAAACACCGTGTCGCAACATCGTGTCCCCCCGGTGAACCACCTGTTCCGGGCGGAGGGGACATCCCCGACAGGGATGACAGCATCCTCCCCACGGCGCCGAACCGGGGATGTCGACAATTTGATTCAACGAAGTGTGCAGGCTCCGCAGGCCGCACGGAGGGTTGCGATGGATGCCTTGTTCCAAGGGGATCTCAAGCTGCTGGAGGAAGTCGCCGGCGTGGGCTTCTTTCGGGTCGACTCGCAGCGCAACATCACGGCCGTGAGCCCGGAACTCGAGAGGATCACCGGCTTCACGGAAGCGGAGGTTATGGGCAAGCCGTGCTTCTCGTTGCTGCGTTGCCCGAACTGCCTTCGCGGCTGCGGGCTGTTCGACGAGGGTCGTATTCACGATGCCCGCCTCGGGATCTTCCTCAAGGACGGATCGGAGCTTGAAGTAGAGCGCTCGGGTGTCTGCGTCCGGGACGAACACGGTGGGATCACGGCCGCGGTGGAGGCGCTTCGGCCCATATCGCACGAGTGCTCGGCTTCGGGGGTCGCCCCCGCGGCCGTGGATTCGCTCATGGACGGGCTCGGCCGCATGTTCATTGCGGCGGACGGCGACTTCCGGATCCTCGCCTTCTCGCGTCGGCTGGCCAAGCTCGTCGGCAAGCCCGCCGAGGCGTTGATGGCGGCATCGATCGCCGACGTGCTCGGCGATGAGCTCTTCGGCGAGGAAGGGGTGTTGCGGCGCGCGGTTGAGGAGGGCAGGCGGAAGGAGGGGTGGCGTGCGTTCCTGAAATCGACGGATGGCCGGCGGATCCCGGTGTCGCTCTCGGTCGGACCCCTCTCCTCCGACAGCCGCTGTGGTCGCCCGGACGTCCGGCTCGTCGTCATGATGCGGCGGGACGAGGACGGCGACGAGGCACGGCCCGCGGTTCCCTCGTACCACGGAATCATCGCCCGCTCGCGGGCCATGCAGCGCATCTTCCACCTCATCGATCAACTCGAGGAGTCCGACTCCACGGTGCTGATCACGGGTGAGAGCGGAACGGGCAAGGAACTCGTTGCGCGGGCCGTCCACGCCACTTCCCGACGGGAGAACGGCCCCTTCGTGGCCGTGAACTGCGCCGCGCTTCCCGCGGAGCTGCTGGAGAGCGAACTGTTCGGCCACGTCCGAGGGGCGTACACCGGAGCCGTCCGGGATCGGGCGGGACGGTTCGAGGTGGCCGATGGGGGCACGCTTTTTCTCGACGAGATCGGGGACCTCGTCCCGTCTCTTCAGGCCAAGATCCTCCGGGTCCTCCAGGACCGGACCTTCGAACGGGTCGGTGACTCCCGGACCCGCACGGTCGACGTGAGGGTCATTGCCGCGACCCATGTGGATGTCGGCAGGGCCGTCGCGGAGCGCCGGTTTCGCGAGGACCTCTACTACCGACTCCGGGTCATCCCGATTCATATCCCTCCGCTTCGGGAGCGTCGCGAGGATCTGCCGCCTCTCATCGAGCACCTGCTCGGGCGGATCGCGCGGCATCACCGCCGGGCGTTGAGGCTCTCACCCCAGGCCAGCCGAGCGCTCCTGTCGTACGACTGGCCCGGGAACGTGCGTGAGCTGGAGAACGCCATCGAGTTCGCCGTCACCGTGTGCGAAGGGCAGACCATCCACTCCGGCGACCTGCCCGGCGGCGTTCGCTCAGGAACGTCGGACGTCGCCCCGCGACGTGCGGACGACCCGGAAAGACCCCCGCTTGCCTCCCGTGGCGAGGCGAGCCGCGTGCCCGAAGCCCTGCTGGCCGACCTCACGCCGGAAGAAGCGGTGGAGGTGGCCCGCATCGAATCGGCCCTGTCTCGGTCCCGCTACAACCGCAGCCAGGCGGCCGAGGCCCTGGGAATGAGTCGCACGACCTTGTGGCGGAAGATGAAGGTGTACCGTTTGTAGCCCGTGCGGTTTGTAGCCCGTGCGGTCCATCGGGGTCGTCCATGACCGGGTGAGCGTGGCTATCTTCGGTCCTTACTCGGCTCCCACGGGCCGACCTCGTCCTCATCAAGGGCGCCCCGAATCTGGCGCTCGGAGACTTGAAAGCGATGCACGTCCGTACCTTCAGGATCGTACCGTTCCTCTTCTTCGGGTCGTTCGCTGCGGCGTGCTCGTCCGGTGAGCCCAGCTCTAACCAGGCGACGTCGGAGGCGCCGGCGGCTTCGGTAGGCCCGGCGTCTGCCGCGACGCTCGCCAGCGCGAGGTCCGCCGGGCTCCCGAACGCCCGCCAGCCGCTCGACCATGTGGTCACGGGTGGCCAACCCACCCAGTCACAGGTCGGCAGCCTCATTGATACCGGCTTCGAGCGCTTCATCTCGCTGCGCCCCACGTCCGAAAATGGAGCGGGTTGGGAGGAAGCAGGCCTGGGGGACGGAGCGACATTCACCCGGATCCCCATCGCGGGCGCTGCGGACCTTACGCGGGAGAACGTCGAGGCCCTGGACGCCCTCTTGAGCGAGGCGGGAGACGACGACACCGTGCTGTACTGCGCGAGCGGCAACCGTGTGGGTGCGCTGCTGGCGCTTCGCGCGGCGTGGCTTCAGGACATGCCTGCCCCCGAAGCGCTGGAGCTCGGGCGAGCCTCGGGTCTGACCCGGCTCGAGCCGGCGGTCAAGAAGCTGCTGGGCATCGAGAACTAGCCAGGCCTGAGCCAAGGACCGGGTCGCGCGTCGTCCCCGGCTGGCTGGGACCGGTCGTGCCATCCAGGGGCCGGAGCGCGTGAGGTTGCCCGCCCCCCTCCCGATCCGCATTCTGCCCCGTGCGCCCGGAGCATCGGCCGCTCGGGGCAGACACGTGATCGATCCCCCGCGCCACGGGAGTTGGCCATGCTACGCCACGCCGCCTTCGCCGCCACCCTCCACTGCCGCGTTCTGACCTGCACCATCACGACTGTGCTGATGGCCCTTGCCGCCGTGCCGGCCATCGCGACCGCCCAGCTCGTGAGCAGCGTCGAACTGGCCAACCTGGAGTTCCGGCACATCGGGCCGGTGGGCAACCGGGTCGCGTCGGTCCACGGTGTGGTCAGCGACCCGCTCGTGTACTACGCCGGAGCGGCCGCGGGAGGCTTGTGGAAGAGCGTGGACGGCGGCCTGTGGTGGGAGCCGCTCTTCGACGATCAGGACGTGCACTCCATCGGATCGATCGGCGTGGCGGACTCGGACCCCAACGTCGTGTGGATCGGTACCGGCGAGCCGCATATCCGCTCGAATGTGACTATCGGGGACGGGGTGCATCGTTCCTTGGACGCGGGCACGACCTGGGAGCACATGGGGCTGGACGCGACGGGGCGTGTGAGCAAGATCCGGATCCATCCCACCAACCCCGACATCGTGTACGTCGCGGCACTCGGCCATGTCCACGGGCCGCAGGCCGAACGGGGGATCTACCGCACGACCGATGGGGGCCGGACCTGGGAGCACGTGCTGTTCGTCGGCGAGGGCGTCGGGGCCAGCGATCTGGTGATGGACCCGAACAACCCGCGGATCCTGTTCGCCGGGATGTGGACCGTACAGTTCAACACCTGGGGACGCCGGAGCGGTGGTCCCGACAGCGGCATCTACATGTCGCGCGACGGCGGCGACACGTGGACGAAGCTGGAGGGCAACGGCTTGCCCACGCGCCCGGTCGGCAAGATCGGACTGTGCATGACGCCCGCCGATTCGGACCGGATCTACGCGTTGATCGAGACGGGCGACGGCGTTCCCTGGGAGGGGCAGGCGACCGACTCCGGCGAGCTGTGGCGCTCCGATGACGGCGGGCTGAATTGGCGCCTCATGACGCACAGTCGCGACTTCGGCGGGCGCACCGGCTACTACAACAACTGCCGTGTGCTTCCGGACGACCCGGACGAGGCCATGTTCCTGACGGCGGCTTTCACGCGCACCATCGACGGGGGTCGGACCGGTACGGCACTTCAAGGTCGGTCCCGCCCGGGAGGAGACTACCACGACCTGTGGATCGATCCGACCGATCCGGACCGGTGGGTCGTCGGCAATGACCAGGGCGTGTCCGTGAGCCACAACCGTGGCGTGACCTGGCTCCGCACGCAGCTTCCCGTGGCGCAGATGTACCACGTGACGGTCGACAACGCGGTGCCGTACAACGTGCTCGGGAACCGACAGGACGGCCCCAGCTTCCGAGGTCCGTCGAACTCGCTGTACGGCTCCGGCGCCCGGCAGATACCCCGCGGGGATTGGCACTCCGTGGGCGGCGGCGAGAGCGGCTTCGCCACGCCCGATCCCACCGATCCGAACATCGTCTGGTCGAGCGCCTCCGGCTCGGGGGCCCGCGGGGGTATCGTCGTCCGCTACGATGAGCGTACCCGCCAGTTCCGCAACGTGGAGGTGTGGCCCGAGAGCACCGGGGGATGGCCCGCGGACGGGCTGCGCTACCGGTTCCAGTGGACATTTCCCCTCCTGATATCGCCTCACGACCCGAACACCATCTACGTGACGAGCCAGGTGGTGCACCGCACCACCAATGGTGGGCAGAGCTGGGACGTCCTCAGTCCGGACCTCACCACCAACGAACCGTCCCGGACGGGCATCAGCGGGGGGCTGACGCCGGACAACATCGGCGTCGAGTACTGCTGCGTGATCTATGCGTTCGACGAGTCGCCCATCGAGCGCGGCGTGTTCATGGCCGGTTCGAACGACGGGCTGGTGCATGTCAGCCGTGACGGCGGCGACAACTGGACGAATGTGACGGCCAACATGCCGGGGTTGCCACCGGACGGCGTGGTCCGGGGCGTGGACATCTCCCGGCATGACCGGGGCAAGGCGTTCGTGGCGGTCGAGCACCACCAGGTCGGGGATTTCCGCCCGTATGTGTACCGTACGCGGGACTACGGGCGGACGTGGACGAAGATCACCACCGGTATCGAGGACCACCCGCTTTCCTTCGCCCGATGGATCCACGAGGACCCGCAGCGTAACGGCCTGCTCTATCTGGGCACGGAGAATCGCCTGTACGTCTCGTTCGACGACGGCGATCACTGGACGCTGTTCAAGAGCAACCTGCCCCCGGCGCCGATATACGGAATCGTCGTGCAGGAGCACTTCAACGACCTCGTGCTCGGCACATACGGACGTGGGTTCTGGATCCTCGACGACGTCACGCCTCTCCAGCAGATGACCGCGGACGTCGCGGCGTCCGACGTCCACCTCTTCGAGCCCAGGGTCACGTACCGGTTCCAGAACCGCACGCGCCCGCAGGCGCCCGATGTCGACATGAGTACGGGAGACAACCCACGGTACGGCGCCTCCATCAACTACTGGGCAGGGGAAGGGGTGGGCGGCCCGGCCACGATTCGGATTTCCGACCCCGCGGGGCGGGTAGTGCGGACGCTCGAGGGTCCGTCCGAGCCCGGGGTCAACCGCGTGACGTGGGACCTCGAGAACGAGCCCAGCACCGAGGTCGTCATGCGCACGCCGCCCCTGTACGCCGACTGGGTGGACCTCGGACCACGGCGCCAACGGGTGCGTGGAGGCGGGCTGACGACGGTGATGCCTCCGGGCACCTACACGGTCACCCTCGAGCTGGGAGGCCGGACCGAGAGCCATCCCCTGGAGATCCTGAAGGATCCCAACTCCGAGGGATCGCTCGCCGACATCGCCGCCCAGACGGAGATGATGCGCGCGCTGATTGCCGACTACGATGCGGCCGCGGAAGCCATCAATCGGATCGAGCGCATTCGCCGGCAACTGGCCGACATCCGCGAACTGATCGAGAACGACGAGGGTGCAGCGGCCGTGGTGGAGGCCGGGCGGACCTTGGAGCAGAGCCTGATCGACGTGGAGGAGGAGCTCGTTCAGCTCCGCACCACCGGGACCGGGCAGGACGGCGTACGCTACCCCGCCAAGCTGATCGGGAAGCTCGGCCACCTGGCCAACGGTGTTCGGTCTGCCGACTTTGCGCCCACCGACCAGCAGCACGAAGTGCACGAGGTGCTGCGGGCCATCCTGCGGGACGCGCAGGGTCGGCTCGGGGCGGTGATCTCGACGGAGCTGGCCGAGTACAACCGGTTGCTGCAGCAGCGCGGAATGGGGGTGATTATTTCGTAGGGGGGCAGGGCTGCGCGTGACGGGGCTTCGTCGATCTGGACGTCCGCGCCCGCTCGTTCGACGTGTTCGGGGTCGAGCTACGCGCGCAGAGGACTGAGGTTTCCGTCGGTCATTCCGTCGGCACCTCCACCTCGTCCATCGCATAGCCACCGTCCAACCACCGGACGATCTCTTTCGCGCCCGGGTGATCCGCCCCCTCGTACCGGTCGCGAAGATACCGCTCCTTGTCCGCGGCGAGCCGCGGCAGTCCGACATCCTGTAGCTGGAGAAGGTCCTCGCGCACACGGTCCCCGAGCTCGTCGCCCAGGACGGACCGCGACGCACGGTGGAACGACTCCGAGTACTCATACGCATCGCCGTCGCGGTAGACGTCCTGGAGCGTTGCCATCGGGATGCGCGACAGCGTGGCCTGCAGCGCGGGGTTCACCCCGTGCCCGGCGATCCTTCCCGCGAGGTCGGCGGAGCGACCAGTGAACCCGCGCAGGTGCAGATATGCACTCATCCTCCGGCCGTCGTTGACCGGGTAGTTGTCCCAGAGGAAGGGCGGGCGGCCTAGCTCCTCGGCCACGCGGTCGATATGGCTCGGGGAGATGGCGCGTGATATGACCTCAGGTCCGGTCCAGAAGACGTGGGTACTTCGGTCCAGCCCCTGACCGAGCGCGCGGAGGTACCCGTTCGGCCGCTCGCCGAAGACCTGGTCGAGGACCGGGTCATCGGAGTAGTAGGTGGGGCACACGATGAGGCGGTCCGCGCTCGTTCGCTCGGCGACGAAGGCCGCGATCTCGACCTGTCGATCAGCCAGTCCGTCCACGGCGCCCGGCATGTCGTCGAAGAGGAGGGCCATGTCCTGGATGTTCAGCCGATCGAGCGTGTTGAGCCGTCGCGACAGGGCGTTTCGCGCCGCATCGTTCCAATCGAGGTAGACCTTGAGCGGGCTCAGTCCGACCCCGAACCGGACACCCTCGGCAGCGCATACGGCCGAGAGGCGCCGCAGCTCCCGGGTGGCCTCCGACGGGTGGTCCTCGGCCCACCGTTCCCGGAGCCACGGGTCGGTCTTCGGGGCGTACAGATAGAAGCCGTAGCCGAGCGGCGCGAGGAACCGGACCGTGTCCGCTCGCTCCTCCCAACTCCATGGTTCTCCGTAGTATCCCTCGATGACCCCCAACTCGGGCAATCCGAGGCTGTCACCACTCACCAGGGCGTCCTCACAGTGCGTAGTATGCGTGCTGTCTCGGGTCGACTCTGCCAGATCCGAGCCGACAATCTCGGCCATCGGGGTGTGGAGCGCATCTTGCTGACATCACGACGAAGAGTCGGCAACCCTGGACTTAGTGTCGGCTACCTGGACTTTCTGGAGAATCCGCGTGCACTTCTTGGACTGGATCGTTCTCGGTGTGTACATCGCCGTGATCGTTGGATTGGGCGTCTGGGCCAACCGGCGACAGACGGACACCGAGGCGTACTTCCTCGGCAACCGGAATATGAAGTGGTGGGCGGCGGGGCTGTCCATCATCGCCACGTCGTTCTCCGCCGCGTCTATCCTCGGAGTACCGGGCTACGCGTACTCCTCCGACATGTGGTATCTGCAGTACCAGCTCGGCGACCTGATGGCCGCGCTGATCGTCGTCGTGCTCTTCATCCCCTTCTTCCACAAAGTGAAGGGTCTGACGACCGCGTACGAGTATCTGGAAGTCCGCTTCGACACGAAGACCCGGCTGCTCGGCTCGACCCTATTCGCAATGACCGTGTTGCTACGTGCGGGTACGTTGCTGTTCGGAGCGGCACTCCTCTTTTCAGCGGTCGTCCCGACCGACCTGATCCCCGGGCTGTCCGGCGTGGAGGAGGCGGTCGTGGTGTTCGGGGTCATCGCCATCACCTACACCGTCCTGGGTGGGATCAGCGCGGTCATCTGGACCGACGTCATCCAGTTCGCGGTCATGAGCTTCGGGGTTGTCGCGACGATGTGGGTCGTGGTGGCAGGGACGCCCGGTGGCTGGGGCAGCGCGTTTTCCGAGGCGTCAGCGCTCGGGAAGCTCGATATCGTGCACATGGAAGAGCCCCTGGGAGGCCGGGGGCTCGTGACCGCGATCTTCGGCTACGGGCTTCTGGCCCTGTCGCTATTCGGCACCAACCAGCAGCCGGTCCAGCGATACATGACCGTCAAAGAGCCGAGGGACGCCCAGCGGGCGCTCGTCCTCGGAGTGTCAGCCGGGGTCATCGGAGTCACACTATCGCTGCTGCTCGGTGTCTTCCTCTTCGTCTTCTACGAGCACTTCCCAGGCCTGATGCCTGTGGGCCTCACGCCCGACCAGGTGATGCCGCACTTCGTGAACACTCAGGTGCCGCCGATCCTCACGGGCGCCCTCGTGGCCGCGGTGTTCGCCGCCGCCATGTCGTCGCTGGACTCCGCGCTGAACTCCCTGGCGGCGGCCCTCACGGTCGACTTCTTGGTGCGCTTCAAGCCGGATCTGCCCGAGGACAAAAGGATGACGTTCGCCAAGTTCGTCGTCGTCACCGCGGGCGCCGTGGGCATCGGCATCGGGATCTACTCGTCCCGGACGGGCGCGCCGCTCATTGATCTGATTCTCAGCTTCATGGGCTACTTCGCCGGCGGCCTGCTCGGGCTCTTCCTCCTGGGAATGCTGACCCGCAAGGCCAGCGGGACCGGCGCGTTCATCGGAGCCATCGTCGGCACGCTGGTCGTGTTGATGGTGACGGCCAACGACTTCCCGCTCCCCCGGTTGTACGAGGTGATGGGCTTCGAGCCGATCCCGTTCATCTGGTCGACGGCGGTCGGGCTGGTGGTCACGTTCTTCGTGGGGTATGGGATCTCGCTGCTTGGACCGGCGGTCGAGCCCCATCGGCTTCAGGGGACGACGCTCAGGCACCGGCACGGGGTGGAGACGGCGTAACTACAGATCCATTCGTTCGAACCGGCGGCCCGCCAGCACCAACGGCACCACGACCCACACGGCCAGGCTGACCGCCGCGGCCACGATGCCGAGTCCGCTGCCGAAGAAGCGGTGGAAGACCGCGCCGGTGTAGCCGAGCATGGCCGACGCGTCCAGCGAGAGGAGCACGGTCACCCGCGCCAGATCGACCGGGTTGAAGAACATGGCCCACAGGAGCGGTTCTTCCAGCGGATACTGTGCAAACACCCCGACCGCCATGAGAATAGCGCCGTCGTACAGCACGGTCATCGCGAGCCACAGAAGGAGGGCGGCGCCGAGCCCACGGGCGGCGTCCCGGACGTAGAAGGCCACAAGGAACGCGAGCGCGGTGAAGACCCCGACCAGCAGGACACCGATGGCGAGCAGGAGCAGCAGGGGGCGTACCGAACCGTCGGGCACGCCGGCCAGGGCGAGCGGCACGCTGACGCCCACCACGAAGGCCGTCGCAAGTGGGAGCGTACGGCCCAACCAGGTCCCGGCGAAGAACGGCCGTCGCCCCACCGGGTGCGACACTACCAGCTCCGTGAAGTCGCGTCCTTCGTAGACCGCCACCGTCCCGAACACCAGGCTGACCAGTGGGACGGCCAAGAGGACCAGATTGGCCAGGCTGGGAAGCGCTCGCGCCACACTCCCGGCGAGTTGTACGAGTCCCGTTGCGGCCAGGGCGAAGAAGAGCCCGAGTCCGAGGACCGTGCGACCCCGCACGACGCTCCTCAGTTCGTAGCGCAGGACCTTCAGCATGTCACCCATGTCTCCTCCCCGGCCAGGGAGGCTACGGCTCCTTCGAGGTCATCCTCTCCTGTCGCCTCCAGCAGGCCGGCCTGCGGTCCGGCGTAGTGCACGCGCCCCTCGAGCAGAAACACGACGTCGTCGGCCAGGGCTTCCACCTGCCCGAGGTCGTGTGAGGTCAGGATCACGGTGCGGCCCCCCCCACGCTCGCGCAGAATCCTCGCTTTGAAGATCCGCGCCGCCACCGGGTCGAGCCCGGCAGTCGGCTCGTCGAGCACCCGCACGGGAGCAGGGAAGCGGAAGGCCAGGGCGGCGTTCACCTTCTGGCGGGTGCCGCCGGACAGCGAACGGAACGGCGTGTCCATTTGGTCTGCCAGGCCGAACCGTTCGAACAACTCGGTGTCGGGCTGCCCGTCGAAGTCCCTGAGATCCGACAGCATTGAGACGAGTTCCCGCGCGCTCAGGTTGCTCGGGAAGTGCGGGAGCTGGGGCATGTAGGTGATATCCCGCCGGTAGGATGCACCCGTACCCACCGCCCGCGCTCCCAGATACACCTGTCCTCCGTCCGGTCGGACCAGCCCGAGGAGGATCTTGAGGAGCGTCGTCTTGCCCGCTCCGTTCGGGCCGAGCACCGCCGTCACGCGGCCGGCGCGGAGGGCCAGGTCGATGCCCCGAAGAACCTCAAGCGGCCCGTACCGCTTCCTGACGTTCTCGAACCGCACGGCGGCGTTCATGGCGCCACCCGGGAGGTCATGGCCGGGGACGGGTCCACCAGGTTCTCGGGCGTGAGCACCGGGAAGAGCTGCTCGGCCAGGTCGAGAAGCGTGACCAGGAAGCTACGCATGAGCACCATTGCCGGCGGATTCCGCTGGACGACCAACGAGAAGAGGCGTACAGGATGGAACGGCACGTCGCCCACGCCGTCCCGGTCCAGGTCGTACCCGCGGTACCGGTCCCAGTAGTTTGACGTGAAGGTGGTGGCGGTCCTGCGGCTGTTCGTGGACACGTCGAACGAGTTGCCCGCGAAGTCGTTGCCCACGAAGTCGGCCTCTTCCGCGTTCGCCATGACCTGAATGGCCCAGCCGTTGTCGTGGAAGCGGTTGCGTGTGACCTCGATCCGCCGCACGCCCTCCGCGTGGAGTGCCACGCTGTTGCCCACGAAGTGGTTCCCCTCGATGCGGCTGTCGGTGATGTCCTTGAGCAGCAGTCCGAATGCGGCCGTGCCCCGATTCCGCTCGAAGGTGTTCCGCTCCATGACGACGCGCTCGGTGTACATTACCGCCACGCCAGCGCCGTTCTCCACGAAGCGATTGCCCACGTAGGTGCAGCCGTCGGAGAACATGAAGTGGAGCCCGTAGCGCAGGTTGCGCTCGCTGACGTTGTCCGACACCCGGCTGTCTTCGACGAACTCGAAGTAGATCCCGTCGCGGTGACCGCGGATCACGTTGTCTTCGATCGTGACCCGCACGGAGTACCAGAGGTGGATGCCGTTGCCGGCCCGGGTCTCGCGGTCGGCCACCGCCTGGAACGTGTTGTCACGGATCGTGCAGTCGCTGGCGCCCGCGAGATATACGCCGAAGAACGTGTCGTCGAAGTGGTTCCCCGCCACATGGCAGAAGCCAGCCTTCTCGACATGGACGGCGGCCCGGTCCTCCGTGAACGACACACCCGTATCCCGGAAGGTGAAGCCCCGCACGGTTACCGAGTCGGACTCGATGCGGACGAGGCCGCGCTCCCCCCGTCCGTCGAGAATCGCTCCGGGCAGCCCCACCAGCACGAGCGGTCGGTCGATGACGACGGTGGGCTCAGCATAGACGCCCGGGCCCACCCGTACGGTGTCGTGCGGCCGGGCGGCCGCGACGGCCCGGGCGATGGCGCCTTGCGGGCCGCCGGGTACCACATTCGCCTGTGCCGCCCCCACCTGTACCGCGGCGACCGTCAGGACGGCCGTCAGGGTGCCGATCATGACACCGGTGCGATCGACGATCCGCCTGAGCCTGGGTGGTCCGTCCCACGTCGCGCCCCCAGCGTCTCGCTGTGTCCGCCATGTCCCCTGCGCGGTCGACCGTCCGGCCATGCTTCCGCGACCGCTCCCTTCACACCCATCCAGTCGAGGGCGCTGCCTCCCACCTCACTCCTGGCGCGGTCGCGGTCCTCCTCACGGGCGAAAGCGTGGAGGCCGAGCCCCATCGGGGAAGGCAGCGTCGCGCCGCCCAGGTAATACGCTTCGTCGGCCACGATCCAGCTGCCCGGCTCCTCCAGGTCGGTGACCCACGCCGAGCGGACGGGCGTCCCGTCGCCCTCGCGCTGGAGCCACCCGACCAGGCACTCGATGGAGTCGAAGGTCAGAATCCGACCGGTCTCCGTCACGACTTCCGCGCCGTGGCCGTCGTTCGCCACCGGCATCAGACAGCTCTCGCACGCATCGACCCCCGCTACCAGCGCTCTCGGCCCCGGTGGCGAACACGCGGCGGCGTTCGTGGCGAGAGCTCCGACCGTCGCGATGATCGCGACCGCCCGGGGCGGCGAGCCAACCGAGCCGTCGGCACGGTCTACCAGTGTGGGGCTACTCCGTCCGTCCGGGTCCCCCCCCTTACTGTTCAGCCCGTCCCGGTCGCCCCCACCGTCTTCTTGCCGCCGACGGAACTCGTACACGGTCAGACCACTCGCGAGGGCCCCCACGGCAATCGCGATCCATCCCCCTGAACCGGGCCAGGAGTGCGCCCGGAAGTTCAGGATCTGCTTCGACCCGATGAGTGGCGGCTGATAGCTCATCCCGGGGATCTTGATGATGGCGTTCTCGTCGTCGAGGTCGTGCCCGTAGTCGTACTCCCACTTGTAGAAGTCGGCCAGGCCGACGACGGACGTCAGCAGGAACAGCGCGGTCCAGGCGTACAGGAGCCGGCGCCGCCCCAGCACCGCCGTTCCGAGCCCCAGCAGAATGAGCAGGCCCACCACGCCGGGCATGATCTTCAACTCGGGAATCGACTCGGGGACGATGCGCTTCATCCCGATGTAGTGATTCAGGTTGTTGATATTCCCCAGGTGATGCGGCTCCTGACCTTCGATCGCGTCGATCCGTATCACCATGCCCAGGCCCTCCGGGTACTGCGGCGCCTCCAGATCGATCGTCCACAGCGGCAGGACGTAGGTCAACGCCAGCGCCAGTGCGGCCGCGGCCAACAGCCACCGGCTCGCCTTGGTCATCATTATTTTCCGTCTCCTTCATGAGGGGTCGTACGGGAGGGAGGCCGACCGGCCCCCCTCCCGCGGCCGTCCATCAGTTCGTTTTCCACTCACCGCCGGTGCCCCAGCGAAGCGGTGTGTTGGCACCCGCCGCCGACACGCGCAGGTAACCCTGCATCTCCTGGTGCAGCGCCGAACAGAAGTCCGTGCAGTAGAATGGGTAGATTCCCGCGCGCTTTGGAATCCACTTCAGCGTGCGGGTCTGTCCCGGCATGACCAGCAGTTCAGCCGCATTCGCGCCGAACGAGGCGAAGCCGTGAGGCACGTCCCAATCCTGTTCGAGGTTGGTGACGTGGAAGTAGACCTCGTCGCCCACGTGCACGCCCTCGATGTTGTCGGGCGTGAAGTGACTGCGGATGGCAGTCATGAAGACATGAACCTCGTTGCCGCGCCGCTCCACGCGGGCGTCGGCTTCGGACAGGGCCGCGTTCGGATTCGTGTTCTCGTTGAGCGAAAAGAACTGCACCTGCTTGTCCATCAGCATCTCAGCTGCGATGGCCTGCGCGTAGTGGGGCTCACCCTGCGTGGGAAAGTCCAGCAGAAGGCGCATTTTGTCGCCGCTGATGTCGATGAGCTGCGCGGCGTGCGCGAGCTCCGGCCCGGTCGGCAGGTACCGGTCCTTGGTGATCTTGTTCAGCGCCACCAGGTACTTTCCGGCCGGCTCGCGTGAGTCTCCGCCGGGAATCATCAGGTGACCCACCGAGTAGTAGACCGGAATGCGGTCCACCACCTGCCACGTTCCGATCTCCCACTTCACGATTTCCGAGGAGATGAAGGCCGTCGTGTACGCGAAGCCCCGACCATCGAACTCGGTGTGGAGGGGGCCGAGGCCCGCGTTCTCCACTTCGCCGGCGATGACCGACTCGTAGGTGAGCACGGGAATGCCGTCGATGACGGTCTCGTAGTCCTCCGCCTCGATGGCGGCCAGCATCTTCCGGAACGAGTGGACGGGAATCACGGTTGCCAGCTTCCCGCCGGCCGCGATGTACTCACCCGTCGGGTCGACGTCCACCCCGTGCGGTGACTTGGGCGTCGGCAGGAAGTAGATCATATCCGCACAGTCGGTCGGCTCGATGACCCAGACGCTCGTGCGCCGGTTCGAGCGGGCGATGTGGTCCTCGCCCATGACGTTGTGCCGGTAATCCGCCGGCATGGCTCGTCCCACGCCTTCCGCCACGCAGGATTCCGCCCGACGCCAGTTCACCGCGGCTACGAAGTCCTTGTCCTTACGCGACGCGTTGATCTCGAGGAGCGTGTGCTCCTCCTCGGAGTTGTACGACGTGAAGAACATCCACCCGTCGGACGGACCCTTGCCTGCGTGCGCCAGGTCGTAGTTGTAGCCCGGCACGAGGATCTGGAACGCCACGTCCATGTTGCCCGGCTCTCCTGCCCGGATGAAGCTCAACATCCCCTTGAAATTGCCGCGGTATTCATCGATGGGCATGTCACGGTTCGGGACCGGTACGCTGAACCGCGTGGTCGCCACCAGGTAATCCGAATTCGGTGTGATGAACGGCGATCCGTGGTTTCCCGCCGAGTTCGGAACCTCGATGATCTCCGTGGTCTCGAACGTGGTCAGGTCGATCCGGGCCACCCGCGGCGTGTTGTTCCCGTTGATGAAGATCCAGCGACCGTCGGGAACCCCGTCGGTCATGGACAGCTCGGGATGGTGGGAGTCGTCCCAGGGGATGAAGCCGTGGGAGGTCTCGAGCATGGCCGTGGTTTCCTCGGAATATCCCCATCCGTTCTCCGGGTACTGGCTGAAGACCGGCACGGTACGCAGGAGCCGCCCCGACGGAAGGCCCATGACCGTGAGATTTCCGCTGAAGCCACCGGACATGAAGGCGTAGAACTCGTCGTACTCGCCGGGCGCCACGTAGACCGCCTGGGCCGCGTCGGCCATGGCCCCGGCTTCAGCCGATCCTCCTCCGCCACAGCCGTACGTGGCTAGCGGAACCAGAACGAGGGCGACGCCCATTGTCCGGTAGGAACTGCTCACTATCGATCTCATCGCACGATCCTCCTTTGTGAGGGTGCACTGGGAGAGCGGGGACGCGTCATGGTCCGTCCGCTCCCGGCGCGGCCGCGGTCGTGTCGATCTGCGCGGACCGCAGGTACTCGAGGATGGCCCGCGCTTCGTCACGGTCGGTGACCTGGGTCGGCATGGGCGTGTAGAATTGCGCGAGTAGGTCGCGGACGCCGGGGTGCTTGGCGACCATCTCGTTCGAGTTCAGCATCATGTTCATGACGAATTCCGGCCGGCGTCGGGCCAGGACCGTGCCGAGACGCGGTCCGACGTAGCGTTCGTCCAGCTTGTGGCAGGCCGAGCATTTGGTGACGAACGCGGTCTCTCCCGTCGCGGCCAGATTCGGGTCCAACGCCGGAAGGGTCAGGTCCCGGATAGGACCGATACCCTGCTCCAATTCGACGGAGGAAAGCGCGGCGTCGCCGGCGGGCTGCGCATCGTCCGCCGCGGACGAGGTGTTCCCGCCCGCGTCCGAGCCGCCGCAGGCGGTGACGAGGGTACCGAGGGTCAGGAGGGCCATCAGTCGCGGTGTGATCGGCGTCATGAGTTCATCCAGTAGGGGGGCGTGCCCCCGAGTAGGTCGGCCAGAGTCGTCCGCTCGAGCATCCTCTGAGCGTTCCGGGTCCACTCGGACCATCCGGAGTGGGCCCGGCACGGATGAGCGGGATCGCAGGGTCGGTCTTCGAGAAGGCAGATACCGGGAGCGAACGACGGCTGGAACGGCGACACCACTTCGGCCAGTGTGACCGAGGCCGGATCGCGTGCCATCCGGTAGCCCCCGCCGGCGCCCCTCGAGGAGGTGAGAAGCCCCTCCTTCGCGAGGCTTCGCAGGGTCTTGGCGAGGTAGTCTGGAGGCATGTCGAGCGCGGCCGCGACCTCCCCTGCGCTCACGTTCGACCCATTTTCGGCGCCGGCCAGGTGCACCATCGCCCGAAGCGCGTACAGCCCGGTCCGTGACAGCATTGTCCGTGTGACTCCTGGTCCCGGCTGGTAGGTCCTGCCGGACTCGACAGGGCCTCGAATTGCCTTAATCGGATGATAAGGTCCGAGTTAGGCGGGGGGTGCCGGGGATCTTCCGTGGCAGGAGGTGGGGAGATTTCCCCGTGCGGGGGCTGGGCCCCGGCGTGGGAAGGCGCCCGATGGAATGAGCTGGGCCATGCGGTTGTCCGAGTGGACGTGAGGGACGGCGAACATGCGACCGATCCCCGCTCGACTCACCACTCAACGACCCGACCCGAGAGGCTCCATCATGAACGACGCATACCGCTCGATCGCCGTGATTCCCGTGGTTCTCGCCCTCTGCGTCGGGACGGCCTGCGACGACGCCGTCACCGAGGTGGAGGCCACGGGTGAACTGTCCGCCGCCTATGCCGAATTCAACAGCGACAACGTGACGGTCGTGCTGGACGGCGCGGACGTCATCATCGAAAGCAACGGCTATCCCGACCATACCTCCCCGTACTGGTCACCGACCCACCCGCTCTACGTCGCGCCCCAAGTCGCCCAGGGTCTCGCTCCCGGGTTCATCGACGACTTCAGCGGGTCGTATTCGCTGACGGTTCCCGCGAGCCCGGCCAGGGCGGCCTCGACAACGGCTACCGGCCTCGGTCCGATCGGGATCGCACGGAGCGGCGCCATGATCTACGATGATCAGGAGGGCCCCAACGTGCCGCTCGACAACGCGATCGGCTCTCTGGATTACTCGGGTGCCCACACCGGCCCGCAGAGCTACCACTACCATCTGGAACCGGTTGCGTGGTCCAGCGATGACGAAGAACTCATCGGGGTGATCTCCGACGGCTTCTTCCTATACGGACGGCGCGACGCGGATGGTTCTCACCCGGATGACCTGGATGCGTCCGGTGGGCACACCGGCCCGACGCCCCACAACGCCGCGGGTGAATACCACTACCACATCCAGAACGAGCGCTACCTCAACCAGTATTACATTCTGTTCCCTGGCGACTACCAGGGGAGCCCCAATGCGATCCGGTAGCCGGCCCCCGGCGGTCGTGATGACCGCGCTGGCACTCCTGGGAACGACATGGGTGGTCACCCGGCCCGCGGTCATCGACTACGAGAGTGCCATCCCCCGGGCTGAAGACGGGTGGGTCACGTACGAAGGTGCACCGTTTACGGGTGTCGTTGTGCGCTACCACGACCCGGGCACCGTGGCCGAGCGTACGGAGTATCGATCCGGTCGCAAGGATGGGCGTCTGGAGCGTTGGTACGTCGACGGCACACGGAGCTACCGCGCCACGTACCACGCCAACCGGCGCCACGGCACCGTCGAGACCTGGTGGGAGGACGGCACGCCCCGGTCTGCCTCGCGCTACGTGGCGGGTGTTGCGGACGGCGTGCAGCGCGAATGGTACCGGAGCGGCGCCCCGTTCAAGGAGATCCGACTGGAGGCTGGACGGGAGGTCGGCCTTCAGCGCGCCTGGCGGGAGAACG
Organism: Gemmatimonadota bacterium; assembly: GCA_029262115.1. GTDB lineage: Bacteria > Gemmatimonadota > Gemmatimonadetes > Longimicrobiales > Gaopeijiaceae > JAJCZZ01. The sequence goes on along the minus strand of JAJCZZ010000091.1, from coordinate 37,490 downwards.
GTAAGCTGTACGCCAACTACGAGGCACGCGACGGCCGGATCTTCGGTCTGAAGCGCGCCGACTTGTGCTATGAGTTGGAGGGTGAAGACCCGGGGCTGGGTCCCCGCCCGGGACTTGAAGCGGGAGGATCGATCTCATGAGGACCACCTGGCTGTTACGACTAGGGTTCGCGACGTTGGCCGGGTTGTCGGCGGGCGCGTGTAGTGACGGGCCTCGTTCGAGCACGGGGGATGCGCGTGTTGAGCGCGTAGGGCTTCCATATTACGCTGACGTGAGCTTCACACCCCGGTGGTTTTCCTTGCCGTCCGCGGTTCCGGCGGACTTCCATTCCATTCCGGCGTTCGCCCTCGTGGACCAGCGAGGCGCGACGCTTACCGAGCACGATTTCGAAGGGAAGCTGTACGTCGCGAACTTCTTCTTCACCTCGTGTCCGGGGATCTGTCCGACGACCATGGCGAGCATGGCGCGGTTGCAGGAGGCGTTCGGAGACCTCGACGACGTCGTCCTGCTTTCGCACTCGGTCACGCCTGAGGCGGACAGCGTGGCCGCGCTCCAGGCGTTCGCGGCCCGAATGCAGGTGGTCTCGTCCAAATGGTTCCTGGCCACGGGCGATCGCGAGCAGATCTACGAGCTCGGCAAGAACTCCTACTTCGCTCACGAGGACCTGGGTGAAGGTCCGGGGGTCGGCGGCGAGATGGCGATCAGTGACAACTTCCTTCACACCGAGAGCTTCTTTCTCATCGACCGGGACCGACGCATTCGCGGGGTCTACAACGGGATGAACGCTGCCGCCGTCACGCAGTTGATCGAGGACGTCCGTTTTCTGAGGGAGTCGGCGACGGAGTGAGCCACCGAGGCAGGGCGTCGGCTTGACGTGGCGAAGGAGGCCGCACCGCGTCGGGTGGAACAAACGCCGTGGAATCGGCTGCCCGATCGGGTTGTCCAATGAGTGACGACCGCGACGATTACGCGCTGGTGGTTGGCGCTCGGGACGGGGATGACCGTTCGTTCCGGGCGCTGGTCGACCGTCACCAGCATCGCGTTGCTGCGGTGGTGATCCGGATGCTCGGGCCCGGCCACGAGGCGGACGACGTTGGACAGGAAACCTTCGTCCGCTTTTTCGGAGCGCTCGATGCATTCCGCGGAGACGCGGCCGTCGGGACGTACCTCACGCGGATCGCCATGAATCTGTCGCTGAACGCGCTGAAGCGCCGAAAGCGACGAACAGAGCGGTACAGGTCGCTCGACGCGGAGGAAGGGATCCACCTGGAGAGCACGGCCCCGCACCCTGCCGATGAAGTGGTGGAGAAGGAAGAGCAAGACCGCATCGAAGCGGCATTGAACGCGCTCAGTGCGGATCACCGGGCGGTCGTCGTCCTTCGCATCCGTGAAGGGCACAGCACCGCCGAAGTATCGGAGATGCTCGACGTCCCCCCGGGGACGGTGATGTCGCGCTTGAAGAGGGCCCTCGCAAAGTTGCGTGAGACGCTGGATGGAGAAAGAGACCAATGAGTTGGAGTGACGACGAATTGATGGCCCGTGCGTTGGTCGGTGAACTGACGCCGGACCAGGAGAGGGAGTGGAACGCCAGGTGGGTCGCGAGCCCGGCCGTGCGCTTCGATTTCGATGCGTTGGTTCCCGTGGTGGCCGAGGTCGAGGCGCTTCCGTCGGTCGCGTTCGAGGGTGGCTTCGCGGATCGTGTGATGGCGCGGGTTTCGCGGGGCACGGTGTTCAGCTTCGACGATGCGCTCCGGCGCCAATTCCGATGGATCGCTCCCATGGCTGCCGCGGCTTCCATCGTCCTGCTGGCCCTGAATGTGAGCGTATTCAGCCAGCCGGAGCAGTCCACGTTGGAGGCTGTCGCGGGCCTCGATCCGATCACGGTCGAGTCGGTGTACTCCATCGGGGAGGGAGTCCTGTGAACGCGCGGGCCGGCGGCAACCCATCACGGCGGGCCATGGTGATGCTACTGGCGACTCTCGTCCTCGGAATCGCGATCGGATTCCTGGGCTCGGCGAGCCTGAGCGGTGTTCGGGCACGCAAGCTTGATCAGGCACGGCGGCCTGGCGGCTTCGTTGAACACATGATGGACATCATCCAGCCGACGGAGGAACAGCGTGGTCTGATTCTTCCGGCCATCCGGGCCACCGACGAGCGGAATCGCACGGTCATGGATGGTGCGAACGAGGAATTGCGAGCCGCCGTCACCGCTCTGAAGGAGAGTCTTGCCCCGCACCTGAGCGATGCACAGATCCGTCGCCTGGACACCTTCGCGCGCCGACCACCGCCCGGGATGCCGGGGGCCGGGCGGGGTGGGCCGGACCGGGGGCGCCCACCGCCGCCCCCTCCTGGGCGGTAGAGGTCCCCGCGCGGGACTAGCCCCCCCACTCTCGCCGCGCATTCTAGGCCCCAACCCAATCACCCGGATCGGTATTATGAGCGTAAAGGACATCGGAGTCGGGGATGACTCGTACGCTGCAGACATCGATGCCCTGAAACGCATGGACGCGAGCCAGAAGCCGGCGGTCATGACGGGGCTGATCCGGCAGGCGTACGCGCTGGCCGCGGCGGGCGTCCGACTTCGGGATCCGAGCCTCCCGGACGACCTCGTGGAGGCTCGGGCACGGGAGTTGGTGGGTGGTGAGCGACCCTGACCTCGTGCGGCTCTTCATCGAGCCGATGGAGCGGATCGGCGTTACCTACATGGTCACGGGGGGCGTCGCCTCGGTCATCTATGGAGACCCACGCTTCACGCGAGATGTGGACGTCGTTCTGGAGTTGGAGTCGGCTCAGATCGAGGGGTTCATCCACGTGTTCCAGGGCAATGACTTCTACGTTCCGCTTGATGAACTTGCTCGTCCTTCCGGCGGGCATTTCAAGGTGATCCACCGGGACACGGCGCTGCGGCGGGCCACTCGGCGGTCGTGCTCTTTTGCCCATCGGGAACCGGCGCACCCAGTGTCGGTAATGGAGGGCAACCCCCAACCGTCACACACCCTCGGGTACCTATGGACTTTCGTGTGGACCATCGCGGGCGGCGCGCAGCACTTGTTGCGACCCTCGCGGTCGGCATTGCGGGCTGTTCCTCTTCGGGCGCTACGCCTGCACCGTCATCTGCGGGGCCTGCGCAATCTCCGACCTCGGAGGCCGCACCCCGGGACACACGCTCGGCTCCGGTCGCCCCTCGCCCGTCCGCCACACCGCCCCGCCCTGCATCGGACGTCCCCATCGTTCAGCCCGGCGCGCCCGGCGAGGCGAGCCGCATGTTCGACACCGGTGATATCAGCGACATGGGCGGCGTCGAATACACGGAGGCGGACGTCCACTTCATGCAGGGCATGATTCCGCATCACGCCCAGGCGCTCCAGATGACGGCGCTCGTCGGCGAGCGATCGGAGAGTAAGGCCGTCCAGCAGATGGCGCTCCGCATGGAGATCTCCCAGCGCGACGAGATCGGCCTGATGGCCCGCTGGCTCCAGGAGCGTGGAGAGGACATCCCGCCTTCGACGACGATGGCTCACACCGCCCACTCGGGCGAGATGCCCATGCCGATGATGCCCGGCATGCTCACGCCCCAGCAGATGGCGCAGCTCCGGGCCGCGAAGGGGCGGGATTTCGACCGGCTCTTCCTCGAGTTCATGATTCAGCATCACCAGGGCGCCATCGTGATGGTGCGCGACCTCTTTACCGCCCGCGGTGGGGGTCAGGAGTCCGAAATTTTCCAGTTCGCGTCGCACGTCGACGCGGATCAGATGGCCGAAATCCAGCGCATGCAGAGCGTGCTGGATGGCTTCCGTTAGTTCTCACTCTCCACGAGGTGGATGCATGACGTTCCGACGTGTTCTCGAGATGGTTCAATCGCGCGCGGTGCGCTTGGTGGGCGGCGCTGTGGCCTTGGTCGCGGTCGCGCTTTTGGGCCCCGCGTCCCTGGCGGCGCAGAACGCCGCGGACGTGGTCGCCGAGCCGCGCATGACGTGGGATCCAAACGATCCGCGGGTAGGCCTGCGGGCCGGTTGGTTCGATGCCGGAGAAGCCATCTCCAACATGGAGCATCTGGCCTTCATTACACGGGCGGAGGGCTTCTTCAACCCCGACGAATTGGGCGACGGCCGCTTCAACAACACGGACGTGGCGTTCAGTGGCGATATGCTCATCCAGGGCAACTACAACGGCTTCCAGATCCTGGACATCTCGCGGCCGGAGTCGCCGCAGTTGCGTGTTTCGGTCGTTTGCCCAGGTGGTCAGGGTGATGTTTCCGTGTACGGCAACCTGGTCGTGATGTCCGCGCAGGAGACACGCGGCCGCCTCGACTGCGGGGTGGAAGGCGTGGCCGATTCGGTCAGCACGGACCGCCTGCGTGGTATCCGCATCTTCGACATCAGCAACGTGGACCGGCCTCGGCAGGTCGCGGCCATCCAGTCGTGCCGTGGATCACATACGCACACGATCGTGACGGACCCGAACGACAGCCAGAACATCTACGTCTACATCCAGGGCACGAGCTCCGTGCGTCCGGCCGAGGAGCTGGCGGGCTGCTCCGGGGCCGAGCCGGAGGACGACCCCAACACGGCGCTGTTCCGGATCGAGGTCGTGCGGGTTCCGCTGGCCGACCCGAGCCGGTCTGAGATCGTGAACATGCCGCGCATCTTCGCGGACCCGGCCACCGGCGCGATCGCCGGGCTGTGGACGGGTGGAGACCACGGAGAGGGCACGCAGTCGACACGCCGGACGCATCAGTGCCACGACATCACCGCCTATCCAGGCCTCGGACTGGCCGGCGGCGCGTGCTCGGGCAATGGCATCCTCCTGGATATCTCGGATCCGGTGAACCCGCGCCGCGTGGACGAGGTCATCGACCCGAACTTCGCGTACTGGCATTCGGCCACGTTCAACAACGACGGCTCGACCATCGTGTTCACGGACGAGTGGGGCGGCGGTTCGGCGCCTCGCTGCCGGATGAGCGACCCGCCCACGTGGGGAGCGAACGCGCTCTTCCGTCTCGACGGGACGGCCATGACGCTCGCTGGTTACTACAAGCTGCCGGTGCCGCAGGTCGATACAGAGAACTGCGTGGCTCACAATGGCTCGCTGATTCCCGTTCCCGGCCGCGACCTCATGGTTCAGGCATGGTATCAGGGCGGGATCTCGATCATGGATTTCACCGATCCCGCCAACCCATTCGAGGTTGCGTTCTTCGACCGCGGACCGCTCTCCAATGATCGGCTGTACACCGGCGGCTTCTGGTCCGCGTACTGGTACAACGGCCGCATCTACGGTGCGGAGATTTCCCGCGGGGTGGACGTGTTTCGCCTCACCCCGAGCGAGCACTTGTCCCAGTCGGAGATCGACGCAGCCGAGATGGTCATGTTCGACGAGTTCAACGCCCAGCTCCAGCCGATGGTCGAGTGGCCGAACACGGTGCCGGTCGCCCGAGCCTATCTGGATCAATTGGTGCGGGGCGGTCGGATCCTCGACCTGCGGGCGGCAGAGGTGGATCAGGTGCTCGGTCAAGTCGAGTATGGACACTCGGTCAGAGCGGACCTTCAGCGCGTAGCGCGGTCGCTCGACAGCGACGCCAGCGCGGTACTCACGGGCCAGATGGGCGGCGATGCTGATAAGCTGGCCAAGCTGGCCGGTGTCCTTCGCGGCCTGGGTATGTGAGTAACGATTCGATGGCGCGTGCTTGTCGTCGTGCCGTGGGCGTGGCGTGTACGGTGTCGGTCGGAGTCTCGATCGGCGCCGCGACGGCCGCCGCGCAGTTTGACGACGTCGCGTCTGATCTGGGCGATGGCATCTCGGCGGTGGGCGCCGATGCGTACGACGTGCTCACGTTCCCGAAGCTCATGGACGGCGGAGACTGGGCCCGCTTTGCCGGCGTTCTAGCTGTAGGCGGGCTACTCTACTCGGTCGACGACGACCTCTACGACGGTCTGGTGGAGCGTCAGGACCAGGGTTGGAGCGAGGGGCTGCGCGACGTGGGTGACTTCTTCGAGCCGGTTGGCCTGATGAAGAACACGGCGCCGTTTTACGCGGGGGCGCTGGCGGTCGGGTACGTCGCGGACTGGAAGCCGGTCCAGTACATCGGGCAGGATCTCCTCGTGTCGCACCTCCTGTCCACGCTCACCCGGATTCCTGTGCGGGAGTTGGTTGGCCGGGCCCGTCCGACCGACGGCGTCGGGGCGTACACGTACGAGCCCGGGGAGTACAAGTCGTTCCCGTCGGGGCACGCCGCGTCCATCGTTCAGGTGGCCACGGTGGTGTCGCACCATGTCGACGCCTGGCCCGTACAGGCCGCGGTCTGGGGGATGGCGGGCACGGTCCTGTTCCAGCGGGTCGACGCGGGCACGCACTGGGCTTCCGATACATGGATCGGTGCGGCATGGGGGTGGGGCATCAGCAAGATCGTCCTGTCCAACGCGGACCGCGGCCGCGGGGTCGTCCGGCCGATGATGGATGGACGAACGGGAATGCCCGGTCTGTCGGTCCCGGTGGGCCTCTAGAGTCATGGGGCGCGGCGGCCTGCGCACGGGGCTCGTCGCTCTCGTGGCGACCGCCGGCGCTCTCACGGGGTGCCGGGCGGAGATCGAGCCCGACCTCGTTCGGGTGCCGGCTGGGCTGCTCATCCAAGGCACGAGCGAGTCCGATACCATCGGTTCGGTCCGGGAGCGTCCGGTTCGTGAGGTAACCATCGATACCTTTCTGCTTGGCCGGACGGAGGTTACGGTTGGACAGTTCCGCCGGTTCGTGGAGCAGACTGGCTACGTGACGGACGCGGAGAAGGGGACCCGAGTGGGCGATGGTCCCTCACCGGGGTGCTTTTCCCACCGGACCCTCACGGAGCCGTCCGCGGGCTGGGTCGAGGGCCGATCATGGCGAGATCCCGGATATCCGCAGGATGATCGGCATCCCGTGGTCTGCGTGAGCTGGGCCGACGCGACTCAGTACATCTCCTGGCTTCGCAGCGAGACGGGCCGGCCCTATCGGCTGCCCACGGAGAGCGAGTTCGAGTACGCGGCCCGTACCCACGCCCGCGTGGCGTTCGAACCCTCGCGGACCGCTGACCTGTGTAGAGGTGCGAATGTGGCGGATTCGAGTCTCCGCACGGTGTTTCCGACGTGGCAAACGACGGCCGACTGTGAGGATCACCACGCGTTCTCCGCGCCGGTCGAGACATTCCGAAACCCGGGGTCCGAGCTTTCCGACCTTGCAGGAAACGTCTCAGAGTGGGCTCAGGACTGCTGGCATGAAACGTATGACCGTGCGCCGGTGAACGGTGAGGAGTGGCTCGATGCTGCGGAGGGAGACTGCACCAGACATGTGATCCGGGGCGGCGATTTCGTCAGTCGCCCATCGGTCGTGCGTGCGGCATTCAGGACGTGGATTCCTACGGGCTTTCGGACCTACCATGTGGGATTTCGGGTGGCGCTCACTCCCCCCTGATTGCCGTGACCGGGTCGATGCTGGCGGCGCGTCGGGCCGGCAGCCAAGTCGCGACCATCGCTACGGCCAGGAGCACGGCCGGGACGCTCGCCCAGGTGATCGGATCCGACGTGCTGATCTGGTGGAGCCGGCTGGCCAGGAGGCGGACCACACCGAACGAAACCAGCAGCCCGAGGGCCGTGCCGACCAGCGCCGGACGTGCGCCCTGGCGGAGGACCATCCGGGCCACCTGTCCCTCTTCCGCCCCGAGCGCCATGCGCACGCCGATCTCGCGGGTCTGGACAAGCACGGCGTACCGTGCGATACCGTAGATGCCGACGGCACCGAGCGTCAGCGCGATACCCGCGAACGAGCCCAGGAGCGCCAGGATCAGCCTCCGGCTCGACAGGTAGCCGTCGGCCAGGGCGTTCCCCTGGACGATGGCCCCGACGGGGGCGTCGGGTTCCGCCGCCGCGACGGCCCTGCGGATCGCGGAGCCGAGGGATGCGACGTCGTTCGGCCCACGGACGGTGCGGGCGGGGCCGGCTTCGCTCGCTCCGCGCACGGTACCGGTGCGCCCCCCGTCGCCCGCGGCGTCGTCGGCTCCGGCGCCCCTTCCGGCGCCCGCGCCCGCTCGGGCTCGCCCCGCCCCGCGCACGATCAACAGCGCGCCATCGCCTCGAAATCCTGGTGTCGGCTGGCCCATGGGTCGATACAGCACGGGCTCGGTCACGCCTGCGGGGCCCCGATTTTTCGTATCGCCGACAATCCCGACCACGCGCACCCATCGGGGGGCGTCGCCGTCCCGCCCGTCCAGCCCCGTGTTGACGAGGCTACCCAGCGCGCCGCCGCTCGGAAAGAAGCGCCGAGCGAGCGTCTCGTTGACGACCCCGACCGGTTCTCCGTCGGTCCCATCACCCGCAGTGAAAACGCGGCCCGACCGCAACGGAGTGCCCGCAGCGTCGAAGTAACCCGGAGACACTACCTGCCAGCGCGTGCTCACCAGGTCGTCGCTCCCGTCGGTCACACCCTGGATCCTCAGGCCGGCACCCGGCCCCAGGCTCAGGGGACCGCGCATCGTCCAAGCCGCCGACCCGACGCCTGGGAGCGCCGCAACCTGCTCCAGGACTCCCCCGTAGAAGGCTGAGATCTCGGCGTGGGAGCGTTCGGTGGCGCCGGGCAGCCCCACATAGGCGGCGACGAGCCCGTCCGGCTCGAACCCGAGGTCCACGTCGTTGAGCGCCCATAGGCTGCGGAGGAGCAGTCCGCTCACCAGCACCAGCACCACCGCGAGGGAGATCTCGACCGCCACGAGCCCCTCTCGGATGCGGCGGTCCGCCCGTGAGGCGGAGCGAGAACCGGCGCCGCGATCGATGGCCTCGCCCGGAGCTCTGCGCGAGGCTGACCATGCCGGGAGCGTCCCGAACGCGAGGGCGGCCAGGGCGGCCAGGAGGGTCGAGAACGCGAGCACACCGGCGTCGAGTGCGACAGTGCTGCCCGCAGGCAGCAAAGGGGCGACAGCAGGCCGAAGAGTCTCCACCGCCAGCCATGCCAGGGCGATGCCGCCCACCGCCCCGCCCACCGCAAGAAGGGCGCTCTCTGTGAGGACCTGGAAGACGATGCGGCCGCGCGGGGCCCCGAGGGACTGACGCACCGCCCATTCGCGACTCCGGCCGGCGGCCTGGATGAGGACCAGATTGGCGACGTTGGCGCACGCGATCAGGAGCACCAGCCCGGTGGCACCGAGGAGGAGCAGCAGGGTGCCGCGCACGTCTCTGACTCGCTCGTCCGTCAGCGATCGCAGCCAGATCTGCGCGTCGGCGTGCGTCGTCGGATAGCGAGACGCCCATTCGGAGGCTTTGGCGGCCAGTTCATCTGCTGCCGCCTCAGCGCTCACTCCCGGGGCCAGTCGGGCGATGACCCTATGGTACCAGATGTCGCGCATCTCCCTGGGATCGAATCCGAAGAAACCGGCGCCCGGGACGTCGTAGGTGGCGGCGGTCCACAGTTCGACCCCGGCCGGGAAGCTCATCTCCTCGGGCATCACCCCCACGATCTGGTAGCTGTGTTCGTCGAGCCGGAGCGTTCTCCCGACCACATCCGGCGCGGCGCCGAACCGCCGGACCCAGAACCCATGGCTGAGGACGGCGAGCCGGGTGCCCTCGGGCACGGTTTCCGGCCCGAACGTCCGTCCCACGGCGGCCTCCACGCCGAGCGTGCGGAAGAAGTCGGCCGACACGTCGGCGAAGTCGATGTTCTCCGGCTCTCCGGTGCCGAGTAGGTTGGCCGACCGGGTGTCGTACGCGCTAATCGACCCGAAGGCATCCACCTCACGGCGGAGGTCGAGGAAGTCGGCGGGGGAGGGGTTCCGATGCGGTCGGCGCGCATCCGATTCGTTGATGGTCACGAGGCGATCGGGCGAAGCGAAGGGTGGCTCCTCCAGAAGTACCGCGTCGACGACCGAGAAGATGGTGGTGGCCGCACCTATGCCGAGCGCCAGCGTACCGATGACCAGAGCTGCGTAGCCTGGCCGGCGCACGAGGCTACGAACCGCCTGCCGGACGCTGGACGCCAGGCCGGCGGTCCGGGCCCGGCGTGCTCGGCGCCGCTGGATCCCGACGAGTTCGCCCTCGATCGCGCTCCGCGGCCCGAAGGCCTTCTTGGCCTGACGCCGTGCCTCGGCGGGCTCCACCCCCTGTGCCACGAGCTCTCGTGTTCGCTCCTCGATGTAGAAGTCGAGTTCGTCTTTCACGGGATCCGTCATGACCCGTCTCCGGGCCGTGGCGCGAGGATCCCGTCGACCGCCGCGGTGTGGCGGCGCCACTCCTGCTCTGCAGCGCGCAGCCGGTCGCGTCCCGCGGCGGTCAGCTCGTAGAACTTCGCACGCCGTCCGCGGTCGGTTCGCCGCCAGTCCGCTGTGACCAGACCCCGCTCCTCGAGGCGATGGAGTGCGGGATACAGCACGCCCTCCGCGACGTCGAGGACCCCGCTCGAGCCCTCACGCAGCACCCGGCCGACGCCGAAGCCGTGCGTCGCTTCGTGGCCGAGCGTTCGGAGAATCAGGAGCTCCAACGTGCCCGTGAACAGATCGCTTCCACCCATCGTTCCCATCCGGCCTGAGGATTCGCTTCCGGGTAGAGAGACAACCCTAGTTGAAATAGGGTTGCGTCGGGCCGACGGGTGGAGAGAGGTGAGCGGGCGACCGGCGACTGGGCGAGCGGGTGGAGGGAAGGACCTCCTCCCTCCCGGCCGTTCGCCGCCGGACCTCCCTCTTCGGGCCGTTCGAGGCGGATCCCGCGCGGTTGGACGGCGGGCGACCGGTGAGTGGGTGGAGGGCGAGCCTGTGAGTGGATGGAGAGGAAGGAGGCGAGCGGGTCATCCGCCCGCTCACCCCTCCCAGCGATAACGCTCCAGGTCGATTCGCCCACTCTCGGAGAATTCGACGCCCTCTTCCTGGAGCAGGACTCGCTGGATACGCCCGAATGGCGACCCCCCGGAGCGGGTCGAGATCTCTCCGCGCGCGTTGACCACTCGCTGCCAGGGGACGTCCGATTCACCGCTCAGGGCGGCCATGGCGTACCCGACCTGCCGGGCGCGCCCCGGCAATCCGGCCATGTGCGCCACCTGACCGTAGGTGACCACGCGACCGGGCGGGACCCGTCGGACGACGGCGTAAAACTGCTCGTAGGTCATGGGAGTAGGCACGAGTGAGACGATGCGAGGGCGGCATTTTACGTCGGTCACGGCGTGTGTGGCGAACGACTGATCTGATCGGCGGGGTCGACGCGATCGGCCGCCCGTCTGGTCGCCTCGCCTAGTCGTCACCCCGCTCGATCGGAGCGGTCGACTCGATCGGCGGCCCATGTGGTCGTCGCCCCGCTCGATCGGCCGCCGTACCAGCACTATTTCGGGTCTGGCGTGATGGAGTGGTGGGCGGGGCCGACGACTGTAGCCGTACCGACGCTATATCGGGTCAGGCGTGATGGAGTCGGCGGCGGGAGCCCGTCGGCGACCCGGGACCCTCTCCTCGGGCCAGCGGCTGGCTCCCTCCTTCACCGGTGGCTCTCGTCCACGCCACCACGGCTCCCACCTTCACCGGTGGCCCTCCTCCCCACCTCCCTCCACCATTTCCGACCGGGCCCCCTCCCCCCAACGGTACGACACTCCCTCCGTAAGCATCAAATATCCGCATGCCACATAGCCAATATATGCATTAGGCGCATGGCACGCGTTGCGCGACCGTTCTTCCCACGAGGGGGTGGGACCTGCCCGCCCTCGAACGAACATGGTGAGTGGAGGATGACGACGATGACCCTGGTCAACCGGATCGTGGCGCGCGTGCGGTCGCAGTGGGGCTTCTACACCCTCGTCGTGTTCTGTCTGGCGGCGGGAGTGGGGGCGACCACGGCGGTCTTCACCCTCGTCGACACCGTACTCCTCCGCCCGCTTCCGTATCCCGAACCGTCGGAGCTCACCCTGGTGCGCGCCACCATTCCCGCGCAGGGTCCTCAGAGGCTCGGGGTATCGCCGGCGAACTTCGTGGAGATGCGTTGGGACAATCGCACGTTCTCATCGCTCGACGCCGTGCGGTCAGAGACCGTCGACCTCATGGGCGAGGGGGAGGCAACCCGACTCCAGGGCGCCCGCGTGTCGCCCGGCTTGTTCGCCACGCTGGGGGTGGGGCCGATTCGCGGACGCACGCTGCGCTCGGACGACCTTCCGGGCGTCGCGGTCCTGTCGGAGGGCGCGTGGACGCGCGTCTTCGGTGCCGACCCGAGCGTGCTCGGTCGGGTGCTCGACCTGGGAGGATCGCCGACCGAGGTGGTCGGCGTGGTCGCCGACGCCCAGGCGTTCCCACCTTCGACGGACGTCTGGCTCCCCTACCTGGCGGAGAACGCCCCCGACAACGAGCGGCACGGCGGAATGCTCCAGGTGGTCGGTCGACTCCGGCCGGCCACCTCGATTGCGTCCGGGCAACAGGACATGGATCGGGTCGCCCGCTCGCTCGAGAGTCTGTATCCGGCCAACAACGGTGGACGTGGCATCGCGGTCGACGATCTACGGACGCCGTTCGTGACGAACAGCCGCTCGGTCCTGGTTGCGCTCATGTTGGCGGTCGCCGTCTTCCTGACGGTGGCCTGCGCGAACGTCGCCGGCCTGTTCCTCGTCCGCGTCCGAAAGCAGAGCCGTAGCGTCGCTCTGCGCGCGGCGCTGGGTGCCACGCGAGGCCGGATCCTCAAGGAGACGCTTGTGGAGGGGGCTGTACTAGCCGGCGTGGGCACCGCGCTTGGAGCGGCGGGCGCGGCGCTCGCGGTCCCGCGTCTCGCGGCGATGCTATCCGCGCCGCCGCCGGGGGAGGCCGCCGCGGTGGCCGACCTGCGTGTCCTTGTCTTCACGGCGGTCGTCGCGTTGGTTACGGCCGCCCTCTTTTCGGTCGGCCCGGCACTGCTGTCCATGCGCGTGTCTCCGGCCAGCCTCCTCCGTGGCACCCGTGGAGGCACGGGCACCCGGCGGGACCGACAGGTCCAGGCCGGTGTGGTCGTGGCGCAGGCGGTGCTCGGCGTCCTTCTCGTTCTTGCGGCGTCGGCCAGCGTCGATCGACTGTTCGGGCTCGTGCGGGTCGACCCCGGCTTCCGAGCGGAAGGCGCCGTGACGCTGCGGGTTCCGATCTCGGAAGACCGATATGGGACGTTCCCCCAGCGTATCAGCTTCGTGGGCCAGCTTGAAGAGGCCCTTCGCGCGGTGCCGGGCGTGCGCGCTGTCGGAAGTTCGGACGTGCTTCCGGTGGGCGATCCGGGCGTCAACTGGGCGCTGTCCGTGGAGGACCATCCTCCGGCGGACCCGAACGCGTTCGAAGTGGCCCGCGGCCGGCTGGTTACCCCCGGGTACTTCGAGGCGCTGGGCGTGCCGTTACTCGCAGGTCGAGGGATCGAGACCTCTGACGGGCCAGACGGCGCCCCCGTGATCGTGGTCAGCCGAGCGTTCGCGGACAAGTACTGGCCCGGAGCGGAGCCGATCGGCCGGCGGATCAAGCGGCGCACGTACGACAGCGACTTCCCCTGGATGATGGTGGTCGGCGTGGTTGACGACGTGCGGGACTCCGGTCTCGACACGGAGATCGGCGCCACCGTCTACTTTCCGTTCGGGCAACAGGATACGCGGCTCGGACGGGAGATGAGTGTGGTCATCCGCGGAGACCGCGATGCTTCGACGCTTCTGGCGGAGGCGCGCAAGGTGCTGGCGCAGGTCGATAGCCGGACCCCGTTGGTCCGCGCGGCCACCCTGGAGTCCCTGCTCGCCGACTCGATCTCCGAGCAGAGGGCGTCCGGTCGCCTTCTGGCCGGCTTCGCGGTAGGCGGCCTTCTTCTACTCGCTCTGGGCGTGTACGGCGTCATGGCGCGTACCGTGCAAGAACGTACGCGCGAAGTCGGCCTGCGGCTGGCCCTCGGGGCACGAACGACCGGGGTGATGGCGCTCGTGCTTCGCGGTGGCATGACCCTCCTCATAGCCGGCCTCGTGCTCGGCCTCATCCTCGGTCCGCTTCTCCTGGGCACGCTCACCTCGGCGCTCGACGAGCCCCTCACGCCCCCGTCATGGGCCTACCCCATCGCGGCGCTCCTGACCGTGGGTGTAGGCCTTGCCGCCAGCGCCCTTCCGACCTGGCGAGCCGTGCGCGTGGATCCGGTCCGATCCCTACGGGAGGAGTGACGATCATGCCACGCCGCACCGTTCGCGTCCATCAGGTGGATGTCTTCACCCGCTCACGGTTTCGGGGCAATCCGGCCGGTGTGGTTCTCGACGCGGACGGCCTCCCGGACGGGATCCTCCAGGACATCGCCCGGGAGATGAACCTGTCCGAGACCGCGTTCGTCCACGCGTGCGACGACCAGGGTCGCGTGCCCGTCCGATTCTTCACGCCGACGGCAGAGGTCCCGATCTGCGGACATGCCACGCTCGCGGCGCACTTCGTTCGTGCGTTCCAAGGCGATGGCACGTCAGGTCGGGTCGTCCAGACCGCAGCGGGCGGCGAGTGGGAGGTCCGGTGGGAGCGCCGGGAGGGCGGCCCCTTCCTCACGATGGTTCAGGGGCCCGTGACATGGGGTGACCCGCTGGGCGGAGACCATTCCGCTCAGCTCATGCGGGCGCTCGGAATTGCCCCCGAGAACGTTCGGGAAGGCTGGCCGATCCAGCCGGTGGGCACGGGACACGCCAAGATCATGGTTCCGATCGCACACGTCGATGTCCTTCGGGCCATCACTCCGGATATGGGCGCGCTCCGCATCCTCAGCGAGGACGTCGGGGTCGGTGGTGTCTTCGTCTTCGCTACCGAAGGCACGCCGGATGGAGCGTTCACTGAGGCACGCATGTTCGGTCCGGCCATCGGCGTGCCCGAGGATCCCGTGAACGGATCCGGTCACGGCCCTCTCGGGGCGTACCTCACCGCCAGGGGGAGCGCGTGGGCTGACGTCGCTCTCTCCGGGTTCTGGTCCGCGATGGGCGGGGGGCTGCGACGCGACGGGCGGGTGTGGACGCGGGTGCATCCGGACCGGACGGCTGTCGACGTGGGCGGCTTCGTCGTGCCCGTGTTCGACGCCTTCATGGAGCTCGAATGGTGAGCGCCTCCCGCCCGTCGCGGTCGGCGGTCCGGCCGCTCGCGCTCGATCACCTCGTCCTGACCGTGGGCGACCTCGAGCGCACGTGTCGCTTCTACGTGGACGTGCTGGGCATGGCTGCCCGGCCGTACGGTGACGCCCGATTCGCCCTCCACTTCGGCGACCAGAAGATCAACGTACACGACAGTGCCGCCCTCCGACCCCCGGTGGCGCGGCGCCCGACACCGGGATCGGCGGATATCTGCCTGCTGGTCGAGGGTCCGGTATCCGACATCATCGCCGGGCTGACGGAGTGGGGTGTTCCCATCGAGTCGGGCCCCGTGGAGCGGACCGGGGCCGCGGGACCGCTCCGTTCGCTGTACATTCGCGACCCCGACGGCAACCTCGTCGAGCTATCCGTGCGAGTGAGCAGCGAAAATGCCGACCCTTCAGACGACTCCTCACCCTTCAGCCGAGACATCCGATGACCGACGAACTACGCTACCCCACCGGCAAGTTTTCGCCGTCCGACTCGAAGCTGTCCGCGAGTGACCGTACCGACCTGATCGACGAAATCCGAGACCTCCCGGACCGGGTCCGTGAGGCCGTGGCCGGCCTCGACGACTCGGAGCTGGACACCCCGTACCGGACGGACGGGTGGTCGCCACGCCAGATCGTCCACCACCTCGTCGACTCCCACCTGAACGCCATCGTGCGCATGAAGAAGGGGCTCACGGAGGACAACCCGACCATCACGGGCTACGAGGAGGCTCGCTGGGCCGAGCTGGCGGACGCCTCCCTCGCGGTGGAGCCGTCGCTCGGGATCCTGGATGGGCTTCACGAGCGGTGGGTCCACCTGCTCGAGCATCTCGACGAGGGCGACTGGGCCCGGACCGTGGTCCACCCCGAGAGCGGCAAGGTCGACCTCGACTGGTTCCTCCAGCTCTACGCGTGGCACGGCGCGCACCACACGTCCGTCATCGAGCGCCTGAGGAAAGAGCGCGGCTGGTAGGGACTGGCGCCTCTCGACTCAGGTGATCATTCGGAGTCGCGCCTCGGTCATCGTCCAGCGCGTTCCTTGCAGTTCGACGTGAACCTCGTCTTCTCGCAGGAAGGAGCGGCGTGTCGGGTCGGCGCACATCGAGACCACGAGGAAGGACGCCTGAGTGGGAGAGGAGTAGTGAACCGGCGTCAGGTAGGAGTGGACGAATCGCCGGCTGTCGGGCTCGCGCTCGCACGAGCCTGGTTCGGCCAGGGCGAGGCCGAGTTCGTGCGCGACCGCCGCCAATACCCCTGTGGACTGCGTCTCGGCGGGGCAACTGACGGTCCGTCCGCCCGCGTCGGTCCAGGAGCGAGGGCACATCCACTCATTCCCCAGGCCGACGGTCAGCGCCTCCGCGAAAAAGGCGGAGGCGGCCGTGTAGATCTGCACGTCGCGAAGGTCTCCGGGGCGGAGGGCGCCCGATCGGTACGGCCCCGTGTCAGGACTGGTCGAATGCGCGGGCAGCGCTTGACAGGCAGACAGCGCCGCGATGAGCATCGCTGCCAGGAATCGTGGCACCGAGGGCTGGCGGATCACCTTGAGACCACGAGGGCGGTCCGCGTCCAAGGATCCGCCGCCTGAGGCTGCCGCCCAACTTTTTCGGCCTCGCGGCGCATCTGCGAGGCCGCTCAACGAATCCGCCACACTTCAACAAATTCCTCATCCAGGTCCGTGCGGAGGAGAAGCGCGATGCGGTCGGCAGAGACGTCCAGGAGTTCCACCTTGTTGGGCCAGGCACGGAACTGAGACGGCAGTCGGACCCGCCCGATCGGTGTGCCGTCCGTGTCGAGCACCGTCCATCTCCGGCGCCGTTGACCCGGACGTGAAGCCTCCCCAATCCAGGTCCGCCCGGCGGAGTCCAGCAGCAGCGCACCCAACGGCGGCACCGTCGACCTGACCGGCCCGCTGCTCCATGCGGTCTCTGTGTCGATCGTCCGTAACGGAAGTGCCTCCACAAGAGCCGCGCGATACGCCTCCACCTCCCTCGACCCGACTTCCTCGGGCGGGGCCGAGGCGCCTGTCCGCCACAAAAGACGCCCCGTTCGGTCATACCGCCGAATCGCCAACGAGTCCGTCGACGAGATTACCGTTGCGCCGTTGCGGCCGGACGCAACGAGAGTTCTCCCGTAAACGATAGGCACGACCAGACGGCCTTGTGGTACAGTCGCGAACGCGCGTTCCTCACCGGGCCAGAGTCCTATCGTATCCAAGGTTCCGTCCCCGAACCCTCGGTACAGCGGAGTCGTGTCACGGATCTCGCCCTGTGATCGGACGTGCCCGCTCACGCCGTGAACGGCAATCAGCGTATCCCCCGCCATCGTCAACGGCGCCAACGGTATGAACTCGTCCCCCCCGTCGACCCGGCGGGTATGGGTGACCTCGAACTCCGGTCCCAACGTCGTCAATCGGCGAAGAGCCTTGTCGTACACTGCGATGGACTCGCCCTGAAGCTCCAGCCAACTCGGCCAACGGAACTCGCCGGGACCGTCTCCAGCCCGCCCGATACGGCGGACCTCCGTCCCGTCCGGACCGAGACGCACCAATTCGGATGTGCCGAGGTTGACGAGCAAGAGGCCACCGTCCGGCAAGAAGACGCCGTCTTCGACGGTGAGCAATGGCACCGCGTCAGGGTCGGTCCGAAGGAGTCGGCTCACCTTCCACTCCGGGAGGTCGAGCCCCTCCAGCGACACCACGTCCGCCATCCTGACTCCCAGCGAATCAGAAATGGTGACGGACACCTCATGTCCGTCCGGCGCAGTGCAACCCACAGCGACCGTGAGTAGCACTGCCGCCGCACCGCGGAGGCGGCCTTCAGGGGCGTGTCCTCTCATCGGACAGGGTTCCCGTCGGAGCAGCCCGAGATCGAGCCGCCTCTTTCTGATGATGTCTCCAATCGGCACGACCCTCCTTCGGGTAGGCGAGGATCTCGCGAACGCCGGCGCATCACCAATACTACCCCCCCTCACTTGACCGCCCACCCCCCCGGCGTACCCTTCCCGCATGACTTCCGTACTCGAAGAACTGACCTGGCGGGGCCTCCTGCACGACGCGACTGAGGGCGCCGGCGCGCATCTGGCTGAGGAGCCCCGGGCCGTATACATCGGATTCGACCCCACAGCATCGAGCCTGCACGTTGGCAACCTCGTACCGATCATGGGCCTCGTTCACATGCAGCGGGCGGGGCACACGCCGATCGCGCTGGTGGGTGGCGGGACCGGGCTGATAGGCGATCCATCCGGGCGCACGGCCGAGCGGCAGCTTCTGACCAAGGAGGACGTGGCGGCCAACGGCGGGGGCATACGCCGGCAACTCGCGCACTTCCTGGATTTCGACCGGGGTGACAATGCGGCGCGGATGGTCAACAACCTCGACTGGTTGGCCGAGTGGTCCTTACTCGACTTCCTGCGCGACGTGGGGAAGCACTTCGGCATGAGCCAACTCCTGGCCAAGGAGTCGGTCAAGTCACGACTCGGAAGCGAGTTGGGCCTGTCGTTCACGGAGTTCAGCTACGCCCTTCTCCAGTCCTACGACTTCCTCGAGCTGTACCGGCGGGAGTCAGTCACTGTCCAGGCCGGTGGTTCGGACCAGTGGGGCAACATCACCGCGGGGACGGATCTGATCCGGCGGGTGGACGCGGGCAAGGCCTTCGGCGTCGTCTTTCCGCTCGTCACGAACAGCCAGGGCACGAAGTTCGGGAAGTCGCACAGCGGGAACGTCTGGCTCGATCCGAAGCGCACATCCCCCTACCGATTCTATCAGTTCTGGGTGAATACCGACGACGCCGACGCGGTCTGCTACCTCAAGTACTTTACGCTTCTTTCACGCGAAGAGATCACGGCGTTTGAGGAGCAGGTGGCCTCCGAGCCTCACCGGCGGGCGGCCCAGCGCGCGCTGGCCGAAGACGTCACGCGGCGCGTCCACGGAGCGGACGGCCTGACGCGCGCGCAACAGGCAACCGACGCGTTGTTCGGGGGCGATCTGAGCGGCCTGGGAGCGGACGATCTGGCGGACGTGTTCTCGGAAGTGCCGTCGTCCACGGTTACTGCGGACGCCCTCTCCGGCGATGGGGTGGCTCTGCTCGATCTCCTCGATGAGACCGAGCTCACGTCGTCTCGAGGCGATGCGCGGCGAGCCATCGAGGGTGGGGGGATGTACGTGAACAACGTCCGGGTCGACGACGTGGACCGCCGCGTCACGTCCTCCGACGCGATCGAAGGGCGTTTCGTGGTGCTACGGAAGGGAAAGAAGCGCTACCACCTGGTGGCCGCGGAGGGCTGAGCCCGGCCGCAGAGGGTTGAGCCCGGCCGCAGAGGGCTGAGCCCGGCCGCCGTGGCTACCCGGCTCCCACGCCCAGCCACCGACCGATGCCCCACCCGGCCGCGGCGACCGTGCCGGTCAGCACCGTTCCCCACGCGAGATCCACCACCACGACCTTCAGCGGGAAGTCTCGGAGAAGGGCCATGGCCGTGAGGTCGAAGGTGGCGTAGGCGACGAGCCCGAAGAACGCGCCCAGCCCCACCGTCCGAGCGAGCGACCCGGCTTCCAGCCCGGGCAGCACGGCGAAGACGAGGATACCCGTGAGGTACAGCGCGTAGAACAACGCTGCGGCACCCCACACCACGTCGTGGCGCATGAGGTGCCCGAGATGCTCACGGTAGAAGTCGCGCGCGACCACTCCGAGCCACACCAGGTCGATGGCGAAGAAGACGGCCGCCATCAGGCCGTACAGGGCGGCGAGCCGCATCACGGGGCCGATCCGCCCCCGGTCGACGGGGCGCCGCTCCCAGCCGGCGTGGCGCCGCTCCCGGTCGGTGCCGAGGCGCCCCCTGTCGGCATAGCCGGCGCCGCCGGCATGCACTGCGCCGCGAAGTTGTAGCGCCGCTCGCCGGGTCCGGGCACGCGCGCGTCGTCCACGATGGCTTCGGCCTCCGTCCCGAGCAGGCCGCCCGAGTAGAAGCTGAACAGGCAATCGACGCCGTCCCGGCGGAAGCGGAGCGACGCCTCGTTCGGCGCATCCTGGGGATCGGGCGTACGGCTCCATCCGTCCTCACGTAACTCCGCGAAGAAGCCGATGGCTTCATCGCGCGCGGTACGCGCCGTCACGCCGGCCGCGGTGACCCGACAGCCGGCGACGGTCAGGTCCGTGCGCCAATCGTCGATCGTGTCGGGCTCCGTCACCGCGGCCATCCCCCGGGCCTCGACCATGAAGCGATGCGCCTCGACGCAGTGGGCCTCGACCTGGGCGACCGCGCACGCCGGCGCGACGACGAGCACGGCCCCTGCCACAGCGAGAAGGGCCGACCTCCGCGGGCCGGCCCTCCTCCATGTCCTGATCCTACACTCGCGACTCAAGTCGACACGGTCTTAGAACACGACCTGGTAGCCGACGATCAGGCCGCGCTGGAGACCGAGCTGCGGGCCGTCGTAGGAGCGATGCGCCGGGTAGACGTACTCAATCGCGACCCGATGACCCTGGAGGGCAGAACCGGCGGGCATGTAGAGGTTCAGCCCGATCGGGATCTCCAACTGAGAACCGCCCAGGTTGAAGCCGTCGTTGCCCGGGTCGTAGAACGGGGGGTCGTCCTCGCCGGTCAGGTCGTTGAATACCTGAAGACCAGGGTCGAAGCCCTCGACACCGCTCCACGTCTGGTACCGTGCCCGGGCCGAGACGCTGAAGTACGCATTCAGCCGGTACCCGGCCCACAGCGTGCCCTCCATCCGGTTGCCCGGGCGATACTGGAGGTCGTTCTCACCCAGATAGACCACGCCGCGCGCCTGAATGCCGACGGACGCGACTTCGTTCTGGATTTGGGCGGCCGCGCCTGGAAGGACCCCGAAAACGCCGGAGCCCAGTCGCATGTCGTACGGCAGAGACTCGAGGCCCGGCGAGCTGAACGGAGTCTCGATCGCGCCGGCTTCGTCACCCGTCGGAATCAGCGCCCCCATCTGGATGTGGGCCCGCGTGTCCGCCTGACGGAAGAACTCGTAGAGACCGAGGACCTCCGCGTCGCCGATGCCGTTGGCTTCGGTCACGTAGAAGAGCCCGTCCGTCGTGAACTGTTGCCGCTCCCGCTGGGAGTAGTCCATGCGGCCCATGACGGTCAGCGCGTCCGTGATCCCGTAGGCGACCTCGAGCTGGTGCACGAGGTTGTCGAGCGACAGGGGGGCCACCCGGTAGAATTCCTGAGTGAGGGCCAGGCCGAGGGAGTCGTTGTCGAACCAGACGCCCCGGTTGTTGATCTGCTGGAAGCGATAGCTGGCCTGGAACGATCCTCCCGGCAGCGTGCGATCCCCCAGAACACCGACCGGCGCGTGAGCGTCGGGCCGATCCGCGTTCCACATGAAGTCATCCTGCTGGGCGGCCAGAGGTGCGGCCACCAGAAGGAGCGTTGCTGTGAGTAGGCTCTTACGAACCATTGGAAGCTTCCTCCGCCTCGGTGCGTGGGCCGGCGTGACACGGCTTTCCCAGGCGGGCCGCGCGTCTCGCGGCGTCACCTTCGTGTGGTGTTACGAAACACCACACTGGGCATACAGCCCAAAATGCCGTGGGACCCCCGAATAAACAACCGTTTTCCGATCGAGTCGGCGCCGGCTCGGGAGGGGATGGCCCCTACGGAACGGTACCTACAACCCTGCCGGTGCCGCCAGCACTTCGTCCGGAATACCGAATGCGTCGACGAGAAAGCGCGCGTTCTCTCGGACGTCGCGGCACAGCGCGTTCACCTGGGCACGGACCGCTCGCGCCTTCCCGGCCTCGATATACCCGGACTCCAGATACCAGCCGCGGTTCCTCTCGATCGATTCCAGCGCGAAGAGGCCCGCCAACTGGGCCAGCGCCTCCGAAAGTCCCGGCGTCGGAGCGCGGGCGACCCCTTCCTGGAAGGCGGTCAGGATGAGCCCCTCGACGTGGGCGTCGGCCAGCTCCAGCAGGTGGTCCTGCACCTCATTCATCGCCTGGAACGAATCCATGCCGTCGTCCAATCGACTCTTGAGGCGCATGGCCACGGAGCGGAGCAGCCGCTCCTCACGATACGCGAAGGCGCTACGGTGGAAGTCGGGATCGAGCAGGTGGTCCGGATCCGTCTTCCGGGTCACGACCGGGTTCAACTCGGTCAGCGACGTCTGGGCGCGGTCGGCCACGTAGCGCACGATGCCCCACAGGCGCAGATCGCCCATGTCATGGCGATACCGGGACAGGAGACCCTTCGCCACGAGTTGCATCAGCACCGGGTTCGCGCCCTCGAACGTCGCAAAGACGTCCGTGTCCGCCTTGAGGCGCCCGAAGCGGTTGGCGGCGAGATACCCCTGGCCGCCACACGCCTCCCGGCTGGCCTGGAGGGCGTCGAGGCAGTGCCACGACGCGTAGGCCTTCAGTCCGGCCGCCGCGACCTCGATCTCCTGGTCGGCCACGCCACCGGCGTCCGAGTACCTCTTCTGGAGGCCACGGAGGGCGAAGTGCAGCCCGTATGTGGTTGCCAGATGAGGAAGCAGAAGGCGTTGGTGCGCGAGGTAGTCCATGAGCGGCACTTCCGGCGCGCCTTCGGGACCGAACTGGCGGCGCCGCTCACTGTAGCGCACCGCGATGGTCAGCCCGGTCTTGGCGGCCGAGAGCGATCCGGCCCCGATGCTGATCCGTCCGGCGACCAACGTGCCGAGCATCGTGAAGAAGCGGCGTCCCTCGCTGGGGATGTCGGAGCAGTAGCGCCCGTTGTCGTCGATGCTGGCGAAGCGGTCGAGGAGATTCTCCCGTGGGACCCGGACGGAGTCGAACCAGATGCGCCCGTTGTCGACGCCGTTCAGGCCTTCCTTCAGCCCGCGGTCCTCGATGCGGACGCCCTTCAGGGTCTTGCCCCTTTTGCTCCGGATGGGCACCAGGACGGCGTGGACGCCGTGGTCTTCACCGGCCACGATCAGCCGCGCGAACACCGTGGCCAACTGGCCGTGCCGTGCCGCGTTGCCGATCCAGTCCTTGCCCGCCTGCTCCGAGGGCGTGTGAACCACGATCTCGTCGGCTTCGGCGTCGTAGGTGGCGGTGGTCTCGAGGTCACGGACGTTCGAGCCGTGCCCCGTCTCGGTCATGGCGTAGCAGCCGGGCAGGGCCAGCGACCCGACATCCCCCAGATACTTCCGGTGATGCTTTTCCGTACCGAGCTGGTAGATGCTTCCGCCGAACAGACCGAACTGCACGCCGAACTTGATCAGGACGCTGAGGTCTCCGAAGGCGAGCGTCTCAAAGGCTGCTACCGCCGCTCCGGGGTCGCCAGCGCCGCCGTACGTCTCAGGATAGGCCAGCGCGCCGATGCCTTCGTCCGCGAGGTGGCGAACCGCCTCCAGCACACGGTCGCGGTACTCTTGATACTCCAGGCCCATCGCCATCTGCTGCGAGGGGTGCCGAAGGGTGTCCAGGATGCGGTCGCGGACGTCGATCCGGTCGGCATCGAGGAAGCGCCGGAGCGACCCGGGCGCGAAGGTCGGCGTGGCACGGGAGGGCGTCGTCGAAGGCCGGTCGGCTCCGAGGTGGCGGGCCGCGGCCTCGCGGGGGAGGACACCCAGACGGTCTTCGAGTCCGCGGAGGGCCTCGACCACGTCGTCGGAGAGCGTAGGAGCTCCACTCGCTTGACCGGCGAGCCCCACACCGATGTCGGTAAGCGACCGATGCTCACCACTACGGCCGCCGTCCGAGCGGATCCCCTTTTCGAGGCGGATCCTCTTTTCGAGGGCGGACAGATCACTTGGCGCGGGGGGCGATTCGGGGTCGAGCCACGGCTTCAAGGCAGCGCGTGCCCTATCGTTCAGCCAGCCGTGCCCCTCGAGGGAATCGCGGAACGCCCGGACTTCCTCCGCCGTGAGCACGCCGTCGGCCCATGCCGAGTGGACCAGAGGAAGGAGCGGGAGCAAGGCGGGGTCGTCGGGCCAACTCAGGGCCGCGGGCGCGTCGGGACTCAGGTGAACCTCCAACTCGATTCCGAAAGGGCGGTGGAGTCTCGGGGAGGGAGCGCGCTGCCGATGACTCCGGAAGTGTCGAACCCTTGACCCCTCCGAAGGGTTCACCCAACGTGCCGTCTTTCCCATCCGGTCCCACGGCGCCTCCGAACCCGTTCGGAGCGTCCGGGCGGGCCGTCCGCCGGAGCCTCCGACTCGAATGAGCACACCGTTGGTGGGTGTCATCATGGGATCCCGCACCGACTGGGAGGCGATGCAGCACGCCGTCGAGACCCTGGACGCACTCGACGTGCCCCACGAAGTCCGTGTGGTTTCGGCGCACCGGACGCCCGATCTGCTGTTCAAGTATGCGGCATCGGCCGAAGGGCGCGGACTCGAGGTCATCATCGCGGGCGCGGGCGGCGCGGCTCACCTGCCGGGGATGGCGGCGTCCAAGACGGTGCTTCCCGTCCTCGGCGTACCGATCCAGTCCAAAGCGTTGCAAGGGTTGGACTCGCTCCTGTCCATCGTCCAGATGCCCGGCGGTGTTCCCGTCGGTACGCTCGCCATCGGCAAGGCCGGGGCGGTCAACGCCGCACTCCTCGCCGCGGCGGTGCTTGGCGGGAAACACCCGCGGATCCGTGAGTCGCTTCGCGCCTACCGTGTGGCACGTACGCAGGCTGTTCTTGACGATCCCGATCCTAGAGTAGGTCCGTTCTGAGCCGCGGGTCCTTGCCATGACGGCCACACCGACGTGAAGGTCGGCATCCTCGGTGGGGGCCAACTGGGTAGGATGTTGGCCCTCGACGGCATCCCCCTGGGGATGACGTTTCGGTTCCTGGAGCCGACCGCCGGCTCCCCCTCGGACGGACTCGGCGACGTGGTGCGCGCGGCCTATGACGACGCCCACGCCCTGGACCGCTTCGCCGAGGGACTCGACGTCGTCACGTACGAGTTCGAGAACGTCCCGGCGGCCTCTACGGACCGACTGGCCGGGCGGGTGGAACTGCACCCAAACCCGTCGGCACTGGCGGCCGCGCAGGACCGTGTGGTCGAAAAGGAGGGCTTCGCGGCCGTGGGCATTCCGACCGCCCCGTTCCGCCCGATCGACTCACTCGACGGTTTGAGGGCCGCCGCGGACGAGCTGGGGCTTCCCGCCGTCCTCAAGACCCGACGGTTCGGGTACGACGGAAAGGGTCAGGCCGTCCTACGGGAGCGCGAGCACGTTGATCAGGCGTGGGAGGTGCTCGCCGGCCAGCCCCTGATCCTGGAGGGCTTCGTCCGGTTCCGACGGGAGTTGTCGATCCTGGCGGTCCGAGGGCGCGACGGTGCGTGTGCGTTCTATCCGCTCACCGAGAACGTTCACCGTAGGGGCATCCTGTGGACGTCTCGCGCCCCGGCCGATGGCGTGACGGACGCGGTGCAGCGAACCGCGGAGGGGTATGCACGCGGCGTCCTCGAAGCGCACGATTACGTAGGCGTGCTCGCGATCGAGCTCTTCGACACTGAGGACGGACTGTTGGCCAACGAGATGGCGCCGCGCGTCCACAACTCGGGTCACTGGACGCTCGACGGTGCGGACGTGAGCCAGTTCGAAAACCACCTCCGCGCGGTGTGCGGGCTGCCGCTTGGCTCCACGGGCGTCACGGACCATGCAGGTATGGTGAATCTGATCGGGTCGGTGCCACCGGTGGAGGAGCTGTTGGCCGTGGCGGGCGCCCGCGTGCATTTGTACGGGAAGTCTCCCCGGCCGGGTCGGAAGGTCGGGCACGTGAACGTGCGAGGACCGGCCGCGACCGTGGCCGAGGCGATGGGCGCGCTGGAGGCGTTGGCGCTCGGAGACTGAAGGCGACGGCGGGCCGTCGGTGGTTCCCCACTCCGGTCCCGGTCAGCGCTCGAAATCGCCGCCCCTGTCAGGTGGCCCCTCCCCGCGTCAGCGCTCGATCGGCGCCCCGACCACGTTGCCCCACTCCGTCCACGACCCGTCGTAGTTCCGCACGTGCGGGAACCCCAGCAGATGATGCAGGACGAACCACGTGTGGCTGGAGCGCTCGCCGATCCGGCAGTACGTCACGACGGGTTGATCCTTCCTCAGACCCTGTTCGTCGACGTAGATGGCGCGAAGGTCGTCCGCGCTCTTGAAGGTGCCGTCGTCGTTGGCGGCCCGCTTCCACGGCACGTTCGCCGCACCGGGAATGTGGCCGCCGCGCAGGGACCCCTCCTGGGGGTAGTCGGGCATGTGCAAGAGCTCGCCGCTGTACTCCTGAGGCGAGCGCACGTCGACCATGCTGCCGCCGACCTCCATGTGGCCGAGCACGTGTTCTCGGAACGCCCGCACGACCTCGTCGTCGCGCCGGACCACCGGATACTCCGTGCGGGGTCGCTCCGTAGAGTCCGTCGTCATCGGGCGACCCTCGTCGACCCACTTCTTCCTGCCGCCGTTGAGCAGGCGCACGTCAAGGTGATCGAACAGCGTGAACACCCACAGCGCGTAGGCCGCCCACCAGTTGAAGTTGTCGCCGTAGAAGACGACCGTGCTGTCGCGTGAGATGCCCTTCGACGCCATCAACTCCGCGAAGGCCTCGCCCCCGACGTAGTCGCGCGTGACCGGATCGTTGAGGTCCATGTGCCAGTCGACTTTGACCGCCCCGGGGATGTGCCCCGTGTCGTAGAGGAGCACGTCCTCGTCGGACTCGACCACGACCACGTCCGGGTCTTCGAGGTGGTCGGCCAGCCAGTCCGACGACACGAGTCGCTCCGGATGGGCATACTGCTGGAAGAGGTCGGTCGGGTCGTGGGCAGCGGGCATGTCGATGTCCCTCGCGGGTGGGCTGCGGGTGATGGGCGTTCAGTGCGGAGCCGTGCTCGGTCGGTGCCGGCTCGTGGCGGGCGCGGTCCTACGGTATCGGTTTGCCCCACCTGAGGGAAACCCTGAACCGGCAAGGGGTAGGCGTTCGAATGAGTCTCCCACCCCGCCTCGAGAAGATCGTCGACCGCTTCGGTCGCGCGCCGCGCGAGCTTCGCGTGCAGGCGCTTCTGCAGCACGCGAAGAAAGTCCCGGACCTCCCGGATGAGTTTCAGGACGACCGGTCGGCGCTGGAGCAGGTGCACGAGTGCCAGACCCCGTTCTTTCTGGCCACCCGGGTCGACGACGAGGGCCGCGTGCACTTGTTCTTCGACGCGCCGAAGGAAAGCCCCACCGTGCGCGGCTTTGCGGGCATCCTGCGGGAAGGCCTGGAAGGTGAGCCGTGGGAGGATGTCGTGGCGGTGCCTGATGACTTCTACTCCGGCATGGGCCTCGGAGAGGTCGTCTCTCCGCTCCGACTGCGCGGTATGGGGGCCATTCTCAACCGGCTGAAGCGTCAGGTCCGAGAGCAGGTAGCGTAGCCGTGGCCGCCGCGGCCGAGCCAGGGCCGCTCGGAGCCGAAGAGTGGGCCAATACGGTCACGCACGGCGTCGGCCTTCTGGCGGCCCTGACGCTGACGCCGGTCCTCGTGGTCGGGGCGGTCGCGCGCGGCACCGCCGCCGACATCGTGGGCAGCAGCGTGTTCGCCGCGTCACTCATCCTCCTGTACCTCGCCTCGACGTGCTTCCACGCCAGCCGAACCCCTGACCGACGGGCCGTGTGGCAGAAGATGGACCACGCCGCCATCTACGTGCTGATTGCCGGGAGCTACACGCCCTTCACCCTGGGGGTGCTGCGTGGACCGTGGGGGTGGTCCCTCTTCGGCGTCGTTTGGGGCGTGGCGGCGGTGGGGATCGCCACGAAGCTGCTGGCGGGGGTGCGCTACCCTCGGGTGTCCACGGCGGCGTACCTGATCATGGGGTGGCTCATCCTGATCGCGATCGTGCCGCTCGTCCAGCGCATGGAGCCCGCCGGACTTCGATGGCTCGTGGCGGGGGGGCTCTTCTACACGGTCGGGGTAGGCTTCTACCTTGCCCGCCGCCTCCGCTTCGGCCATGCCTTGTGGCACCTCTGCGTGATGGCGGGCTCGGGCTGCCACGTTGCCGCGGTCCTCTGGTACGCCCCCTGACTCCGACTCCCCTACTCGTACCCACTCCCCCGCTGGTGCCGACCCCTCTGCTCGTGCCGACCTTACGTACTCTGGCGCTCACCTGCGGCGCGGCGCTTCTGGCGTCATGCGCCACGGTCGAGACGCCCCGTCCCGCGGATCCGATCCACGATCTCGTACCCGCCCCGACATCGCTCGAGTGGACGGGCGGGACCCCGTTCGAAGTCACCGACAGCACCCCGGTCGTATACGACGAAGGAGACGGAGAAGGGCGGCGGGTGGCGATGTTCCTGGCCGAACTGGTGGGTAGCGCGCCGGAAAGCGCCTTGCCGGTGAGCGCCGAGCCCGCCGGGACGGCGGCGGCGCGGGGTGCCATCCGGATCACCCGGGCGGCGGCCGGTTCTACCCTCGGACCGGAGGCCTACGAGCTGGAGGTCACGGACTCGTCGGCGACGCTCGTCGCATCGGACGGGGCGGGGCTCTTCTATGCGGCCCAGACGCTCCGCCAACTGCTTCCCGTGCGGGTGGAGTACACGGCCGCGTATGCGCGTACGCTACCCGTCCAAACCGTGCGGGTTGCCGACGGGCCGCGGTTCGGCTGGCGAGGGGCCATGCTGGACGTGTCGCGTCACTTCCTCACGCCCGAGGACGTCAAGCGGTTCATCGACCTCATGGTGCCATACAAGCTCAACCGTCTCCACCTGCACCTATCGGATGACCAGGGATGGCGGATCGAGATCCCGGGTTGGCCGGATCTGACACGGATCGGAGGAAGCACCGAAGTGGGCGGCGGGCCGGGCGGCTTTTACACGCTGGCGGAATACGCCGACCTGGTCCGCTACGCCGACGAGCGCTTCGTCACGATCGTCCCGGAAATCGACGTGCCCGGGCATACCAATGCGGCGCTGGCCTCCTACGCGGAGCTGAACTGCGACGGCGTGGCGCCGGAGCTCTACACCGGTCGGGAGGTCGGCTTCAGCGCCCTGTGTCCCGGAAAGCGCATCACCTACGAATTCCTGGATGACGTCATCGGCGCGATTGCCTCGGCCACGACCGGTCCGTGGTTCCACATCGGAGGCGACGAAGTTCGGCGCCTGACCGACACGGAGTACCGCGACTTCATCGCGCGGGTTCAGGGCATCGTGGGCGCCCACGGAAAGCAGGTGATCGCGTGGGATGAGGCCGCGGCGGCGGATCTCGGACCGGAGGCGCTCGTGCAACTTTGGCGACCCCTGTGGGTGGCGCCGGGCAGCGAGTTGCCGGATGGTTTGGCCGACGCGGCGGCGAGCCTGCGCGCGGAGGTGGACACCGCACTCAGCGCGGGTGCCCGGATGATCCTGTCGCCCGCTGATCGGATGTACCTCGATATGAAGTACGACGAGGATACGGCCATCGGCCTGACGTGGGCGGGGCGCACGTCGCTGCGCACCGCGTATGCATGGGACCCGGCCGACCTGTTTCACGGCATTCCTGAAAGCGCCATCGCGGGCGTCGAAGCCACGCTCTGGTCAGAAACGCTCGGAAACCTCGACGACGTGGAGTACATGGCGTTCCCGCGGCTCGCCGCTGTGGCCGAGGTGGGGTGGACCGCGCGCTCGGCCCGCTCCTGGAGTGGGTTCCGCTACCGCGTGGCGTCGCATGGAGCGCGGTGGCAAGCGATGGGCGTGAATTTTCGCCGGGCGTCCGGGGTGGACTGGCCTCGGTAGGGGAAGGCGGGTAGCATCTCGAGGGTGATCAAGTCTCATTGGATGCAACTGACCCAGGCGATGCCCACCCTGCTCGGCTCGAGGCTGATGGCGGCGCTCGCCTGCCTGAGGGTCTGCGGCCTGCGGGTGATCGTGCCCATGTGCGTGAGTTCGGGCCTGGCTGGCTGTGGAACCGACGCGCGGGACGGAGCTGCAGTCGGGACTGGGCCGGACACTTTCTCCGTCGAACTGGTCTCGACCGTTGGGAAGATGGAGGGCGCCCCGGAAGAGCTGTTCGGCCGGATCGTCGCCGTGGCCGCAGATCGTGACCGGGCCGTCTACGTGGCGGACGGCATCGGCGACGTTGTTCGTGCCTACGGAGTGGCCGGGAGCTATCTCGGCACGGTGGGGAGCGGAGGAGACGGGCCGGGGGAGTTTCGGTACCTCCGCGGTGTCGGCGTGGACGGGTCGGGGGCGCTCTTGGTCCGGGGCCACTTTCGCGTCTCGACGTTCGAGGCGCCGGCGGGGCAGGAGTGGGCGGATTCGCTCACCGGCACCTTTTCCGTGGCTGGCCATCAGGCACCCGCCGGCCTCCGTGGGAAGTACCGAGCCGGGCGCTACCTGGCCCCGAGCCACGTCTGGAGAAATTTCCGCAGGGGCCTCCCGTACTATCTCGCCTTTGATGCGGACGGCCCGACCGGAGACACGGTTTGGGTGCCGCCCTTTCCCAACCCGCAGTTTGCCGGCCGGGCCAACTATCCGGTCGACGAGAGCAGCGGTCGGAACGTCGATGGGATCAACCGCGTGCCCTTCGAGCCGGCGGCAAGTTGGGACGTGGCGCCGGATGGCCGCGTGGTCATGGCGGAGGGGACGGCGTACCGCATCGTCGAGGTCGGGCCCCTGGGCGACACGTTGCGCGCGGTGGAGCGGGCTCCGGTGCCGCGGTCCGTGACCCCTGAAGAGGCTCGGGACAGTCTTCGCGCGTTCCGTGAACGGCTCGACTCGGTGCCGGTGCCCTTGAGCCGAGTCCGGGGGATGTCGGACGCCGCCCGCGCGGTCGAGCTGCCCGACGTGGCCCCCGAGATCATCGGCGTATCGCTCGACCGCGACGACAACCTGTGGGTGCGTCGGTGGCCGCGCACGGGTCGTTCGGAGACGCTTTACGACCTGTACGACGCGGACCGCCGGCTGATCGGCGTGGTGGTCGTGCCCGTGTCGTTCGTGCCCGATCTTGCCCCGTGGCTTTCGCGGGAGTTGATGGTGGGCGTCACACGCGATCCGGACACCGGGCTCGACCAGGTCACGGTGTACCGCATTCCCTGAACTGGACCGAGCCCAATGCCCCGGCGGATCACACGTGGGCTCCCTCCAGCTCCGGATAGTCGGTATAGCCTTCCGCGCCGCCACCGTAGAACGTGGACGGATCCGCCTCGTTCAACTCGGCGCCTTCCCGCAACCGCTCGGGTAGGTCGGGGTTGGCGAGGAAGTCACGACCGAACGAAACCATCTCGGCGCGCCCCGACGCGACCGCCTTCCTGGCCCGCCCGAGATCGTAGCCACCGTTGACCATGTAGGCCCCACCAAACGCGTCGCGTAGGGTATCGAGGTCGAAGGAGCGGGCGTCGTCCGCGAAGTCGTTCTGCTCGACGACGTGCAGGTAGGCGATGTTCCGCTCGCCCAAGCGGGCCGCGGCCACCGTGAAGGTGGTCTTCGGGTCCGCGTCCGCCATGTCGTTGAAGGCGGACAGCGGGGCGAGGCGCACCCCAACACGGTCGGCGCCCCAGACATCGATCAACGCGTCGGTCGCTTCCAACAGAAAACGCACGCGGTTGTCGACCGAGCCACCGTAGCGGTCGTCACGAAGATTGGTCTCTGAGCGCAGGAACTGATCGATCAGATATCCGTTGGCCGCATGAAGTTCGACGCCGTCGAAGCCAGCCTCGAGGGCCCGGGCCGCTCCGTCGCGGTAGCTCGCCACCACCCCACCGACTTCGTCCGTCGTGAGCGCTCGCGGCTCCTCGAACGGCTTCATTCCATCGGAGGTGTACACCTCACCCTCGGGCCGCACCGCGCTCGCGGACACCGGCTTCTCCCCGCCGTGGTACATCGGGTGAGAGATTCGTCCCACGTGCCACAGCTGAAGGAAGATCCGTCCTCCCTCCTCGTGCACGCCGTCTGTCACGGATCGCCAGCTCCTCACCTGCTCGTCGGTGTGGATGCCTGGGGTGTCTGGATACCCCACGCCCTGTGGCGACACCTGGGTCGCTTCGGTCAGGATCAGGGCGGCCGAGCTCCGCTGGCGGTAGTACCGCTCCATCAGAGGCGTGGCGGTGTTGCCGCTTCCCGCGCGGCTACGGGTCATCGGGGCCATTACGACCCGGTGCGGGAGCCGATGCGGCCCTAAGTCGACCGGGTCGAAGAGCGTGGGATCCTCAGTCTTGTTCGTCATTTATGTCGCCGATAGGAGTAGTTGCTTAACACATCAAAATTAACAGCTTAAAATAAATACGACAGGGGTTTCCTCGGGCCCCCTTCCAAGTCGGCGCCAACGGGTCATCTTCCGCGCCATGGCCCTCATCTCCTGTCAGAATCTCCGGATTGCGTTCGGCGGGCGCGCCCTCCTCGAGGGCGCGATCCTTCACGTCGATCGGGGCGAACGCATCGGTTTGGTCGGGCGCAACGGAGAGGGCAAATCCACCCTCCTGAAGATCGTGGCAGGGCAGATCGACCCCGATCAGGGCGAGCTTCACCGGGAGGCCGGCGTCCGCATCGCGTATCTCCCTCAGGAGGTTCCGCACGGACTGGAGGGCACCGTGGCCGACGTCATCGCCGCGGGTGTGCCCCAGCACGCCGATCCGCATCACACGGTCCAGCGACTCACATCGCTCCTCCTGCTCGATCCGTCCGAGCCATTCGAACAACTCTCGGGCGGGCAGAAGCGGCGTACGTTGCTCGGTTGCGCGCTCGCGGGCGAGCCCGATCTGCTCCTCCTGGACGAGCCGACCAACCATCTCGATATCGACAGCATCGAGTGGCTGGAGGGATTCCTGGCCCGGTGGAACGGAAGCGTCCTGTTCGTGACGCACGACCGCGCGTTCCTGCAGCGCTTGGCCACCCGCATCGTCGAGTTGGACCGAGGGTCGCTTACGTCGTGGTCGTGCGACTATCCCACGTATTTGGAGCGGAAGGAGGAGCTGCTCGCCTCGGAGGAGCGCGCCTGGGAGCTCCAGGACAGGAAGCTCGCCGCCGAGGAAGCGTGGATACGAAGGGGAATCAAGGCGCGTCGGACACGCAACGAAGGACGCGTACGCGCTCTGCAACGGCTGCGGGCCGAGCGACAGGAGCGGCGCCAGCGCGTCGGCCAGGTGCGCATGGCCATCCAGGAAGCCGGGCGGTCGGGCGCCAAGGTCATCACGGCCGAGCACCTGGACTTCGCGTGGCCGGATCAGGTCATCGTGCGCGACTTCTCGACCACCATCGTGCGCAACGACGTGGTCGGCCTCATCGGTCCAAACGGGTGCGGGAAGACCACCCTACTCAGCCTCCTGCTCGGGACGCTCGAGCCCGACAGCGGGTCGGTCACGCACGGACACTCGCTCCAGGTGAGCTACTTCGACCAGCACCGAACCGAACTCGACGGAGACGCCACCGTGGTCGACAGCCTGGCGGACGGAAACGAATGGGTCATCGTCGGAGACCAGAAGCGTCACGTCTTCGCCTATCTGGAGGACTTCCTGTTCTCGCCGGAGCGAGCGCGCCAGCCCGTGCGATCGCTCTCGGGGGGCGAGCGCAATCGGTTGCTCCTGGCCCGCCTCTTTGCGCGCCCGGCCAACGTGCTCGTGCTGGACGAGCCCACCAACGATCTCGATGCCGAGACACTCGAACTCCTGGAGGCACGGCTCGCCGACTTCGGGGGCACTGCGCTGCTGGTCAGCCACGACCGGCGCTTCCTCGACCACCTGTGCACCAGCACGCTGGTGTTCGAGGGGGAGGGGAGGGTGAAGGAGTACGTAGGCGGCTACACCGACTGGCGGCGCACGGTCGCACGCAATCGCGCGGACGCGGCGGCGGCCAGCGTGCCGGGATCGGGCTCGCTCCATGGCTCAAAGGACGCCGCGCCAGACCGAAGCGGTGCGGGCGCCCGCCCCCCGAAGCTCTCCTACGATCAGAAGAAGGAGTGGGAGGCGCTGCCGGGTCGGATCGAGGCGCTGGAGGGCGAGTTGGAGACCCTCCACACCACGATGGCCGACGCCGCCTTCTATCGAGGCGATGCCGAGGACATCCGGACCGCGACGGAGCGCGCTCAGACGCTGCCAGCCGACATCGAAGCCGCCTACGAGCGCTGGGCGGAGTTGGACGCGCTGGCCTGAAACTCGCCCGCGCCATCCCCCGTAGGGCTTTTTGACTTTGTCAATAAAACGTCGGGAGATGTCGGAATGGGTCGAACGTCACAGCTGGGCGATCTCGAAGAGCTGGTCTTGCTGGCCGCGCTGCGCGGAGCGCCAGCCACGGATGGGAGTTCCGTGCGTCGTATCCTGGCCGAGGAAGCGGATCGCCGTGCCTCCGTCAGCACCATCTACGTCACGCTCATGCGCCTGGAAGAGAAGGGCTACGTGACGTCCAGCATGGGCGCCCCCTCCGGCCAACGGGGTGGAAAGGCCCGCCGGCTCTTTGCGGTCACAGACGAGGGGCGGGCTGCGCTCGCATCGCGACGGGAGGTCCGCGACCGCCTGTGGAACCGGCTCGGTGCGGGAGACACGCCGGCCCCGGCCGAGGGGCGCTCCGATGCGTGATGAGCATGGGCGTTCGCGCCCCCCTGGTGCCGCGCTCCGTCTGGCGGCCTGGCGTGTGCCGGCCGAGGTGGCCGACGCACTCATCGGCGATCTCGAGGAAGAGTATCGGACGCGCGTCTTACCCGATCGAGGGCGCCTGCAGGCCGACGTGTGGTTCTGGCTGCAGGCGATGGCGGTCCGGCGATCCGCGCTCCGACGTGCAGCTCGGCGGGTTCAGGCGGTTCGACCCACGTGGGAGCGACACCGGCCCGGCGGCGGCCACGGATACGACAACGGCAACGGGAGTTGGCAGATGAGCGGTCACGACCTTCGGTACGCCCTTCGACGCATGGCCCGGAGCCCCGGCTTCACGCTGGTTGCCGTGGTGTCGCTCGCCCTGGGAATCGGCGCGAACTCCGCCATGTTCAGCGTCGTCAACGCCGTGCTGCTGCGCGGGCTTCCGATGACGGAGCCGGAGCGGGTGGTCGAGGTCTACACCTCGGAGGCCAACGGCTTCCAATACTCGACCTCGTCGCACCCTGACTATCTGGATCTGCGCGCCAGGACCGACGACGTGTTCGAAAGCGTCGTCGCCAGCCGTTCGCTCATTGCGCGGGTCGATCGGGACGACGGTCCCGCGGTCGCGTTCGGCGAACTCGTGTCGTGGGACTACTTCCAGACGCTGGGCCTACCGATCGAACTGGGACGCGCCTTCCTGCCCGAGGAGGACGCTACGCCCGGCACTCACCCGGTCGTGATGCTCTCGTACCGGACCTGGACCCAGGACCATGGATCAGACCCGGACGTTCTCGGGCAGGAGGTCCGCCTGAACGGACGACCCTACACTGTGGTAGGCGTGGCGGGCGAAGAGTTCCGCGGAAGCCTGCCCGTCCTCATGGCGGCGTTCTGGGCGCCCCTCATGGTCACGGACCACATGGCGGTCGACGGGAGCGGCGACCAACTCACACGCCGGAGCAGCCGCAGTCTGTTCCTGAAGGCACGCCTGAGCCCGGGTGTGACCGCCGATCAAGCCGACGCCGCGGTAAACGCGGTGTCGCGCGGCCTGGCCGAGACGTTCCCCGACACCAACACCGAGCGGATCATGTCGGTGATTCCGAGCGAGGACGTATCGGTTCATCCGATCGTGGACGGAGCACTGGTTCCGGTCGCGGGGCTGTTGCTGGGGGTCGTCGGGCTCGTGCTGCTGATCGCCTGCGCGAACCTCGCCAGCTTCCTGCTCGCCCGCGCGGAGGATCGGAGGAAGGAGATCGCGGTGCGCCTCGCGCTCGGTGCCGGCCGCGGCGCCCTCATCCGGCAGCTCATGGTCGAGACGACGCTGCTGGCAATCATGGGCGGTGTAGCCGGCGTTTTCGTTGCGCGGTGGACGCTGGACGCGGTCATGGCCTTCCAGCCGCCGATTCCCGTACCCCTGACCATGGACATCGGGATCGACGGTGCCGTCCTGACCTTCACAGCCGTCGTGTCGCTCGCTGCCGGACTGCTCTTCGGGCTGGCCCCCGCGCTTCAGGCGACGGATCCGGACATCGCGCCCACCCTGAAGAACGAGGCGACAGGCGAGCGCCGTCGACGCTTCAACCTTCGGAACGTGCTCGTGGTCGGGCAGGTGGCGCTGTCCTTCGTGCTCCTCATCGGTGCCGGCCTCTTCGTACGGAGCCTGCAGAAGGCTCAGGCGATCGACACCGGCTTCGACACCGGCCCGGCCGCCCTCATCTGGCCGATGCCCGAGCTGTCGGGCTACGAAACCCCGGAGGAGAAAGCGGAGCTCGTGCGCACGCTCGAGGAGCGGCTCTTGGCTGACGCGATCATCGACCGGGTAGCGCGTACGGACCGCACGCCTCTGGGCAGCAGTGTCCAGACGAACCGCTTCATGCTGCCCGGCGTGCGCTCCAACAAGCCGGACGGCGACTACGACATCGATGATGCGTGGGTGAGCCCCTCGTACTTCGACGTGATGGGCGTCGAGGTCGTGCGAGGCAGGGGCTTCACGGACGCCGACGTGACCGGTCCGGATGTAGCCGTTGTCAGCGAAGCGTTCGCCCGCCGCTTCTATCCGGAACAGGACGTGTTGGGCATGTCGCTCGGCCGTCCCGGTGGTGACTTCGACATCGCGATCGTCGGGATCGCCCGCGACGCCAAGGTGCGCACGCTCGGCGAGGCCCCACGCGCCATGGTGTACCGAGCCATGAAGGAGCACACCGGCCTCGACGCTCAGTTCATCGTGCGGGGGGCGGGGGCGTCCAATGAGCAACTGCTGGCCGCCACGAAGGATGTCGTGAATCAGGTGGATGCGGACCTGGTGATCTTCGAGGAGAAGACCATGGACCAGCATCTGGCGCTCATGTTGTTCCCTCCCCGAATGGCCGCGCTCCTTCTGACCGTGTTCGGCGGCCTGGCGCTCACCCTATCCGCCGTGGGGATCTACGGCGTCGTGAGTTACGCCGTGTCGAAACGCACACGGGAGCTCGGCATCCGCATGTCGCTGGGCGCCTCCGCCCGGGACGTGACCGCCTTGGCGGTGGGCGGCGGGATGCGACTTGTGATGGTCGGGGGCGCGGTGGGGATGGTCATGGCCGCTGCAGTGAGCGTGTTGATCGCGCGGTTCCTCTACGGCGTGTCATCTACGGATGTCGCCACCTTCTTGGGGATTCCGGTCGTTTTGGGGGCGGTTGCGTTCGTTGCGGCTCTCGTGCCGGCGATGCGGGCGTCGCGGGTGGATCCCGTGCGGGCGTTGCGGAGCGAGTAGGGGGCGTTTTGGGTGGGGCCCGGTCGTGGGTACCTCCCGCCGACTCGGGCCGCTCCGCGGCTGAGGGGCGGGCGTCGGCTGGCTTCGCGGGGGTGCGTCGCTCGATTGCTACGCGCAATCGGAGCCCTCGCTGGCGTGAGGTGCCCACGGCCGGGCCTCCGGGGGCGGGCGGCCACGGCACCAGTCAGCTTGGCGGGGGTGGGGGGGGTGGGGGCGCGGGGGGGGGGGGGGGGGGGTTTGGGGGGGGGGGGGGGGGGGGGGGGGGGGGGGCGGGGGCCCC
>JAJCZZ010000090.1 GCA_029262115.1 Gemmatimonadota bacterium | reverse complement strand
TCGTAGGATCGCCGCCTGTACTTCCTTCACCGCATCCAGTGCCCCACGCTTGGGACGGTACCCATACGCGTTCGGCTCAAAATCAGCCTCGTAGATCGGTTCCAGCACCAGCTTCGCGGCCGTCTGTGCCACCCGGTCCCGAATCGTCGGGATCCCGAGCGAGCGCTCACCACCGTCCGCTTTGGCAATCACCACACGCCGTACTGCTCGGGGTCGGTAACCTCAGTACCGCCAACTGCCTCGGCAGGACTTCCACCTGCAAGAACGCGCCACCTTTTTGCACGGCGCACCCTAACGTCTTGGGATTCTGCTGCCGGCCCACAATGCCGACGCGGAGCGCGAGCCGTCAGGCGAGTGCTGCCGGACCCTCAGCGGAGACCTCAACATGAACCCACTCTGATTCCTGATGAGCCCTGAGGGGAAGGGCGTCCAACAAGAATCTCCCCACCACCTCCCCACATCCTCACATTGTGAGTATCATTCATCGAGGGTGGAGCGCGGCCCGGTGCCGTAGAGGTCTCACATCGCCTTGGACCTGAGGAAGGTCCGAGACGGGTGGGCCGGCTCCATGCGTCGAAGACCTTTAGGGGACGGGGACGATGAGTACTGCCTATCTCGGCGAATTCGAGCAGATGGTCCTTCTGTCGATCATGCGACTCGACGCGGATGCTTACGGGCTTGCCGTCCGTGACGAGATGAAGGAGGTGACCGGGCGGACGCCGTCCAGCGGCTCGTTGTACACGACGCTCGATCGGCTCGAACGCAAAGGGCTGATCGAATCCCACTCCGGCGACGCCTCCGAGCCCCGGGGCGGGAGGCCGCGCCGCTATCTGACGGTCACCCCGGTCGGGCAGGAAGCGCTCCGGCATTCACGTGCGGCGCTCTTGGCTCTGTGGTCCGGGTTGGAAGCCAACCTGGATCAGGCATGAGTCGCCGGGCGGCGCCACCGCGTTGGGCCGAGGCGCTGCTCGAGCGAGCCCTGGGCGAGGGGCTCTGGGGGCAGGCGGCCCTGGGAGACCTGAGCGAGGGGTATCAGCGCATGCGCGACCAGCGCGGGAAGCTCCCGTGCGACGTGTGGTACGGGTGGCAGGTACTGTGGGCCTCCTCGCCCACCGGATGCTCGGTCTGGACGGACGACCCTCGGCGGGTCGGGGCGGAACCCTTGGGGCCGACCTTCGCTGGGCCGTTCGCGTGGCGCTACGTCGGCCCCTCCTGACCGTGGCCGTGACCACCACCCTGGCCCTCGGCCTCGGCACCAATACGGCGGTCTTCAGCGTGATCGATGGGACGTTCCGGGCTACCGACTGGTGGGCGGACGAGGAGAGGACGCTGGCGCTCTGGCCCGGCAACGAGTTCTCCCGGGGGCAGCTCTATATCTTCCAGACTGACACGCAGGCGTTCGACGTCATGGGTGTCTACCGGCTTGATGCATTCACCGCGGCGGCCGGCGGCGGGGAGCCGACCAGCGTGTCCGGTGCCTACATCAGTCCCGAGCTCTTCGAGCAGTTGCGTGTGCAGCCCCACCTGGGTCGCGGCTTCCTGGTCGAAGAGGCACAACCGGGTGGCGAGCCGCCCGTCGTGGTCAGCCACGGCTTCTGGGAACGCGAGCTCGGCGGCGATCCGACCGCATTGGGCTCCCG
Organism: Gemmatimonadota bacterium; assembly: GCA_029262115.1. Taxonomy (GTDB): domain Bacteria; phylum Gemmatimonadota; class Gemmatimonadetes; order Longimicrobiales; family Gaopeijiaceae; genus JAJCZZ01. The sequence continues at coordinate 147,906 of JAJCZZ010000090.1, read as the reverse complement.
TATCGACATCAACGGGGTGCCCCGAACCATCGTAGGCATCCAGGGCGAGGGCGGCAGGGCCCCCGGAAAGGCGACCGACGTCTGGGTCCCCGCCCTTCTCAACCCCGCCGATCCGGACTTCTTTCCCGACATCAGCTACGCGATGGTCGGCGTGCTGCGGCCGGGTGCCACAGCCCAGGACGGTCAGGCTACGCTCCGGTCTCTGGGGCGTCGTCTCTCGGAGATGTTTCCGTTCTTCTACCGTCCGGACTACATGCAGGACGCCACCGTGCGCGTAGCCCGTGCGGAGCAGCGGGACATGCTGCGCACGCCGCTGTTCATGCTGATGGGAGGCACGGTCATGCTCCTTCTCATCGGCGCCCTGAACATCGGCAACATGCTGATTGCCCGAGCGATCGAGCGGAGGAAGGAGTTGGCGGTTCGGCGCGCCATGGGCGCCGAGCGCGGTCGGCTCATCCGGCAGCTCGCCACGGAGAGCGCCTTCCTCGCCGTCCTCGGCACCGTTGGGGGGGTAGCCGTGGCCGCCCCGGCCGCGGGTGCCCTGGCTGGCCTTTTCCCTCCGGAGGTGGCGGTTGTCCGGTCGTCCTGGACCTCGCCAGCGGTGCTCGTCTTCCTGACTGCGTCGACCCTCCTGTCCTGGTTCGTCCTGACCGCCGTGCCGATCGCGGCATTCGTCGCGGCGGATCGGCGGGGCGTCCACAGCAACATCCGACCCCGTGGGGGCCAGCCGCGGGTGCTGATTTCCGTCCAGTCGGCCCTGGCCACCATCCTCCTGGTTGCGGCCGTCCTGCTCATCCAGTCGGTCGCCAACCTGCGCGACGTACCGCTCGGCTTCGACCCCGCCGGTGTGACCGCCGCGTACGTATCCCCTCCAACCGATCTGGTGCGCGATCGGAGTCAGTTGGCGGCGCTCCAGACCGAGCTGGTCGCGCGGGCGGCCGCTCTGCCCGGGGTGTCCTCCGCGGGAATGACCGCCGTCCTGCCGTTGGACCAGACCGCCCCGGTCACGCCGGTCAACCCGGAAGGCGCACAGGTCGAAGTCAACGTGGCCGTCCGCGCCGACCGGTTCGCCGTCGACGAAGGCTTCTTCAAAGCGATGGGCGTGGATCTCATGAGCGGTCGACTGCTCGGCTCCACCGAGCGGAGCGACGAGCCTTCCGCCGTCTTGGTCAATCGGACGTTGGCTGATATGCTATGGCCCGGACAGGATCCGGTGGGACGGACGGTCGCGATCGACCCCCACGCGTGGGAGACCTTCCTTCCGGTGGTCGGGGTGGTGGCCGACTTCCGCTCCGATGACCTGATCGGGCCGGAGCGCCCGGCCCTTTTCGTGTCGCTCCGGGAGCAGGGCGAGGGACGCGCCGCGCTCGTGGTCCGTGCGACCGGCCCGGCCGCGGGCGTGGGCGCCGCCCTTCGGCGGCTCGTGGCCGATACCGACCCGAGCGTGGCGGTCGGCGCGGTGCGACCGCTCGCGGGTGTGGTTCGGGACGCCTACGGCATCGCCTGGGTCACGATGGGGCTGCTCGCGGCCATGGCGGCCCTGGCCACCGGCCTGGCCGGCGTCGGTATTCACGCCGTCCTGGCGAACGACGTCGCCCGACGGCGGCGGGACATCGGGGTTCGTCTGGCTCTCGGAGCCCGTCGGTGGGACGTGGTGTCACGCATCCTCCGCTCGGGACTGACGTTCGCGCTCATCGGCGTCGCCGTGGGCACCGTGGCGGCCGCAGCCGGGGTCCGGCTCCTGGAAGCGCTCCTGTTCGGCGTGGACGCGCTGTCCGCCATGGCGTTCGGTGCCCCGGCGGCGGGCGTCCTGGTCGCGGCAATGTTGGCCGCGTTGAGTCCGGCGCTCCGAGCAGGGAGGACCGCGCCGGCGACCGTCTTGCGAGAGGAGTAGCCGGAGGACGGTCATGGCCCCTCGCGCGAGCGGGTGACGCGCCGCAGGTTGACCGGTATCCCGTGCTCGGCGGCATGCCCGCGTCGCTTCACAACTCCCAAAACCCGCCCGCTCCATGAATCTTCGCGCTCTTACCGCCGCATTGCTCATTGCAACGCCGCTCGCCGCTTCCGCACTGGCGGCCCAAGCCCGCCCTGTCCTCACCCCTGACGACTTCGGCCAATGGGAGCGCCTGGGCCGCATCGAGCTCCATCCTCAGGGGACGTGGACGGCAACTTCGATTTCCCGCGTCGACCGCTCGCTCGAAGTCCGGCTCAGAGAGGTCGGTGGTGACGAGCGGACGTTCCCGCACGCGACCCGCCCGGCGTTCAGCGGGGACGGCCGCTGGATGGCGTTTTCGCAGTCCGTCTCCCAGGAAGAGAAGGAGGCCGCCGACGAGCCCGTCCACGACCGCCTCGGCCTCGTGGACCTCCGTTCGGGGCACGATACCGTACTCGTACCCATGCGCTCCTACGCCTTCAGCGACGACGGCGCGTGGCTCGCCATTCTCGGTCATGCGCCGAGCGACAGCGTAGGCGCTGATCTTCTCGTCCAGAGGCCCGGAGGAGCCGACCCCCTCTTCGTCGGGAGCGTGGACGCCTTTTCCTGGCAGGACGACGCCAACCGACTCGCCATCACCCTGAAAACCGCGTGGGGCACCGCCAACGGAGTGGCCCTGATCGACCCAGCGGCGGGTACGATACGGACGCTCGACTCGCGGGATGCCAGGTACGAGGGGCTCACGTGGGACGAGGACACCGACCGCCTGGCCGTCATGCGGACACGCACGGTCGAGGGCATGAAAGACGAGACGCACGACATCCTGGTCTGGGACGACACGAGCGAGGGGCCGACCCTCCAGCTTCTCTCCAGCGCCGGGCGGTCCGAACTAGGCGATTCCCTGCGCATCACTGATTTCCGGGGGATACGCTTCCACGACGACGGGCGCATCATCGAGTTCGGAGTACGGCCGTGGACGATGGACCCGGAGGCGGCGGTCGCAGACGGCGACGAGGACGAGTCCGACGGTAGCCCGGACGGCGAAAGCGACAGCCAGCGCGACGAAGACGACTCCGACGGTGACCCCGATGGGGACAGCGAGAACGGCGATTCGGAGGAAGCCGACACGGACGACGAAGAAGCCGACGTCCAGGTCTGGCACTGGAACGACGACGACATCATCCGCGCACAGGAGTTCGGGGCCAACCGGATCGCGCGGATGACGCGGGCGGCCGTGTGGCACCGCGACTCGAACGCCGTGGTCGTCCTGGGACGGGACATCCAGGAATCCGTCCAGGTGTTGGAGGGCGGCCATTGGGCCCTGGAGCCGGATTACTCGCCGTACCTGTTCGAGCGGCGCTTCGGCAGTTCCGCGGCCGACTGGTACCGCGTGGACGTAAAGGACGGAGGTCGGGACCTACTGGCGCGAGGGGTCCAGGCCGCCCCCGAGGCGAACCCGACCGGCACCTCCGCGCTCCTCTTCGAGGATTCGAGCTGGGTGGCCGTCGATCTGGCGACCCTGCGGCGGACCCCGCTCGACCCGTCCGGGAGCCTCAGTGCCCTCCAGCCGCTCGCGGACTACGACTACCCCGGACCGCGTCCGTCCTGGGGTGTTGCCGCGTGGCAGTCGGACGGAAGCAGAGCCTATCTCTACGACAAGTACGATGTCTGGTCCGCCGACCTGGGCACCGGCTCCGTAGAGCGGATGACGAACGGGGCGCCTCGGGGCGTCCGGTATCGCGCAGTGAACCTGGATCTGGACGCGGGCTTCTTCGATGACCCGGAAGTGGAGGCGGACGAGGCGCTCTGGCTGCGGACGTTTGATACCCGCACGAAAGCGGCAGGGTACGCTCGGCTCCGTGACGGACACGTAGACGAACTGCTGTCCGAGGATGCCGCCGTGTCCGGCTTGGTCCGCGCAGCCGACGCGGACCTGTACGCGATCCGCGTGGAGCGCTGGGACGACTCGCCCGATTGGTTCGTCGGGAACGCGCGGCTCTCCGACCTTACACAGGTGACGGAGACCAACCCGTTCCAGGCGGACTTCGCGTGGGGGCGCACGGAGTTGGTGGACTACACGACCGAGGCGGGGCACGACCTTCAGGCCATCCTCGCCTATCCGGCGGACTTCGTGGAAGGCCGCCGCTACCCGCTCATCCTGTACCAGTACGAACGCCTCTCGGACGGCCTCCACCGCTACCAGATCCCCGACGAGCGCGACTACTACGACTTCCAGGCATGGTCACAGGCCGGGTACTTCGTCCTGATGCCCGACATCGTGTACGAGCCCGGTCGCCCGGGGCCGTCCGCCCTCGACGCCGTCGAGAGCGCCTTGGATGCGGCAGTCGCTACCGGCCATGTCGACCCGGACGCCATGGGCTTGATCGGGCATTCGTGGGGCGGGTACCAAGCGGCGTACCTGCCGACCCGGACCCACCGCTTCGCCGCATCGGTGGCTGGGGCGGCCATCACCGACTTCATCTCCTTCATGGGTGCCGTTCACTGGTCGGGGGGGCTCCCGGAGAGCGGACACTGGGAGACCGGCCAGGCGCGCATGGCGCGGCCCGCGTGGGAAGACCTCGAAGGCCATCTCGAAAGCTCGCCGGTGAACTTCATCCACGAGTTGCAGACGCCCGTCCTGCTCATGCACGGAGATGACGATGGGGTCGTCGACTTCCGTCAGGGACTCGAGTACTACAACTACGCTCGGCGCGCAGGAAAGCCGGTGGTGATGCTCGTGTACCCCGGCGCCGGCCACGGGCTGAGCGAAAAGGCGCAACAGATCGACTACCACCGGCGCATCATGCAGTGGTTCGGACACTACCTGAAGGGAGAGGCCGCCCCGTCCTGGATCACGGACGGGGAGACGTGGGTGGAGCGGGTGGAGCGGATCGGCGGGGGGAGGTAACGGGAGGGGGCCGCGTAACCAATAGACGGAATCCCAGGACCTGTCGACCGAGAGAAGGTGTCTCTTGTCGGACAGCTAGCTGGTGGTTAGCTCTGAGCATGCCTGAACCCCGGCCCCTTCGGAAGGCTCCCATCCGGGAGGCGGTGATCGACATCCGGGTGCCCCCGATGGGCCCGGAGTCGTTGGAGGTCCTCGAGTCCCTGGCCCACGATCTTGGCTTCCCCGTGGTCCACGCAGGATACGAGTTCCGAGGCGAGTTCGACCTCGGACCCGAGGGCCTCACAGCGCACGATCACCAGACCCGGCCCAACGGCTATCGGGCAGTCTCTGAAACCCACTCCCAGATCGTACAGCTGCGCACTAATGGGATCGGCGTCAGCCGTCTCGAACCGTACCGGTCGTGGGAAGATTTGGTTCAGGACGCCAAGGGGGTGTGGGCGTCGTATCGTGAGGCCTTTTGTCCGACGATTTCGACTCGTCTCGGCGTGCGCTATATCAACCACATCCGGTTGCCCTATCCCGTCTCCGATCTGAACGACTACTTCTACGGAATACCCGATCCGCCGGACCGTTGGCCGCAGGCCGTGTCATCTTTCCTTTTTCGGCAGACACTCCATGACGCGGTATCCGGTGCAGCCGTGAACGTTGTCCACGCGCTGGCTGACGATGTGGATGATGACCGAATCGGGGTGATCTTTGACATCGATGCGTATCTGGAGGGTTCGTTCTCTGTCGATGACTCTGAGCTATGGGGAACCTTGTCGGACCTTCGGGATCTCAAGAATCGAGTGTTTTTCTCAGGGGTAACCGACGCCACACTTGCCTTATGTGACTAATGCTGATTTCGCGGCGTAGAGAAACATCTCAAGGTTACCCAGCAGATCCCCCATCCGCCGTCGGCCCAGACGCGATGCGGGTAGCTGACTCGTTGGTCCGTGCCTTGGTCAACCTTCGGTCAGCACGTCGGTGGGTCGCGCTTGGCCAGTTGTACGAACTCTTTCGTGAGTGTGGTCAGGCGGGGTGGGACGGGGGCGAGGCGGAGCCCGTCAACGTTGAAGTGTTCGCCACCGCCAGGGACTTCCTCAAGACGCTGCCGGTAGCGTTCCCGAGTCCAGAGGTGGCCCCGGGGGAGGAGGGTACGATATCCCTCGACTGGTTTCCCACACCGGACTCCAATTTCAGCGTCTTGGTCTACCCAGGTGCCAAACTGGTATTCGCGACGGTGGCGCCGCGGCGTCGCATCCGGGGCGTTGAGATCTTTGGGGACGAGGTGCCGGAGACAGTTATTTCCGAGTTGCGGCGTTTGTTCTAGGTAGGTCCGTGTCTGATCTCGCACGGTTCCTCTTCCAGAAGGGTCACTTCTCTTCGGCCAACCAGCGGGTCAAGCCTGGTGGATTCAATCCTGGAAATCGGTCTGATCTCTCAGTGTTCGACATCCGTGACACTGACTCGGCGACGCGGATGGCGCTTGGGATGCAGGTGAGTGAGTTGCAAGGTCGAGACGTCAAGGCTCGAGCAGAACTGGCACTCGACGCACTCGACGACCTACCGGTGTCCTTTCTCCGGGACGACACACCGATCGAGCGTCACGGAAATATCACAGGCTTCCCCGTCGGCGTTGACGACGATGCCCGCAGCACTCGACTCGAACTTGCCACCAGGTTGGCGAACAGCTCCAAGCTCGTAGGGTAGCGGAGCGCGAGGAGCAGCTCGTAGGGTAGCGGAGCGCGAGGAGCAGATCGGCGGGGGGAGGTGACGGGAGGGGGCCCCGAAACCACCCGCTCCCTCCCTCCGTAGGTCCGGCCAACACTGACCTTGGCCTGGCACGGCACTATGGACGGCTTCGCGCACCAACTCCGCTACACCCTCCGCAAGCTCACCCGGGCCCCGCTCTTCAGCGCGGTGGCGGTGCTCACCCTGGCCGTGGGTATCGGTAGCAACGCCGCCATCTTCAGCGTGGTCAACGGGGTGCTCCTGAAGCCGCTCCCCTTCGACGATCCCGACCGGCTCGTCGGCGTCTGGCACACCGCGCCGGGGCTCGGCTTCGACGAAGTGAACCAGTCGCCCGGCTTCCACTTCTACTATGCGGAGAACAGCCGGGCGTTCGAGTCGATCGGCATGTGGGACGACAACGGCGCCACCGTCACCGGGCTCGGCGAGCCGGAGCAGGTCAGGGTGATGATGGTCACGCATCAGACGCTCCCGTTGCTCGGCGTCCAGCCGCAACTGGGGAGGGTGTTCACACCGGAGGAGGACAGCCCGAGCGGGACGGAAACCGCCATCCTGACCCATGGCTACTGGCAGCGCCGCATGGGCGGAGCGCCCGACGTTCTCGGGCAGACCCTCACGATGGATGGACGGCCCAGGGAGATCATCGGCGTCTTACCCGCCGATCTCCGCTTTCTCGAATCCGATCCGGACGTCTTCATTCCCTTCCGGTTCGACCCCGCCACGGTCAATGTCAGCAACTTCAGCTTCCAGGCGGTGGCTCGGTTGAAGCCGGACGCCACGCTGGAGAGCGCCAACGCGGACGTGGCACGGATGGGCCCCGAGGCCACCGAGCGCTACCCGGGCGGGATCAACCGGACGATCCTGGAGCAGGCCCGATTCGGCCCGCTCGTTCGACCGCTCAAAGAAGATGTGGTGGGGGATGTCGGCAACGTGCTCTGGGTGCTTCTGGGCACCGTGGCCATCGTGTTGCTCATCGCCTGCGCGAACGTCGCCAACCTCTTTCTGGTCCGAGCGGAGAGCCGGGAGCGGGAGATGGCCGTGCGCACCGCCATGGGTGCCGGGCGTGGACAGATCGCCGGGCAACTGCTCCTCGAGAGCGTAGTGCTCGGGGCTGCGGGGGGCATCCTCGGTCTGGCTCTCGCGGCGGCGGGCCTGAAGCTTCTGGTCGCGCTCGGTCCGGACTCCCTGCCCCGCCTGGCCGAGATTGGCATCGACCCGGTGGTACTCGGCTTCACATTCGTGATCTCGATCCTGGCTGGCGCCCTGTTCGGCCTCCTGCCCGCCCTCCGGTTCGGGACGGCCAACCTGGTCACGGCCCTGAAAGAAGGCGGACGCGGCGGAAGCGCCGGTCGCGAGCGACACATGGCGCGCAATGCGCTCGTCGTTGCCCAGATGGCCCTCGCGCTCGTCCTGCTGGCCGGATCAGGTCTGATGGTCCGGAGCTTCCAGGCGCTCCGTGCAGTGGAGCCCGGCTTCACCGACGCCGAGGAGGTCCTCACGTTCCGGGTGTCCATCCCGACCGCCGAGATCGCCGATGGCGGCGAGGTCGGTCAAGCGCATCAGACCATCCTGCGTTCGATTCAGGCGATGCCGGGGGTGGCGTCGGCGGCGTTCACGTCCTCCGTCACGATGGACCGGTGGGACAGCAACGACGCACTGGAAGCGGAAACGAATCCCGTGGTCAGCGGTCAGCTTCCACCCATCCGGCGCTACAAGTTCATCGGCCCGGAATACTTCTCCACCATGGGCAATAGGATCCTGGCCGGGCGCGACCTCACGTGGGCCGACATCGACGACCGCTCCCGGGTCGTCGTGGTCAGCGAAACGTTGGCAGAGGAGGAGTGGGGCGGCGCGGCGGCTGCGGTCGGGCAGCGCGTCCGGCGCCTCGACCCCGGGGACCAAGTCGGGCCCTGGTTCGCGGTGGTGGGCGTGGCGGGGGCCGCGTACGACGACGGCGTCGGTCGGGATCCCGTAGCCATCGTGTACTGGCCGCAGATCCTGGCGGACTTCTACGGCCAGGAGGAGTTTGCCAGCCGCTCCCTGGCGTACGTGGTGCGGGCGGCCAGCGGCGCGCCCACTGCGCTGATGGCGGGCGCCCGCTCCGCCGTCCGGGACGTGAACCCCAACCTGCCGCTGGCCAGCGTCTACACTCTGGACGAGCTGTTCTCACGCTCCATGGCCGAGACCTCCTTCACGCTCATCATGCTGGGCATCGCGGCCGGGGTCGCGCTCTTCCTCGGCGTGGTCGGCATCTACGGCGTCATCTCCTACGTGGTGTCGCAGCGGACGCGCGAGATCGGCGTGCGCATGGCCCTGGGCGCCGAGACTGGAGACGTGAGTCGCATGGTCCTGGGACAAGCGATGCGGCTCGCGCTGATCGGCGTCGGCGTCGGCCTCGCCATCTCCGCGGGCGTGACCCGCCTGATGGCCACGCTCCTCTACGGGGTGAGCCCGATGGATCCGCTCACGTTCGGCGGCGTCGCCGTCGCGCTGTCGGTCGTGGCGCTACTGGCGAGTTGGCTGCCCGCGCGGCGCGCTGCCGGGATCAGTCCGGTGGAGGCGTTGCGGGCGGAGGCGTAGGGGAGATCGACCTTACGCGACTCCGGCAGCGCCCACACTACTGAGACCCACCACCCCGCCCCGCTTCCCAACGACTGGTGGTTGATCGACGATACCAGTAAATGGTATTCTGTGGTACAAGGAGGTTGTCCATGGCCAAGAACACCAGCATTACCCTGAGCGATCATTTCGACGGGTTCATCAGCCAGCAGATCGAGGCCGGACGCTACGGCTCCGTAAGCGAGGTTGTGCGGGCGTCCCTGCGGCTGCTTGAGGAGCATGAACAGAAGGTGGAGGCGCTTCGCCAGGCGCTGATCGCCGGAGAGGCCAGCGGGGATGCCGGGCCTCTCGACTTCACGGCGATCAAGACGGCTGCCCGCAAGCAGGCTCGGGCGGCTCCGGCGAATGGCTAGAGCCGCTGGGGAACCGATGACAAAGACGTTCGAGCGGTGGCCTCTGACATCTTCCTATCACGATGACTGCGTCGTCGCTGTCCGGGACGCAGCCGCGCCTCGGGAATGGCGAACGAAGGCCGTACGGGTGACTGGGCCGGCCCCAATCGATCCGACGGAACGACGGTTCATTGCCGAGTTCATCGTGATCGAGCGGCCCGATACAACTCCCGCCCCCTCCGAGCCGCTCCGACCCTTCTTTTCCCTGCCACCGAACCTGCACGACGTCCGGATCGGTGGTGAACAGTGGGGCGTCACGCGGGACCGGTCATCCGGAAACGTGATCCTCTGGGCTCCGTTCGACCGTGGGTGGGTCCGAGGCGTCGTCCCTGGTCGGCGGCTCGACACGCCCTATCGTGCCCTACTCTTACGGTCGCTGAGGTTGGACGGCGGTCCGCAATCCCCCGCGCGCGAGTAGCGCGCAACGCGCCCACGGGAGGGGCTCCGGGGTCACACGGGGACCAAGCGCTCGATCTCCAGATCCGCGTTTCGTTGCTTGGCGTGCCAGAGATCGTACGCCATCTGCAGTCGCAGCCAATGCTCGGCCGAGGACCCGAACGCCTTGCTGAGCCGGATGGCCATGTCCGGCGACACGCCCGAGTGGCCGTTGACCAACTCGGAGAGCGTTTTCCGGGAGACTCCGAGCGCCTTGGCGCCCTCCGTGACGCTCAAACCAAGCGGCTCCAAACACGTGAGCCGAACGTGCTCGCCGGGATGGGGCGGATTGTGCATCGCCATATGTTGCTCCTTCTAATGATAGTCACGGAAGTCGACGTCCCACGGTTCATCCGACTCAAAGCGGAACGTCACCCGAAAATTTCCGGTCACCCATACTGCATGTAAACCTTTCAGCTCTCCCTTCAGCGGGTGGAGCTTGTAGCCGGGGCGGTTCATGTCCCCGAGCCCCTGGGCCTGGTCCAGGTCGGCGAGAATGATTCGCAGCTTCGGAAGCATCGGCGGGGGGAGGCCCCGCGATTGGCCCTTTTCATAAATGCGTCTGAGCGCTTTGTGGCGAAAACTTCGAATCATCTCACATCGTCACCTGTCACGTTACACGTGACAAACGGCGGACGTTCCCCCTGCGAAGCCTGGAGATCACTGGTGTGCGCACGCAGGACGACACCGCCGCCGCCACCCTCGCGACCCGAAAAACCCAAGGGCCGGCCATCCAAAACCGGACGGCCAGCCCCTTGTTCACTAGATCCCACCGGCAGCGCCCCGCAACCGGGAGCGCTCACACCACCGCGATCAGTTCCCCTTCCCGCGCGCCTCGGCCTGCGCCCGATCCAGCTCGACCCGCAGCGTACGCATCTCGCGGACGAGGTCTTCACGCAGCCCCTGATCCAGGTCCTGGCTCAGTCGGATCTCCATCGTCGCCATCCGCTCGCGGATCTCGTTCAACTCCTCGAGGCCCTGGCCTTCCAGGGACCGGAGACGCTGCTCGAGGATCTTCTCCGCCGACCGCAGCGCTTCGAGCGAAGCGGCCTCGCGGGTGATGTCGTCACCGCGGCGGAGGCGCTCGACCCGCGTGCGGTCCATGCGCTCCCGGGCCGCCTCGACGCGCACCTGGGCGCGCTCCATGCGCTTCTGGGCTTCCGCGATGCGCTCCCGCGCCTCTTCCATCCGCTCCCGAGCGTCCTGGTCCATCCCCTGGACCTCGAAGGAGAAGACGGCGTCCCGATGTCCGCGATCGCTGCGGATGTGGATCTCCCGGGCGCCCTCGGCGCACGACGAGCCCATCCCGATCCGGACGTTCGGCGCGACCACGACCCGTGAGCTGGACGAGGAGTTGTGGCTGACGATGATGCGAGGGGAGACCTCGGCGGCGCACGCGACGTCGACAGCGTGCTCACGCGGGCCTCGATCCTGATGGTTTGATCCGGAGAGCAGCGCCGCCGTGGCAAGGCCGCCCAACAAGGTCCCGCCGGCAATCGAAGCCAGCGCCGTCACGTCCGCTCCCAGGAATCTGCTCATCGTCCCCATCCTCGTCTCTGTTGCACCGGTGTGTCCTTATTCAGACGTAGGTACGCCTGAAAAGGTTGCGGTGTGACACCACCCCGCGCCCGCGTTCAAGAATCGATGGCGTCGGCCCGTCCGCGCAACTGATTCACCGCCAGGCCCACCCACGGCCCGACAATCACCGGCCAGACCATCCACGTGGGTATCCCCCGGCTCAACAAGAACAGGCCGATTCCGGTGAAGATGCCCGCCTTTACCAGATCCTGGGGCAACGGCTCGCGCATGCCGACGACGATGGCCGCCAGGAAGCCCGCCCCCATGGGTCCGACGGCGAGCGTCCACACGGGGGAGTCGGGCTCCGGCCGCAGGAGGGTGAGCGCCAGCGTGGCGAAAAAGGCGACGACGAAGCTGAGTAGGGTCCGCATGCGGAATCGTCGGCAGCGACCCGCTCCGACGCAACCTTTCGCTCGCCGCCCACGTCAATTATGTATACACCATGATGGTAATTATGTAGACACAAACGGAGAGCGCGGATGGGCAACAAGGTGACGTATCTGGGTGAACTCGAGCAGATGCTCCTCTGGACGGTGATCCGGCTCGGCAACGGCGCGTATGGAATGGCCGTCCGCGACGAGTTGGAGCGCAGGGCGGGGCGCGACGCATCGCGCGGGGCGGTCTACATCACGCTCGATCGCCTTGTCAAGAAGGGATACCTCCGCTCTCACCTCGGCTCCGCGACCGAGGCGCGGGGCGGCAGGAGCCGACGCTATTTCGCGGTGACGGACGAGGGAACGGTGGCGCTGCGCGAGGCGCGCACGGCTCTGGTCAATGTGTGGACGGGACTCGAGGAGGCGGTGGACGAATCATGAGCCAGAACAACGGGTGGACGGAGCGGTTCCTCGCATGGACGGTTGCGGATGACGAAGCCGTCGAGGGTTTGTTGGGGGATGTGCAGGAGGAGTTGGGAGAGGGCCGCTCGCCACTGCGAACGCTCCGGTACAAGGTGGTCGTGCTGGGTCTCGCGCTCCGATATCTCGTCCCGCGCCTCGTCGGTGGTGGAGGAGGTGCTTCCGGAGACGGTCTCGTTCGAGACATCCGCTTCGCGCTGAGGAGCATCCTCCGTTCCCGTGGATACTCTGCGCTCTTCGTCGCGACACTCGCGCTCGGTTTGGGCGCAACCTTGACGGTCTTCACCGTGCTCGACTCGGTGGTGCTCCGCCCGCTGCCGTACGACGAGCCCGAGGAGTTGATCCGCATCCAGTCGGCCGTGCCGGGCATGGGCCCCGACACGCGGTGGAATCTGGCCAAGGCGCAGTACCTCTACTTGCGCGACGAACTGACCACCGTCTCGGCCATCGGGCTGTATGTCCTGAACGTGGCGACCGTCGGGGGCGCGGACGGGCCCGACGGACAGGCTGAACGGATCAGCGTCGCCGACGTAAACGCGGATCTCTTCACGGCCCTGCGAATCACGCCCGCCCTGGGACGCTCCTTCAACGCAGCAGAGAGTCTGGATCAGGCCGCCGCGACCGTCATGCTCTCGGACGGCTACTGGACCCGTGCCTTCGGAGGAGACCCATCCATCGTCGGGCAGACCATGCTCATCAACGGCCGGTCGATCGAGATCGTAGGCGTTCTCCCCACGTCCGCTCGCCTTCCTGAGGAAGTCCAGAACGCCGACCTCGACGTCGATCTCTGGACACCGATCTACGTGTCGCCGGCCGAACGACCGGTCAACAGCCATCAGTACCGGTCGGTCGCCCGTCTCGCGCCGGGTTCGGACGTGGAGGCGCTGAACGCCGAACTCCGCCGCTTGAGCGAGAGGCTCCCGGACGCCATCCCCATAGCCTACTCCGCGCAGTTCATGGAGCAATACGGCTTCTTTACCATGGCCGAAGGGCTACAGGACAACGTGATCGGAGACATCACCCGAACCCTCTGGATCGTGTTTGGCGCCGTCGGGCTACTCCTAGCGGTGGCGGCATTCAACAGCGCGAACCTCGCGCTCGCTCGGGCGCAGCGCCGTTCACGCGAACTCGGGGTGCGGGCGGCGCTCGGAGCAGGTCGCGGCGCGTTGGGTCGCCAACTCATTCTGGAAGCGACCCTTCTCTCACTTATTGCCGGTGTCGTCGCCGTGGCTCTGGCGTACCTCGGCGCCCAGACGCTGACCGCATTGGCGCCGGACGGGCTCCCCCGCGTCGAGAGCGTCTCGCTGTCGCCCACGTCCCTGGGACTTGCTGCGGCCCTATCGCTCGGCGTCGGTCTGTTCTTCGGAATGCTTCCCCTCATGGGACGCTCGAATCTGACCAGGGTTCTCGGAGACGGAAGCCGGGGGATGACGGTCTCGAGGAGTCACCATGCGGCACGGCAGGTCCTCGTCGTTGCTCAGTTGGCCGCGTCCCTGGTCCTGCTCGCGGGGGCGACGCTTCTCTTCCAGAGCTACCGTAACCTGTCCAACGTCGACACGGGGATCGAGCCGGATGACGTGCTGACCTTCCGGGTCATTCTGCCCGGCGATGCGTATCCCGACTACGCTGCGGCCGCTGCTTTCTACCGTCAGACGATCACGGAGCTCGAGGCACAGCCTACGATCCGCGTTGCTGGCGCTGTCAGCGCGCTTCCGCTCAGCGGCTTCGATGGCTGCTCCGTCAGCTTTCCGGAGGGGTATCAGCGCTCGGAGGGCGACCCACCACCGTGCCTGCCCTCCATGCTGGTGTCGCCCGGATACTTCGAAGCGATGGGCATCCCCGTGCGGGGCCAGGGCCCCACATGGGACGCGGTGGAGGATCAGCGGCTCGAAGTCTTCGTCGCCGAGGCGACCGCCCGCCGCTTCTGGGGTGAAGAAGACGGCATGGGGCGAGGCGTGAGCAGTTGGGGCACGCCACACATTCCAGTTCAGGCGGTCGTCGGAGACGTGCGCGGCGCCGGTCCGCGGGAACCGGCATGGGACGCGGTATACATGTCGATGGTCCCGCCGGGGGGCGTCGTGCGCTACTGGAACGTGCCCCGCTTCTTCACCTTTGTGGTCCGCACGGACGGTACGGACCCCGCGCTGGTCGCTCCGATCGCCCGGCAAGTGGTGGCCGGCGTCGACGCACGGGTACCGCTCAGCGACGTGCAGCCCATGAGCGAAGTGGTCGCCACCATGATGGCACGTGACTCCTTCATCGCCCTGCTGCTCGGGGTCGCCTCCGCCCTCTCGCTGCTCCTCAGCGCCCTTGGCGTCTACGCCGTGATCTCCTACATCGTGCAGGGTCGGCGGGGTGAGATCGGCGTCCGGTTGGCCCTCGGCGCCGAGCGGGGTCAGGTACGCGGTCTGGTCGTGGGTCAGTCGCTCCGGCTGGCAGTCCGCGGCGGGGCGGTCGGGCTCGCGCTGGCCGTACCGGTGGCGCGGGTGCTGCGCTCCTTCCTCTTCGAGATGAGTCCGTCCGATCCGCTCACGCTGGCGCTGGCATCCGTAGCGCTCGTGGCTGTCGCGGCCGTAGCGAGCTTCGCGCCCGCGCTGCGGGCCACGCGGATCGATCCGGTGGAGGCGCTGAGGTCGGACTGAGGGGGGCTACAAACGGACTGGTTGGAGACGCGGCGGTGGAATCATGAGCCGAAGAGATGGGTGGACGGAACGGCTGCTCGCATGGGCGGTCGCTGACGACGAGGCTGCCGAAGGGCTTCTGGGCGATCTGAGGGAAGAGTTCGGGGGCGGCCCGTCCCGCCTCCGCTCGCCACGTCACGCTGCGGCCGTGGTCGGTCTGGCCCTTCGCTATCTCGGTGCCCGCGTTCTCGCGTCCAACCGGCTAGCCTCGGGAGACCGACTCACCCGAGAAATAAGCTTCGCTATCCGGAGCCTCGTCCGGGCGCGCGGCTACTCCGCGCTCTTCGTCGGAACGCTCGCGCTGGGGTTGGGTGCCGCTTTGACGATGTTCACGGTCGTTGAATCCGTGGTCCTGCGACCCCTTCCCTACGACGACGCGGGTCGGCTCGTACGCATTCAATCCGCGGTCCCGGCCTCCCGATGGTTCGATCGTCCCTGGCATCTGGCAAAGGCCCAGTATCTCTATCTGGAACGGGAGGTGTCGTCGCTTTCCGACATCGGCCTGTATCGCCTGGGAGCGGCGACCGTGGTCAGAGGGGACAGCGACGTGCCGGCAGAGCGGGTCAGCACGGCCACGGTGAATCCGGCCATGTTCTCGACGCTCCGCATCGCCCCCGCGCTCGGTCGCTCCTTCACGGCTGAGGAAAGTCTCGAGGAGAACGCCGCGACAGCGATGATCTCCCACCGTTACTGGACCCGAGCCTTCGGCCGGGATCCGGCGGTTCTGGGCAAGCCCATCGTGGTGAACGACGAGCGCCTTGATATCGTGGGGGTGCTCCCTTCCCGCGCGCGCCTGCCGGAGGAGTTGAGAACCGCCTCCCTCGACGTCGACCTCTGGACTCCACTGTACCTCTCTCCCGTCGAGCGCCCCCTCAACAACCATGTGTGGAATTCGATCGGCCGGCTGGCGCCGGAAGCCGACATCGCGTCGCTCAACTCTGAACTCGCACGCCTGAGCGCCACCCTCCCGGACATCTTCCCCGCCGTCTACTCGCGCCAGTTCATGGAGGACTATGGCTTCACCACCGTGGCGACCGTTCTTCGGGACGACGTGATCGGAAACATCAAGGGAACGCTCTGGACCATCTTCGGGGCGGTGAGCCTCCTCCTCCTGGTCGCTTGCTTCAACTGCGCGAACCTCCTCCTGGCCAGGACCCAGCGCAGAGCTCGGGAGCTCGGCGTCCGCTCGGCTCTCGGCGCCGGACGAGGCGCGCTGGCACGACAGCTTCTCTTCGAGGCGACGGTGCTCTGCATACTCGCCGGAATCGCGGCGGCCGGGTTGGCGGCCCTGGGCGCGGAAGCCTTTGTGGCGACCGCGCCGGAAGGGTTACCGAGGCTGGAGGGCGTTTCCCCATCGTTGGTGTCGTTGGCCTTCGTAGCCACAGTGGCCGTAATCTTCGCCGTCCTCTTCGGAATACTCCCGCTCATCGGACGCTCCGACCTCACGACGAGTCTCGGAGGGGGCGGTCGAAGCACCACCGCCTCCCCACGCCAAGCCACGGCTCGCCAAAGCCTGGTCGTAGCCCAGCTCGCGGTCTCGCTCGTGCTCCTGGCGGGCGCCACCCTGCTCCTTCAGAGCTACCGGCATCTCTCCAACGTGGACAGCGGTATCGAGCCCGAAGACGTGCTCACGTTCCAGGTGCACCTACAGGCCGAACAGTATCCCGACTACGGGGCGGCTGCCTCCTTCTATCGGCGGGCCACGGAGGCGCTGGAGTCCCGATCGGGAATTCTAGCCGTAGGCGGCGTCGACAACCTGCCGTTGACCGGGGGTGACGGATGTACCGCGAGCTACCGCGAAGGCTTCCAACCTTCCCGCGACAATCCTCCACCCTGCGCTCAGGTCTCTCTCGTCACGCCGGGCTACTTCGAGGCCATGGGGATCCCGGTTCGTGGGGAGGCACTCTCATGGGCCGCTCTCGATGACGAACGGATGGAGGTGGTCGTCTCCGGAGCGGCGGCCCGCCGCTTCTGGGGCGATCAGGAGCCGATCGGGCTCCGAGTGAGCAGCTACGGTGCGCCGCTCGCCCCGGTCCGGGGCGTCGTCGGAGACGTACGGGGAGGAGGTCTGCGAGAACCCGTGTGGGACGCGATCTACCTGTCGATCGTACCGCCCGGTGGAAGCCGGTCCTACTGGGGCGTGCCCCGTTTCCTCCACTTCGTTGTGCGCACCGACGGCACCGACCCGAGCGTCATGGAAGCGACCGTCCGTCACGTGATAACCGCGATCGACCCCCGCGTACCCGTCACTGCCGTCCGGCCGATGACGGAGATCGTGGTGGCGTCGACGGCTGACGACTCGTTCATCACATTGGTGATGGCCGTCGCCTCCGCCCTGTCCCTGCTCCTGAGCGCCCTTGGCGTCTACGCCGTGATCTCCTACATCGTGCAGGGTCGGCGGGGTGAGATCGGCGTCCGGTTGGCCCTCGGCGCCGAGCGGGGTCAGGTACGCGGTCTGGTCGTGGGTCAGTCGCTCCGGCTGGCAGTCCTCGGCGTGGCTGTCGGGCTCGCGCTGGCCGTTCCGGTGGCGCGGGTGCTGCGCGCCTTCCTCTTCGAGGTGAGTCCGTCCGATCCGCTCACGCTGGCGCTGGCGTCCGTTGCCCTCGTGGCGGTCGCGGCTGTGGCGAGCTTCGCTCCGGCCCTCCGAGCCACGCGCATCGATCCGGTGGAGGCGCTCCGGTCGGACTGAGGGCGGGGCGTTGCTGTCGGACGGGGTGGACGGAAGCGGTCGGACTGAGCGGGGCAGTTGCGCGGGCACTGTGACAATGTCACAGTTGGTGCATGAGCACATCTCTGGGTGACCTGCAGCAGTTGGCGATGCTGGCGGTCGCACGTCTGGGCGAGGACGCCTTCGCCGACGCCATCCGCCGCGAGCTACTCGCGGTCGCCGGTCGGGACGTCGCGGTCGCCACCGTCCACGTGACGCTGGTCCGGTTGGAGGATCGGGGTTTGGTGACCTCCGAGAAGCTCGGCTCGCCACCGCGGCGCTACTTCCACCTCACCCCTGAAGGACGGCAGGCGCTGGAGGCTTCCTGGACTGCGCTCAGCCGTATGTGGGACGGGCTGGCTCCGTCATGACCGTCATGGTCGGCCGATACGGCGGCACTGCGGCCGGCATTCACGGCGTCCTCTCATGACCGACCGTGGCCGGCCTGTCCCACCACGCCCGCCGTCCTGGGTGGCTCCGCTCCTTCGGGCCCTCCTCGGCCGGGACGCCGCCGCCGAGCTCCTCTCCGACCTGACGACCGCGCGATCCCGGGCCGCGACGCCCGGCGCCGGGCACCTCTGGTACGCCCGGCAACTGCTACAGTGGGACATGATTCGGCTCGCCTTCCTGCTGCGGGCGAGAGCCCGGCGAGCAGCGGACGCCGGCGGTTGGGCGCGGGACACCCGGTACGCGCTCCGGGGGATGCGCAGGGGGATGGTATTTCCGCTTCTCTGCCTGACCGTCGGCATCGGTCTGAGCGCCGCGGCGTTCGGCGCTGTGCACTCGGTACTGCTCGCGCCCCTTCCCTTCCAGGACGCGGACCGCCTGGCGGTCGTGCTGCGCCAGAGCCCCGAAGGCACGTCACAGCCCATCACCTGGTTGGAGCTGTCGGCCCTCCGATCCGATCCCGAGGTGATGGGAGCCGAGGCCTACACGCAGCGGAGCTACACCCTCCAGGGAGTCGATCGATCGGAGCGCGTCGCCGGGGCTTCGGTCACGCCTGGCCTCTTCCCGCTTCTCGGCATCGCGCCGGTGATAGGACGCCACTTCGCCCCGGACGACGGGACCGAAGCGGGCTTCGAAGGGGTGGTTCTGATCAGCCACCGGGTGTGGACGAGCCGGTTCGGCGCCGACCCCGCCGTCATCGGCCGCACCCTGACGCTCAACGAGCGCCCCGTGGAGGTCGTCGGAGTCATGCCGCAGGGCACACGCTTTCCGTCGAATCACGACATCTGGCTCCCCCTCGGCACCGACGTCGCGGACGACCGGAATCGCGCGTATCTCGTCGCCGTGGCGCGACTCGGGGCCGGCTATGGCGGCACGGCTGAGCTGTCGAGCCGGATCGGGTCGCAGCTATCGATGGCGGGGGCCCTACCCACCACGGATTCGGCACCGGCATGGAGCACGGAACCGCTCCGCCAGGTGTTCACGCCCGAAGCCGCCCGCCGCTTCCTCCCGGTGATGTTGGCCGGAGTGTTCCTCGTGCTCCTGATTGCCTGTGCAAACGTCGCCAACCTGCTTCTTGTACGGTTCGGGCGGCGGCAGGACGAGATGGGCCTTCGGCTGGCGTTGGGGGCGGGTCGCGGACAGCTGGCGCGAATGGTCGTGATCGAGACCGGCTTACTTGCTGCTGGCGGCGCCCTCCTCGGCGTCGCGCTGGCCAAGGGCTGGCTCGCGCTACTGTCATCTCGCTTGCCCGAGGGACTCCCCTACTGGGTCGACCTGGAGCTCCCGGCCTCTTCGGTCATCTTCGTGCTGGCCGTCACCGTGCTGACTCTCGCGGTTTCCGCCGCGGCTCCGCTGTGGGCCACGTGGCAGGCCTCCACGTCGCCCGCTCGCTCGGCCACCCGTACCATGACCGGATCCTCCCGCCTCGGCCGGACGCTGGCCACCGCCGAGGTCGCCCTCGGGTTCCTGCTCCTGACGTCCGCAACGCTACTCGGTCGGAGCGTAGTCGAGCGTTTGGCGGTCGATCCCGGCTTCGACGAGGTGGGCCTGACCGCCTTCCGGGTCGTTTTGAGCGGCGACGCTTACGATGTCATCCCCGCCCGTCTCACGTTCGCGCAATCGGTTGCGGCCCGTCTCCAGACGGAGGGCTCGCGCACCTCGGCGGCGTGGGCGACCGCGGTCCCCGGCGTACCCGGAGGTTCGCCGCGTGCAGTCTCGCTGCCCAGCGCCACCGAGGTCGTCGAGGCCGTGGCCGTCGGGACCTCGGCCGCCTACTTCAACGTGGTCGGCCTCCCCCTCCTGAGCGGCCGGAGCTACACCGCCGACGAGGCCGCCGATCAGGACACCGAGGTCGCCGTCATCAACAACGCGCTGGCCGAGATCTTATGGCGCGACACCGACGCGGTGGGTCGGTCGGTCCAAATCGAGCGACTCGGAACGTTCACGGTTGTGGGAGTCCTGGGAGATGTCGCATACGCCGACCCCGGCGACCCGGATATGCCCCGCTATCAGCTACATCTGCCGTGGGCCCGACTGCCGTCCCGAGCCATGGCCTTTGTCGTGCGAGACGAGGTCCGGACGCCTGGCCCGGAGGTCCTGACGGCGGCCGTGGCCGACACGGACCCATCCCAAGCGCCGTACGATCTGGTCTCGCTGACCGAACGCCGTCGTCTGGCCACGGCCCACCACCGTCTGTTCGCCACGCTGGCGGCCGAGTTCGGAGCGGTTGCCCTCTTTCTCGCACTGGCCGGCATCTACGGTGTCGTCGCCCACGAGGTCGCGGGACGCCGCCGAGAGATCGGGATCCGCCTCGCCCTGGGCGCCCCCGTTGCCCGAGTGGTCCTACAAGTCGTCCGGAGCGGCGCGCTCATCGGAATCGCCGGAGTCGCCATCGGCCTGCTCGCCACCACCCTGGCGAGCTCGGCCCTCCGCGGACTTCTCTACGGAATCGGCCCCACCGATATCGGCATCCTATCAGCGACTGCCACGGCCATGGTGCTGACAAGCCTACTCGCCACGCTGGTGCCCGCCCTACGCGCCGCCCGCCACGACCCCGCTCAGGTGCTCGAAGGCGACTGAACGGCCCCGGAGCGTCCAAGCCCAGCGAACCTCCTCGTCGCCCAGCCCGGCGACCCCTCTCAGCGAATCGTCTCGCCCCCGGTCCGATCATCCGTCACGAAGCGGTCGCGCGCCGGCATCTCGACGGCCGGCAGCGTCGTAGCATCCATCTGCTCATCAGGCTCGATGATCCCGTTCTCAGCCAGAATCCACGCAACGACCGCGTACGTCTCATTCGACGTGAGCACCCCCGGCCGATCCTGCGGCATTGCCCGACGCACGTAGTCGAAGACGGTCGTCGCGTACGGCCAGTAGCTCCCAACGGTCCGCCCCTCCGGAAATCTCCCCTCCGGCCACGCTCCCCCCACCAACCGGTCGTTCGGCCCTTCCGTCCCGGTCGCCCCGTGACACGCCACACAATTGGCGAAGTACACCCGCCTCCCCTCGACCGCCGTCCCCCCTCCCGCCGGCAGCCCCACCCCATCCGGCCGCACATCGATATCCCAAGCCGCAACCCGCTCCTCACTCGCCTCACTCCCGAACCCGAACCTCCCCGGCGCTCCCGCCGGTAACTCGTACTCCTCCGCCGACTCCACAGGGTCAGCACCCACCGAATGACGATCCTCACCCTCACCCCCACAGGCCCCCAAGGTCACCGCGACGACGACACCGGCCGTGCCGCCGAAGGCCAGCCTCTTCCCAAGACGCAAAGACCCGCCCCGGATCTCCCGCCCGGCGCCGCCGAAGGCGCGCATCCTCCCAAGACGCAAGAGCACGCCCCGGATCTCCCGCCTGGCGCCGCCGAAGGCGCGCAACCTCCCAAGAAGCCCCCACCAACCCACCACCCGCCCCAAACCCAACGGCCCGCGCCCCACGGCTCTCGTTCGGGTTGGCCTCCCGTCCACCCGTCGGGCGGGGCGGGGTTCTGCCACAGCGCGAGCCGTCGCCCGCGACCGAGTGGCGTAGTCCGCGTGGGGCAACGCCCCATCGCCGGCGCAGCCACGGCTTCGACCCCCGGCCTCGAGATCCTCCGGACCACCGCAGCCCAACCCCACCCCCGATTCAGGCGAGCAGCGAGGACAGAACCCCACCCCGCCCGACGGAAACCCACAAAAACACATCACAACACCAACCCAAACGAGACCGACCCATCCCTGAGAACGCGCCACGCCCGCACGTTATTCCAGTGGTACGACGTCCGAGCCCCCCGCGCCGCCAGCAACCGCTCGAGCGTCGGCTGCACGTACCCCGTCTCGTCGGTCGCCCTCGACATCAGCACGGTTTCCCGCCCGTCCCAATTCCACAGATGGCGGAACCTCACGGTGCATTTCGACAGCACGGGACTCTGGATCTCCGCGTCGACCCACGACCGCCCCGTGTCGGTGCTGACCTCCACCCGCGTGATCCGTCCACGTCCGCTCCACGCCAACCCGCTCACTTCCCACCACCCCCGCTCAGGCAGCGAATACGGATACGCTGGAAAGGTGATCAATGACTTGGCATCCATCACGAACGAGAACTGACGGGCCGTACCATCCGCGAGTGGGTCGGTATACCGCGACGTCTCCTCCCTCGTGTGGGTGGGCCGATCGGTGACCTCTATCCGCCGCAACCACTTCACCTGGGCGTTCCCCTCCCAGCCCGGCAACAACAGCCGGACGGGGTATCCCTGCTCAGGGCGGATAGCCTCCCCATTCTGCGCGTATACGATGAGGGCGTCGTCCATCGCCTTCTCGATCGGAACGCTCCGTGCGAGCATCGCCGCGTCGCCGCCCTCTGCCAGCAGCCAGGACGCCCCGTCTCGTACTCCGACCTCACGGAGCAGCGTACTCAATGGCACGCCGGTCCACTCGCTCGTCGACAGCAGGCCGTCGAGGGCCTGCGGCGTGATCTCCGAGGGCAGGTCGCCATCCGAGTACCCGGCCCCTCCATTGCCGGAGCACTCGATGAAGCAGATGCGACTGACCGCCGGGAACCGCTTCAAATCGGCAACGGACAGCGTGATGGGTCGGTCCACCATCCCGTGGATCAACAGTTCGTGCTCGTCGGCCCCGATATCGGGAATCCCCGCGTGGTGGCGCTCGAAGTGGAGATCCGCCGGTGTGATGATCCCGTGAAGATCCTGGAGCGGCGTCCTCGACGAACTCGACAGCGCCTGAGCCCGGACGAGCCGCCGGGGCCGCTCCGCCGGCGCACGCGAGCCCAGTTCGGATACCAACCGCCCGGGAATTTCGTTGGGCGCTGCAGCCTGCTGCAGGGGCTCCGGTGTCGCGGCCGCGAGCTTCACGGCATCGCCTTGACCCCTGACGAGTCCGGCGGCGACGAGCCCGCTCGCCGTCGTCAGCCAGGCGCGTCTGGAAATCCCGTGGGATGGCGAATCGAGTGGGTGCACAGAACCTCCGCAGGGGCGTTCAGGACGTTGGATCGACCGAGCCGCTCGCAACCTGGGGCGGGAGCGGCCACTCTGCCAGCACGCAGCGGCCGTTCTCCTTACCTGCGCGGACCTTGCGCGGACGGAGGGCCGGACGGACTGTGGCCCCCAACAGCTTCCCGCTAGGACTGACGTTTGAGGACCCTCCCCCTCCTCGTGTGCGCGTGGGTCGTGTGCGCGTGGGTCACTGCGACCACCGCCTCGGCTTCACTGGCCCAGACCGCTCCTGTGGACGTCTCCGCCGACTGGCAGGTGCTTCGTACGTCTTCCAGCGAAACGACGGCCGGGGCTCTGGGCGGGCAGGCCCGGTGGGCTCCCGGCAACCTGACCGACGACTGGAAAGCCGTGGGCGGCTCCGCCTCGGGCGAGATCGCCTGGTTCCGGAAGAGTGTCCAGTTGCCTCCGAGCCTGATCGACGGTCAGGCCGCAGTCCTCATCGGATCCCTCCGGTACGGGCGCTACGAGGTGTTCGCCGATGGGGTTCGGATCGGCGCGTTCTACGACGATGGCGGGGGCACTCCCGTTCCGTCCCCGGCGCTCTTCCCGGTCTCCCAGGCCTCAGCTACCGACGGAAGGGTCGATCTGGTCCTTCGGGTGCAACCGGCCGTGTGGGCCGGAGACCTGACCGGTTCAGGTCCCATGATCGGTGGGATTCTCCTGGGTGATGAACAGTCACTGCGTTCCGCCCACGAGATCACATCGCTACGAAGTCGCGTCGATACCGTCCCACTCCTCGCGTTCGGGTTGATCGCGGGGCTACTCGGCGTGTACCAACTCCTCCTCTACACGATCCGGCGGGAGCGCCCATACGTGTGGTTCGGCATCGGCTCTGGCGCCTTCGCGGTCAACGCGCTTGCGCTCAGCCCATGGCTCGCGCCGTACCTCCCAGACTTCGCCGTGGCGCTGCGGCTCAACGATGCCTCGGGACACGTCGCGACGGCGTTCCTCCTTCTCTTCCTTTTCGAAGCCTTCGATCGTCCGATACGCCAGTCGGTAGCGGCGTACATCATGAGCCACGGCCTGCTCGTGCTCTTCGTGGCCGCGGCGCCCATATCCTTGGTTATCGCTTCGTCGAAGGCTCGTCTCGTGTGGCTCGTTCCCGGGCTTCTCCTGGCGGTCGGCCTCGTGGTGCTCGAACTGCGCCGCGGTGGGAGCGACGCCCGCGCCATCGCTGTCGGAGCCATCGCACTGGTGCTCGCCGAAGTTGGGGAATTCGTCCGGGTGGGAGGGGCGCCTCTTCCGAGCTGGCTCCCATACGCGGGGTTCACAGCCGTCCTCCTGAGTATGGCATTCGTTCTCGCCAGTCGGTTCAGCCGGGTGCACAGGGACCTCGAGGATCTGCGGGGGGCGCTGGAACTCCAGGTGATCGAACGCACGGCCGCCTACGCGGACATGACGGAACGCGCGCGCCACGCCAACGACGCCAAGACCCGCTTCCTGGCCACCATGAGCCATGAACTGCGCACCCCCCTGAACTCGGTCATCGGATTCTCAAAGGTGCTGCTGAAACGCACGGCCGGTGTGCTCGAACCGAAGAACCGGGATCTACTGGAGCGCATCCATTCGTCCGGTATCCACCTTCACGATCTGGTGGAGGATCTTCTCGACGTTTCGAGTATCGAGGCGGGGCAGTTCCGGCTCGAATTCACGAACGTGCAGGTCGAAAGCCTGGTCAGTGGTGTTCTGGCAGAGCTTGGCCCTCAGGCGGTTTCGCGGCAGACGCGCCTGACTGCCCTGGTTCCCTCCAGGCTGGCGCCGCTCTCGACCGACCGGGTTCGCCTGAAGCAGATCCTCCTCAACCTCGTGGGCAATGCCGTCCGCTTCACGTCCAGGGGGCAGGTGACGGTCACGGTGCATCACGAAGGCGGCGTTCCGACCGCCATCGAGATCACGGACGACGGACCCGGCATCCCCGAGCACAAGTTGGAACAGATCTTTCGACCGTTTACGCAGGTCGATCCGACGAGCACACGCACGCATGACGGAGCCGGCCTGGGACTCGCCATCACCCAGGCGCTGTGCGACGTGCTCGGGTATCGGATCGTCCCGGTCAGCACCGTGGGTCGGGGCACGACCATGACCGTACTCCTGGGGCGCGAGGCGAAGCTCCCCTCTCGACCTCGCACCGAACTCGTTCGGGACGCGGACCAAGGGTCCCTCGCGGAGAGCCGGCTGAAGATCCTGCCGGGGTCGGACGAGGCGTCGACGGAGTAGGCAGCGGACCTTCGTCCGGCTGGACACTCCCCCCCACGTACTTCACTTTCCGGGCGGCGGCCGCTTCGGTGGACCAGGACGGTCGTCGTCCGTACACGAGTTCTCCGGAGATCCCATGCGCAGTATCACCCGACTCGCCCTGCTGTCGACGCTCCCTCTTCTGTCGACGCTCCTCCCTGTGTCGGCCGCGGCACAAGCTGAACCGGCGTATCCGGTCACGTTCTCGGAACCCATGCCCATCACGCACGAGGCGCTCGGCCCGTTTTCCCGGGCAGCGAGCGCTGTGGCACGGGCGCAGCAGTACTTCGACCAAGGGATGCAGCTACTCTACGCGTTCGCCCCGGAATCCGCGGCCCGCTCCTTCCACGAGGCGGCTCGGCTCGATCCGACCTGTGCCATGTGCTGGTTCGGAGAGGCCTGGGCGTGGGGACCGTACCTCAACGGTCCGATGGGGCCCGACGACGCACCCCGAGCCCACTTCGCGATCGAGCGGGCGCGCGCGGTGGCAGAGCGGAACCCGGTATCTCCCTCGGAACACGCGATGATCGAGGCGATGGCACGTCGGTACGAGCCCGAGCACGACCGGGATCGCCGCCTTGAGTTGGACGAGCGGTACGCGGAGGCCATGGCCGACGTTTTCGAGCGCTACCCGAACGACCTCGAGGTCGGCTTCCTGTACGGCGAATCCCTCATGCTCCTCGAGCCTCGCCGCGGGCGTTGGGACATACACAAGCCCGAGGTGCAGCGTATCCATCAGGTCCTGGAGCACACGCTCGCGCTGGACGTGACCCACCCCGGTGCGTGTCACCTCTACGTACACGCGACCGAACCAACGCAGGACCCCGGCAAGGCGGAAGACTGCGCCGCCTACTTGGGGCAGTCTATTCCCGGAGCCAGTCACATCCAGCACATGCCGTCGCACACCTACAACCGGATCGGCCGGTGGGGCGACGCCGTCCGCGCGAACGTGGCGGCGTGGCACTCCGATCTGAAGGCCAAGGAAGGGAAGGGCTTCGCGATCTATCCGTCGCACAACCTCCACATGTTGCTGTTCGCCGCCTCATACGACGGCCAGGGCGGGATCGCGATACAGGCCGGTAAGGACTACGGAAAGGTTCAGGACGGCGGGCAGTTCTACCACGCCCTGACGCTCCTGCGCTTCGGTCGGTTCGATGAGATCCTGGCGCTCGAGAATCCCCCGGAAAGCCCGACGTTTCAGGGACTCTGGGACTTCGCGAAAGGGTATGCGTATCTCCGTTCAGGCGATGCCATTCTGGCGCGGGCGTACCTCGAGAAGGTCCGGGCGGTCGGTCGTGAGGAAGGCCAGTTCCGCGGCCACTCGAACGAGCAGTTGATGGGAGTGGTCGGCGGCATCCTTGAGGCGGAATTGCTGCGGGCGGACGGACACCTGACGGAGGCGATCGCCGTGCTGGAACGCGCAGTCGAAACGGAGGACGGCCTCCGCTACGACGAGCCCGAACCCCTCAACTTCACCGCGCGGCATTGGCTGGGAGCGATCCTCCTCGAAGACGAGCGATGGCAGACTGCCGAGGAGGTGTACCGGGCCTCGCTGGAGGACCATCCCAACAACGGCTGGTCGCTATACGGGCTTGAAGAGGCGCTTCGGGCGCAGGGCCGGACCGGCGACGCGGATGCCGTCCACGCTCAGTTCGAGCGGGCATGGGGGCGGGCGGATCACTGGATCCAGTCGTCCCGCTACTGATGATGGGTAGGAGCGAGATGGGCCCGACGACGGCTGCGGGTGCGAAGCGTCCGACGACTATTGGGAATGCGAAGGGCCTGACGACGGTGGCGGGGGTGCTCCTCCTTCTCCTCTCGCTTGTCGCATGTTCCGCCGATGGCGGGACGCCCCCGACCCCGGACGATTTCGCCACGGTGGATGGCGCGCCGAACCTCGAGGGCGTGAGGAGCGCCGACGGCGCGCGCGGTGTCGACGCCGAAGCGGTGGTCGCCGCCGTTCAGGAGTTCTTCGATGCGATGGAGGCGGCCGACGTGCCTCGCTCCCGAGCCATCATGGCCGAAGGGGCCCGCTTCTACAGCGTCCGGACGGCGGAGGGCCGGCCGGTCACGTCGACGTTCACCGCCGAGGAACACCTCGACCGGCTGCCCACCTCAGGAGCGCTCCTGGAACGGATGTGGAGCCCGAGCGTGCAAGTGGCCGGAGATGTCGCCACACTGTTCGCTCCGTATGACTTCCACCGCGACGGAGCGTTCAGCCACTGCGGCACGGACGCCTTCACGCTGTATCGCACCGCTGACGGCTGGCTCGTGACGGGGGCCACGTATACGGTGCAGACCGTCGGCTGCGAAGCCAATCCGGCAGGCCCGCCGGCGGGCTGAGTCGGACCCGCCAGGCTGGCAAGGAGGGCGGACGCGGACGCTACGGCTTACCGAGCGGCTCGACTGCCGCCGTACCGGCAATAATTCCGGTCGGGCGTGATGGAGTCGTGGGTGCACCGGCCGTGCGCCCATCTGCGGAGCAAGGCCACCGGTCCCACGCGCTCAACGCCGCCTGTTGTCACTCGCCCTGTTCAGCCCGGTACGACGCGCCCCAGCAGCCCCGGTGTCACGTGCGCCCGGCCATCTCGGTGGGCCACCCCGCACCCACGCCGCCCGGCCCCGTCAGTCCGCCGCGCTTGAGCGCCCCATCTCCTACCGGTACTCAGGATTCGGGTGGTCGAAGCGCGCCCCGGCCTCCCACTCGCTCCGCTGATTCCCAAATGCGGGCACCCCGCCCTGATCCTTCAACATACGCGCGAAATGGAGCAGGTTCCACGTCATGAACGTGGTGTTGCGCTGGGTGAACTCGTTCGAAGGGCCCCCGGACCCCTCATCGAGGTAGGACGGCCCCGGACCCGCCGCTCCGATCCAGCCCGCGTCGGCCTGAGGCGGGATCGTGTACCCGAGATGCTGCAGGCCGTAGAGGATGCTCTGGGCGCAATGCTTGACGCCGTCCTCGTTGCCGGTGACGATGCACCCCGCTGTCCGGCCGTAGTAGGCGTACTGCCCGGCCGGGTTGAGTTCGGCGGAGAACCCGTAGAGGCGCTCGATGACCTGGGAGCACACCGACGAACGCTCGCCCAACCAGATGGGTGTACCGACGACTAGGATATCCGCAGCCATCACCTTCTTCTGGATGTTCGGCCACTCGTCGTGGTCCCAGCCATGGTCCCGCATGTCCATCTGAACGCCGAAGGCGATGTCGTGGTCGACGGGGCGGACCACTTCGACCGAGACCCCCTGCCGCTCCATGATGATCTTCGCGATGTCCAGCAGCCCACGTGTGTGCGACCGCGCCGGATTGGGCTTGAGCGTGCAGTTGAGGAACAGGGCGCTCAGGTCGCTGTAGTCGGCGGGCGCGTCCGATGTCATGTGGGTCTTCCTGGCTCTGAGGAGTGCCTCGGGGTACGTCTCTCAACGTAAACGGGGTCGGCCCGCGGATGGTTCCGATCAGTCGGGCTCCGGTGTGAACACCCTGTATACCGAACCCTCGGCAATGAGGTACTCCTCCACCGCCTCGACCATCGGCAGCGTGGCACCGAGCCGGCGGCGACCCTCCTCCGGGTCGAACGAAGGGGTCATTGTCGCGCCGTGCGCGGCCATCCCGTTCATGAGAAGCAGCGTGGCGCCCCGCAGTGCCTCCTCCCGGTCGCCGGACTCCGGATCCCACGCCTCGAGACCGCGCAGTCCCGCCTC
The DNA here is from genome assembly GCA_029262115.1 of Gemmatimonadota bacterium. Classification (GTDB taxonomy): domain Bacteria; phylum Gemmatimonadota; class Gemmatimonadetes; order Longimicrobiales; family Gaopeijiaceae; genus JAJCZZ01. The sequence continues at coordinate 118,700 of JAJCZZ010000090.1, read as the reverse complement.
CGCGGCGGCCATATAGTGCCCACGCACGAAGCCACCAGCCGAGAAGTACAGAACGAGTCCGCCGACGAGAAGCAAACCACCCACGGCCAGCGACGCCATCCCAACGCCATCTCCGAGCGAAAAGCGACGGACCATGACCGGCATGACGAGAAGGACCAGGAAGCCCGGCATGGCGAGTGAACAGCCGAGGGGGCCCCGGTCGCGGGGGCGCGGGCCGGAGACGATGTCCGCCACGGCCTCATCCACGACGGCCCTGTCCTCCGGGCTCAATTCGACGGCCATGGCCCCCCTGAGAGTCTGAGATTCCCCTTCCACCAATCGGCATCGGCGGAGGACTCGGGCCCCATCCGCCCCCTCGCGGATGCGAGCAACTCGCTCGGGTCGTAGACGCGGCCCGAACGAACGACGAGGAAGCCGCTACGCGAGTCCGTGATGGCACCGAGGGGATTTCCGCGCACCACATAGATGTCGGCGTACTTCCCCGGCTCGATCGAGCCCAAGCGATCACCCACCCCGATGGCGCGGGCGCTGTTGATCGTCCCCGCTCGGAGCGCGACCTCGTTGGAGACGCCGGCCAGGACCATCGCGTGCAGTTCACGGTGGGCGCCGAACCCCGACCAGAACTCCCCCCAACTCGGGTGGTCGGTGCCGAGCGTCAGGAAGGACGCTCCGCCCGCGTCGACAAAGGCCTTCAGCGTCCGCTTCTTCACATGGTGGATCCGCTCGAACTGATCGAGCACGGGTCTGGGGAGTCTCGCCTCGACCGCTCTGCGGGCGTAGGGGGTGAGATACCCCATCTCGTCGGCCCAGTCCTCGTAGATGGCCGGCTCGCGGCCCGCCCAGTATCCGTACGCCGACATCGTGGCGTCGAAGTACGTACCGTGCTCGACGAACAGCCGGGCCTGCCTCCGGATCCTCTCCGCCGTCTCAGCGTCATCGAGGTAGAGGGACTCAAGCGAGGCGTAGGCAGAGCGGTCGTCCAGGAAGGCGTCCCCCCCGAGGAAGTGCTCCACCCGGTCGATACCCATGAGAATGGCATCGCGCGGATTCACTCCCCGCAGGTTGGTATCGAGATGGCCGGTCACGGTGATCCCGTGGGCGTGGGCCACCTCGATGAGCGTCGGGAGCAGTTCCCGGGAGATCCCCTTCGCTTTGAAGCCGCGCACGCCCCGAAGCGCCCAATAGGTCGCCTCTTCGCGCAATGAATCCGCGGTCATCGTTTCGTGGTCCCACCCGGTCCGCCAAGTGCCCCAGTACGGGCCCGACGAATAGATCCTCGGGCCGGGAAGCTCTCCCCGAGCGATCCTGGCCCGGCCTCGCCGCGCCTCCTCCGGGTCCATCTCTCCGGCCGGGAAGGTGGACGTCACCCCGTTCGCGAGGAAGAGCACCGGGTTGACCGTGTAGTCGTCGATCCGGCCCTCTCCGAAGAGATCCACGGCGTAGTGCGCATGGAGGTCGAACAGCCCCGGCATGACGAACGCATCGCTGGGGAGTTGGACGACCCGGGCTCCGTCGTCCGGCGGCCCCACCGGCGCCCCGACCGCGAGGATCGTCCCGTTCCGGATGTGGATGCCGGGGTTCGGGCGTGCGCCCGGCGTCACCGCGTCCCAGAGCACGCCGCCCGTCAGGATCAAGTCCCCGGCGCGGACGGCCTGCGCCGACAGGGGGGCTGGCGGCGGGACCGCGGCGAAGAGCGCGAGGGAGGAGGCGACGGTCCACCCCCACCGCCACCCCACCCCCCTGGGCCGGAAATCAGCGGGTCTGGACGGGCCGTCACAATGGCGGGAGGCGCCCCCGCCGTTCAGGATACAGCCCCGATCCGACACACCCCGTCCGGCGCTCGCACCGTCGGGTACTGCACCCCGAGCTGCTCCAGATACGTGTCGTAGCGGTCGGAATCGAAGTAGTACCTGCGCATATCCTCCCGAAACCGCGCCATGATGTCCTCGTTCATGGACGTGGCCGGCTCGTCGTCCGCGCGGATGAAGGGCGTGTACTGTAGCTCCGAGGTCATCTCCCGGAAGTAGTCCCACGCCTGCTCGACCAGCGCGGGCCGCGTCAGGAAGTCCAGCACCGTCATGGCCTGCGCCTTCGCCCCCGCGGTTGCGCCCTTGTGGGCGATCGGAGTGGCCATGGCAATCGCGTTGGCCCAGTTGTGACCGGGTAACCCGGGGATGTTGGACGGAAACGACAGCGTGGCGGTAGGCACGTTCCAGGAGATATCACCGATGTCGTCCGCGTACCCGGCGGTCCGCTGTTCCTCTGACAGCGCGGGTCGGAGCGGCGCGAGCTCTGTCGCCAGCCCGACATCGGGACCGTCGACCTCCCGCTGAGTCGCCCGCGCGAACCGCTGATCGGCCTCCGACCATTCGGGAAGCCCCACCCGCTGGATGTTGCCGTACATTGTCTCGGCCACGGTCTTGTTGAAGTGCCCGGGCCAGGCGGACCCGACGATCTTCACTTCCTTCAGAGTGGTGCCCGACATCATGGCCGCGCCCATCGCCACGGAATCGCCCACCGCGAACAGCTCGCGGATCTGCGGGTAATTCTTCTCACGGAAATAGAACCAGATCGAGGCCTCCGACGGCACGACATTCGGCTGATCTCCTCCGTCGAACACGATGCTGTGCGAGCGTGCTTGCGTGCGGATATGCTCCCGCCGGAAGTTCCAGCCCACCTCCATGAGGTTCACGGCGTCCGCAGCGGATCGACCGCGCCAGGGCGAGCCGCCCGCGTGGGCCGCAAAGCCCTCGAACGTGTAGATGGCGCTCACAAGGCCCGTGCCCGGTGTCATCCCCCACCCGGTCGACAGATTCGAGCCAACGTGGGCATAAAGTACGATGTCCACGTCCTCGAACATCCCCGCACGAACGTAGTGCGCCTTCGTCGCCACCAGCTCCTCCGCCACACCCGGCCAGATCTGGAGGGTGCCCGAGAGGCCCTCGCGCTCCATCAAGTCCTTCACCGCCAGGGCCGCGGTGACCTGGACAGCCATGCCCGCGTTGTGTCCCTCGCCGTGGCCGGGCGCGCCTTCCACCAGGGGCAGACGGCACGCCACGCCCGGGGTCTGAGACGCCTTGGGAATGTCGTCGATATCGGTCCCCAGGCTGATCTTCGGCTCGCCGGAACCCCACGTCGCCACCCAGGCGGTGGGAATGCCGGCTACCCCCTCCTCGACCGTGAAGCCTTCGTCCCGGAGCAGACGAACGAGGTATCGAGAGGTTTCGACCTCCTGGAAGCCAAGCTCACCGAAGCTGAAGATCTGGTCGACCATCTGCTGAGTGAAGCGCGAACGGGACTCGATGTCCGCCGCGAGGGCGTCCTTCCACTCCGCGAGTTCGCGATCCGACTGAGCGGCCATCGGAGCGGCACCGACGGCCAGCCCAGCCACTACCGTGATGATTGACCTGGAGAAGAAGCGCATGGGGGTCTCCGAAACGTTGGACGACAAGGGCACCCCAGAATGCGGAGCGTAGTACTAGCGGAGCAACCTCCACACGACCACGACATCCTGTCCCAACGCATCACGCCGCACCCCCACAATCCTGTCCGGAAGGATTCGCGTAACCCGTGTTCCAGGCCGCAACGCCACGGTGCCGAGGAAGACTCCGTCACCGTCGAGCACGTCCCACGCCTCCCCGCCCCACCCTTTCGGGGGGTCGGGCGTATTGAGGGCCATGGGGTGGACGTTCGTGAGTCCCCCCTCTCGCTGAACCCAGATCGTCGATTCGGGTCCCGCCATCACGGTCGTAAGCACCGGGAGCGCCGCCGGGTAGTCGACCTCGATCTGTTCGGCCGCTTCCGGGCTGCCACCCAGTTGGACGAGCTTCTCCCGCATCAGGTCGAGGAGGACCTGACGCCCAGCGTTCCCAACCCCGACGGCCGTCCACGTCTCCGAGGTCACGAGGCGCTCGAGCGTCCCATCCGGGCCGTGGATCCGCAGCCGGTTGTCGTTGAGCGCGGCCCAGACGATGCGCCCATCGGACAGGATGTCCCATGTCGGCGCATTGACGATCAGCGGCAATCTCGGAGCCTCCCGGGCCCCGAGATCCGTCTCGTCGTACTCGAAGCGGAGGACCGTATCGGGGCGCTGAAGGTTCGCCCCCACACGGAGTAGGTAGTCGTCGCCACGCCAACGCCCCTGCTCGTCCGTAATGCGCGTGAGCGAACGGTAGTAGATCTCCCCGTCGGCGCCCCTCCGCCACCAGGTCCGCGCGCCGCCGCCCGGCAGGAGCGAATCGTCGATGAACGAGCCGCTGGTCGTGAATCGGTGAAGGCGGCCGCGGCCCCAGTCCGCCACCATCAGCGTGTCTCGCGACACCAGGAGAGTGGATGCGAAGTTCGAAAACTCCCCCGGCCCGTCTCCGGCCCTGCCGATGATGCGCGCGAGTGACCCATCCGGGCCGAACACCCGCACCTGCTGACCCATCTGGTCGAGTACGTAGAGCGTATCACCGACCGCGGCTACATCCGCCACATATCCGAACTCGGTTTCGGGCCGGGCGTCGTCCGGCGCGATCTCGAGCCTCTGTTCCACCCGCCACCCCTCGCCACCCCAGACCGACGAGCCCGTATTCCGTACCAGAGTGATCCCGGCCGAGTCCCGAATTTCGGCCGTGGGCTCCGGGGGCGCGTCCGTGGCCGGTTCGCTCGGCTCGCACACGACGAGCGCAAGCGCGACCGCACAGGTCACCACCAGCCTCGCCATCACCCTCGCACCTGTCATCGTCCAACTCCGTTGTTGAAGAGACCGGGGCTGCCATCCGCCGCCCGTCGGTCAGCCCCGTACACATACACCGCGAACAGCGCGGCGCCCATCACCGACTTGGCGACTCCTCCGACCAGAAAGGGAGCCACCCCCACCGCCCATGCGCCGCCACCTCCCACCTGAAGCGCCAACCGAACCCACCCCAGAAATAGTATGATGGCATGGCCCGTCACGAAGGCAGCGGCAAAAGCCACCGTCCGGTGTCTACCCCACCGTTCGACGGACGCACCCACCAATCCGGCAGCCGCGACGAAGCCCACCAGGTACCCGGCCGTCGGCCCCACCAGATGGGCGGCACCCAATGCGCCGTCCGCGAAGACGGGGAGACCGAGCGCGCCCATCACCAGATAGAGCAGGAGCGCGAGCATACCCCCGCGCATGCCGAGAAAGGCGCCCGCGAGGACCACCGCGAGCGTCTGAGCCGACTGGGGCACGTCCGTACCGGGAACCGGGATCGCGAACCGGGCCGCCAATGCGACGAGGGCCGCCCACATGACGATGGGCAGGACCCGTATATCTTCAGTCATGACCGAACTTACATCGAAGCAGCGCGCACATCTCCGATCGCTCGCCAACCGCCTGAAGCCTCTGGTTCACATCGGCCACGCCGGCGTCACTGAAGCGGCACTGCAATCGATCAACGAGGCCTTCCACACCCGCGAACTCCTCAAGGTGAAGGTGTCGGAAAACGCTCCGGAGGAACCGCGCGCCACGGCGGATGCGCTGGCGGCATCCCTCGGGGACGTGCACGTCGCCCAGACGATCGGACGGACCATCGTGCTGTATCGGGCGGATCCGGACGAGCCCGAGATCCGGCTTCCACAGTAGGCCGACAATGAGTCGCGCGTTCGTCAACGAGGATGCCGGTGAGGAGGTGGGCCCGGACTACAGGCTTCCGGACCCGGACTCGCCGTACTTCGCGGAAGCCGCGGCCTGGGCGCTGATCCAGGGCGCCGACGCGGGTGACACCCGGAGCGCGGAGGACGCGACCGGGTGCCGGTGGGGCGAGCCGGCGCTGGTTACGCACATCGAGTCCATTCTCGAGAAGGCCGTGGAAGACGACAACCTCCGGGTCGAGCAGCTCTGTCGTCGCTTTCTGCGGGCGTCGAAGCGACTCGACTGAATCGAAAAAACCCCCGCCGGACCAAAGTCCGACGGGGGGATTGTCCGTACGGGCGGCGCGGCGGCCCCGTGATCAGGGCGCCTCGACGATCTCCACGATTTCGATCTCGAAGATGAGCGTCGAGTTGGGGCCGATGACTTCGCTGCGGGCTTCGGGACCATAGGCGATGTCACTGGGGATCACGATCCGGTACTTGCCGCCGACACGCATCATCTCCAAAGCCTCGTTGAAGCCGGGGATGAGCCCGCCGACCGGGAAGGTCGAGGGTTCGTCGCCAGAAGCGTCAAACTCGGTCCCGTCCGGTAGCGTGCCCTTGTAGTGCAGCAGGACTTGCTGTCCCGAAACGGGTGTGTCGCCCTCGCCTTCCTCGATGACCTCGAACTGCAGGCCGCTCTCGGTGACAACGACCCCGCCCTTGGTCGCGTTCTCGGCAAGGTACGCCTCACCTGCTGCCGCATTGGCGGTCGCGACGGAATCGCGTTGGGCGGCCATTTCCTCCTGGATCGCCTGACTGAAGATCTGGAGCGAGGCGTTCAGCTCTTCCTGCGGGATCGCGGGATCTCGGGCGGCCATGGCGTCATGGACACCACGCATCAGGGCGTCCATGTCCAAGCGGCTCTCAGCGGGCTGGAGGTTTCGGCCCATGTCGAGTCCGATGGCGTAGCTCGCCTTCTGATCGTCGGTGTCGAGAGCGGCATTGCTGACGTCGGCGCTCTGGCAGGCGGCGAGGGCGAGGATTGCGCCAAAGAGCGCAGCACGGCTGGGGAGTCGCATATCGATTTCCGTCGGGGTTCCTTCGTGATTCGGACGGAGCAAGGTAACAGAGCCCGTCCGATTCCTCTATTGGACCGGCCGGGCCGCCGGGAAGGAGAAGTCGAGCGGGAGACAGGAGCCAGACGAACGGGAGGTCCACGGCCACCACCGGACGTAGCAGGACCTCGATCGTGTCCACGCCAGTCGTCCACGTCGCGCGCACGTGTTGGGGAGGATTGTCCCGGGGGAAAACAACGAGTTCCTCCACCCCAACACGGGGCTGAATCCGAACGAGGGTGTCGAAGGAAATCGTCTGGACGCCCATCTCCGCGGGGCCGAGCACCCACTGCACGCTGACTCGGCCTCGCCCGTCCGTGCGAGCGTCGGCCCTCACGCTCCCTCCACCCGACGTGACGAGGACGGTCACCGCCTCGCCTGCCACCGCCGCACCGGCTGGGTCGACCAACTGAACGATGACGGGCTCAGGTAGCAGACGGGACTCGAGGCCTTCCTGACCCGCGCCGGACACCACCGTCCAGTCCGTGGGCGTTGGGGCCACCGCGCCGTTGTCGCACGCCGCGAGGACGAGGGCCACCACCATCACCACTCTCGATGCCGCCGAAGTGCACGGTCGACGCTGTCGATTCACCATCACCCTCCTCTGACTTTCCGGACGCGACCTTGCCGGACCTCAGGACCGCCCGACACGTTGCCCCGACCCGCCCGCCCCCAACACTCCCGGAATCCGTGAGCCACCCCACGCCTCCACCCAACGCGCCGCGAGCGACCGGCCTGACGCGCCGCCTCGGGCTGACCGGCCTCGTGGCCACCGGAATCTGCTCCATGATGGGCGCGGCCATCAACGTCATTCCGATCATGATCCAACGGAACGTCCCGGGAATCGGGCCGTGGGTCATTCCGACGTACCTGTTCGCGGCTGTGCCCGCCGTATTCGCGGCGCTCGCCTACGCCATGCTTGCGTCGGCCATGCCGCGGGCCGGCGGGAGCTACATCTATGCGAGTCGGGGCTTCAGCCCGTACTGGGGCTTCGTCGCGTCCTTCGCGCAGTGGTTCGGGCTGAGCGTCGCGATCGGTGTCGTATCGTACGTGCTCATCCCGTTCATTCGCGATGTCGTGGTCGCCGTCGGCTTCGACGGGTTGGGAGCCACCCTCGACCAGGGACCCGTCCGGGTCGGACTCGCGCTCGCGTTCCTGTGGGGATCCGTCGCAATCAACGTGGCCGGGGTGAAGCTGTACGCGCGCATCCTCGTTCCGTCGATGTTTCTCATGTTCTTGCTCGGCGGTGTGGTCATCGTGGCGGGATTTCTCCACGACCACGCGGACTTCGCGGCGGGACTCATGGCACGCGAAGGCGTGGGGGTGCCCGAAGCGGCGGGAGGCGGGTTCTCCATGTGGACATTTCTCTCGGCATCGGCCATCCTCTTCAGTTCGTTCATCGGCTTCGACTCCATCGCTCAGGCGGGCGGAGAGGCCAGGAACCCGAGCCGTAACCTGCCGTTGGCGATGGGCATCGCGGTGGTGACCGTGGGCACGTTCTACTTCCTCTTCACGGCCGCCGTATATCACACGGTGCCTTGGCAGTTCATTGCCGAGCGCGCCCAGGTGCAGGACCTGACCGCGCCCGGACTGCTGGGCTACGTTCTGTCGCCGGGATGGACGGTTCTGATCGTTGCGGGAGCGGCGGTGGCGCTGGCCAACGACCTGCCCGCCATGCTCCTCGCGGTGAGCCGCCTCATGTTCGCCTGGGCGGAAGACGGCGTCTTCCCAAAGAGCGTCGCACGCGTGCATCCCCGCCTTCACACGCCCTGGCTGGCCATCGTCCTCTCGGGGTGCATGGCCAGCGCGTCGATCCTCGGGAGCCATTTCGCCGGGGACTTCTTCCTGGGCGTCGACATTCTGGTCACCTCGATGCTGCTCAATTTCCTGGTGATGTGCGTCTCGGTGCTCACGCTCCCCCGTCGCAACCCTGCGCTTGCCGCGGACGTCACCGTTCTGCCCACCCGCGGACTCCAGATTCCGGTGGCCATTGCCGGGATCGCGTTCCTGGGCCTCTTCCTCGTGGTGCATATCTGGAAGGATCTGACGGCCGACGTGAGCGCATGGTACTTCCACTCCACACCGGTGTGGCTCGGGATCATGCTGCTGGCCTCGATCGTCTACCTGAGGGAGCGTCGCAACCTGGCGCGGAACGGGCACGACGTCGCCGCCATCTTCTCCGAACTCCCACCCGAGTGACGCCTGAATGACGATCCCTCCCCGCCACACGCTCGGTTCCGATCTGTCGATATCCCGGATCGTCACGGGCATGTGGCAAATCGCGGACATGGAGCGGGACGGAACACCGGTCGACCCGGTCGAGACGGCCGAGGCGATGAAACCCTACGTGGACGCCGGACTCACCACGTTCGACATGGCCGACCACTATGGATCGGCTGAGATGGTCGCTGGCCAGCACCGCGGGGTGGCAGCGCAGAACGTCCAGTACCTGACCAAGTGGGTGCCGGAGCCCGGGTCGGGCTCCGAAGAGCAGGTCCGGGCTGCCGTCCAGCGGTCGCTCGATCGACTCGGAACCGATTCCCTCGATCTCCTTCAATACCATGCCTGGAGATACAGCGACCCTGCGTGGCTCGACCACCTGTTCTGGTTGGACGACCTTCGCCAGCAGGGGCTCATCCGCCACCTCGGCCTGACCAACTTCGACACCGAGCACCTGCGCGTGGTGCTCCGAAGCGGGATTCCCGTCGTGTCGAATCAGGTCTCCTTTTCGCTTCTCGACCGACGGGGTGCGCACGGCATGACCGAACTGTGCGAGACCGAGGGCATCGGACTGCTCGCCTTCGGAACGGTGGCCGGCGGCCTCCTGACCGAGCGGTGGTTGGGCGCGAAAGCGCCGGGGCCCGAGTCGATGGAGACGTGGTCGCATATGAAGTACCGGCGCTTCGTGGAAACGGCAGGCGGATGGGACGCGTTCCAGGGCTTGCTGAGCACGGTGGATGCCGTGGCGCGGAGGCTGGGCATGTCCATGGCCAATGTGGCCACCCGTTGGGTCCTCGATCAGCCGGGAGTGGCGGCCGTGATCATCGGAGCACGACTCGGCGCGTCCGACCACATCGAAGACAATGTTCGGGCCTTCGACTTCGAGCTGGACGATCGTGCGCGCGTAGAGTTGGCTGAGGCGGCCGGCGGCCTCGATGCCATCCCCGGGGACTGCGGTGACGAGTACCGACACGCGCCGTTCCTCACCGCGTCGGGCGACCTGAGCCACCATGTGGACTCCTTTCCCGACCCATACCCCGTGCGGGCCGATGAGGCGGGACGTGCCCGGGCGGACTCCGGAACGATCTGGGAAGAGCTGGCCGGTTTCAGTCGAGGGTTCCGCGTGGGGAATCGAATCCTCGTATCCGGGACGACCGCCACCCACGGCTCGAGGCTGATCGGTGGAAATGACGCAGGCGCGCAGGCCACGTTTTGTCTGGACAAGATCCAGGGGGCGATCGAATCACTGGGCGGGAGTCTGGAGGAGGTCGTGCGGACCCGCGTCTATGTCACCGACGCGGGCGACGCGGAGGCCGTGTCACGCGCGCACGGCCGGCGCTTCGGGCGCATCCGACCGGCGAACACCCTCGTTCAGGCAGGGCTCATCGGAGACGGGTATCTCGTGGAGATGGAAGCGGAAGCGGTGGTGGGTGACGTCAAGGCGGAGGGCTGAGACAAGGGGCGCCCGGATCCCCCGATCGCGATCCGGGGCCATGGCTGAGATCATCCGGCGTCCCGCGGTAGCTTGATCGTGAAGCTTGCGCATCGCATGCATTACATGCATTGTCAATGCATGAGTCGCTCCATCACCATACGGAATGTGCCCGACGAAACTGGTCGCGAACTGGCGGCCAGGGCCGCGACGTCCGGCCGATCCCTTCAAGAGTATCTGCGAAACCACCTCATCGATTTGGCAAGCAGACCGTCGCCCGAGACTTGGGTTGCGAAGGCCCGCGAGCGTCTGGAACGCACCGGCAGCCGGGTGGGGGCTGAGGTAATTCTCGATGAAATCGAAGCGGGCCGGCGGTGACCTTGGTCGTCGACGCGAGCGTCGTGGTCGCCGCGTTGACGGACGCTGGAGAAACGGGGAGGTGGGCTCGCGGGCAGATCGCCTCCGACCACCTCGCGGCCCCTCATCTCCTACCGGTTGAAGTCGCGAACGCGTTACGCCGTCTCCAGGCATCGGTCGCGATCAGTGCGGATACCGCAGAAATGGCGCACGCGGAAGCGCTCACACTCCCGGCGGACCTCTTCCCTTATCAACCGTGCGGCTCCCGAGTGTGGCAGTTGCGGGACAACGTCTCGTTGTATGACGCCTGGTATGTGGTCCTGGCCGAACTGCTCGACGCTCCCCTCGTGACGCTTGACCTCAGACTCGCCAGGGCCCCCGGAACCCGCTGCGACTTCATTCTGCCGCCTCCGCGTCCGTAGCTCCACCACGCCCATCGACCACGGCCACCAACTCGTCCGGTTCGAAGGGCTTCGGGAGGAAGCGGTCGACCGCCTCTCTCGGATCCGCGAGCCCCGCTCGGGCGCCGCTGGGGTCGTGGTGGCCGGACATGCCGATGACTTCGACCCCGGGCCAATGCTCACGCACCCGTCGAATGAACGTATTGACGTCAGTCCCGGGCATGACCATATCGGTCAGTATGAGATCCGCCACCCAATCGTTCTCCTTCCACGTGGCCATGGCGGCGTCCGGGTTCTCGGTCGCTCGTACCGTGTGACCAGCACGAACGAGAATCCTTTCAACAACCGTTCGCACCGCGACGTTGTCCTCCACCAAGAGGATTTTTTTCTGGGTGGGACGAGGCCGAAGGACCGCCACGCGCTCGGGAGACACCGGGGGGGAAGTGGTCACAGCGTCAGGCTCCGCCGCGGGGAAGAGGACGTGGAACGTCGACCCCACACCGGCCTTCGACTCGACCACGATATACCCACCCGCCTGGGCAACCACACCGTGGACTGTGCTGAGCCCGAGACCGGTGCCAAGGCCCATGGCCTTGGTTGTGAAGAACGGGTCGAAAATGCTCTCGATCAACTCGCTGGGGATTCCTTCTCCCGTATCCCCGATTTCCAACCGGACCCACGCGCCATCCGGAAGATCGACGGGTGCCCAGGGCCACCCACCACTGGGTGCTGGCTCCGCTGTCACAATAACATCGAGTCGGCCACCCCCAGACATGGCATCGCGGGCATTGAGGGCCAAATTCGACACCACCTGTTCGATCTGGCTGCGGTCACCGTCGACCCAGGTGTCACTCCCATCGGCTTCGATGAACAGCTCGACCGACTCACCCACCAGCGTGGCCAACAGCTCCCCCATGTCACGGACCACCGAGCTCAAGTCCAGCACCTCACGCTGTAGATCCTGCCGACGTGCGAACGTGAGGAGCTGCTCGATCAAACGACGGGAGCGGCCCACCTCGGCCATGACCGGGACCAAAAGGGCAGCCGCGTCCTCGTCAACTCCGTGTTCGAGGGCGAGCGCGACATTGCCGAGGACGACGGAGAGCAGGTTGTTGATGTCGTGGGCCACACCCCCGGCAAGCCGGCCCACGGCCTCGAGCTTTCTGGTCTCGCGCAACTCGCGGTCCTGCTGCGCAATTCGGGTGGCCCGGGCGTGGCGCTCGATCGCGGCGCCCAGGACGTCCGCGGCCGTCAGGAGCGCGGACATCTCGTGGTTCCACCCACGCCCCCGGTCGCAGTCGTCGAAGCCCAGCACACCCCACCATTTCCCGTCCACCATGATCGGGGCGACCGCGATGGACCGGACGCCCTCAGCCTCCAGGATGGCACGCTCCTCTTGGGGCAGTGTGTCGACGGCGCCGGATATGCCCTCGCCCGAGAGCATACTGGAGACCCACGGCCCGCCCCCGGAACCGTGGTGGAGGAGGGTCAGGAGACCCGATTCCTCGTCGCGAGGCCCCACCCCCTCGGAACACCATTGTGCCTGAGAGACCAGGCCTCCGGACCCGTCAGAGCGGTATGCCCGGCTGAAGATGTAGGCGCGATTGACCCCGGTCGCCTCCCCCAGTCGCTGCAGAACCGCGGGCGCCGTTTCCTTCCAGTCCGCGGTCCGCAGAAACCGGGCGGCCGCGAAGGTGCCCGCCCGCAAAATCTCGTCCTTTTCGACCAGTTGGGCTTGTAGACGCTCCAGATCGTGGGGACTCGTTAGCGCCATCGCCTTCGGGAGGGTAGGCACCAGGACCGCTGCTGTCGCGAGTGAGACTACCGCTGTCGCCGCCTTCGCCCATCCCGCGAGCCAGTGGTCCGGCTGCCACGCCGTCCACACGGGCATGCCGTGCAGGAATCCATATAGCAGGATAAAAGCTCCGAAGAGCACGAACAGCCCGCGGGAGGGAAGGTCATCACCCCGCGATCGCACGAAGCGAAAAAGCGCCACGAGAATCGTAAAATACGCGAGCACGATGACGGCGTCAGATACGACGTGGAGGGCCATCATCTGAGGTTCCACAAATAGCACATACCATGCGGCGTGAGCCGGTCCATAATACCTCCGGGGTTAAACGGCTCCCTGAGGCTCGCAGGGGGGCTGCGAACTGTCCTCAATTTCGGACTCGCCTGGGCCCTGTGCAAACAGCTGGCGGGATATCGGCGTCTTCCTCACAGTATGCAGCTACCACGCATCCAGCCACCGAGCGCGGCGTCCCGACAGCCCGCCAGCATGGGACCCCGCTTGCCCTCCCGACCGATCGGCCGTTATCCCCATGTACGCGAACGCACGGGAGCGAGTCGCCTATCCACCCCCGTACCTATCACGAGCGTTACCCCGGAGCCGACCATGCCGCATGCCTTCTCCCGCCTCGTTCGGGCCCTTCTTCTTGCCATCGCCCTCTCCCTGCCCCTGGGGATCACGGCACAGGACATCCCCTCGCCCGAGGCGTTTTTCGGTCATGAGATGGGCGCTGACCGCATGCTGGTGGAGTGGGACCGACTGGTCGAGTACTACAGGATGATTGGGGAGCACAGCGACCGGATCGACGTTCGGCAGGTCGGTGAATCGACCCTCGGGCGTCCATTCCTCGTCATCTTCGTCACGTCACCGGAGAACCACCGCAACCTGGCCGCGATCAAGGAAGCGAATGCGCTCCTTCAGGACCCGCGCGGGAGATCCCAGGGCGAGATCGACCGGGCCATCGCCGAAGGGAAGGCCATCATCGTACAGACGTACGCGTTGCACTCCACCGAGGTCGCGGCGAGTCAGGCGTCCGCGGAAATCATCTACGACATGGCGACCCGCACGGACAACGAGTGGATGCACGTGCTCGACCAGACCGTGGCCGTCCAGATCCCGAGCTTGAACCCGGACGGGGTCGACATCGTCAACCAGTGGTACAACCGTTGGAAAGGGACGGAGTACGAGGCGGTCAGTCCGCCCGAGCTGTACCATCACTTCATCGGACACGACAACAACCGTGACGCGTTCATGCAGAACACGGTCGAGTCGCAGTACGGCGCGGAAATCCTGTTCAGGGAGTGGGTTCCGCAGGCCTACGTCGATCACCATCAGATGGGACCGTTCGGACCACGGATGTACGTCCCGCCGTACGCCGAACCGATTCGCCCGGGCGGCGATCCGCTGGTATGGCGCGAGATGACGTGGTACGGCGCGCAGATCGCCTACGGCCTGGAGGAAGAGGAGCGAGAGGGCGTCATCGGGAACGCCATCTATTCGGGGTGGGGCCACTTCGGCTTCCACTGGATCACCCCGTTCCACAACATTCCCGGAATGCTGACGGAGTCGGCCAGCGCGCGGTTGGCCACGCCGCTGTACGTGCCGCCCGAGATGCTCACAGGCTCTCGGCAACTTCCCGAGTACGCCGCGCAGACCACGTTCCCGAATCCCTGGGAAGGCGGTTGGTGGACGGTTCGGGACATCGTCGTCAACCAGAAAATCGCGACGTTCGAGCTTCTGGAAATTGCGTCGAAGAACCGTGAGACCGTTCTCCGAAACAGCTACCTGAAGGCATCTCGCCAGACGGAGCGCGGCGCGCAAGGCGAGACCAAGGCGTACGTCGTCCCGGCCGAGCAGCACGATCCGCTGACCATGCAAAAGATGATCCAGCGACTCCTGTGGCAGGGCATCGAAGTGCAGCGCGCCCCCGAGCAATTCGTGCACGAGGGCCGGGTGTACGGACCGGGGAGCTACGTCGTCTCGATGGCCCAGCCCAAGACCGGGCTCATCCGCTGGCTGCTGGGTCGGACCTTCTATCCGCAGAACTCCTATACGCGGAATCCGGACGGCTCGCCGATCCGCCCGTACGACATGTCGGGCGATGTACTCTCCGAATTCATGGGCGTGCGGGTGGATCCGGTCCGTACCACGGTCGGCGCCCCGCTCAGCGTGGTATCCGGCTTCATGCTGCCCCAGGGCCGTGTGGCCCGCGGCAGCAACGGATTCCACATCTCCGGGACGGCGAACGACGCCTTCCGGGCCGTCAACCTTCTCTGGGACGAGGGCGTTACGGTGCGGCGCTTCGTTCGGGATCACGGACCCCACCCGGCGGGAAGCTTCTGGGTGCCCGACGCTCCCGACGCCTTGGTGACCCGAGTGGCTCGCGAGACCGGCGTCGACTTCGCGGCCATGAACGTCAGCGCGGACGACAGCTTCGCGCCGGTGCTGGAGCGCCAGCGCGTCGGAATGTACCAAGCGTACGGCGGCAACATGGACGAGGGGTGGACCCGCCTCGTGCTGGAGCGGTTCAACTTCCCGTACACGACGCTCAACGCCGAGGACGTAGCCACCGGGAATCTGGCCCGGAGCTACGACGTGATCGTGCTACCCGAGGACAATCTGGCCAGCATGCGCGGCGACCAGGTCGACGAGAGCCAGATCCCCCCGGGCTACAGGGACGGCTTCGGGTCGGAGGGCGTGGAGGCGCTGGAGGCGTTCGTACGGGCTGGCGGACGCCTCGTGACGTTCGGGGGCGCCGGCGAGCTTCCGATCGAGGAGTTCGACGACTTCCCGGTGGTCGACATCGTCGACGGGGTGCCGAACACCGAGTTCTGGGCGCACGGATCGACGCTCAGGGTGAAGGTCGACACGAGCAATCCCCTGGCCTGGGGGATGCCGGATCGTACCCAGGTCGTGTTCTTCGGAGACAATCAGGTCTACGAAATTCGGGGATTCGCCAACACACAGGACGTGTCCAAGGTCGTCACCTATATCGACCGGGACATTCTCCAGAGCGGACAACTCGACGGTGAATCGCTGATCGCCAACCGGGCCGCGATGGTGGCGGTCGACCACGGCGACGGCGACGTCGTGTTGATCGGCTTCCGCACGCAGCACCGCGGACAGACCCACGGGACCTTCAAGTTCCTGTTCAACGCGTTGACGATACCGTAGCGTCGCGGTGGTGATGATGCCGTAGCGTCGCGGCAGCGACGATGCCGTAGCGTCGCGGTGGTACGGCGCGGTGGTGGCGACATGCAGAGCAGCCGCTACCTCGCCGTCGGCGCGCCTGTCCCGTACGTTGGGAGCTTCATTCCAACGTACGGGACGCTCGCCATGAAACGCTCGACCCTGGCCCTCGCGGCTTCGCTCCTTCTCATCGTGCCCGCCGGGGCGACCGCTCAGATGCCCGCAGCCACGGCCGATCAACGCGCGGCCGGCTTGCGCGTTGCAACGGTGGACTTCGGGATGGACCGCCTGGTGATCCCCCGCGGGCAGGCGATTCCCGTTCACGCTAGGCTTCTCGACGCGGACGGCAATGTCGTGCTCGACGCAGTGGCGGTGATCTTCGCCCGGGGCGGCCTGCAGCCGAGCGTCGGGGCACTGGCACCCGGTCTGGCGTTCACGGGTGAACGACCCGGCGACGGAACGCTCGTGGCACTCGTCCTTGTGCCCGAGAGCGAGGGCACCGCCTTCGGTGTCCAGGGGGCCGCCAACGTGGGCCGTCTGCCCGTGACCGTGTCGGACTGGCCCGCCGGGTCCATCGAACTCGACCCGCCGAGCCACCGTCCGTACGTAGGCACGTCCCTCCGGCTGGACGGGACCGTCATGACCACCGAAGGGACCGAGCACGCGACGGCCGAGATCTCGTGGAGGAGTTCCAGTCCTTCCGTGGCCATGGTCACGGAGAGCGGTGTC
This sequence comes from Gemmatimonadota bacterium, assembly GCA_029262115.1. Taxonomy (GTDB): domain Bacteria; phylum Gemmatimonadota; class Gemmatimonadetes; order Longimicrobiales; family Gaopeijiaceae; genus JAJCZZ01. The sequence goes on along the minus strand of JAJCZZ010000090.1, from coordinate 101,882 downwards.
TTCACGGGCCTCCGGCCGGGCTCGGTGACCGTTACGGCGTCCACCGACGGGAATGTGACCCGCACCATGACCGTCGACGTGGTGGAGAACCCGGTGCGCGCGCTCACCGTCACGCCGACGACCGCCCGCGCCCGCACGGGTGACGTCGTCGCCTTCGAGATCGCCCCGCGCGACGGCAACGGCCGCATTGTGAACGATGTCGCCGTCGATCTGTCCGTCTCCGGGATGGACGGCACCGGAGGCTTCGTCTACGACGACGGGATGTTCGTAGCGGAGCAGCCGGGCGCCTACCGGGTCATTGCCAGCGTGGGTGGCGTCTCGTCCGCCGCGCTCGTCGAAGTCGTCGCGCGCGAAGCAGCGACCCCCGTGGAGCTGCAGGACCACGCGCCGGTATCGCACGTGACCACGTCCGATCTGTGGGTGTTCGAGGGGCGCGACGGGCGTGACTACGCCTACACCGGTACCCACGCGCGGGGCGGTGGCGAGCGCATGTTCGCGTGGGACGTGACCGACCCCACCAACATCGTGCTCAAGGACTCGGTTCGGGTCGATGCGCGGGTCGTGAACGACGTGAAGGTCAACGCCGACGGCACCTGGGCCATCATCACGCGGGAGGGTGCCAGCACCCGCCGGAACGGCATCGTGGTGCTGGATCTCGCGGACCCGGCCCACCCCACCATCATGGCGGAGTTGACGGACAGTCTGACCGGAGGCGTCCACAACGTCTGGATCAACGGCGACGCGGTGTACGCCATCAACGACGGCACCAGCGCCATGAACATCATCGACATGAGCGACCCCGCGAACCCCAGGAACATGGGGCGCTGGGAGCTGCGGCCGGGCGACACGAACAAGTCGCTTCACGACGTCTGGGCCGAAGACGGGTACGCCTATCTTTCCTACTGGGACGACGGCCTGGTCATCCTCGACGTCGGCGCCGGCACGCACGGCGGAACCCCCATGGAGCCGCAGTACGTGTCGTCGATCAGCTATCCCGAAGGCAACACGCACGTCGCGTGGCGTAGCCGCGACTACGTCTTCCTGGGGGATGAGATCGGGACCTCCGACGGCATGCGCGGTTTCATCCACGTCATCGACGTCAGCGACATCGACAACCCGGTCCAGGTGGCCAAGTACGACCTGCCAGAGGCTGGGGCGCATAACGTGTGGGTGGAAGACGACGTTCTCTACATCGCCTATTATCAGGGCGGTCTGCGCATCGTGGACGTGAGTGGGACGCTCCGGGGCGACCTGTACCGCCAGGGCCGTGAGATCGGCTTCTTCCGCACCAACGCCGGACCGGACGACGCCGTCGTGCCGAACGCCCCGCAGGCGTGGGGGCCCCAGGTGTTCAAGGGCAACGTCTTCGTGAGCGACATGAACAGCGGGCTGTGGGTCATCAAGCACGCCCGCCCGAGGCCGGTGACGTTCTGATGCGGGCGGGAGGGACTGTCTTTGGACGTCTCGGGGGCGTGGTCGCGGCGGCGATCGGTGGCAGCGGCTGGAGGTTCGCGGCCCCCCCCGTCCGATCACTCATGGTCCTCGGGGTGGCTTTCGTCGCAGGTGCCTGCGCGTCCGGTCCCGCGACGTCCACGGTGGGAGGCAACAGAGCCGGATCGGGTATGCGCACCGAAGCGTCGGTGTCCGTGGGTGCCGCTGCCTCCGCGTCGGGTGCCGCGACCTACTGGGTCTACGTGGCGAACGAATCGTCCGACATCGTCTCGCGCGTCCGCTTCGACGGCACGACCGCCGTGGAGGAGAAGCAGATCGGTGTCGGGTGGCACCCCATGGACCTCGACGGCGCGCACGGCCTCAGCGTGTCACCTGCGGGCGACTACTGGTATGTATCGTTCGCCCACGGCCAGCCGTTCGGCCAGATCTGGAAGATGGAGACGGGCACCGACCGCTTCGTCGATTCCGTGAAGGTCGGACTCTTCCCCGCCACGATGGCCGTCACACCGGACGGCGCCAGCCTCTTCGTGGTCAACTTCAACCTGCACGGCGACCCCGTACCGAGCTCGGTCTCGGCGGTCTTCACGCCGATGATGCAGGAGATGAAGCAGGTCGAGACGTGCGTGATGCCGCACGGCGGACGCATCAGTCATGACGGGGCGCGCCACTATTCCGCGTGTATGATGAGTGACGAACTCGTGGAGATCTCCACGTCGACGCTCGAGGTCACACGCCGCATGAGCCTGCGCCCGGGTCACGAGGGCCCGAAGTCCATGGCGATGGCCATGGCGGGTGGAATGGGCGACCAGCACGCCGGCATGAGCATGGAGGGGGCGTGCAAGCCCACCTGGGTTGTCGTCTCGCATGACGACAGCCGCTTCTACGTGCCCTGCAACGGGCGGGGCCAGGTCCTGGAGATCGACGCCTCGACCCTCCAGGTCCTCCGCCGCTTCACCACCGGGAAGGGTCCCTACAACGCCGACCTGACGCCGGACGGCCGGACGTTGGTCGTGAGCCTCAAGGGCAACAAGGCCGTGGCACTCATCGACCTGGCCACCGGTTCGGAGCGTCGCGTCGAGACCAGCGAGGCACTGACGCACGGTGTGGCAGTGACGCCGGACAGCCGGTACGCCTTCGTCTCGAACGAGGCCGTTGGAGCGACACGCGGAACGGTGGACGTGATCGACATCGCAGCCGGCCGGCGCGTGGCCACGGCGCCGGTGCAGTATCAGCCGGGCGGGATCGGCTTCTGGAAGATGGAGCCAGCGGCCAGGTAGAAGGGCGGTCTGGGAGCCGGCGGGGGAGGAGCCGGACTGTGCGGGCGGTCACGGGAGCCGGCGGGGGAGGTTTGGGTTGGGGGCGGTCATGGCGGCGGGGGAGGAGCCGGACGGATGCCGGCCCGGAGAGGGCGCGCTCCGTGGAGCAGGTCTCGCTGGTATCCTTCGTCGAGATCGCCGAGCACGAACGGCGCCTCGGGCCCACGCACGAGCAGCGCGGCCAATAGCCGCAGGAGGCGCGGTGGTTTCGGAGCCGGGATCATGCCTCAGCCCTCCGCCACCTCGGCGAGCTTCGCAATGAGGCCGCTCGCCATCAGCTGGATGGTCGTGTAGCTGGCCTGGAGCGCCCGGGCGCCCTCGGCCTCGAGTGTGTAGTGCTTGCGGGGTCGGCCCGCACGTCCCGGTACACCCTCACCCACAATGGACGACACGAACTTGCGATCCTGAAGACGGCCGAGCGCGGTGTAGATCGCTCCAGACGATACCGCGCGCCCCGTGCGCTCCTCGATGTTTTCACGGATTGCAACGCCGTACGCGTCATCCCCGAGGGCGAGGACGGCGAAGAGGATGAGTTGCTCGAATTCGCCGAGGTATCTCATGAGCGCATCTCCGTTGGGTGAACGGAGACTATATTGTCACACTGTAGTTAATTGTGCAATGACCGGGTCGCGAGCGCCGCTCTTCTCCTTTATCGGCTGCCCGAACTGCCCCTGGCTGCGGCGGCTCCACGCAACGGTCGCATGCCTCGTCGCTGCCCTGAGAGCGGCGGATCGACCCGGGTGTCGACGCTCCGGCGCCAGTAAGGCCTCGTCGCCGGTCGGCTGCGTGCTGAAGCGGGCGTCGGGAGGCCAACCTCACCCGCGCGGATTTCTCTACACGTCGACGAGTTCCAGATCCGTCTGCGGAAAGTCGTCGCCCACGCACAACAGGGGCTCACCCGTGAGCTTGCAGACAGAGTACGTCATGCAGTCTCCGAAGTTGAGAGCCGCGGGGTGACGGCTTCGTCCGAATCGGCGGAACGCCTGGACCGCCTCCCGCCAATGGACACTCCCGAAGGATATTTCCTCAATCGCCAGCTCGTCGATGAGGCGCTCCAGTAGGCCGGGCGCGGTGGCACCTAATCTCGCAGACAGAACGATGCCCGCCTCAGTGAGGGTCGGAGCACCCGCCGCGACGATCGGGGCATCGAGGACCAGCTCCGTAAGGCGCTGGTGACCCGGCTCCCTGAACACGATGCCCATGAGAGCGGACGTGTCGACGATCATATACCGTGCGGACCCAGTCCAAGGATCGCCTCACGCTCCGCCTTGGTCGGCGCGGCACCGAGTTGCTCCGCCGGCACTCGCGTCCAGACCTCCTGCTCAAGGAACCGTTGGAAGCGCTCGGCACGGGCATCCGCCGGAAGCCGTAATCGTAGGCGCCGCTCACGCTCGAGCAACGCCCGCCGGATCGCCTCCGTCTTCGACTCTCCGAGAGCCGACGCCACATCCGATGCCAAACGTTCTACTTCGGAGTTCTTGATATTAAGTGCCATTAACGCCCCTATTTACACCATTTGGGTGTAAAGGTACCACCCGTGAACCCGAGACGAAAGTCCCCGGTCACTCCACACTCGTGAGCGTCACCGGCTGCACCAGATCCACCGGGTTCGGGAACCGCTCGCTGGGCAACCACAGGTAGCGGAGCGCTTCGGCCACGACCTTCATGATCTCGTCGGCGCACGGTTCGCCCATGCTTTGCACCATGTGGGCGACGCTGGCCCGTCCGGATCCACCCACGATCAGACGAACGCTCCCGGTCACCGGCAACCGCGTGCGACCGATCGCGGAAGCGCACTCACCCGGCACTGGAACGACCCGACCGGCCTCGAGGATATGCTCGGGGGGCTCCGGCCACTCCACGCCCGCGTGATCGGTGATCGTCGGGGCGCCGAAGACGACTTCGACCGAGACGGCCGGGCTTCCGCTTCGACTCCCCGATCCAAGCTCCACTTCCCCGGCATGGAACACCCGAAAGCGAAAGCCCGGGAACAACACAAAAACCGCCACGTGCAGCGCCACGGCCACGGCGAGCGCCCACCCGAACACCTTCCGGTCCCGACGTCGTAGCATCTCCGAGCGAGAGTTCATCGATCCGATCCCTCCTACGAGTGGTCCTCCGCTGCCTCCCCAGCACAACGGCCATCTTCCACGCTTTCCACGGCTCGAGCTTCGTCTACGAGTGGTCCTCCGCTTCGTCCCCCAACACAACATCCATCGCGCGCTCGGCCAGCGCCAGGATCGTAAGGGCGGGGTTCGGGCCGAGGGTCGTCGGAATGATCGACCCGTCCAGCACCATCAAATCGTCGTAGCCGAACACCCGTCCCGCGTGGTCGACGACACCCTCCTCCGCCGTCGCCCCCATTGGGACACCGCCCAGGTTGTGAGGCACCTCGATGACCTGCAGCCGACGCGCCACCATGTTCGGTACAAACCACGAATCCGCGGCCCTGGCTATCATCCGGGCGAGGTCGTCCAGATACGCGTAGAACTCCCCGTTCTCCTCGAAGGGATAGTCGATGATGAGCCGCCCGTCCTCGTCGAGCCGCATGGTACCCACGGCATCGTCCCTGCCCATCTGGAGGAGCGGCACCGGCCAGCTCCTCGCGATCAACTCAAATGGGGGAAGGAGCTTTCTGAGAGTCCGGGTGACCCGAACGATCCCGGCGTATCGGTGCACTCGCCACAGGCCGAATGTAGACAGGAGCGCCGACATCGCGGCCCGTAGCGGCGTGGGGTAGCGACCCCCTTCGATGTACGAGCCCTGCGGAGAGCCGTCGCGGTGCCGGAAACGGATGAAATCGGAGTTGGTCGTGCCGAGGTCGGGATCGAACGCGGGTCGACCTATGACAAGGACGGCGAAGTACACGACAAGGCTGACACCGACCAACCACCCCCAGCCGGCGACGGCGCCGGCGACCGCAGCCGCCACCGCCGCCCATCCCACGAGGATCCCCTTGAACGGCATGAGCAGGTTCACGTAGTCGCCATTGGACGAGTAGCGCGCGCCCAGCGCCGGACTCAACGAATCCAACGTCCGGTGGACGTCCCGATTCCGCAGCAGGAGTTCAGTCGAGCCGATCGAGCCAGCGGACAGCACCAGGCGGCGCGCCGAGAACGTGGGGCCGGGCTGGGCCGGCTCCGCACCGGTGGGCAGCCAATGTCGAACGAATCGGCGGAAGCGGCTCGACTCCTTCCGGAAGACCTCCGTGTGCACGCGCCAGCCGCCCACCTCCAACCTGTCAAGCTTGTCCGCCCGCGTGAGCGCGTGAATCGTCGCACCGAGTTCCTGAGCGCGGTGCAGGTAGTTCCGATCGACTGAGTTCTTCGACCCGATGTCGCCCCCGAGGAGCTTCTGCTCCGACGGATCGGCGTACCTCTGCCGGCAGCCGTGCCGGTTCACGAAGGTAGCCCCCGGCTCGGCGCCCGGCGGCGCGAACGAGATCCCCAGCGGGATCATTCCACAATCCTCCACCAGCCCGGGGCGCTCGCGGGCGACCTCGACCTCCGCCTCGACCAGAAGCTCGAGGGACGGCACGTCCGAGTAGGGCGGGTAGTCGGGATACGGGACCGCATCCATCATCTCGGTGGCGCGGTCGTAGTGACGGTCAAGGCCTTCGGAGCGGATGGGCTCCGGAAAGCCATCGAAGTCGTGCCGACGAAAGAGTGTCGCGGCATACACGTGCGATCCGCCCCCGACGGCGGAACCCAGCCACGGAATCACATGACGTCCCCGCCTGCGTAGCTCGTTCATGCCGAAGCGGTGGCGACGCGGGCTCCAGAACATGTCAGCATCCGGCTCGAACGTTTCGCGACGGACGTGGTCACCCCGCTCGAGCACGATGACGGAGTGCCCGGCTTCAGCGAAGCGAAGCGCCGCGACGGAGCCTCCGAAGCCTGATCCGATGACGATGATGTCCGCATCGTAAACGTGCTGGGGCGCCCCCCGCCCCCGCCTTCGGCCGCCTCCGCCCTCCGCGAGTGACTCCCCATGAGCCCGCCCCACGTCCCCCAGCCCCTCGGGCCGACTCCCGTTCGAGCCGATCACGACGGTCGCTGGAGCCGGTGGTGGCGACGACGCGTCTTCATCTCGCCTTCGACCGCGTGTCCGAGTGATTGCCAGACGGCCGTCGGAGCGCCGCGCGACTCCCCCCGAACTCGAGCCTCCACAGCGTCTCCGAAGGCGTGCGGCTCTCCACCGTCCGGGTATTCGACACGGCAGACGAGCTCGGCCCCGCTGTCAGATTCCATCCAGAGCCGCAGATGCGCCACGTCCAGCGACGAGTTCAGGAGCGCCACCGATGCCCCGCGGAATGGCGTGGAGTCCGGATAGTCGACCGTCCATCCGCCGAGATTATGGACCTCCATCGGAGGGGACGAGCCGGGCGCCATCTTCACAAAGGGCTTGTGCGTATGGCCCCAGATGATCTTCAGATCCGTCGGATCGGCGCCACGGGCACCCCGAATCTGCTGGAGGCTCGGACCCGTGAGGTACTCCCGGAGTCCCCGCATGGTCTCCGGACCGCAGGCTTCCTTCGCATTAAAGCGTTCCCCGCCCGCTTTGGAGGAGAGCCGATTCAGGATCGTCTTCGTCAGCCGGCTCTCCACCCACTCGAACGGCAGGAACGGGTAGTCCACAGCCCCCGCGATCCGGTCGGAATACGGCCCGATAACCTCCTCGAACGCCTCTTTGTTGCGAAGGAGCAAGAAGATCGACTCCAGATCCTCCCCGGCCTCCCCGGATCGCCCGACAAGCGACCAGACGAAGTCCACCCACGCGAAGTTCTCCGCCTCGATGGCCTCGACGCTGTCGAGCGGCGGGGTCTCCGGAAGCAGCACGCGGCGCGCGATGCTCATGAGCTTGTAGACGCTCTCCGCGTAGTGGCCGTGGTGGATGAGCGCGCACCGGTCACCGGCGTCGTCGAGGAGCGCGAGGTTCGGGTACACGATGCGGACATCGCCCTCCGCGCCGGGACCGGTGGACCGCCCGAGCGCCGCGTTCAGCACCGGGAGAGAGAGGCCGCCGGATACGTCAGGGGAGGTGGAATGGAACACCTCAGGATACTCGCCCGATGCGCCACCCTCGCGCACCTGTCTCGAGTAATCGGCCTCCCGCGCCATTTCCCAGACGTGGTGATCGTGATTTCCGGGCAGGTAGACGACCCGCGAACAGACCGGAGACGGCCCTGATACCATGCGTCCGACGAAGCGCTCGAACAGCGCGAGCGCCTCAGGCATGGACGCGTACGCCATTCCCAGCACATCTCCATTCAGGATCAGCGTGGGCAGGTCCAGCCCGGAATTTCCACCGATCAACTCACCCAGCGCATCGCAGAGTGCTTCGAGCGCCGGAGCCGGCCCGTCCATGTCGACCTCCCCAGCCGTGCCCGCCCCCCTATCGAAAGGCGTGAGCAGGCTGATGGCTTCGCCCATGTGGAGGTCGGACAGGATCACGTATCGGATATCGGCTTCAGGCGACGGCATCACGTCCTCGCGTTGGGGGCCGTTATTGGACAACACACGGCTTGTTCCCAAGCATTGGACCGGACCGAAGGTGCCAAGGATCGCCGTGGACGTGATTCCGGGTGATCGATCGGCCCGGAGCCCGCACGGAAATCGCAAATTCTCCAGATTCCGGCGTGATGTCGTGGGATGCGTGCTGAACCCCGGCGAAGGCGTAACACAGCGTGGACCGCGCGCACCCAAGACGCGTAAAACGTAGCATGTGCCCATCCTTGAAGTGGCGCTTTCGAGGCGCTCCGCACCCAGCGACGCTCGGCGTCGTGCTGATCTGCCTCTACCCGTCTTGTCGGGGCCGAGGCCGCCCGCCCGCCGTCTCGTCGGCGCCGAACTGCTTCCCTGACCGAACTCTGACATCCGGGGGCTCCGCAACCGCAGGCTGAGGTGGTACCATCCATCATGGCACGGACCTCATTGAGTCGCCCGGGTGGACATTCGGCGTTCGTGATCGCGCTCCTGGTCGGACTGCTCGGGTTGACGGCACTCCTCGCCTTCCAGGCCGCGAGTTCCGCGCGGTCCCACAAGCGGGTGGCGGAAAAGGCCGTATCGGAGTTCGCCCGCGTCGCGGCATGGGAGTTCGCCGGAACAGCTCGGCGGACGCTGTTCGCCAACCTGACGAACCCGGGGCTCGACCTGGTGGCGACGTCGGGTGCGAAGCACGCCGAGGATCGGTTCCTGGAGTGGGATGACATCTATGCCTGGGCGGCCGACGAAGCTTGGGTCGGTCGTCCTCACCTTCAGGCCGTGTTCAGCCGCAAGGGGCTGACGGCCACGCCGGCGTGGCGTATCCGGCCCGGCATGGAGGGCGACCCCGGACTGGCGGCACTCATGTCATGGGTGGAGGGCACCGATTTGGGGAGCACGCCTGAGTACGACCCGCGCTGGAGTCAGTCCGTCCTCCTCGACCGACCGTTGTGGGGAGCGCGCGTGCTCGCGTTTCGACGGTACCCTGAGGCGGCGCCCACGACCGCGTACGGCTTCGTCGTCCACGCTTCCGCGTTGTCGGAACCCCTCGGCACCATCCTCGAACGCGAGCCGGTGCTCCCTGCGTCAATGCTCGACCGGCTTCAGCGAGGCAACGGGCTTGCGGTGGAGGTGCGTGCTCCCGAAGGGGGGGTGATGGCGGGGGGCGTCGATCCCGCCATCGTCGGATATCCGTATACCGCTTCGGATACGCTCGGCGCCGCGTTCGGCAATCTGGCCATCACACTGGCTATCCCTCCGGCCGCCGCGGACGCCCTGGTCGTCGGCGGGCTCCCAGCGTCGCGACTACCCACCATCATCGCGCTGCTGCTGCTGACGATCGGGACCGTCATTGCCGCAATCGCTCTACTCCGTCGCGAGGGAGAATTGAGCGCCCTACGCGCAGACTTCGTATCGAGCGTCTCTCACGAACTGAGAACCCCGATCGCGCAGATCCGGATGTTCGGTGAAACCCTCCTCCTCGACCGGGTCCGCTCCGACGAGGAGCGGGATCGCTCGCTTCGCATCCTCGTGAAGGAGGCGACACGCCTGGCGCACCAGGTCGACAATGTCCTCCTCTTCTCACGCGCCGAGCGCCGCGACGCCAGGCTCTCCCTCCAGCCGACAGATTTGGCGGTCCTCCTCGAAGGCGTGGTCGAAGCCTTCGAGCCGCTGGCGGCGACCCGGGCCATGACGGTCGAGACCGACTTGGAGCCGGGCATCACCGTCCTGATCGACGCGCTGGCAATCGAGCAGGCGGTGCTCAACCTCCTGGACAATGCAGTGAAGTACGGACCCGAGGGACAGACCGTTCGCCTCGTGCTCGAACGCTCGGGATCCGACGACGTGCGTGTGTTCGTCGAGGATCAGGGCCCAGGAATTCCTCCCTCCGGGCGGAAGGACGTGTGGGAGCCTTACGCCCGCCTCGATCGTGACCGGGAGTCGGCGGTGGCGGGCACGGGCATCGGCCTGGCCGTCGTCCAGCACGTCGTGCAGGCGCACGGAGGCGTGGTGGCGGTCGAAGCCGGCCCAAATGGCGGCGCGCGCCTGGTGATGACGCTCCCGGTCCGTCCTTCGGTACCAATATGACGCGCGTTCTGGTGGTGGAGGACAACGCGGATCTGGCGTGGGGGCTCCGCAACAACCTCGAGATCGAAGGATACGAAGTCGAGGTCGCAGGCGACGGCCTCGATGCGCTGGCGGTCGCGGATGAGTTCGCCCCCGATCTGGTGGTTCTCGACCTGACCCTCCCGCGAATGGACGGCTTCCGCGTCCTGAAGTCCCTCCGCGATCGGGGCGACGACGTGCCCGTGCTGATCCTGAGCGCGCGCGGGGACGAGCCGGACAAGATCCTCGGATTCCGACTGGGCGCCGATGACTACGTGACCAAGCCGTTTGGCGTCCTCGAGTTGCTCGCGAGGATCAACGCGCTACTCCGGCGCTGCGGACCGACCCCTTCGGACACCCGGTCGGTCATCCGGTTCAGTTCGGTCGAGGTGGACCCCGCCGCGCGCACGGTCCGCCGGGACGGACAGGACGTGGCCCTGACACCGAAGGAGTTCGACCTGCTCCTGGCGCTCGTCGAGCGGGGGGGCGCCGTCGCCACCCGCGTTGAGCTCATGCGGGAGGTCTGGGGGCACAGCGCCGCCATCGCCAGTCGGACCGTGGATACGCACGTCGCCGAGCTTCGCCGCAAGCTCGAGCCCGGGAGCGACGCCCCGCGCCATATCCTCACGGTCCACAAGGTGGGATACCGCTTCTCGGCGTGAGGCCCACTATTCCCTGACATCGTCCTGACGCCAGCCCCACCTGGCACCGGGCCTGTCCGTCGAGCTTCAAGGCTCGGAGCACACGTCCGCACGGTCCGGGAGGAAGCAGGGTGGGGAATCGCACGTGGTCGGTCACTTTCGTGGTACTCGCCAGCACCCTCGCACCCCCATCCGGCCTGGCCGGACAGTCCGCCAGGCACAGCAACGGCTCGCACACGCCGCCCGCCGCCTCGCTCCGCACCCCGGAGCCACTGGTCCTGGCGCGGATGAGCCGTGAACCCACCCTGGACGGCGTGGTCGAACCGACGGAGTGGGCGAACGCGACCTCTCTCACGTTGACCCAGTTCTGGCCGAGCTTCGGCGCCCCGCTCTCGCAGCCGTCCGAGGTCTTCCTCGCGTACGACGACGACTACCTGTACGCCGCGGCCCGCCTCACCGACGACGAGGTGCGCGCCAACAGCTTCCAACGCGACGGGTGGAACGGAGACGATGCGCTCGACGTGATTGTCGACCCGCTGAACGACGACCGCACCGCCATGCTGTTCACCACCACGCCGCTCGGCATGCAGCAGGATCAGGAGATCCTGAACGACGGGGTCGTCGCTGCGGGGCTGGAGCCCATCAATCGGGCCTGGAACACTTTCTGGGACGCCGCGTCCACCATCACCGACGAGGGGTGGGCCACCGAGGTACGCATCCCCCTCTCCTCCCTGCGGTACCGGCTGGAGAACGGCAATGCCACGATGGGCATCATCGTCGGCCGAACCATCATCCGCACCGGCGCCCTGCAGGTGTACCCGGCCATCGAGCCCATCCACGACCGGGCGTACTTCAAGCCGTCCCTGGCGCAGGACGTGATCCTCACGGGCATCCCCAGGCGGAGCCCGCTCTACGTCTCGCCGTACGTCCTGGCCGGCGCGGGCCGGCAGAGGGAGCGTGGCCTACCCGCCGTGGAGACGACCACGGTGGAAGAGATCGGAGGGGACGTGAAGTACGGCCTGACCGATCGCCTTACCCTCGATCTCACGGTCAACACGGACTTCGCGCAGGTGGAGTCGGACGCGGTGCAGGTGAACCTCGACCGCTTCAATCTCCTCTTTCCCGAGCGTCGCCAGTTCTTCCAGGAGCGCTCGTCGATCTTCGAGTTTTCGCACGGAGATGAGGGACGGCTCTTCCACAGCCGACGGATCGGACTGTCGGATGAGGGCAGACAACGGCGGATCTTCGGAGGCGCCCGACTCACGGGTCAGATCGGCGCGTGGGACGTCGGCTTCCTCGACATGCAGATCGACGGCGCCGACGGCGCTCCCGGCGAAAACGCCGGAGTGGTTCGGATGCGGCGCAGCATGGCGGACGGCGCCGCACGACTCGGGGGAATCGCCACGAGCCGGGTGGAGAACGACGGCCACGGCCGGTACGCGTGGGGTGTGGACGGGCTCGTCCGCCTCGGAGCCCGCGACGAACTCACGGTACAGTTCGCCCAGACCGAAGACACCGAGCGAGCAGAGGGTCTCGTCGACCGGTCCATGGCGCACGTCCTCGTCCAACGCCCCACCTCGGACGGCTTCGGCTACTTCGTCGACGGCGTCTACAGCGGTGAGAGCTACGACCCGGCCCTCGGCTTCGAAGAGCGGAACGCCTTCATGTCGGCGAAGGGGCAAGTGCGGTGGGGGTGGCGCCCGGCGGAAGGCTTCTGGGGGCGCCACATGCTGCGCCTGACCACCCGCCTGTTCGTTCGCGCGGAGGATCGATCGCTTCAGTCCGGACTGATCCGGCTGCGGTGGACCGGATCGTTCCGGCAAGGGGGCCTCTTCAACATCGCCTTCAACAACGAGTGGGAAGACCTGCGAGCACCGCTCAGGCTGACCCCGGACGTCGACGTTCCCGCCGGCCGATACTTCGAGCAGAACGTCTTCATGAACGTGATTACCGGGAATGCCCGGAAGGTGTCCGGAGAGGCCCTCTTCTTCGCGGAGCAGTTCTTCGACGGGTGGTCCGCCAGACTACGCCTGACCCCGACCTGGGCCGTCTCGCGGCACCTGAGCCTCAGCGCCGACGTGACCCGCCAGCGCGTGTGGTTCCCCGACCGTGATCAGTCGTTCGACCCCGACATCTATCGATTTCGGGTGCGCGCCGCCCGAGATACCAAGCTCTCCGGCGAAGTCTTCGTCCAATATTCGAGGCTGGCCGAGCGTGCCACCGCGAACTTCCGCGTCCGCTACCGATTCGCCGAAGGTCAGGAGCTGTTCGTCGTATACGACCATCTCCGTGACGACCGTGAGCCGGCCTTCCTCCCGGACCTCGGCCAGACAGATCAGCGCCTGCTGATCAAGTACGTGCACACGTTGAGGTAGCGGGTGCGAGCGGGCTCGCGACCTCGTCCCGCGATTGCCCCCCTACCCCCCCACCACGATCGGCCGGCTGGTGATCACGGGCGTGCGCCCCGGAAGCTCCAGACGGAGGTGGAGCGTGTAGTCTCCCGGCTCCAGATCGGGTAGCTCCAGGCGGATGGCCCGAAACGCCGTCTGCACGTTGTCGGATCCCGCGTCCTCGAACGTGACCTCCACCGGCTGTTCGGGCTCGATGATTCCGAGGAAGTCGCCGACGCGTTCGAGAAAGTCCGGCCGCCCTTGAGTGAAGCCGAGGGTGACGCGCGTCGGCTCGGAAACCCGCAGGCCGTAGACCTCCCACACAACCGTCAGCCGCTCGCCCTGGGACAGGCGCACGTTCTTTCGCACGTGCGGAATCGCCTCGGACAGGCTGTCAGGCAGCGGCGCGCCGGGTTCGAGGATGAGAAGGTCGGACACGGCCACCATCCCGAACTCGAGCGGATCCTGCCGGACGCCCTGGCGGGCACGCCAGGCCTGTCGCTCCGTGCTGTTGAACACCTCCAGACTGGAGACGTAGGTGCCGGGGTCGGCCCGCAGTGTGAAGACGCCTTCGGCATCGGTGCCCCGGGTCTCGACCACGTCTCCACCGTCGGTCGGCACCAGAAGCAGGCCGGATTCCACGTCGCCGTCCTGGGCTCCGCCGTACGCCGCGACAACGAGCATCTCGCCATCACGGCGGAAGCGGCCGACCTGGCTCTCCAGACCTCTCATGTCGGGCGCGTACAGGGGCGCGTACCAGGTGCGTGCCTCCCGCGGAGCCGTGATCCAGCTCTCGGGCGGGATGTCCGAGGGCGACTCGATGAACTCCTCCGGGAACAGGTAGCCCCGGCTGCGCGGGTGGTGGTGGCCGATGACGCTCCGCGTGTCCTGTAGCGAAAAGCCGCCGCGCCCGTTCATGGGCGACCGCCGCGCCTGCGAGCGGGAGTACCCGATGTTGCGCCCGTAGCGGACGAGCGTCTCTTCGAGGTCCTTCTCCCAGAACATGCCCTGGGGGTTCTCCGCGTCGCGCTCGTTGCGGGCCTCCACCCAGCGCGCGTAGTGGTCGGTCAAGCGGTCGTTGCCCTCGACCAGGTACAGCGGATCGGACAGGCGCCAGAACAGCTCCCACATGCGCATCCGCTCGGCTTCATCCGCCTTCTCGAAGGGCTTCACCCGGTCCTTGCTGAGGACGTACTTCGGGACGATCCAATCCTTTCGGTCGTCCTTGTCCAGCGCCGGAGCGACCTCACGGAACGCCGCCTCGGCCTCCACATGGTTTCCCTGGAGATGCAGGGCGTACCCGAGCAGCGCGGAGCACCACGCGGTGTCCTCGATCCCGCACGCCTCGGCGGCACGCTGGGCGCCGATGAGGTTGCCGGCCTCGGCCAGGTAGCGGACCTGCTGTCCGATAACCCAGGGGTCACGCACCTGGCGCGAGGTCTGGTTGAGGAGTTCCAGGAGCTGGACGCGCGCCATTCCGACTTCCGGACGCTCCTCGGGGAACGTCTCCTCGTCGTCGCCACCGAACCAGATGCAGATCCGGCCGATACGCTGATCGCACCCGCCCTCGTGCTGCTCACGGGTGACCGGGATCCGGCTCTGACGATACAGCTCGAAGTCGCTCTGGCGCTTCTGTGCCGCGTCGACCAGGCGGGACGAATCACGCTCGGAGACCTGGGAGGTGGCGTCGGACGGGCCGAGCCCGAGCGCGACGGTCAACGTCATCGCCGCAAAGAGGATCGATCCGCGTTGTATCGGGTGCCGCATGTGCCATCTCCAGGAAGAGTCACCGGCCGCGGGCCCCTGCAACTCGCAGCTTCGCCGGCGCCCGTGTCCTACACAGTGCAGACGAACGACGGTCCGTCGGACACACACCGGGCGGTCTACCGCGCTCGGTGCCCCATTTCGGGACAGCGTCCACCCGTGCCGCGCGCCTTCAGCCGAGTCCGCCGGTGGCGTGCCCTTCACTCGGGACGTCCGCGCGCGGGTGGCCGTCCTGACCTCGCGGGCTGCCGCAGTGCCGCGCTACATTCGCGGCCCGCCCGAACGTGACCCGCACCCGACTGCGCTGATGATCTCGATGCCGTCCGCTCCGATCGCCCGCCTCGCCCTCTGTGCCGCGCTGGTCGCACCGCTTCCTCTGACGGCACAGGAGGCGGACGGGCCGCCAAAGCAAGAGCGGTGGGAGAGCAGCCACTCGATCACGATGGGCGCGGAGCGCGTAGCGTACGACGCCGTCATCTCCAGCATCACGCTCGAAGGCGACGACGGCACGGACACGGGCGAGCTCTTCTACACCGGCTACTTCCGCACGGGCGTGCCGAACGCGGGTGCGCGCCCGATCGTCTTTTCGTACAACGGCGGTCCCGGGTCGGCCTCCTTCTGGCTCCACATGGGCATCATGGGTCCCCGCCGCGTCGTGACGCCGGGCGTCGGTCCGCAGGGCCCCCCGCCCTACCCGCTCGAGGACAATCAGTACACGCTGCTCGACATTGCGGATATCGTGATGATTGACCCCATCGGAACGGGCTTCAGCCATACGCTCAACGACACGCCCGGTTCAGAGTTTTGGGGCGTCGACGAAGACGCTGCATCGCTGGCGCAGTTCATCCGCCGTTTCTTGTCGGAGCACGACCGGTGGAACTCGCCTCGCTATCTCCTGGGAGAGAGCTACGGGACGACCCGGTCCGCCGTCCTGGCCAGCCACCTCCAGCGCGCCAACATCGACGTCAACGGCATCGTACTGGTGTCGGCGGTGCTCTACTTCCCCACCATCCAGTTCCTTCCCGGCGACGACCTCCCGTACGTGACCAACCTGCCCTCGTACGCGGTCACGGCGGAGTACCTGGACGCGCTTCCCGGGGGCAAGCCGGCCAGCCTCCCGGCGTTCATGTCCGAGGTGGAGGCGTGGGCGCTCGGCGACTATGCCTCCGCGTTGCTTCAGGGAGACAACCTGGATACCGCCACCCGCGATCGCGTGGCCGAGCAGATGCACCAGTACACGGGGCTCAGCCGCGAATTCATCGACAACGCCAATCTCCGGGTCACGGCCTCGGAATTCGAGGCCGAACTCCTCCGCTCGGAAGGCAAGCAGGTGGGACGGCTGGACGCACGCTTCACGGGCCCCGTGGGCGATCGCCTCCAGGGCGGCCCCTCGCACGATCCCCAGTCCAGCGCGATCAGCTCCGCGTATACGTCCGCGTTCAACTCGTACATTCGTGGGGAGCTGGGCTACGACGGCCCGAGGGAATACACGCCGAGTGGGGGTACCCGGGGATGGAACTGGCAGCGCGGCGGGGGCTCCTTTGGTGGGGGCAGCCCGAACGTGCTTCCCGACCTGTCCCGGGCTATGCTGCGCAATCCCGAACTCGAGGTGCTCCTGATCAACGGGATCTACGACCTGGCCACACCGTACTTCGCGGCCGTGTGGAGTCTGGACCACATGGGTCTGCCGCCGGAGTTGCGCGATAACATCCACCGGGCGGACTTCGCGGCCGGGCACATGATGTACGTCGAACAGTCGCTGCTGCTCCAGTGGAAGGAGACGCTCGACGCGTTCATCCGGCGGACGTCCGGCGCGCGGCCGGTGTCCTGAGGGACCGGTACCGGGACCGGTTGGCCCCCGTCCTCGACCACGTACGAGAGAACCCCGCGGCCGATCACTCCGTGGACGCTCTCGCGAAACGGGTCCACTTTTCGCCGTACCACTTCCATCGGGTCTTTCGAGCCGTCATGGGCGAGACCGTGGGCATCTTCGTCCGGCGGGTGCGTCTGGAGCGGGCCGCCCAATTGATGAAGGTGTCGCCGGACAAGGAGATCGGGCGCATCGCCTCGGAGGCCGGTTTCAACTCGGCCTCGGACTTCGCCCGGGCGTTCCGACGACACTACGACATGGCACCGCGCGAGTGGACGCGCGACGGCCCCCTGATCTTCCGAGCGGGCGACGATCCCGACGATCGGAAGCCGTATGACCTGACCGATCTGATCGCGGCGGACGACGGCCCGCCGGTTCGGCCGGTGGTGGAGACCGTGCCCGCTCGTCTGCTCGCGTTCCACCGGATCCGGATGCCCTTCCTCGAAGGACGACTGGAGGCGGGCTACGGGCGATTCCGCGAATGGCTGGGGAAGCGGGGCCTCCCCGAGCCGGCCGGCGATCTCTGGGGGATGAGCTGGGATGACATGGAGATCACGCCTCCCGAGCAGATCCGGTACGACTTCGCATGCCCGGTGCCGGAGCTCACCGAGGGCGGGGACGGCGTTCTCGTCCGGCCCATCCCGGAACTACGGATCGTGGCGGCGCCCGCGCTCGGAGACCTTTCGCGGGTCGCTCGCGTCTGGGATCACCTGTACCACACGTGGCTTCCGGCCTCTCGGTACGAACCCGCGCTGCTCCCCTCGTTCGAACGCTACCACCACTGGCCGGACACGCTGGACTGGAGCAGTTGGGCGCTCGACTGCTGCATTCCGCTGGTCACGCTCCGGTAGCGAAGGGGTGGGGCCTCCCTTGCGCCCACGATCGGGTCGCACCGAATATGCCTCACGGCGAAGCAGCCCCCGAAGTGACCGCGTCCGTGCCCCAAAAACCACCTTCCGCAACCGCTCTGACGTTGCGCGCCCTCGCGTTCGCCCACGAGCGAGAGCAGGCCCCCGGGCTTCGTTTCGAGGCGATGGCCTCCGTGCGTCAGACGTCCACCGGGCGGTACGTAATTCCGCTGCAGGAGACGTTCTGCGGAGTCCCCGTCCTACACGCCATCCGGTCCGTCCGTCTCGATCCGGCCGGCGAGCCCACGTCCCTCACGGGGACCCTCACCGAAGTCGGCGGCCTGGACTCCGTCTTTCCGCAGGTCACACCTGCTCTCGCCGCGCGCGCCGCCTTTCTCGAACTGGCCACTCGAGGTGCCCTCCCGGACGACCTCTCGTTCACCTCCGGCGCGCCGGTGCCGATCTGCGAGCTCTCGCTCCCCTCGCGTCCCACGGTGCTCCTGAAAGAACCGCTGGAGGAGGCGATCATCGCCTCTATGGCCGTGTACTCCGGCAAGGGTCGCCCGCGTCTCGTTTGGGAAGTTCGTGTCGGCGTGCCCCGGGGTGGAGGCAGCTTTCTCGTTCGGGTCTCCGCTGACAAGGAACGCGAAGATGGCCCCGTGATTCAGGACGTCATCCGGCTCTCGTCACACGCCGTGCGTGGCACCGTCTTCGAATTCGATCCTCGCATGGCGGCGGTTTCCCGGGACTTCCCGCTGCCGCTCGAGGAGTACCCGGACTTCTCGGCGCCGCGGACGCCCTCTCCTGACTGGGTCCTCGGAGGCGAGACGCGGGGCAACAACGTCGATGTCCGCACGAGCGATGATCGCAGGATCCGCGCGCGAGACGAACAGGGCGAGCTGATCTTCGAGGCGCCGGATGATGACGAGATCGCGGGCGCGGCCATCAATGCGTTCTACCTCTGCAACTTCCTGCACGACTTCTTCTACCTGCTCGGCTTTGACGAGCGGGTCGGCAACTTCCAGGAAGTCAACGCCGACGGATCGCCGGGCGGGGGAGACGCGGTCGACGTGCTCATCCACGACCGTGAGCTGCCGGGGCTCGCGTTCTTCGACAACCGAACCGACGGAAAGAAGCCGAAGCTGGAGTTGGGGCGCCACGGTAGCGGCCGCCATACGGCGTTCGACGCGCATATGGTCATCCACGAATTCGCCCACGGGGTGACGAACCGTGTCGTCGGTGGTCCGCAGAACCTGCACACGCCGCTGGAACATCAACAGTCGCGGGCCCTCGGCGAGGGCTTCAGCGACTACTGGGCGATCTCCATCCAGAACTACTACCGACGGCGGGCCGGGCGGGTGGATGCGGACGGGCTGGGCGAACCGGACGGACCGGGCGACGTGGGCGCGGCCCTGGACGGTGACGGAGGCCTCGATGCGGCCGGTGCGGCAGCGACGAGGGAGACGACCGGAGCGAACGGGGCGGCAGCGGCCGATACGGACGCCGATCCGCTGGAGGCCGGCGAAGCCGACGCGGCCGCAGAGGAGTGGGACTACGCGTCTTGGCTGTCCGGCGGCGCGCCGGGGCTGCGCTCGCGGTCGTACGATGGATACCACCGGACCTACCGCTTTCTGAAGCGCCCGGCCATGAACGCGCACACCGCGGGAGAAGTGTGGTGCGCCGCCCTACTCGGCCTCAACCGCGCCCTGGCCCCCGGGGACCGTGACCTCGGTGACCGCCTCGGATGGCGCCTCGTGTTCGACTCGCTCGCGCTCCTGCATCACGGTCGTGAGGGACCCCACTTCCTGCACGCACGGGACGCGATCCTATGCGCCTTCGATGCGCTGGTGGAGGGCGGCAGCCTGCCCGACGACGACGCGACACGGGAGCGCGTCCTCGACGTGTTTCGAGACCGCGGGCTCGGTGGAAACGCTTCATCCAAGAACGCACGCTTCCGACGGGCCGAAGAAGGCTTCGGGCCGATCGGAACGGACTACCAGGAGCACTGCTCATGAGAGGGAGGATAGTCGTGATGGCCGCGATCGTCACGCTCGCCGCGACGACCGTAGCCCCGAACCCGGTTGCCGCCCAGAAGTGGGCGGGCTGGAGCGTATACTGGGAGAACGACACGTGGGTGCCGGCGAAAGTCGGGTCGGACGATGCGTTCACGAACGGGCTTCGGCTCGTGTTGGGCCGCGATGTGAGAGAGAACCTCCCGGGTGCCGACCTGTGGCGGAGGGTGGTGGGGGCTGGAGGCAACGTCGATATCACCTCGGCGCTGGTCATCGGACAGAACTTCTTCACGCCCCGGAGCATCACGGAGTATCAGGTTGACCCGACCGACCGCCCCTACGCCGGTTTCACGTACGTTGGCGTACGTTACGACGTCACCCAGCGCCTCGAGATGGATGGCGGACGACCCGCGCCGAAACAACACCAGACCCAGCACTCCCTCGAGGTCGATCTGGGCGTGCTCGGTCAGGGCGCGGGGGGCCGCAGGGTACAGGCCGCCGTCCACAGCGTGATCACCACACACCGCATCCCGAAAGGCTGGTCGCATCAGGTCTCCAACTCGCTCGGGGCGTCCGCCCTGTACATCTACCGCTCGAGGTGGAGCCGGGGATTGGTCGACTTCACCGTGCACGGCGGGGGCATGCTCGGCACGACCCAGACCTACCCCCTGGCCGGCGGCACCCTCCGGTTCGGGAAAGGGATGTCGGGCTTTCCCACCCTGCTTGCCCGCAACACGGCGGTCGAGGCGCAGGCCCGCCATCCCCTTGAATTCGGCGTGCAAGCAGGCAGCGAGGCCCGGTACATGATCCTGAACTCGTTCGTGGAGGGGGCGCCGTGGTCGAGATTCGACCCAGGAGTCACCAGGGAGCGCTGGCTCGGCGATATCCGAGTCGGCTTCTTCATCCGCGTGCAGGCCGCGCGCTTCAACTACAACTTCGTCCGCCGGAGCGCGGAGGTGGCGGCTCCCGGCCCCTCACAGGGAGCCAAGGACAACTACGGATCCGTGTCGGTGAGCTATGAACCGGGAATCAACGGGTTCGAGCGGGAAAGCGTGGCCGACTTCATCGAGGAGACCCTCCCGTCGTGGTTCCGGGGCTTCTACCTCGAGGCGGGCGCCGGTGCTGAAGTGTCACCCGACGAGCCCGGTACCGTGGTGACGCACGTGATGCACGGCGCCCTCGGGCGCCGTCTGTGGAAGGACCTGGACATCGGCTACGAGATCTCGGGCGTAGGACGCGAGTTCGGGCCTGCCGCCCCAGGCGACTCGGACCACCGCGATCGTATGCTCATCGCCTCGGCCGCGTCCCTCCGGTACCGACCTCTGGGCGGACGGTACCGTGCCTTCGACTTCCATGTGCGGGCAGGCCTCGGCGATGCCTGGTTCCTGGGGGGCCGCAACGAGACCGAACTCACTCCCGACGCCGTCGGTCCACGAGCGACCCCCTGCCCGACCGGCTTCGAAACCAGCGCCCTGGAGGAGCCGACCGATCGGGCATTCTGCAACCGGGTGGAGGAGGGCCTGGCCGTCATCTACGGGGTCGGCCTCACCTGGCGTCCCCTGGGAAGCCGTGAACTGGGGCTCAACCTCGATATTCTTCGCGCGGACGTCGGAGCCGGTGCCTACTCGCCCTTCACCGGCGTGACGCTCGGATTTCGCTGGACGCCGAACGAGCCCGGGTGAGCGCGCGACGGACCGGAACCTTCGTGGCGGACTGACGCCGAGAATCTCCCACAACTCCGCAAGAACTGTCGAACGGGTGGAGACCTCGACACGTATCTTCCGACCACGTGTCACATCCCCGACGGAGAGCGCGACCATGAGTGCCGACGACGAAACCAAGCCTTGGAGCATCCTCGCCCGCGGAACAGGCGTGTGGGAGGGCGAGGAGAGCATGGCGCCGGCACCGTGGGCGCCCGACGGGATGACCTCCGTCGGACGGACCGTCGGCCGCTTGATCCTGGGCGGGAAGGGTCTTGCCGCGGACTACTCCCAGAGCGTCGGGGGGCAAGTGGTCATGACCGGTCATACCGTCATCCGCTACGACGAGACCTCGAACGCCTTCGTCATGCACCTCTACACCACGGGAGCCCCCAGCGAGATGAAGGGCCGGCGCGATGGAAACGCTCTCATTTTCGAGGGAGCCGGCCCGGGCGGCCCGATGCGCCAGACCACGCGCTACGGACCCACCGACATGACGGTGCTCTCCGAGGGCAAGGATCCCGACTCGGGCGAGTGGGCGACCATGTTCGAGGGCAGCTACCGCCGGCCCGAAGGCGATGAGGACGGAGGCGGTGGGGACGGTGCTGACCCGGCCACCGCCGCCTCCCCCGCACCCGGGACGTTCGCCTGGCACGACCTGACGGTCGACAACGCGGACGAGGTGCGGGACTTCTATGCGGCGGTCCTCGGATGGGAGGCGCAGGACGTGCCCATGGGGGACTACGCCGACTACGGCATGGCGGCCTCGAACGGCCAGGCGGTGGCCGGCGTCTGCCATGCGCGTGGATCGAACGCCGGGCTCCCGCCGGTTTGGCTCTCGTACGTTCTGGTCGCGGACCTGGACACGGCACTGACCGCGGCGCGCGAGAGCGGCGGCCAGGTCGTGAACGGACCGCGCTCAATGGGCGTCGACCGGATGGCCGTGATCGAGGACCCGGCGGGGGCGGCGCTGGCTCTGTGGGAGAAGGGGTGAGGGGGTCCTTCTTCGCCTGAAGGGATGGTGGCTGCCTCGGTAGGACGAGCGTCCGCTCCGGAAATATGGTCCGGCGGGGTGGTACTCCGTACACTGGTGTCGCGCCGCCCTCGTCGAGTGCATTCGTGGTCCGGAGGGTGAGCTGCCACCACTCCCAACACCACCCCCGAACAGGATGTCCGCCCGCATGTCCAGGTCCCGCCGCCTGACAGTCACCGTGGCCGCGTTCCTCGCGCTCGCCACACTCGCAACCGCCTCCGCCGCACAAGAGTCGAACGACTCGACGAAGAAGGACCCGTCGGTCGACCTCCCCCTGGAGATGTCCGATACGCTTCGCCTGACACTGTCCGAAGGGACGTGGATGTCGGTCGACGTCACCCCGGACGGTCGACACGTCGTCTTCGAGTTGCTGGGAGATATCTGGTGGGTGCCGATGGCGGGCGGGACCGCGGAGCCGATCCTCCAGGGCACCGGGTACGACAGCCAACCACGCGTATCTCCCAACGGAGAGTGGATCGCCTTCATCAGCGACCGGGACGGGCACGACAACTTGTGGATTGCCCGGATCGACGGGAGCGAGCCGAAGAAGCTCACGTCCGACTCGCAGCGGACCAATTCGATGGTGTCGCCGACGTGGACGCCGGACAGCCGGTACGTGATCGCGACCCGGCGCGGGCCCCGCGGTGGGCTGCGCATGTACCACGTCGACGGCGGGAGCGGGCTTTCGCTCGGGGACGCCCCGTCGGCATCGTCCGGGTCGGCGGGCCCGAGCAGCAGCAACTCTCCCACTCGGCTCGGCGCCGTCGTCTCGCCGGACGGCGACTGGCTCTACTACGCCCAGTCCGGAAATGCGGGTGGCGGCGAGCTGCCCAACTGGCAGATCGGCCGCCGGAGCATGGACACGGGGCAGGCCGACGTGATCACGCAGGCGGACGGCCGCGCCTTCCGACCCGCCCTGTCGCCCGACGGCACCCAACTCGTCTACGCTACCCGATACGAGACACGAACGGGTCTTCGCGTGCGCGACGTCCGTACAGGCGCCGACCGATGGCTCATTTATCCAATCCAGAGGGACGAGATCGAGTCGGGAGGTGCCCCCTCGCGGGACGTCCTCCCGGGCATGGCGTTTACGCCGGACGGGTCGGCCGTCGTCACGACCTTCGGCGGTAAGCTCTGGCGCGTCGACATGGCGTCCGGCACGCCCACGGAGATCCCTTTCACGGCCGACGTGGCGCTGGCCATCGGGCCGGATCTGACGGAGCCGTACCGCCTCGACGACGGGCCGGTGCGCGCCCGACTGGTGCAGGATCCTCGACAATCCCCCGAGGGCTCCCGGCTCGCGTTCAGCGTGCTCACCAAGCTCTACGTGATGGACCTTCCGAGCGGGACGCCGCGACGGCTCACCGATGGAGAGGCCTGGGAGTTCAAGCCCACCTGGTCGCCGGACGGGCGCTGGATCGCCTACGTGACATGGGATATGGAGGGCGGGCACATCTGGAAGATACGCTCGGACGGCTCGGGCACACCCCAGCGCCTCACGCAGGACCGCGCCTTCTACACGGACCTCTCGTTCTCGCCGGACGGCGGGCGCGTGGTCGGGCTCCGAGGGAACGCGTTCGAGCGGCATCAGACCTTCAGCGAGTTCGGGGGACTGCGGATCCCGCTGGACCTCGTTTGGCTCGACGCGAACGGAGGCGAGGTCAGCCTGATCGCGCCGGCCCGCGGCCTGGGCGCACCCCACTTCGGTCCCGACGCCGACCGGGTGTACGTGTATTCGCGCCAGGGCCTGATCTCCCTGCGCTACGACGGGACCGATCGACGCACTCACCTGAAGGTGACCGGACCCTCGACCGGTGGGCCCAACCCTCCACCTGCGTCCACCGTGCTCCTGCGCCCCGACGGCCAGTGGGCCCTTGCCGCGGTGAACAACCAGCTCCACGTCGTAGCCGTACCACCGGTCGGCGGGGACGGTGCGAGCGTGAGCGTACGCGGTTCGGCGGGCGTGCCCACCCAGCAGATCACCGACATCGGCGCCGACTATTTCGCCTGGGCGGACGGCGGCGAGACGATCACCTGGGCGCTCGGCTCGACCTTCTTTCGTCGGCGGTTCGACAGCCTCGAGTTCGGACGGACGGGTCCGGCGGACGCGGACGAAGAGGACGACGCCGAAGGCGATGGCGAGGAGGACGATGAGGACGAAGATGAGGAAGGCGCCGACGAAGACGCCGACGAGGAGGAGGCCGACGAACCTGACGATCCCCTCGACCTCGACGAGTCGGTGGAGCGCGTCGACATCGAGCTGACCTTCCCCCGTGCCATCCCCCGGGGAACCGTGGCCGTGACGAACGCGACGCTCATCACCATGGACGGGACCGAGGTCATCCAGCGTGGCGACGTGGTCGTGACCGACGGCCGCATTACCGCCGTGGGTCCGTCCGGCTCCGTGAGCATCCCCCCCGGCGCCACCGTGTTCGACGCCACCGGCAAGTACGTGGTGCCCGGGTTCGTCGATACGCACGCGCACTGGGAGTTCCGCACCCACGATGTTCTGGAGCCTCAGAACTGGAGCCTGATCGCGAACCTCGCGTACGGGGTGACCACCGGGCTCGACGTGCAGACGGCCACGAACGACTACTTCGCGTACCAGGACCTCGTGGACATCGGCCAGTCCGTCGGCCAACGCGCACTGATGACCGGCCCCGGCGTGTTCTCGAACAACGACTTTCGCTCGTACGACGCCGTGTACAGCTACCTGAAGCGGTACAAGGAGCACTACCGGACGCCGAACATCAAGTCGTACATGGTGGGCACGCGGGAGCAGCGGCAGTGGGTGGTCAAGGCAGCCAACGCGCTCGGTCTCATGCCCACGACCGAGGGGGGTCGGGACATGAAGCTCGACATCACCCACGCGATCGACGGGATGCACGGGAACGAGCACACGCTTCCGGTCTTTCCATTCTACGACGACGTGGTACAAGTCTTCGCACGGACTCGCACAGCGTACACACCGACCTTGCTGGTGCAGTACGGCGCGCCCGGTGCCCTGCCGTACTGGCTGGCCACCGAGGAGGTCCACGACGACCGGAAGCTGAACCGCTTCTATCCGCACAACCGCCTGGACGAGATCACCCGGCGCGTCGGTCGCTGGGCACGGAGCGATGAGTACGGCTTCGATCAGGCGGCCGCCCAGGCCGCGAAGATCAAGCGCGCGGGCGGCCTGGTTGGCGTCGGCGCCCACGGCGAACTCCAGGGCCTCGGGTACCACTGGGAGATGTGGTCGCTCGCTGCGGGCGGGATGACGCCGCGGGAGGTCCTGGAGGCCGCCACAATCGACGGCGCTCGGATCATCGGCGTGGACCAGGACATCGGCAGCCTGGAGGTCGGTAAACTGGGCGACCTGGTGGTGCTCGACCGGAACCCGCTCGATGACATCCGCAATACGAACACGGTCGCGTGGGTCATGAAAGCGGGGGAGTTGTACGAGGGGGATTCGCTCACCCGGGTCTGGCCGACCCGCCGCGAGTTGGCGCCCTTCTGGTGGTGGTCGGCGGCCCCGAGGGAGAACCCGGCGTACCGCGGGCGGTGACGGGAGCCGTGGGTGGTTGGTAGACGGGTGGCTCGGTGGGCGGCGGGTCGGGCGTTTTATAGGTGGGTCGGGCGCGGTGCTGGCCCACCCTCGACCGGTCAGGCGGGTGGGAACGATTGCGCCACCGACGGGCTGACGGAATGGCGCTACGCGCCCTCCTCCGCCCCCACCGCATCCACCGTGATGGTCGACCGCGTCACACGAACCGCCCCCGGCGACGGCGAGATCACCCGGCCCCTCGACTTGGCCCATGCCTCGGTGAACTCCGCGCCGAAGAACAGGATCATCGAGGAGTAGTGTACCCAGGCCAGGATCACGGCCAGGGCCCCCGCCGCGCCGAACGCGGCGCCGGGATCCGTTCGCCCGAGGACGATGTTGATCGCGGCCTGCCCGACGACGAACAGCGTGCCCGTCCCGGCGGCCCCGACCCAGACGTCCTTCCAGCCGATCTCCGCGTCGGGGAGGACCCGGAACACGGCCGCGAAGAAGACCGAGACGAGCAGCCACGTGACGCCGAGGTTCGCCATCCGCACGGCGGGTGCCGCCAGCGACGCGATGGCCGATGCGTCCCATCGCTCCCCCATGGCGGCGACGGCGGTCGAGAGGCCCACGGACAGAAGGACCAGAAACGCGAGCCCGGCCACCATGGCCAGCGAGAGAAGACGCTTCGAGAGGAAGCCCCGGACCCCTCCGCCGGACGCCGGCGCGACCTCCCAGATGCGGTTCAACGTCGTCTGCAACTGGGAGAGGACACCGGATGCTCCGAACAGGAGCGCAACAGCCGACGCCCAGGCCGCCCACGGTGCCGCGGATCCCCCCGAGGGAAGTGTGGCGCGGAACGCGTTCAGCGCCTGGCGGGCGGCGGACGGGCCGAGCCATCGTGCGAGATCCGTTCCCAGTCGGCGCTCAACGACCACCGGGTCGACGAACCAACTGGCAAGGACCAGCACCATGAGAAGGAGGGCCGGGAGCGAAAACACCGCATAGTACGACATGGCGGCAGCCATGCGAGGGCAGTCGTCTTCGCCGAACTCGCGGTACGCGGTTTTCAGAATGGCCAACATGTTGCAGCACGTTGCACGTTGTCGCGCGCCGAATCAACGCGGGAACCCTGGACGCCGGGATCGGTTTCAAGGTTCCCCACGTCCCACTTCACTGGAGATCGATGACCTCGTCCGGCGCAATCGCCTCCGATGCTATCGAGCGTGAGGCCTTGGAGCCCGTGCTCGTTTTCGAGGTGGCCGACACCCGTTTCGGGTTGAGGCTCGACGATGTCGTCGAAATCTTGCCGGCGGCTCTCATTCGTGCGCTTCCCGGCGCCCCTGCCCATGTCGAGGGGCTCGTCGAGCTTCGTGGAGACGCCATTCCCGTGTTCGATACTCGCGGGATCTTCGGCATGGAGGCTCGGCCGCTGATGACCACCGACCACTTCGTTCACTGCGTCGCGGGTGGCAGACCGGTGTTGCTGTGGGTCGACAGGGTCCTCCGTCTGGACGAGGACAGTCGGTCCCATAGCGATGGAGACTCGCTCGCCGAGGTGTCCCCGATCGTGAAGGAGGTCGTGCGCGCCCTGGATGGAATGGTCATGATCCAGGATCTGGAACGTCTCCTTACGGAATCCGACTCCGAGCTCCTGGATCGCGCCCTCGCCAGTGCGGGCGAGGTGGCCGAATGAACAGGTCGAGCACTTCTTGGAGCCATCCAGCCTACGGGCAGATCGCGAGGCTCGTCACCGACGCCTCGGGCGTTGCTTTCAGCGACGGGTATGCGGAAACGGCCGAGATGTTCATCGACAAGGCGGTCAAGGACGCCGGGGCCCGTGGGTTGGGCGTCTACCTCGAGGCGCTGAGACAGGACTCGGATATGTTGTCCGACCTGGTATCGGCCCTCTCGGTTGGCGAAACGTACTTCTTTCGGGACACAGCGCAGTGGGCGCTCATCGAAAAGCAGGTGCTCCCCGCGCTGCTGGCTCGGCGCGGAACCGTGCGACTCTGGAGCGCCGCCTGCGCCACCGGCGAAGAAGCGTACAGCCTGGCCATCACCGCCCACCGGCTCGGAGGGCTCGGCCGGTCAGCCATCCTCGGAACCGATGTCAACCACTCTCGGCTCGAGGCGGCCCGCCAAGGCTCCTATCGGCCCTGGTCGTTCCGGGGTGAGCAGCCCCGCAATCTGGAGACGTACTTCGACGGGGGGCCGGGTGGGCGCCGCGCCCTGATCCCGGAGATCAGGGACGCGGTGGAATTCCGCTACCTGAACCTCTTGGACCCCGGTATTCCCGGCCCGGGAACCGTTTCGGCGGGGCAGGACCTGATCCTGTGCCGCAACGTGTTCATCTACTTCCAGCGCGAAACCATCGCGTCGGTCGCCACAGCTCTGATCCGGTGCCTCTCACCGGACGGATGGTTGATTACCGGGGCATCCGACCCACGGCTTACCGATCTGGTCGAGTGCACCCCCGTGCTCACTCCGATGGGGCTTGCCTACAGAAGGCCCAACGTCTGCGGGGCCCGATCCCCCCCGATGTCAGTCCCTCCTCAGCCGATGATCGTGTCGGTCGCCGCTCCGGCCGCGGCCCTGCCCTCTCCGGTCGGGCCGGACCCGGTCGAGCCCGATGCGGTCGAGCCGGACGCGGTCGAGGAAGCTCGACCTGCATCCGCACCCTCCACCGCGGACCAGATCTGTGCGCGGGCGCGTGAGTTGGCGGATCAAGGGCAGACGTCGGCAGGTATGGCCCTGCTCGACGACGGGTTGACCCGTCACGGCGGCTCGTCAGAACTACACTACCTGCGCAGCGTCGTTCTGGCGGAGCAGGGCCAGCATCGCGCGGCCGTGGACGCCGCCAGGAGCGCCCTGTACGTCGACCGATCGATGATCATGGCGCACATCGCCGAAGGCACCGGCTTTCACCGGATCGGAGAACCGGCGCGGGCCGCCCGCTGCTTCCGAAACGCCCATCGACTGCTCGCGGACATCGAGCCCGATGATGCCGTTCCCTACTCGAACGGTCTGTCCACCTCACGCGTACGCCGGGCCGTCGAGGCGAATCTCTCTTCGATGCCGGAACCAGCGTGAGTGACTCACTCGCCGACCCGACCACCACCGAGAAGATCCTGCGAGAGCGTTCCGAGCGTCTGGCTCGGACACCTGAGGCGGAGGATCCCGGCCAGCACATTGATCTTCTGGTTTTCCTCCTCGCCCGTGAAGAATATGCGGTCGCGGCCGCGGACATCTGTGAGGTCATGCCCCTGAAAGCGCTCGCCCGGCTACCAGGGATCCCGACCCCGGTCGCTGGCTTGACCGGGTGGCGGGGCGACCTTCTCACAGTTCTCGATATCCGCACGCTGTATGGGATCACGCAGCCCGGGTTGCGTGACAACCGACGGGTGCTCGTGGCCTCGGCGGGCGACGACACGCCCGACGTCCTCGGGATCCTCGTCGACGACGTCGTCGGTATTCGACGGACGTCCAAGGCCGGACTTCAGCCTGTCCCTCCCGGAGTGGCACCCTATCGAGAGGCTCTGCTCGGCATCGGACCAGGCGGCATGCTCGTGTTGGACGCCGCGACCCTCGTTTCCACCTACTACTAGGTCAACGCTGTGAAACTCACAATCGGACACCGCGTGGGATTGGGCTTCGCGCTCGCGCTCGCTCTGGTCCTGGCGGTCGGAATCGTCAGTATCTGGGCCCTGAGCTCACTCGAGGATGCCTACGGCACAGCCGTCTCGACACAAAACGAGGCGGTCGCCCGGGGGATGGAAGTCAACGCAAACACCCGCGCGGCACGGGCCGATTTCTTGAACTTCATCATCAGCGGAGATCAGAGCTCTCTGGCATCGAGCCGGAGCGCGTTTGAGAGGGGTCGGAGCATCGTTCAGGAGCTGGTTGCGGACGAGTACGCCGACAATCAGCTCTGGCAAGCGGTCATGGCGCCGATGGACGCGCTCGCGGTCGCGACGGACCAACTCGTCGCAGCGCTCGCACGTGGCGACGCGGAAGGCGCAGAGCAGATCCGCTCGACGGCGGAGCTCCCGGCACAGAGGGAGATGGATCTCCGCATCCGGTTAGCCCTCGAAAGCGATCTGGCCCACGGAGACGACGTGGTGGTCGCCGCCAACCGTGCCGCCAACCGCTCCCGGAACGTGGTTCTCTTCGGCGTGCTGCTCACCCTCCTTGCCGGCGTTGTCGGCGCGTGGATTCTCACTCGTTCGATCAGCGGGCCCCTCCGCGCGACGAGCACGGTCGTGCGCTCCAGCGCCGCCCAGATTCTCGCGGCCACCACCCAACAAGCCACCGGGGCCACACAGACGTTGGCGGCCGTCACGGAGACTGCGGCCACGGCGGACGAAGTGGCTCAGACAGCGGAACTCGCGGCGGAGCAGGGGCGGGAGGTGGCCGTTGCGGCGCGCTCAGCGGACGAAATCGGGAGCCGGGGCCGCGCAGCGATCGAGGCGTCGCTGGAGGCCGTCCAGCGTTTCGAATCCAACGTGGGAACCATTGGCGACGAGACACTCAAGCTGACCGAGCAGACCCAGGCCATCGGCGAGATCATCACGACCGTCACCGACATCGCCGAGCAGACGAACCTTCTTGCGCTCAACGCGGCCATCGAGGCCGCCCGGGCGGGCGAACACGGTCGGGGTTTCGCCGTCGTGGCTGGCGAGGTCCGAAAGCTCGCGGAGGAGTCCAAGAGGGCGACCGTTCGCGTGCGAAAAATCCTGAGCGAGGTCCAGTCTGCCACGTCCTCGGTGGTGATGGTAACCGAGCGCGGGGTGAAGCAAGCGCAGGAGGGAACACGACTGATGACGCAGGCGGGCGAGGAGATCCGGGCGCTGACCAAAGCGGTGAGCGGGGCCGCGCAGGCGGCGGCCCAGATCGCGGCCTCGACGGGTCAGCAAACGACCGGAGTCCGCCAGATCCGGGAGGCCATCCATTCGATCCGGGAGGCGGCGCAGCAGACCCTGACGGCCACCCGGGAGGCGGAGGGCGCGTCCCGCGACCTCAGCAGCCTCGGCGGCCGCCTCATCGATCTGATAGGGTTCGACGAAGAATCGAGTCGGGGGTGAGCAGGGACCGCCTTCCGCACGGCCTGATCCCGACCTTCGTTACAGAGGTTCGTGATCAGGTCGGGCGCATGAACGATGATCTGCTCCGTTTAGAGAAGTCCCCGGGCGACGCCGATCTCCTCCAATCGCTGTTCCGTTCAGCGCATACCGTGAAGGGTGCGGCCCGGGTGGTGGGTGTGCGCGCCATCGAGACCCTGTGTCATGCCATGGAGACGTTCTTCTCGGTGGTGCGGAACGGCGGTCTCGAGCTGGCAGCGGAACACTTCCCGGTCTTTTTTGCCACGGTCGACGCCCTGGCCGAAGCAGCCGACGACATCGAACGCGAAGAACCGGTCGGCACGGTGGCCTCCTCGGCACTGGCGCAGCTGTTCGAGGAGCTCGCGGCCGGGGGGGCACTTCCGGAGGATGTGGATCGTTGGCTACTGCCGCTGCGCCGGGTGGTCAAGCCCACCCAGTCGACGCCTGAGCCATCCCACGTAGAGCCCACACCCGACTCGGGGCTGGAGGACACCGCGAGCGGACCTGACGTCCCCGACGAAGCGAAAGCAGAAAGCGCGGATGGGCAGGCCGCCAGCCGAAGACCGCGCGACATGCGCGTCGATGTCTCGAACGTGGAGCGCCTCTTCGGACCCATCGCGTCACTCACGGAAGTCGCGGCGGACGTGCGGGTCGTGACCGAGCGGGTGGACCGACTTCGCGGCGAGATCGAACGATGGGCTCGTGACCCGGGCCAGTCGGGTCACGGGAGCGACCATATCTTTGCTCTCCGTGAACGTGCTGAGGCGGTAGCGCGCGATTCCCGAAACGTGGGCGACGCGGTGTCGAGAACCGCCAGCGAACTTCAGAGCGCGGTCGAGAAACTCCGGCTCCGTCCGGTCGCGGACGCGTTCGACGCACTCCCTCGGGCGGTCCGGGATCTGGCCCGGGAAGAGGGCAAAGAGGTCGAGCTCGTGGTCGAGGAGAACACCGTCCAGGCCGACCGGTCCGTCATCGACGCCCTGCGCGAACCGCTTCTGCACCTCGTGCGAAATGCGGTTGATCACGGCGTCGAGACGCCCGAGGAGCGAGTGGCGGCTGGTAAGCCGAGAAGAGCTGCCATCACGATCCGGACCGAGCGCCACGGCGGACGCCTTCGCGTACTCGTTTCGGACGACGGACGGGGGCTCGACCCCACGGCCGTCCGGGTGCACCTCGGATCGACCGCCGTCGACCTGTCTGACGAAGAAGTCATCAACGCCCTGTTTCGCGGTGGAATCTCGACCCGCCAAGAGGTGTCCGAGATCTCAGGACGAGGCGTCGGGCTCGACACCGTCCGCGATCGCATGGAGTCCATTCGCGGCCACGTCCGGGTGGACTGGGGGCGGGGCACAGGGACCACCTTCGCGCTCGAATTTCCTCCCAGCCCGGCGGCCCTCCGGGTCCTTCTGGTCTCCGTCGATTCGGATGTGTTTGCCCTTCCGGTCGCGGACATCGAGAAGCTCGAGCGCATTCGGTCCGAAGAGATCCGCTTCGTGGAAGGACGGCCCGTGATCGATCGGGACGGGACGGTTCCGCTTACCTCCTTGGCCGACGCGCTCGGTCCGCCCCTCATCGCGTCGCCCCAGCGTGCGACCATGTTCACGGTCATCCTCGAGTCAGGGGGCGCGCGACTGGCCCTCGTGGTGGACGATCTTGTGGATGAGATGGAGGTCATCGTGCGGCCCATCGCAGGGAGCGGGTCCGCCAACTCGAGCTTCTTCGGCGGAGCGCTTCTACCGGGCAACCGGGTCGCGCCTGTCGTGGACGGGCGATCCTTGATCACCGCGGCGCTCGACCGGGAGGTGAGTGAACCGTTCCGCCAAGACCTGGGAAGCTCGACGTCACGGGCCAAGAACGTGCTGGTCGTGGACGACTCACTCACCACTCGTTCGCTGGAGCAGACGGTGCTCGAAGCCGCAGGCTACCGTGTGTCGACGGCGGTCGACGGCCGCGACGGTTGGCGGAAGCTGCAGGAAGACGTCTTCGACCTCGTCGTCTCCGATGTGGAGATGCCCCGTGAAGACGGGTTGGCCCTGTGCCGACGAATCCGGTCGTCGCAACGACTGCGTGACCTGCCGGTCATCCTGGTTACAGGTCTCGAGGACGAGACCGAACGGGAAGCAGGGCTCGAAGCGGGTGCATCGGCGTATCTGGGCAAGTCGCAGTTCGATCAGGATTCGTTCCTCGAAACAGTCCACCAGTTCCTGGGAGATGTTGCTTGATCCGAGTGCTGATCGCAGACGACTCCTCGACGGTCCGAGCGTATCTCAAGAACGTGCTCGAGACCGACACCGGAATCGCCGTCGTCTCAGAGGTCGCCGACGGTCCGTCTGCGGTGGCCGCTACCGAGGAGATCCGTCCCGATCTCGTCGTCATGGATGTGCACATGCCGGGATGCGACGGGTTGGAAGCAACCCGCCAGATCATGTCGTCCGTGCCGACGCCGATCATCATCATCTCGGGCGCTGGCGATAACCACGGCGTGGCGCTGTCGCTGAGCGCCACGGAGGCCGGAGCCTTGATGGCCATGCCCAAACCGTCCTTGATCATGGGCGCCGACCACGACGTCTTCGGCGACGAACTCCGCTCGATGGTGCGCGCCATGAGCGAGGTCAAGTTGGTCCGCCGATGGAAGGGGGAGCGGTCGACCGAGCATCGGGATCCGCTCTCGCCGCCACCGTCCTCCGTGTCGATGGTGGGCGTCGGCGCGTCCACGGGCGGCCCCGTCGCGCTTCGGACCGTGCTCTCGGCGCTTCCCGGAGACTTTCCTGTGCCGATCCTGATCGTCCAACACATTGCCAACGGATTCGTTGAGGGTCTTCGCGATTGGATGGCGAGCGAAACCGATTTGACCGTCGAAGTCGGCACCCAGGGGTCACGGATACGCGGCGGAACCGTCTATATTGCGCCCGACGATCAACATCTCGTCGTGATCATGCCGGGCTATATCGGACTCACAACATCCCCCCCGGTGGGTCGATTCAGACCGTCCGCGTCGGTTCTGTTCGAGAGTATGGCCAAGGTGGCGGGCCCCTCCTCGATCGCCGTCGTCATGACCGGGATGGGCAACGACGGCGTGGCGGGAGCGACCAAGCTTCGCGACGCAGGCGGGTACGTCATCGCGCAGAATCAGTCGTCCTCGGTCGTCTACGGAATGGCCCAGGAAGCCTCGCGGGCGGGAATCGTTTCGGAGGAGTTGGCGCTCACCCGCATTGCTGGACGCCTGGAGTCCTTGGCAGGGGGCTACCGGTGAGACCGAAGACACGTGTCCTCGTCGTCGACGACAGTCCAACGCAGGTGGAGGTGCTGCGCCGCATACTGGAGGAGCGCGGCTTCGACGCGAGTGTCGCCACGTCGGGCGAGGACGCCCTCGACGCACTTCGCCGAGAGCCATTCGATCTGGTTCTCAGCGACGTCGTGATGCCCGGCATCTCCGGGTACGAGCTGTGCCGGAAGATCAAGAGCGAGGGCGAAATCGTTCCCCCGCCTGCAGTGGTACTGCTGACCAGCTTGGCGGACCCGGTCGACATCGTCCGCGGCCTCGAGAGCCAGGCCGACAACTACGTGACGAAGCCGTACGATGCCGACCGCCTCGTCGAGCGCATCGAGGAGGTGCTCACGAACCACAAAATGCGAGGTGACCAATCCGGGGTGACACGCCGACCGGTCACGCTTCAGTTTCTCGGGCGCTCGTTCGAGATCACGGCAGACCGCCATCAGATCCTGCAGTTACTGCTGTCGTCGTACGACGAACTGGTGAAGACGAATTCGGCGCTCGCCGAGAGTCGGGTCGAGCTCGGCGAGGCGCACCAGCGGGAGTTGGCCGTAGAGCAGCGTGTCCGTGAAGAGATCGAAAGGTCGGCTGAGCGACTCCAGTTGATCGCCCGCGGCAGCGCTCTGTTTTCGAAGGCGGAGAGCAGCCGTGAGGTCGCCGAAACACTGACGGGGCTGGTGGAACCGTCCACAGCGTGGTCCGCGGTGGTTCTCTTTGTCGATGATGGCGAGGGCTCGTGCGTCCTCGAGTCGGTCGTGCCGAGCCGGTCGAAGACAGGATCCGTCCAGTCGCTCGGTCCGGACCCATGTGCGTTTCTGCGCGCGCTCGCGGCAACGTCAGGTGCGCGGCACCTGGACGAGGCCGAACGGGCTGAGGTTCGAGCGCTCCTCTCGGGTGCTGGCGGCGCGGACGGCGTGGTCGGGGAGGGGCCGACCATGGCCGTCCCCCTCCGCTGGAGGCGACGCGCACTCGGCGTCATGCTGGTGGGTCAGCGCGAAGGGCATGCCTTCGACGACTCCGACACACCGGTCCTGGAGAACCTGAGCGGGAGGGCGGCCGTGGCCATCGACCGGCACCGGCTGGTGGTCCAGGAGAAGCAGGCCCTCACCGCCGCGGAGGAGGCCATCAAGCTCCGCGACGACGTCATGGCCACGGTCTCCCACGATCTGCGGAACACGGTCGGGGTGGCGTACTCCGCCGCCAGCCTCTTGCTCGACATCCCGTTGCCGGAGCATTCCAAGACGGAGCAGCTCAAGCTGATACGCCGCGCTGCCGATCAGGCCAACCGCCTCATCGAGGACCTCTTCGTCGTGGCCACGCAGGAGTCGGGCACGTTCAATGTCGTCCCCCGCCCGGTGACGGTTTCGGCCCTGCTCGAGGAGGCCGAGACCTTGATGGCTCCGATCGCCAACGAGGCCAACGTCCGACTGGTGGTCGATCAGCCGGAGAATGACACCGACCTTAAAGCCGACCCTGACCGCATTTTCCGCGTCTTCTCCAACCTGATCGGAAACGCCATCAAGTACAGTCCGGCAGGGGAGTCCGTCCATCTGAGCGTGAAGATTGATCGCGATGCGGTCGCCTTCTTCGTCCGGGACCACGGCCCGGGCATCTCGAAGGACGTTCTGCCCCGTGTTTTCGACCGGTTCTATCAGGTGGAGGGAGAGCAAGGCGCCGGAGGGGCCGGGCTCGGACTGGCCATCGCGCATGCGATCGTGACGGCCCACGGAGGGACAATTGGGGTGGACAGTGAAATCGGGGCCGGTACCACGTTTCGCTTTACGCTACCGAGGGATGGATCGAGCGGAGCGGCCGAGGCGTGATGATCGTCCCCGGCACCCGAACGCTTCGCACTCGCCCCTTCACGATCCTCGCCGCGGCGGCCATCGCCGCCACCTTGGCGCTGACGGCCCCGGCGGCGTTCGCTCAGACCTCCTTCGGTGGATATCCGGCATCGGGAATGGGAGGCTTCTACATGGAGAACTTCTACCTTCCACCGGCCCCCGCCTCGACCCCGTGGTATCCGTCGTGGCACCCCGACGGCGCCCGACTCGCCTTCTCGATGGCCGGCTCGATCTGGATGGTCGAGTTGGCGAGCGGAGAGGCGAGGGAAATCGTCGCGGG
Organism: Gemmatimonadota bacterium; assembly: GCA_029262115.1. GTDB lineage: Bacteria > Gemmatimonadota > Gemmatimonadetes > Longimicrobiales > Gaopeijiaceae > JAJCZZ01. Next base: position 65,241 of record JAJCZZ010000090.1, on the reverse strand, counting down.
GGACCGATACTATTCGTCGCCGGACATCTCGCCGGACGGCCGATGGGTCGTCTTCACGGCGGACGACCACGGGCGGTCGATCCGCCTCGAGATGCTCGACCTCCGTTCGGGCGTCCGGACCGTCCTGACGGACGACGAGCACCTCTACTCGGACCCCCGCTTCAGCCCTGACGGTCGGACCCTCGCGTACGTCTCCACCCGGCCGGCCGGATATTTTAACGTGTATCTGCGGCCCGTAGAGAACGGAAACTGGGCCGGCACGGAGGAGGCTGTCACCGAGGACAATGACTTCGGACGGGACCGCCTCTACTTCGGGCGATGGGACATCCACATCTCCCCGGCCTGGCTACCGTCGGGCGACGAACTCCTCGTGGTGTCGAACCGTGACGTGCCGTTGGGAAGCGGGAACGTGTACCGGGTGCCGGCACGCGCGGGAGGCTTCGCGGATCGACGGGTGGTTCTCCAGGAACAGACCCTCTACCGGACCCAACCGGACGTCTCGCTCGACGGCAGGCGCTTCGTGTTCTCGTCCACGCGCGGAGCGGCCGACCAGTTCAACAACCTGTATGTCCAGCCCACTTCTCCCGGCGGGGAGCCGTACAAGTTGACGTTCTTCGAACACGACGCCTTCCACCCGCGGTGGTCACCGGACGGTGAATGGATCGCCTTCGTCGACAACGGGGGAGCCGGCGGGCTTCCCCGCCTTCGACTCCTCGAGACGTACGGCGGCGAGCTCAGGGACGTGCGCATAATCCGCCGCACATGGTCGCAGCCGATGGGAAGCCTGCAGATCGTGAGCCTCGACGACGACGGGCGTCCGACTCCGGCTCGTGTCCACCTCACAGGGTCGGACGGCCGATTCTACGCACCGGACGACAGCTACGCCCGCATCGGACGGGCCGGGGACTACCTGTTCCACCACCCCGGCGAGTCCACGGTGATGGTGCCAGCCGGCACGACACGACTGACGGTCGCGAAGGGCTTCGAGCATGCGCCGCAGACATTGACCGTGGACGTTCCCGCCGATGGACAGGCCGCCGTGGCGGTCGCGCTTGGGGAAGTCGCCGACCTGAACGCGGACGGGTGGTTCAGTGGCTCTACGCACGTCCACATGAACTACGGCGGCAACCTCAGGAACTCCCTGGAGAACCTGATGCTGATGTCGGAAGCGGAGGACCAGGACATCGTGCTGGAGCAGGTGGCCAACAAGGACAACCGCATTCTCGACCATCAGTTCTTCGTGCCCGGGGGCGGCCCCCACCCGCTGTCCCGCCCTGATCAGGTCCTCGTGGTCGGGCAGGAGTACCGCCCCCCGTTCTACGGGCACGTGTTCATGTTCGGTATGACGGACCACCTGATCTCGCCGTTCACCACCGGATACGAGGACACGGCTATCGAGAGCCTGTATCCGTCCAACACCGACATGTTCAGAAAGGCCCGCGCTCAGGGTGCGACCACGGGGTACGTCCACTCCTTCTTCAGCGGCGACCCGCTCGAAACCGGGCTGGGCGGCGCGAAGGGCTTCCTCGTGGACGCCGCGCTCGGGACGACCGACGCGGTCGAGTGGTCGACCGCGCAGGACGGGTACCCTCCGCTCTACGCCGCCTGGGGGAGCGGCCTGAAGGTGGCCGTCGTGGGCGGAGAGGACTCGATTTCCGACCTGCAGCAGAACCCGCTCGTGGGTTCCGTTCGGACCTACGTGAAGACCTCCGATGGCCGCCTCGGCATGGACGGCTTCCTGACGGGCCTGCGGAACGGAAACGCGTTCCAGACCACCGGACCCCTGGTCCTGGCCACGTTCGGGGGGGCGTCGTACGGAGAAACGGTCACCCGCGCGTCGGGCCAGCCCGTCGAGCTCCGGGCGCGGGTCACGTCGATCGCCCCTCTCGACGTCCTGGAAGTCGTGTTCAACGGCGAGGTCGTCGATCGTGTGTCATTCGAGGGAGATCGCACGACGATGGATCTCGTCCGGAGCTACACGCCGGACGGCTCAGGGTGGTACCACCTGAGGGTGAGCGGCCAGCCCGAAGACCGCTTCCCGTTCGACATCCCGTGGGCGCAGGCGCTGACCAACCCGGTGTGGGTGGAGGTCGATGGCGAGCCCGTGCGCGTGCCCGGTGCGGCGGAGTACGCCCTGCGCTGGATCGATCGCCTCGGGGAGATGGCCGAGGGGTGGACCGGGTGGCGCTCCGACGCCGAAAAAGCCCACGTCTACGCCCAGTTCGAGGAGGCCCGCGCCGTCTACCGGTCGCGTAGGGCCGAACGGGAGCGACCCCGCTAGGCCGTGGCGGCCTCGTCCTCGGAACGGAAGGCGTTCGAGCCGACCGCAGCCGTGAGGCAGTACTGCGCCATATCGTCCGGATCGGACAGCACGTCGGGTGATCCCCCTGCCCGCTGCCATTCCCGCACAACCCCCGCCTTGTCGGGGAAATCAAGCTGGTCGAGGGCGTCCGCCGCGGCGCCGAGGAACTCGTCGTCGGGCACCACGCGGGCCATCTCGAGCACCTGATCGGCGGTGATCGCCTCTCGACCCGCTTCGCGCGCGCCCTCCACATAGTCACGGAGATGCAGCAGTGCCGTAGCCATGTGGCGGGCCGCGAGATCCAACCAGGTCAGCGTGCACAAGGTGCGCACGGCCCCGGGATGGATGCGGATGATCTTGTTGGCGACTCCGCGCGCGGCCTCTCGCTGTTCATCCTCGAGCAGGGTGTCGATCGTCCGGCCGTAGTACTTGAGCGCCCGGTCGCGGTCCCCGGCTCGTAGACAAAGGTCCCCGGCCCGATTGAGCGGGCCCCACTGGAACCCGGCGTCTGAATGGGTCGACTCCCGCTCCAACTGCTGCAGTCTGCGCTCCAGATCCTCGACGTTCGGACCCGACCGTGCGGCGGGCTTCGAACGGAACCAGCTAGAGAATGAGGCCATGAGGCGCGATGGGGGGAGGAAGGGGGGGATAAAAAATGGGGAATTACCCTGGCTATTGCACCCCCCGACGTCGGTATCCGGCGCAGCCATTCGCGCACTCCGACGGATCGCGACACCTACACCGCCGATGACAGGTGGTTGTTGACTTCGGAAGCACCGGCCTATACTGACCGTCCGTGACGCGTGCGTCATGCGCGCCCACGGGCCATCTGACCGGCCGAACGGGAGTCACTCATGGCCAATGTGAACCACTGTCTCATCGCCCTGGGTGTAGCCGTGCTCGCCCCGGGCGCCCTCGTCGCGCAGAACGGGGCATCGTCGCAGCACCTTCGACTCGAGCAGTACCTCGACCTGGAGAGCGTGGGTAATCCGCAGATCTCCCCGGACGGTCGCCGCATCGTCTACACCCGCGGCTGGGTCGACAAGGTCAACGACGCCCGGAAGTCGTCTCTCTGGGTCATGGGCGCCGATGGGTCTCGTGCCCGCAGCCTCACCGAGGGATCGGGCGCCACCTGGTCACCGGACGGCACGCGGATCGCGTTCACGACCCAGGGCGAGCCCTCCGGCTCGCAGATCTTCGTCCGCTGGATGGACGCGGAGGGTGCCACCAGTCAGATCACCCGGCTGGAGAACGGACCGTCGAATCTGACCTGGTCTCCGGACGGAAACTGGATCGCCTTCACGAGTCGGGTCGACGACCGGGCCGAATTTGCAGGGGTGAGCGTGCCCGGCCGGCCGAGCGGCGCCAAGTGGACCGACGACCCCAAGGTCGTGGAACGCCCCGCGTACAGACGCGACCGCCAGGGCTACATCGACACGGGTTGGACCCACGTCTTCGTCGTACCCGCGGAAGGCGGTACGCCCCGCCAACTCACCGACGGCAATTGGAACCACGGCGGCATCGCATGGAGTCCGGACGGCCAGGAGATCTACTTCTCGTCGTACCGGTCCGACGACCACGACCGCCCCGAGAACTGGCAGGAGTCGGACATCTACGCGATCGACGTCGCGTCTCGCACCGTGCGGCAACTGACGAGCCGTCGCGGTCCGGACGGGAATCCGACGCCATCTCCAGACGGTCGGCTGGTTGCCTACACGGGCGTCGAGGAGCACCGCGACACGTACCGGAATCAGAAGATCTATCTGATGAACCGGGACGGATCGAACAGCCGCGTGATCTCTGGCGATTACGATCGGCAGGTCGGCGACATGACGTGGGCGGCGGACGGCTCGGGGCTGTACTTCAACGTTCGACGGGACGGCTACTCGAATCTGCACTTCGTCAGCGCGAGTGGTGGAGTGCGCGCCGTGACCGAGGGAAAGCACGTGCTGTCCGTCTCCTCCTTCTCGGAGAACGGCACGGCCGTCGGCACGATCGACAGCGCCCATGAACCGGGCGACATCTACACCTTCGCGCTCCAACGGCCCGCGTCGGTGAACCGTCTCACCGAAGTGAATGCCGACATCCTGCACGGCGTCGCCCTCGGCGACGTCGAAGAGATCTGGTACGACTCCGACGACTGGCGCGTGCAAGGATGGGTGGTCAAGCCGCCCGACTTCGACCCGGATCGGAAGTATCCGCTCATGCTGGCCATCCACGGTGGGCCGCACAGCATGTACGACGGCGGCTTCAACTTCGCGTTCCAGGAACACGCGGCGAACGGGTACGTGGTTCTCTACACCAATCCGAGGGGGAGCACGGGGTACGGCACGGGCTTCGCCAACGCCATCAACCACGACTATCCGGGCGCGGACTTCCCCGACCTCATGCGCGGCGTCGACATGATGGTGGAGCGCGGTTACGTCGACGAAGACAACCTGTTCGTCTACGGATGCAGTGGCGGCGGCATCCTGACCACCTACATCGTAGGCAACACCGACCGCTTCCGCGCGGCGTCGGCGAACTGTCCCATCGTCAACTGGATGTCGGCCATGGGTACGTCGGACGCGACGAGCTACACGCGCACCTTCGACAAGTGGTTCTGGGAGGACGCCACCGAGTGGATGGACCGCTCCTCGATCTTCTACGTCGAGAACGTGACGACGCCCACGATGCTCATGACGGGTGAGCGCGACCTGCGCACCCCGATGGGTCAAACCGAAGAGTACTACCAGGCGCTCCAGATCGTCGGGGTTCCGACGGTCATGGTCCGCTTCCAGGACGAATGGCACGGCACGAGCTCCAAACCCTCGAATTTCCTGCGCACCCAGCTCTACTTGCGGAAGTGGTTCGAGAAATGGGGATCGCATGACGATGCCCGCCCGATCACACAGCAAGACGACTCACACGGAGGACACCCATGAACCGGCACCCGAGTACGGTACGAAGCGAACGGAGAGGCGCCACCCGCGCCATCGCCGTCCGTATTGCCACATGCGCCGCTCTGGGCGCGATGGTCGCCACCGCGGCCCCCACCGCCGCAGCGGCACAGACGGACAACCACCTGCAGCTCGAGCAGTACCTCGACTGGGAATGGGTGGGTGGGCCGGAGCTCTCGCCCGATGGCTCCCAGGTCGTGTACACGCGTTCGTGGGTCGACAAGGTAAACGACCGGCGCGAGTCGTCGGTGTGGATCATGCAGGCGGACGGCAGCCGCAACCGCTTCCTGGTCGACGGCTCGTCGCCGTCGTGGTCGCCGGACGGCACCCGGATCGCCTATACGGCGGCGGGCGAGCCCGACGGCAGCCAGATCTGGGTGCGCTGGATGGACGCGGAGGGCGCCACCACACAGATCACGCGGGTCGAGAACTCACCCTCCTCGATCGCATGGTCTCCCGACGGGACACGGATTTCTTTTTCGATGTCGGTCGACGGGGACAGTCCGTGGCGGGTCACTCTGCCCAAGAAGCCGGACGGAGCCAAGTGGACCGGCGAACCGAAGGTCGTCGATCAATTGAACTTCCGTCGTGACCGGCAGGGGTACACGGACGGCGGCTTTTCCCACCTGTTCGTCGTCCCCGCCGAGGGGGGGACTCCCCGCCAACTCACCGACGGCGACTGGAATCACGGAAACGGAACGTGGGCGCCGGACGGGTCGGAGCTGTACTTTTCCGGGCTCCGCGCCGAGGAAGCCGACTATCAGTGGCGGGAGTCGGACATCTACGCGGTCAACACGAACACCGGCGCGATCCGGACGCTGACGGAGCGGTCCGGGCCGGACGGAGCCCCCGTGCCATCGCCCAGTGGGCAGTTGGTCGCGTACCAGGGCTACGACATGTCGGACGACACGTACATCGAGAACGGCCTGTACGTCATGAACCGTGACGGGTCCAACCCCCGTCGTATTGCCGGGGAACTCGGCCGCTCGGTCGCCAACGTGACGTGGGCGCCGGACAACAGCGGCGTGTACTTCAACGCCTCGATGAAGGGCAACCGGAACGTCTGGTTCGCCCCGGTCAACGGTCAGCCGCGCCAGGTTACCACCGGCAACCACATGCTCGGCTTCAACTCGATGGACCGGGCAGGGCGGGTCATGGTCGGTGTGCGTGAGGACTCATGGAATCCTGAAGACATCGTCCGTGTGGACGCGCGCAACGGAAACGTCACCCAACTGACCCACGTGAACGCCGATGTCCTGGCGGGCGTGAAGTTGGGCGAGGTCGAGGAGATCTGGTACAAGTCCGTCGGCGACTTCGACATCCAGGGCTGGATCATCAAGCCGCCGGACTTCGACGCGACGCGCGAGTACCCGCTGATGCTGGCCATCCACGGCGGGCCTCACGGCATGTATGACGTCGGCTTCAACTTCGGATGGCAGGAGCACGCGGCGAACGGGTACGTGGTGCTCTACACCAACCCGCGTGGCAGCTCCGGGTACGGGAGTCAGTTCGGAAACGCGATCAAGAACGCGTATCCAGGCCAGGATTTCGACGACCTGATGAAGGGCGTGGACGAAGTGCTCTCGATGGGCTATGTGGACGAGGACAACATGTTCGTCTACGGGTGCTCCGGCGGGGGCGTCCTCACGTCCTGGATCGTGGGCCACACGGACCGCTTCGCTGCGGCCTCGGCCAACTGTCCGGTCACCAACTGGCTCAGTTTCGTCGGCACGACGGACGGCGCCAGCTGGTACTACAACTTCGAGAACCTCCCGTGGGAGGACCCCACGGAGCACCTGCGTCGCTCTCCACTCATGTACGTCGGCAACGTGACCACGCCGACCATGCTCATGACGGGCGAGGGCGATCTGCGCACCCCCATGCCGCAGACCGAGGAGTTCTACAGGGCCCTGAAGATCCTGAAGGTGCCCACGGTCATGGTCCGCTTCCAGGACGAGTGGCACGGCACGTCGTCGAAGCCGTCGAACTTCCTCCGGACGCAACTCTACCTGCGGGGTTGGTTCGACCAGCACGCGCGGGTTCGGCCGGTGACGGAGGACGGGATGTAGGCGCCGATCGGGGCCGAGCGACGCACGGCGGCCAGCGTCCTGTCGCCAGGTCGGTACAGGATGATCGCGGGGATGTCACGCTTGTGGCATCCCCGCTCCTGCACTGCGCATCTTGCGATTTCCTCCGCGCCCCTCAAGGTTGAAGTGCCCGTGTCCTCACGTTCGTGCGTAGTCTGTCATAGTTATGACGCCCGCATGCCGAGCGTCGAGCGCGGGTTCGCTTTCATTCACCCTTCAGGAGGAGAACCGAATGAGCCTGCAACGTTCGCTTCTCGCGATCGCCGCAACGGCACTCCTGGCCATTCCCGTCTCCGCTCAAGAGCGGGGCACGATCACCGGCCAGGTCACGGACGCTGCGACGATGCAACCCCTCTCCGGCGCACAAGTCGTCATTGAGGGCACCAACTTCGGAGCGCTGGCCAACGAGGCCGGGCGCTTCCTCATTCCCAACGTACCCGCCGGCACGCACACGCTGCGCGCCATCATGATCGGGTACGGGCCCGAGACGGTGAACGTCACCGTTGCCGCGGGCCAGACGGCCGCAGCGGACTTCCGGCTCTCGCAATCGGCCATTCAGCTCGACGCGGTCGTCGTCACGGCGACCGGTGAGCAGCGCAAGCGCGAGATCGGCAACGCGGTCGGCACCATCGACGCGGCCGCCCTCACCGAGATCGCTCCGGTCACCAGCATGGCCACGCTCCTGCAGGGCAGGACCGCCGGCGTGCAGGTGTTCGGCTCGGCGGGCACGTCGGGCGCCGGCTCGCGGATCCGTATCCGCGGGTCGAGCTCGATCTCCCTCTCGAACGACCCGCTCGTGTACGTCGACGGCATTCGCGTCGACAACCGCCAGAGCGGCCTGGGAGCCGGCGGGCAGGAGTCGTCGCGTCTGGACGACTTCAACCCGGAGGACATTGAGTCGATCGAGATCGTCAAGGGTCCCGCTGCGGCGACGCTGTACGGCACGGAAGCGGCCAACGGCGTCATCCGCATCACCACCAAGCGTGGACGCCCCGGCGACACGCGCTGGAACGTCTGGGTGGAAGGCGGACTCGTGCAGGAGCGCAATACCTACCCGCTCAACTACTCGGGCCTCGACTCGAGCAGCGACGACTTCGCGAGGGCCTGTATTCTCGAGGCCGTAGCGCTCGGTGACTGCACACAGACCGGACTGGAAGCGTACCAGGTTCTTCGTGACCCGAACCTCAGCCCGATCGACGACGGATCACGCCGGCAGCTCGGCTTCTCGGTCCAGGGCGGCTCGGAGCGGGTAAACTACTATATCTCCGGCGAGCTCGAGGGCGAAATCGGTCCGTTTTCGCTTCCTGACGCCGATCGGCAGGATCTGCTCGAGCGGGGCGTTCCGATCACGGACGAGGTCGAGCGTCCGAACCAGCTCGATCGCGCGAACATCCGCATCAACGTCAACAGCCAGATCGCCGAAGACGTGACGCTGGCCGTGCGCGCCGGCTACCTCGACAGCCACTTCGCGTTCACGGGCAACGACAACAACTCCTTCGGCTTCCTGCCCAGCGCGTTCTTCGGAGGATCGAGTCCGGACAATCGACCCTGGGGATTCCAACGGCCGGCGCAGCTCTTCGGCCGTACCTTCTACCAGGACGTGCAGCGCTTCACGACCGGCGCGACGGCCACCTATCAGCCGACCGACTGGCTCAGCACTCGCCTGACCGGCGGCGTGGACTTCTCGAACCGCCAGGACGTCTCGTTCTTCCAGCGCGATATCGGCGTACCCGGCCAGTCGAACCTCGGCCGCAAGGACTCCGACTTCCGCAACACCTGGCAGTACACATTGGACGCCAGCGCGACGGGTTCGTTCGACCTGACCGACAACGTCAGCTCGAAGACGTCGGTCGGCGCGCAGTACTTCCGGAACCTGTTCACAGGGACGTTCGCCTGGGGCATCGACATCGTAACGGGCTCGTCGTCGATCGGCTCCGCGGCGCAGAACTTCTCGAACGAGACGACCACCGAGGACAAGACGGCCGGGGTGTTCTTCGAGCAGGTCTTCGGGTGGAACGACCGCCTGTTCGTGACCGGGGCCGTGCGCGCCGATGACAACAGCGCGTTCGGGCGCGACTTCGACCTCATCGTCTACCCGAAGGCCGCCGTGTCGTGGATCCTGTCGGAAGAGGAGTTCTTCCCCGCCTCCGGCTTCATCGACCAGCTCCGCCTGCGCGCCGCGTGGGGCAAGTCCGGCCTTCAGCCCGGCTCGGACGATGCCATCCGGACGCTTTCGGCTGACGCCGTCACGTCACCGGATGACGAAACGATCTCCGGCGTCCGGATCGGAGAAATCGGCAACAGCCTGCTCGAGCCGGAGGAGTCGGAAGAGTTCGAGATCGGACTCGACGCCGACCTGGCGGGTGGTCGGCTGGGCCTCGAACTGACGTACTACGACAAGAACACGAACGGTGCCCTCATTGAGGTACCGCTCGCTCCGTCGTTGGGCGCGAGCCCCGACCGGTGGATCAACATCGGTGAAGTCGAGAACAAGGGCTTCGAGGCGGCGATCAACGCGGCGGTCCTCGAACTCGACAACTTCGGGTGGGACTTCACGCTTTCAGGCTCGATCAACAACAACGAGCTCCTTTCACTCGGCGAGGGCACGGAGCCGATCGGGAGCCAGACGCGCTTCGTGCCGGGCTTCCCGCTGGGCGGCCAGTGGGCCGAGCGGATCGTCAGTTCGTCGGACACCGACGGAAACGGGATCCTCACGGCGGACGAGATCGTCGTCGGTGACACGATCGAGTTCTTCGGCGCCGGCATGCCCGAGCAGGAAGTTTCGCTGTCCACGACAGTGACGCTGTTCAACAGTCTGCGGATCTTCGGTCTCTTCGACTACCGCGGCGACTACGTGGCGTACAACAACACCGAGCGGTTCCGTTGTCGCTTTGAGCTGTGCCGCGCGCTCGTCGATCCGAGCACGCCTCTGGCGGAACAGGAGCGCGCCGTGGCGTCGCTCTACCACCCCAGCCAGACCGTCGCCGGATACCTGGAAGACGCGGACTTCATCAAGTTCCGCGAGCTCTCCGTGTCGTACCAGATCCCCACGAGCATCTCGCAGCGCTTCCGCTCGGACCGCGCCACCGTGACCCTGACGGGCCGCAACCTCGCGACGTGGACGGACTACACGGGCATGGACCCGGAGATCAACTCCGCGGGGTCGGGCGACAACTTCGGGATTTCCGAATTCCTCACACAGCCGCCGGTCCGCTACTGGACCCTACGCTTCAACTTCGGCTTCTGAGGAGGAATCAGACATGAAGAACAGACTGAATCGATTCTGGCCGACCCTCGTGGCTGCGGCCTTCCTGATCGGGGCGAGCGCGTGCGACACGGACCAACTTCTCGAAGTGATCGACCCCGACCTCGTGACCCCGGACAACGTTCAGGGAGAGAAGGGAGCGTCACTCTTCTGGGCCGGCGCGTTGGGCCAGTTCTCCACTGCGTTCTCGAACGGCACCGGAGCGCAGTCGCATGCGGGCGGTCAGGCGCTTTACTCGGGCATGCTCTCCGACGAGTTCATCCTGTCGGGCACGTTCCCGTCAAGGAACGAAGTGGACCGCCGTGAGATGGACGAACGCAACGGGACGTTGCTGAATGTCTACCGGAACCTTCATCAGGCGCGCGTCGGGCTGAAGAACGCCGCGGAGAAGCTGGAGGAGTTCGTCCCGGGAGACAGCCGCATCGCCGAAATGTGGAGCCTCAACGGCTTCACGTATCTGATGTTCGGCGAGAACTACTGCTCCGGCGTACCGTTCGGGGAGACGCCGAACGAGGGCGACGTGATCCAGGGTGAACGGACCACGACGAGCGAGATGTTCAACACGGCCCTCGAGCGCTTCGGGCGCGGCGCGGCCGCCGCCGCGGGTTCCGCCGATCAGGCCAACCTGGCGTCGATCGGGGAAGCCCGGGCACAGCTCAACCTCGGCAACTATGCCGCGGCAGCCGCCGCGGCGGCCAGCGTACCGACGGAGTGGGCGTACATCATTCGCGCACAGGGGGGTGGGGACACCCGGCTGCGCAACGCCATCTTCGACTTCAACCACTCGCAGCGCCGCTGGTCTCTGGCGGACGGCGAGGGGGGGAACGGAGTCCAGTTCCGGTCGCAGACGGACAGCCGGGTTCCGTGGGAAGATTCGGGTGGCTTCGGCTTCGACGAAGAGACGCGGCTCTTCCACCAACTGAAGTTCGCGTCGTGGGACGACGACGTGCAGTTGGCCACGGGCATCGAAGCCCGCCTCATCGAGGCGGAGGCCGCGCTGGACGGCGGTAGCGCTACGGCGGCGCTCACAATCCTCAACGATCTGAGAGCGATGGAGGGGCTGGATGCCCTCACCGACGCCGGATCGGCGGCCGCCCGGGTCGACCAGCTCTTCGAAGAGCGTGCCCGGTGGCTCTTCGGAACGTCCCACCGCCTCGGGGATCTGCGCCGCCTGGTTCGCCAGTACAACCGCGATCAGGCGACGGTCTTCCCCAGTGGCGGCTTCCACAAGGGCGGGCAGTACGGCCCCGACATGAACTTCCCGATTCCGTTCGAGGAGTCGGAGAACCCGAACGTCGAGCCCGCCTCACTGTGCTTCGACAGGAACGCCTAGTCGGCGACTCCTGAGCCCTACGTAGTCAAGATCGGGATAGGGGGCAGCCGGTGATCCCGGCTGTCCCCCTCCCACACCACCGGACATGCGGGTCCGCATCCGGCGGTTCGGAGCGTTGAGGTACGTGCATCATGCCAGACGAACGACACCGAGGGAGTCGAAGTACTCGCCCGGCAGGGCGAAGTGAAGAGCCTTATGGGCTGCGACGTGCCACCAACTCCGCGCGAACCGGGCCGCCATGCCAAGGGGCTGTCCGCCGACTCCTCGGCGCCGCAACTCCCGGTAGACGGTGGTTCCACGCTTCCACTGCTTGAGTTGCAGCATCCGCAGACGGCGATGGATCCATGGGTCGAGTGCCTGGAAGATCCTCGGGGTGTCGGCCAGCGTAAAGTATTGCCGCCCGCGGCGCAGGTACCGCCCGAGTTCTTCGCAGACCCTCTCCAGGCTCCGTCCGCCGTTCCGGCTCGTGATCTGCCGGACCCGCTGCTTGAAGCTCTCCCTCGATTTCGGCGCGACACGGAGCTTGACCTGACGCCCGTTGGCCACCCAGAAGCTGTAGCCCAGGAACTTCCGGCCCCATACCCGCGCCACCGCGCTCTTGTCCTCGTTGACCCGGAGCCGGAGTCTCGCGTAGAAACCCCGCAGGGCTTCCATGACCCGCTCCCCCGCCCGCCTCGACCGCACGTACACATTGCAGTCGTCGGCGTACCGGACGAAGGCGTGTCCGCGCCTCTCCAGTTCCTTGTCCACATCGTCCAAGAGCACGTTCGCCAGCAGCGGCGACCGAGGCCCGCCCTGCGGCGTGCCCTCGTGCCGCTCCATCGCCACGCCGTCGGCCATCATGCCGGCTCCCAGGTAGCGACGGATCGTCCGGAGTAGACGTCGGTCCCCGATTCGGTTCTCCAGCTTGCCCATCTCGGCCAGGACCTCAAGCGCGTCTGGTCGGCGCCGACCACGACGGACCGAGACCGCAAGGAGCTGCTGCGGACCCTCCTCGATGAGGTCCTCATCCGTGTCAGCAGAGAGGAAGCACGGGCCGCTCTGACGCTCCGCTGGCAGGGTGGCCTGATCCGGCAAATCGAGCTCCCGCTGCCGCATTCTCGCCCCGCGACCATTCGCACGGACGAGGAAACCGTCCAACTCCTGCGCCGCCTGGCCACTCACTACCCTGATGCCGTGATCACGGGGATCTTGAATCGTCAGGGACGCAGGACCGCAACCGGCATGCGCTTCACGGCCAACCGAGTCTGCGGCCTGCGCAACCATTGGGGGCATTCCGTGCTTTCAGCGCCGCAGTCACCCGAGGGCGAGCTGTTGACCGTGGACCGAACCGCCGAGCGCCTTGGGGTCGCGGCCTCAACGGTCCACCGTTGGCTGAACGACGGCTTCATCGCCGGCGAGCAACTCACGCCCGGTGCGCCGTGGCGGATTCGCTTCACGGAAGAACTCCGTTCTCGCTTTGTCGAACAGGCACCTGAAGGCTACGTCCCCCTGCGCGAGGCCACTCGTATTCTCGGCGTCTCTCGCCAGACGGTCTTGCATCATGTCAAATCCGGCAAGCTCCAAGCCGTACACGTACGCCGCGGACGCCGTAAAAGATTGCGTGTCAAGGTCTTAGACATGGCTCCTAGATTCTTCGACGAACCACATTCAGAGAGGGGGTAGTGTGAAGGGGTCTCCAAATACTTTTCCAGGTCCACGTCCACCACCCAGCGTCTCCCGTCTTGGATGTAGCGTTGCGCCTCACGCACGGCATCGTGCGCTCGTCGCCCTGGCCGGAAGCCGTGGCTGTGCTCGCTGAAGGTCGGATCGAAGATCGGTTGCAGCACCTGCACCATCAGTTGCTGGACGAACCGGTCGAGTACCGTCGGGATCCCCAGCGGCCGGACCCCGCCGCTGCTCTTCGGAATCTCCACGCGTCGCACCGGCATCGGCTGGTAGTCCCCGATATCAACGGCTCCCGGATTCCCGTCCAGTGCTCCGCCAGGTACGCCGCTAGATCCTCCACCGTCATCCCGTCCACTCCCGAACTGCCCTTGTTCCGTCGCACGCGCTTGAGGGCCCGTAGGCAGTTCTCGCGCTCGACCACGAGCTCCATCAACCGGTCGTGGTCGATTCCCGAGCGCGTCCTTCCCTTCGTCGCTCGTCCGGCTTCGCCGCTCCGCTGTACCCTCGGGGCTTCACCCCTACCCTCCAGCGAGAGCTCCATCTGCATGGTCTTCTGGCGCATGGCCTTCCCACGGCTCAAGGTGACTTCGCCCTCCGCTCCGTTCGGCCCTTCGTCGGGCGGGCTGGGTCCTAGCGCATGCGTGCGCCCGGCCCGACTACTACGGCCTCTGCTGACTTCTCGCTCCGCTCAGGGAAGCATCCAAGCGCGGCCCCCTCGCGTCGCCCTTTCAGGCGTGAAGCGAGACCTCCCCGGATAAGAACCCTGGCCTTCGTCGCAGAACCGCCGGATCTACGCCGCTCCCCCTTGGTCGCGAGAGCTTCGCGGTCCGTTGCCCGCTCGCCCTGGTCGGCAGCGCCTCCTCTCCGGTTTCTGTTCGTCGGCTCGCGACTCCGCTACTCCGCTTCCTCCAGCGCCTCCCTCGCGGTCAGCGCCCTGCGGTTCACTCCGGTCCCTGCGACCAGGTCCCGGGAGGACTCTCACCTCCTGACCACCGCCCATGCCGGGCGTACAGCATCAGAAGGGGCGTCCCGCTTTCGGCGGGGCGCCCCTTCGTTTGTCCGTCGGGTACTAGCGCGACGCCACCGTCACCTTCTTCTTGTCGATAAACTCTTCGTCGGCTGTCCGCGTGAAGATCAGGATGATGCCGTCGCCCGCGTTCGTCCCGTAGTACGTCGTAGCGTGAAGGCCGGTCAGCACCTGAATCCGATCGATGTCGTCCGCTCGGAGCGAGGCCAGCAGGGTCACGTCGAGCACCCGGACCTGATCGATGAGGATCGGCATGTCCTCGTGAAGCACGATCGACGAGGCGCCCCGCCGGCGGATGCGCTGGGGTGAGCCCGTGCCGCTCTCCTGGAACTGCGTGTACTTCACGGTGCGGGTCAGGGCGTCCCACATGGTGCGCGCCCCCGTCTCCGAGATCTCTTCACGGGTGATCGTCTCGCCGACGTCCGGACTCGGAAGGTTCGGTCGCGGCCGGATGTTGCAGGCGGACACGACGAGGGTCGTCGCGGCCAGGGCCGCCAGGGCGCGGTACGTCATGGGAATCTCCAGGGTTCGCTGCGTGGCAGCGGTAGCCGGTCTCGATAGAACGTACGGCCGCTGCCTTCCCCATGTTGCACCGGTGTCATCCTGGAAGCCAGGCATTTCGGTCGAGTCACTCGGCATATGCCTGCTCGTGGACGCCCCGCACCGCCCGTCCGGACGGATCGACCACGGCCGACAACGCCGCGTCCCAGGCCAGCGCCTCCGGCGTCGAACAGGCCACCGATGCTCCACCCGGGACGCACCGCGCCGCCGCTTCCAGTGGGAACAGTTCGTCGAAGATCGTCCGGTACAGGAACGCCTCCTTGGTGGGAGGAGGGTTGACCGTGAAGCGGCTCGCGGCGTGCGCCAATTGGACGTCCGTCACCTGGGCTTCGGCATGGTCGCGGAGCCCGTCGATCCAGCCGTACCCGACGCCGTCGGAAAACTGCTCCTTCTGGCGCCACGCGACGGACTCCGGCAGCAGGTGGCCGAACGCCTCCCGTAGAACGTGCTTCTCGATCCGGCCGGCCGGCCGTTTGGCCTCGGGGTCGACGGCCATGGCCACATCGAGAAACTCGGTGTCGAGGAACGGGACGCGCGCCTCGACGCCCCACGCGGCCATCGCCTTGTTGGCGCGGAGGCAGTCGTAAAGATGCAGGCGCTCGAGCTTGCGGGTGGTTTCCCGGTGGAACGCCTCCGCGTCGGGGGCCTTGTGGAAGTAAAGGTATCCCCCGAAGACCTCGTCGGCGCCCTCCCCCGACAGGACCATCTTGATGCCCATCGCCCGGATCCTGCGCGCCATGAGAAACATGGGCGTGGCGGCCCGAATGGTCGTCACGTCGTACGTCTCGAGGTGCCAGACGACGTCCCGGAGGGCGTCGATCCCCTCCTGCACCGTGTAGATGAACTCGTGGTGGACTGAGCCGATGTGGTCCGCCACCTCGCGTGCCTTGGCGCAGTCGGGTGACCCCTCCAGGCCGATGCAGAACGTGTGCAGCCGCGGCCACCACGCGGGGGATCGCTCGTTGTCCTCGACGCGTCGCGCCGCGTGTCGAGCCGCGAGCGCCGCGATGATGGACGAGTCCAACCCTCCCGAGAGTAGCGCCCCGTAGGGCACGTCGGACATGAGTTGGCGACGGACGGCTGCCTCCAGCGCGTCCGCGAGTCGGTCGGTGTCGGCGGGTTCGCTCTCGAGCGTTTCGAACGACTGCCAGTGGCGCCGGTGGTAGCGCTCGGGTTCCCGTCCGGACGAACTGTCCCACACGTGACCGGGGGGGAATTCGGTGACATCGACGCAGACGGGTGTCAGCGCCTTCATCTCCGAGGCCACATGGAGGACGCCCTCGGCGTCCCGCCCCCAGTACAGGGGGACCACACCGATCGGGTCCCGAGCGACCACCCAGCGACCGACCGCGCCCGCGTCGTCCGCCACCGCTCCATCCGCTCCAACCCCGTCTCCCGCCTCTCCCGCAGTGTACCCACCGTCGTACAGGATGAACGCGAAGATGCCGTTCAATTCGTCCAGGAAGTCCGGCCCACGCTCGGCGTACAGGGCCAGGATCACCTCGCAGTCGGACGCGGTCGAGAACGCATACGGCTGCTGGAGGCCGGCCTCCAACAGCTTGTGGTTGTAGATCTCGCCGTTCACGGCCAGCGCCCTCCTTCCTTGCTCGCCAAGGAGGGGCTGCGCCCCGTGTGCCACGTCGACAATGGCCAGACGCTCGTGAACGAGGACGGTGCGGTCGTCGCAGAAAACACCGGACCAGTCCGGCCCACGATGCCGCTGAAGCCGCGACAGGCCGAGCGCCCGCTCACGCAGTGCGTCCGTCGTGCCGTCGACGTCGATGATGCCAAGGATCGAGCACATGACTTCCTCTTGAGTTGCATAAAAAAAGGCCCCCCGGTCGTGCCGGGGAGCCGTCGGATCGGGAGACCGCGCCGTCGTCTAGCGCGCACGCCTCCAGAACCAGCTCCCCGGTGGGGTGCTGTTTCCATTCAGGCGATTGCGATTGGACGTCGTCAAACCGGTAGGGTCTCCGAGGTGGTGAAGCTGACCTGATTCAGCTTGGTCCACTCCGGACCGTTGCACAAGAGGCGCCGTCCGAGTATGGACGCGCGCAGTGTGGTGTTTCGGAAGTTCGCGAGCCACCGAGAGGGCCGAGGCGCGACCCAGGTCCTGCGGACCCGGGTGCCCCCCTGGTAGGCGCGACGACGAGGAATAGCACCGCTATGGGGTACCCGAGCCGAAGGCGTGGGTCGAGGAGCAACGACCCAGGGCCGGATGCGGGCACCGCGCGATAGCGTGGTCCTCTCGAATGGCCGAGACACTTCCGCAACACCACACTTAGGAACGGAGTGGCCACCCGGGGGTTTTCCACGAGGTCCAAGCATCGTCCACGCCGGAGCCCGCCATGTCTCGCCCGACCCATCCCCGCCGCCCACTTCTGGCGGTCCTGCTCCCCGTGTTCGTCCTGGCCGGCTGTTCGGGCGATACGACGGAGCAACAGCCCCGACTCGATCCACAGGTCATGACGCCGGCGTCGCCGGACCCGGCTGAGGGTTCGGAGGGCGATGCCATGGCGGACGGGTCCACCGGGGCCGGGCTCTCCGTACAGATCGTCGCGCCCGCGGACGGGGCGACGGTCAACGGCGGGGACGTGACGGTGCGACTCAGCCATGCCGGCTTCGAGATCCGACCGGCCGGCGACATGACCGCCGGATCGGGGCACCACCACATCTTCCTGGACGCGGACGTCAGCCAGGCCGGCATTCCGATTCCGGCGGTACCGAACAGCGTCATCCACCTCGGAGACGGGTCCGCCCAGTACACGTTCACCAACGTGGCAGCAGGACAGCACAGGGTGATCGCGGTCGTGGCGGACGGGGCGCACGTTCCTCTGCAGCCGTGGGTTACGGACACCGTCTCGTTCGAGGTCCACTGACGGCGGACCCGCGGACGGCCGACCGCCTGCTTCCGGGGCCGCGTCCAGCGTGGGGCGAGCAATCGTGCCGCTCCCGCACCCTGTGCGCGTCTTCTCGATTCTGAGCGTCCCGACCCTCGCGCGGAGGGTGGCCCCGCACCTCGTTGCGGCGGCCGTCCTGACCGGCTCCGTGAACGGTCAGGTCGCCCCAACGCACACGTGGCATGAAATCGGGAATGCCGGGCGGCCCTTCCGCGTGGCGGTGATTCCCCCGCAGGGGCTCGCCACCCGGTCGGCGGACCCCGCCGTCGAGGCCCGGGCACCGGTGGTTCTCGCCCTGCCCGGGGGTGTCGGCACGACCGACCTGGTCCTCCGTTCCCTCGAACGATTCTGGGCCGATGAACCCGCCCGGCGCGGCTATTGGGTCGTCGCCCTCGAAGGCGACGCATCCTACCTCGAGACGACCGGGACCGACGTCGTTCCCGCGCTCCTCGACTGGATGGACGAACAGGGGATGGACACGACTCGGGTGGTTCTGGCGGGCGTCTCCAACGGCGGATTGGGCGCCTTCTACGCAGCCGCGTCAGCGCCCGGCCAGTTCGCCGGCTTGATTGGCCTGCCGGGCCGCTTTGTCGGGACGCTGGAGGAGGCCTCGCGCCTGCGAGGGCTACCCATCCACCTCGTGGTCGGCGCCGCGGACACGAACTGGCTCGACGGCGCCCGCACGACGGATCGGACCCTCGCCCAGGTCGGAGTACCCGTGCGGGTGACGATCCTACCCGGACAGGGCCACCGGCTCGACGTGCCCGTGGGTCAGGTCATGGACTGGGTCGACGAGTTGATCGCGGAGCAGCGTCGCAGAGAGCGTTGACATGCCGTCGGCGTTGCCCCGAGGGAGCCCCCGCACGGTGAGGGGTGCGTCGCGACCACGGCCTCCGGCTGCGACGCGGGGCACACCCCAACGCGTCAGGGGAACCCTCCAACGTTTCCGCTGTCTCATACGTCGTTGAATGACGTGCCTGTTATCCAGACTGATCGGAGGATCGACGCAGTGAAGCGACTTCACCCCGTATTCAAATCGCTCGGAGTCCTGGCCCTTCCTGCCGGGATCGCCTTGGTCGTTCAGGGAAGCGTTCCGGCCCCGAGCGACGGCGATTCGATGCTCCTCGAGTCGCGCACTGATGTCAGCTTCGCGTCACAGATCAAGCCGATCCTGGAAGAGAGCTGCGTGAGCTGCCACGGCGGCACCTTCGAAGGACAGCCACGTACGGAGTTGTCGCTGAATCTCACGACCTACGAGGGCGTGATCGCGGGTTCGGAGTACGGGCCGGTCATCGAGCCCGGCGAACCCGACGAGAGCCTCCTCCTGGAGATGATCGAAGACGGCGACATGCCCGAGGAGGGTGACCTGCTCAGCGCCGAAGCCATCGAAAAGATCCGGACGTGGATCGCCGAGGGCGCCCAGAAGAACTGAATCGGGCGCGGGGCGCCCTACCCCTCGTACCACTCCTGGCGTAGCCACTCCGCGATGAGCTGGCGCTGCTCCTCGGTCAGGATCTCGTCGACGCCGAACGACGGCATCTCGTCGTTGTCGTCTCCGTAGTAGGACGGGTCGGCCGGATCGTGGATCATCCCCATGATCCACTCCGTGGAACCCCATCCGGTCAGATCGGGCGCGACGTCCTCGGGATCCTCGGTCGTGAAGCCGCGGAAAACGTGGCAGCGCGTACAGTCGATGGGCTCGGACTGCATGAGTTCAAAGCCTTCGGCAATGGCGGCGGCGTCCACCGAGTCCGCGATCGCCTGCCGGGGTAAGCGCGCCTGCGACGAGACCGCCCACAGCACCTTTTGGAGCTGTTGCCGCTGCTCGTCGTCGAAGCGCGGGACGCCCCGCTGGACGAAGCGTACCATCCGCCCTCGCGCATGCGCCGTGGCGCCGAAGTACTCGTCCGAACCCACCCGATCGGCGTCGAAGAGACCGGACAGCCATTCCCGACTGCCGAACCCCGCCAGATCCGCGGCGGCGGGCGGGTCTTCCGGAATCCCGCCAAGGCCGTCGTGCCCGTCCACACGATGGCACTGCGAGCAGTTCGCGGCGAAGAGCCTGGGGCCCTGGGTCAACGCGTCGGAGCGTAGGAGCGCCAGCGCGCCCCCGACGGGGATGCCGTCGGGCGAGGCGGCCAGTGTCCTTACCCGTTCGGCGTCCCGATCGGCCCGCTCCTGGGCGACCGCGAAGCCTTCGTCCGTGGCGTCCTCGGCATAGGCGATCGACGTGAGCGCGGCAATGCCCATGACCAGCGCCAGGGTGAAGCCAACGTTGAAACGGTGTCCAAGCCGCCACCGGGCGATGAACGGCATGAGCGCCACGACTGCCAAGACGGCGCCCGGGATCAGATGCGCCCCGACCACCTCCCACGCCGCCGGGAAGTACTTCAACCACTGGAACAGGAACATGAAGTACCACTCCGGGCGGGCCGCTGAATACGGCTCCGTAGGATCGGCGGGAGCGCCCAGTTCTGCCCCACCGGTCCAGAACACCAGGAACAGCACGGTGGCCATCACGGCCAGGCTCGCCACCGAGTCCCGGAGCACCTGTTCGGGCCAGAACCAGCCGTCGGGTCGCTCGGGGTTCTTGGGGGTCACCCCATGCCGCCGGAACAGGTAGATGTGCCCGACGAGCAGAAGAACGATCAAGCCCGGAATCACGCCCGCGTGCAGCGCGAAGAACCGGGTGAGCGTGTGATGCCCGTACTCGGCGCCGCCGACCAGCACCTGCTGAATGGCCGGCCCGGCCAGCGGGGTCATCGCGGCGATCCCCGTAGCGACTTTGGTCGCCCAATAGCCCTTCTGATCCCACGGGAGCAGATATCCGGTGAGTGACATCCCCAGGACCAGGAGCAGAAGGGCGAGACCGAACCAGAAGTTGACCTCGCGAGGCGCTCGGTACGCCCCGTCCACAATGACCTGCATGAGGTGGAGCGCCAGCAGCACGGTGGTGACGTGGGCCGTGTAGTGGTGGATCCCCCGCAACACCCATCCCCCGAGCATCTGGTTCTGGATGTAGTAGACGCTCTCCCACGCTCCCTGGGCATTCGCGCTGTACGCGGCCCAAAGTGCCAGCCCCGTCACGAACTGGACGAACAGGGCGAACGCCAACGTGCTGCCCCAGATGTAGCGCCACCGGGCCCCACCGGGAATGCGCTCGTACAGCGCACTCCGGACAAGCGCCCTGTACCCCGTACGGCTGTCGACCCAATCGAGGAGATCGCTCATACGAGCGGGGTCTTGTCCTTCTGGCCGGTCCGGAAGTTCTGGAAGCGGACGTAGACGCCGCCGTCGTCACGAACTTCCACGTTCAGGGAGTCGAGACCCCGAGGGGCGGGGCTCGATGGATCGGAGACCGACCCGTCGAGCGCGAACTGGCTCTTGTGGCACGGGCACGCGAAGCCCTCGCCGCTCGGCGCAATGTTGACGAAGCAGCCGGCGTGCGGGCACACGACGTTGAGGGCCTGCACGGAGTCCCCTTCCCGGCGGAGGTACACCGCACCGATGGGCGAATCCTGATAGGTGGTCCACCCGTCTACGAGGTCGTCGGTGATCGTGAACTTCCGGGGGCGCCCGTCGGCCGGCAGGACCGAGAGACGTGTGACGCGGACGAAGTCGCGGTCCGCGGACCGCTTTCTCAACGGGTCGAAAACGGAGACGACAGCCGCCGCGACCGGGGCAAAGGCCGCCAGCCCGCCGACCGCCACCGCGCCCAGAGCCGCAAGGAAGCTTCGTCGTGGACGACCGTCGGGAGATGTCGTGGGGACTTCGGTCATAGATCCGGGGAGGGTGCACGCTGGGAGGGTATGGTGGGGCGGTCAATATAGGCCGATCGCGCCGTGCGTCACGTCCTTCCAGACACTGCGCCCCGGGACGTCGTTGAGCGGGTCGGGACAACGGGTCTGGACCTGACCAGCCGGAAGACCTATATAGAAGACTCTAGAGCGGTTCTACGGGTGGAGGTCGGGCGGTGGCGATCCGAATGACGTATCTGACGGGCGTGGTGCTCGAGGCCATCGAGTCGGGACACCGGTACGGCTTCGACATCATGGACGCGACGGGTGTGCCTGACGGCACGGTGTATCCCGCGCTACGGCGCCTGGAGCAGGCCGGTTTGCTCGAAGCGACCTGGGAAGACGCCGCAGACGCGGCCCTCAAGAACCGCCCGGCGCGGAAGTACTATCGACTGACGCCCGAAGGGTCGTCCGCACTGGCGCAGGCACGGGTGCGTTTTCCCGGGGTCGCGCGGACCTTCCCGGACGTCGAGCCGGGGTAGCGCGCGGTGTCCACCCGGAGTGGCCGGCCGACGTCAGCCGAATCCCTGGCCCACGCGATCATCCGACTTGCGGCGTGGTTGGTCCCTATCGGACGCCGGCACGACTTCCGTCGCGAGTGGTCCGCGGAGGTCACTTGGGGCTTCACACCCGACCCCCCAAGATCGCCCCCTGGACGCCTCGCCCGCCTCCGTCTGCTCTACCGGAGCTTCACCGCCGTCTTCGATGCGCTGACCCTGCGACGCCAGGAGTTCACCTTGGAATCCGTCCTGAAAGACTTTCGCTACGCGATCCGCTCCCTCCTCCGGCGCCCGGGGTTCACTGCGCTGGCGTTGATGACCGTCGCTCTCGGGATCGGGGCCAACACTGCCATCTTCTCGGTGGTCAACTCGGTCCTCCTACGGCCCCTTCCCTACCCTGATCCTGATCAACTCGTGATGGTATGGGAAAACGATCGAACACGGGGTTGGGACCGGGTGCCCACGAACGTGGAGGACTTCCTGGCGTGGCGCTCGGAAGCGACCGCCTTCTCCGCCTTGGCGGCCGGTGCGAACGGCAGCTTCACGATCGCGCAGGGCGGTGAGCCGGAACGGGTCCCGGGAATGCGCGTGACGGCCGACTTCTTCGACGTATTCGCCGTGCCGCCCCTGCTCGGACGTCCGTTCGGACCCGAAGCCAACGTTGAGGGAGCCCATCGTGAGGTCGTCCTTTCTCACGCGCTCTGGGAGCGGCGTTTCGGTGGGGATGCCTCCGTGATCGGGCGCACGATCGACGTCGACGGCGACAGCTACCAGGTCGTGGCGGTCATGCCAGAGGGCTTCCACTTCCCCAGTGCCGCCCGCATGTGGGCCCCGATCGTCTTTTCCGACGCTCAGCTTCAAGATCGTAACTGGCACTTCCTCCTGACCCTGGGCCGCCTTACGGACGCCTCGAGCGTATTGGCGGCCCAGGCCGAGATGCGCACGATTTCGGCCCGACTGGAGGAGGCCTACCCGGAATCCAATTCGGGGTGGGGTGCCGACGTCCAACCACTTCACTCGGAGATGACCAACGGCGTCCGCCAGACGTTGCTGATCCTCCTGGGCGCCGTCGGCTTCATCCTGCTGATCGCGTGCGCCAACGTCGCCAATCTACTGCTCGTGCGCGCGGCCGGACGCGCCCGTGAAATGTCGGTCCGTGCGGCCCTGGGCGCTGGTAAACTCCGCCTCGTACGCCAGCTTCTCACGGAGAGCCTGGTGCTGTCGGTCGCGGGTGCCGTGCTCGGTCTCGGCCTGGCCTACATCGCTCTCGACGCCCTGTTGACCCTGAGCCCGATCGTGGTTCCGGGTGGCGGTGAGGTCCACATCGACGTAAAGGTCCTGGGGCTGACGGCCCTCGCGGCGCTCGTCACCGGACTCGCGTTCGGGGTAGTCCCGGCCACGACGGTCTGGAAGACAGACCTTCAGGGCACCCTCAAGGAAGGCCGGGGTCAAGCCGGTGGCACGGGCAAGCGGACCCGCTCGATCCTGGTCATCAGCGAAACCGCCATGGCGCTCGTACTCGTGACCGGCGCCGGGCTCATGATCCAATCCGTCCGCGCACTGCTCGACGTGGACGTCGGTCTGCGCACGGACCACATGCTCGTCGCGCAGTTCACGCTTCCCGCGGCAGCCTACCCGGATCAGGAACAGCAGAGCCTCTTCTTCGACCAGTTGATCGAGCGCACGCAGGCCCTGCCGAGCGTTGTGGGGGCAGCCCTGACGCCGCTTGCGCCCCCGGCCAGCGGCGGACAGTACCACGTGCGAGTGGAGGGCGTCCACGACGCATGGACCATGGATCTTCCGGTGGCGAGAGCCCGAAGCGTCAGCGCGAACTACTTCGAGGTCATGGAGATCCCTCTTGTCCGCGGTCGGTACCTCACGGCGACGGACGATCAGAACGGAGACGCGGTCGTGGTCGTGGACCGTGCATTCGCCGATGCTCTGTTCCCGGGGCAGGACCCTCTAGGCCAGAGTATCCGATCGCTCCTGGACACGCCGCGCCGGATCGTCGGCGTCGTGGGCAACGTGGCGAACAGCGGGCTCGGCAACGAGGCCGGACCGACCTACTACTTCCCGTATCAGCAGCAGGTCTTCTCCACCACCATGAATCTGATGGTGCGCACGGCCGGCGATCCGAACGCGGCCGTATCGGACGTCCAGGAGGCCGTTTGGGGCCTGGACTCCTCGCTGCCCCTCGTAGGCGTCGCACCGCTTGAAGAACGGCTCTCGGACTCGGTGTCGCAGGCCCGCTTCAACTCGACGCTCCTGACCTTGTTCGCGGTTCTGGCGATGGTGCTCGCCGGGGTCGGCATCTATGGGGTCATGGCTTACTCCGTAGGTGCCCGCACCGGCGAGTTGGGTCTGAGAATGGCGTTGGGCGCCTCTGCCGGCAGCGTGCTGAACATGGTCGTGGGCAGCGCGATGAAGTTGACGGTCGCGGGCGTCCTTCTCGGTGTGGCGGCGTCTCTCGCGCTCACCCGGGTGCTGTCGGGCGCCCTCTATCAGGTCGAGCCGTCCGACCCCGTCACACTGGTGGCCGTCTCGGCCACGTTGATGATCGTCGGCCTCGCGGCCAGCTACATCCCCGCGCTGCGAGCCAGTCGGCTCGACCCCCTCGTCGCGCTGAGAGAGGAGTGACGGCGCGCCGCGGTTATTCGGCGAACACGTCCCCGTGATAGCGGGCGTGTTCCGCGCGTGACCGATCCGGTATGCGCCGGCGAAAGCGTCCCGCCCATTCGTTGGGAACGCCGTCCAGCACATCGGCGACGACGTCCCCGATGACCGGCATGAACTTGAAGCCATGCCCGCTTCCGCCAGCCGCGACCACCAGGTTGGGTGCGGCCGCGTGCCGATCGATCCAGAAGTCCCCGTCGGCCGTGTCGCAGTAGAGACAGAGCCGGCGACCAACGACCGGCGCGTCCGCCAGCGCGGGAAGCGCTTCGCGGAGGAACGAGCGGAGCCTGGCATCCAATTGCTCGGGCACGTCGGGAATGCGCCGGGGATCGACGGAGATGCCATCTCCGTGGTTGGCGACCTTCACGACCCCGTCGGCGTTGGCCGGAAAGCCGTACCAACCGGTCCGGGCGATATCGCCGGCCCACACCGGGAAGTCGTCGCCCGAGAATGGGCGAGGGTCGTCCGGGCGCAGATGGAAGACAGGCTGTCCGACCACCCGCATCACTTCTGCGAACTCCGGCAGGAGTGAGGCCGTCCAGGCACCCACCGCGATCACCACGCTCCCTGCTTGCAGCACACTCCCGTCGGACAGAACCACGCCGTCGACGGGGCCGTCGATAGGCGGGTCGGCGGGCCGGCGGACGGACGGGTCGGCGGACCGGTTCGCGGGCCGAGGAGATCCAGGGGAGCGCCCGGTGGCGGGGCGATCGGCAGCGGAACGACCAATGGAGGAGCGACCGGTGGCGAGGCCCACCACGGGCGTGTGGGTGAGAATCTCGATCCCGAGCTCGCGGGCTCGCTCCGCCAACCACGCCACCGCGCGACCGCTCTCTGCCCAGCCCGCGGCCGGGTTGAAGTAGCCGTCCGACCAGTACCCGGCCGGCCACGCCGGAAAGCGTTCGTGCGCGGCGGACCGTCCGTCCACTCCGTCCAGTCGCTCGACGTCGTATCCCATGCGCTCGAGCACCGCGCGGCTTTCATGCTCGAAGCCGCCCGGAGCCATTGGGTCGCGAGAGAGAAGGGCGAAACCCACTTCGTGGAAGAGGGGCTTGTCGACCTGGCTGTTCCACTCCCTCCATCCGGCCAATGCCTGTTCGGCGAAGCGGACGTAATGCGCATCCGGCCCATAGTCCATGCGTACGATCTTGCTGATGTCGGTCGACGAGGCGTCCGGGTGAGGCACCGCGCCGGCCTCCACCAGAAGCACCGACCGGCCCCGTTGGCGCAGCGCCACGGCGGTGGAAAGTCCGAACGCGCCCGCGCCGACGACCACGATGTCAGGTCTTCGAGTGGTCACAGCCGATTGGCGCTCCAGCCCCTTCCTCGGGGCGGCGCGGCGATCCGACTCCCCTCCGCGCGACCCCTCATGGCCGCACCTTCTCCGGGCGTCCTCCGTTGCGGGCCGACCGGTACAACGCAGAGATGGTTCGCATGTTCGCCGCCGCTTCACGGGCCGTATATCGGAGCGTCTCCCGCCCGGCCACAGCCTCGGCGAAGTGCTCGACCATCAACCGATATTCGTCGGCGCCGGCGATCGGATGTTCGGCCACGCCGTCCCGCCCACGGTGTTCTTCGATCACGACGTCGTCGGTGCCGGGCAGGAACGCCGACTCCACCCGGAGATGTCCGTCCGTACCGGCCGCCTCGTAGAACTCGGCCCGCTCCATCGTGAGGGCACAGTCGAAGTGCGCGGTCACGTCGTCGTCGAATGTCAGGATGCCCGCCAACTCGTCGTCGACGCCGCGCGGGGTCCAGCGCGCTCGTGCGGAGACTTCGACCGGCTCAGCCCCCACCAGCGTACGGCTCGCGTTCACGCAGTAGCACCCGACATCCATGAGGGCGCCTCCCCCCAGGTCGGGGTCCAGCCGGATGTTGTCGGGACGGGTCAGCTTGAACGTGAATGCGCTCCGCACCACCCGCAGCTCTCCGACCACGCCCTCGGCCAGGAGCGCGAGCGCCCGTTCGGTGCGCGGATGGAAGCGGTACATGAACGCCTCCATGAGAATCCGGCCGGCCGCGTCGGCCGCGTCCGCCATTTCCTCGCACTCGGCCGCGTCCATGGCGAGCGGCTTTTCGCAGAGAACGTGCTTGCCCGCCTCGAGCGCGCGGATCGTCCACTCCCGGTGCATGCTGTTCGGCAGCGGAATGTAGAGCGCGTCGACGTCCGGGTCCGCGATCAGCGCTTCGTACGACGAATGGTGGCGCGGGATTCCGTGCTCCACGGCGAAGGCGGCGGCGCGCTCGCCGTCGCGGCTCGCGACCGCGACCAGTTCCCCGTTCTTTGACGCCTGGATAGCCGGGTTCACCGCCCACCGTCCGATGTTCGCGGTGCTCAGGACGCCCCAAAGGAGGGGCGCGCTCATGACGCCGCTTCGCGTGCCGGTACGCCCCCGCGTGCCGGTGCGCCCCCGCGTCTGCAGCGCCCTACCACGGCATCGTCTGCGCCGCGGGCATCTCGAGATCCCGAGGGAGCGGGAGGTCGATCCACCGCCGCTCTCGATGTGCGAGCGTCACGGCGTTGATGATTTCCTGAACCCGAGCGCTCTGGGCAAAGTCGCCCTGGTTGGTCTCGCCCCCCTCGACGATCTCCCCGAGGAAGTTGTGGACCAGGTTACCATAGAACGCGGTGCTCCAATGGTCGTCGGGCTGTGCGCCCGGCGCGAAGTAGCGCTGGGGGATCTCGCGCTCGACGAACTCCACGGCGTCGGCCGTGGCCGTCTTGATGGTCTGGATGGTCCCGAACTCCTCGACGAGACGCACCTGAATCGCACCCTTTGATCCGAAGATCCGGGCCTCGATGCCCGGATAGTTGCCGACGGTGACGTAGCTCGACTGCATGGAAAACAAGGCACCGTTGGATGCCTCGGCCATGAACATGTCGGCGTCGTCGACGTTCAGGCGGACCCGTTCGTCATCCAGGTTCGTCTTCCGGCGCATCGGCACCATGTTGGCCAGCGTCCCAACGACCGACGTAAGGTCGGCCCCGATGCACTCGAGCCCGATGTCGATGGTCGGCGCACCGTATCCCTCAAGAGATGAAACGACGATGCCTTCACGGCTGTAGTCGGTGCCCCATTCCGCTTCGCCCACGGGGCGGGTCTTGTGGATCCGCTTGTCCATCGGGTTGTCGGGGTCCAGCCACTGCGAGTTCTGCTCGTAGCCGTTGAACACGTACGGGTCGCCGACGAATCCCTCCCGGATCAGCTCGAACATGTACATGACCGCGGGCGCGTAGCGGAAGGTCAGGCCCACCTTGGTCTTCAGCCCCTTCGACCGCGCCAGTTCGTGCGCCCGCCACACGTCTCTGTAGTCGTGGCAGACCGGCTTTTCGACGAGGCAGTGCTTACCCGCTTCGAGGGTCGCGAACACGAGGTCCTGGTGGTCGCCGCGGGTGCAGACGTCGATCACGTCCAAGTCGTCACGCGCCAGCATCTCGGCCGCGTCCGTGTAGAGGTCGGGAATCGCGAACTCACGCTGGCGCTCCTCCGCCAGCTCCCGATCGACATCGCAGATGGCCACCAGTTCTGCGAGCGGAGAGCGGTCGAAGCCAGGGAGATGCGCGGTCCGGGACCAGCGACCCGCCCCAACGATCCCCACACGTAGCTTGTCAGCCATCGGAGTTCCGGTAGGCGATGCAGTCGATCTCGACGCGGAGGCCCACGTCCGGGAGCGACGCCACCTGCACGGTCGTCCGCGCCGGACGGTGATTCCCGAAGACCTCTGCATACACTTCGTTCATGGCTTCGAAGTCACGCAGGTCCACGAGGAACACGCCGCACCGGAGGACATGTTGGAGGTCGCTTCCGGCGGCCACGAGGATGGCCTCCATGTTCTTGAACACCTGGCGCGTCTGGCTGACCACGTCGGGGCCCGCCAACTCACCCGTGGCGGGGTCGGTCGCGCCCTGCCCCGACACGATGACGAGTTGGTCGAGGGTCACACCGGGCGAGTAGGGTCCGATCGATGCGGGGAGGCCGTCGGCGACGACGGTGCGATGCTTGGGTCGGTCGGTCATGCGGTTCCTTTTCGTGTGGGATCTCTTACGAGAGGGAGAGACGACCGGTACGGCGCCGTCACCCGGCGCGCAACGCCGATGCCGGCGAAACGTTCGCCGCACGGAGCCCGGGTATCAACGCGGCCAACAGGGAGGCGAACAGCAATACGCCCAGTACCAACGCGAAGGTCAACGGATCGGCCGGCGAGACCTGGTAGAGCAATCCCTCCAGCGGCCGTGTCGCGCCCACGGCCATCACGATTCCCGTGAGCCCTCCGACCAGCGACAGGACCAGACTCCGGCGAAGAACCAGGGCCAGAACCCGTGCCCGCGGCGCGCCGAGGGCCGAACGGATGCCCATCTCCCGAACCGAGTTCGTCACGATGGCATTGACCGTGGCGAAGATGCCGGCCGAAGCGATGAGCAACGCCGTCAGCGCAAACACGCCGAGCACGATCGTGTAGAACCTCTCGCGCTTCACCGAGTCGCCAAGCAACGTCTCCATCGGCGCGACCCGTTCGACCGGAAGGAGTGCATCCACGCTGGCAATCGCCTCGGCAACGGCGGCGGAATAGTCGGACGGTCGCCCCTGGGTACGGGCCAACACGACCAGTCGAGAAGACACGCCCGCTTCCAGAGGCATGTAGATGTGGGGACGGCGGTCCTGCGGTCGGTCCTGCCGTACACTCCCCACCACCCCCCGAACCACCCCGCGGCGGCGATCACGCTGCCACGCCAGATCCGTTCCGATCGGATCGGCACCACCGAGGAAGTCCGACGAGACCTCAGAGTCCACGAGGACGCCCGCTGGAGTGGCCGGATCCAGCGAACCACCCCGAAGAAGCGGAATCCCCAGTACGTCGAAGTACTCGCGACTCGCGGCAACCAGCCACGCCGGCTCGGAACCCAGCCGGGTGGACGTTCCGGGCACATTGAGCACGGAAAAGCTGGATCGGTGCATCGGACTACCGGTGGCCACGGCCACGTTCACCACACCGCCGACATCTCGAACCGCGGCCTCGACCGCAGCGGCGAACGCCAACTGCCCATCCGGCGTCGCGTACCGATCCTTCGGAAGAACCACCTCGGCCGCCAGGACGCCACGGTACTCGAATCCGAGGTCGGTCCGCACCACCTTCACGAAGCTGCGCAAGAGGACACCCGACCCGGCAAGCAGGATGACCGCCATCGCGACTTGCACCATCACGAGTCCGTCCGCGAGACGTCGTCGGGAACGGTCCAGGCCGACGCTGCGGGAAAGGTCCACTCGCTGAGTGCGGGCTCGAAGCACCGCGGCGGCAGACGCGAGTCCCATCAGCACGCCGAAAACGACGGTAACACCGAGCATCACCGCCAGCACCCGTCCATCGATCGTTGCAGTCCGAATCTGTGGGAGCTCCGAATCGGCGAGCCCGACCAGCAGCGGGACACCGACGACCGCCAGCACAATCCCGGCGATACCCGCGATAACGGTCAGGGCGAGCGACTCCGTGAGCAGTTGCCGGACGAGTCTCCCACGCATCGCTCCCAGCGACCGCCTCAACAGGAACTCGGTTCGGCGTTCGGTAGCCCTCGCGAGCAGCAGATTGGCGGTGTTGGCGCACGCGATCACGAGAACGACGAACGTCGCCGCCAACAGGAGAAGCAGGTGTCCACGGACGGATCCGACGACGAAGTCTTGAAGCGGCGTGACCTGTGCGAAACGCCAGGGGTCCGCCGCCTCGAATCCCCCTGTGGCCGTCGATATCCGGTCCAGTTCCACGGCGACCTGAGACGGCGCAACACTCGGCGCGGTCCTTCCGACGATCCAGACCCTTGCCTGGTCCGAAATCGCACCACCCTCGGTGGCAGGAACGACGGTGGCGAGGGGGACCCAGAGCTCGACGTCATCGTTCATGATGCCGGGCGGTAACAGCGGAAATCTGAACTCCTCCGGCATGACCCCGACAATGCGGCGCGAGCGGCCATCCAGGACCAACGTCTTCCCGACGACGTCGGAATCCCGACCATAGCGACTGCTCCAGAAGCCGAAACTCAGCATGACCGGCGGGTCCGCTGCCACGTCCGCCTCGTCCCAATGACGACCGACCTCCGGGGACACACCGAGCAACGGCCACGCTTCCGACTCGACCCCCACAACCGAGATCCGTTCGGGGGCCCCGTCACCACCCAGGACCGGACGGGACAATTCGAACGCGGCCGCGCCTGTAACCGACTTCGCGTTCGCACGCCACGCACGATATACGCCGTACGGGGTCGTCTGACCGCTTCGACCTCGATACCGCGTCGCCTCGGAAACCAGTCCGATGTCGACCACTTCATCGGGCGCATGAAACGGAAGAGGCGTGATGATGAGGGATTGCACGACGCTGTAGACGGCCGTGTTCACCCCGATCGCAACCGTCAGCGTGAGTAACGCCACCAAGGTGGACGTCGGTCTCCGAAGGAAAACGCGACGCGCGTAGTCCAGATCCTGGACGAGCTGTGACATGACTATCTCCGGACGTGAGGCTGTGTTCGCTCGGATGCCACCGAGTGTGGTGAGGTTACATCGTGTGCTCGTTCGACAAGCCCTCCGCGAAGTGGCACGCCACGAGGTGCGGAGCGTCGGCCGTACCCAGGTCGCGCCACTCCGGTTCATCGGTCCTGCAGCGGGCCTCCGCGAACGGGCACCGCGTGTGGAAGCGGCACCCGGACGGCGGCGCGGCCGGGCTGGGAATGTCGCCCTGGAGGATCAACGGTCGGCGCTCCGCTTCCAGCTTGGGATCCGGGACCGGGATCGCCGACATCAGAGCCTGTGTGTACGGATGGAGCGGTTGGGCGAACACGGCGTCGCGCGTACCCAACTCCACCAGGCGCCCCAGGTACATGACCGCGACTCTGTCGCTGATGTGGCGGACCATCGAGAGGTCGTGGGCAATGAACAGGTAGGTGAGGCCGAGCTCGTCCTTCAGGTCGGACAGGAGGTTGACGATCTGGGCCTGGATCGAGACGTCGAGCGCCGCAATCGGCTCGTCCGCCACGATGAAGGCCGGACGGGTGGCGAGCGCCCGAGCGATCCCGATCCTCTGGCGTTGCCCGCCGCTGAACTCGTGAGGATATCGGCGGTCCCAGGCCGGATCGAGCCCGACCCGATCGAGTAACTGGTGGACACGCGCGCGCCGCTCGGACGGGTCCCCCACGCCGTGGACGTCGAGGGGCTCCCTGAGTATCGTGCCCACCGTGTGGCGAGGGTTCAGCGACGCGTACGGGTCCTGGAAGATCATCTGCATGTGCCGCCGCTCCCTGCGCAGCGGCTCCCGATCCAGGGTCGTCAGCTCCTGCCCGCGAAAGCGCACACTACCCGCTGTCGCCTCGTGGAGCCGGAGGATCGTCCGCCCGGTCGTCGACTTCCCGGACCCGCTCTCTCCGACCAGACCCAGCGTCTCTCCGGGATGGATGTCGAAGCTGACCCCGTCCACGGCTCGGATCGCGCCGACCTGCCTCTGAAGGAATCCCCGGCGCACGGGGAAGTGCTTCACGAGGTCGTGCACTTCGAGGAGCGGGGGTGCCGGCTCCGGTGACCCCTCCGAGCGTGCGTCGATGTCGTCCGGGCGCGCGGGTGTCTTTCCGGTGGCCGTGGGTGTCTTTCCGGTGGCGGTGGGTGAGCCCCCACCCTTCGGTTGGTCGCTCACGCGAACTCCCCCGCCTCGGCCCGACCGGGAAACGCCGCGTCGACCGCGCCCCCGAGATCGTCCCACCTCCAGCACGCGGATCGATGCTGACCGGGACCCGACCGACCGCTCACGCTCGGCACATCCATGAGCGGCGGCACCTCCTTCTCGCACCGATCCACGGCCCAATCGCACCGAGACGCGAACGGGCACGACGTCGGGGGCGCTTTCAGGTCCGGGGGGCGACCCTCGATCGATGTGAGCCGGGCGCGCGGGTCGTCGAGCCGGGGCAGCGAGGCCAACAGCCCGCGCGTGTACGGATGGCGCGGATCCGCGTACAGTTCGCCCACGCCCGCCTCCTCCACAATGGTCCCCCCGTACATCACCGCCACCCGGTCTGCGAAGCCCGCCACCAGCGCCAGATCGTGCGTGATCCACAGGATGGCCATGCCCATCTCGTCCTGGAGTTCACGCACGAGCGCGACGATCTGTGCCTGGATGGTCACGTCCAGGGCGGTGGTCGGCTCGTCCGCGATCAGCACGGACGGTCGACACGCCAGCGCCATAGCGATCATGATGCGCTGGCGCTGCCCACCTGAGAATTGATGGGGATGGTCGGACAGCCGATCCGCCGGGTTCGGAATTCCGACCCGTTTCATCAGCGCCGCCGACGCGGCGCGCGCCTCGCGCGCTCCCATGCCCAGGTGCCGACGGAGCGGCTCCGCCAGTTGGCGGCCCACGGTCAGGACGGGATTCAACGACGTCATCGGATCCTGGAAGACCATCGCCACCTCCCGACCCCGCACGTCTCGTCGCTCCCGCTCGCTCGCCTGGAGCAGGTCGCGTCCGTTCAGCAGAACCTGGCCGTGTTCGATCGTTCCGGGTGGGGGCACCAGCCCCATGACCGAGAGAGCGGACACGCTCTTGCCCGACCCGGACTCGCCCACCAGGGCAAGCGTCTCGCCGGCGCGTAGCTCATACGAGATCCCGTTCACGGCATGCACCGTTCCCGACCGCGTGTGGAATCGGGTCGTGAGGTTCCGGACGGAGAGCACGGGTTCGACCGTGCGCGACCCACCCGCTCCGTCCGCTCCGGCAACGACCTCTGGTTCACTGGCCCGCGCCGCGTCCTCCGTCCTACCCGTGCGCCCGCTCATCTCGACGACCGCGCGCTCGGATCCAGGGCATCCTGCAGCCCGTCCCCGATGAAGTTCACGGCCAACACGGTCAGGAGGATCGCCAGGCCCGGAAAGATCGTCAGCCACGGCTTGGTGGCCATGGTCGCCTGGGCGTCCATGAGCATGTTCCCCCAGGTGGGCGTGGGCGGCTGGACGCCCAGCCCCAGAAACGAGAGCGACGACTCGAGAATGATGGCGTTTCCGACCGCGAGGGTGGCCCCGACCACGATGGGGCCGAGTGCGTTGGGCAGAAGGTGCCTCCAGATGATACGGCCGCTCGAGGCTCCAAGGGAGCGCGCCGCCTCCACGAACGCCATCTCCTTGAGCGAAAGCACCTCTCCCCGAACCACCCGCGCGGTCGTCATCCAGCTCAACAGTCCGACCACGACCGCCATCGAAACGGCCGTCGCTTCCGTGTAGGAGGCCAGCACGATCAGAAGTGGAAGGGTCGGGATCGCATACGCGACGTCCGTCATCCGCATGAGGACGTTGTCCACGGCGCGCCCGTAGAAGCCCGCGACGACCCCGACGGCAGAGCCGAGCACGGTGGCGAGGACGGCGGACAGCACGCCGATCAACAAGCTCACGCGACCGCCGTACAACACTCGGGTGAACAGGTCACGGCCGAGGTCATCCGTGCCCATGAGGTGATCCTCCGACGGGGCCTGCTGGATCGAAGACAGGTCGATGGCGTCGAAGGCGTAGGGAGCGAGCAGTGGCGCCCCAAGGCAAGCCGCAGACAGCACGCCCAGCACGACCACGGAGGCCAGCGCCAACCGGTGACGCGAAAGCTCGGCCCAGAAGCCGGAGCGCTCACTCATAGCGGATGCGCGGATCGAGGGCGGCGTATACGATGTCGGCCACGAGATTGAACACGACCACCATGACCGACCCGAGGAGCAGGATCCCCATGAGCAGCGGGTAGTCCCGAGCGAACATCGCCTGAACGAACATCCGCCCGATCCCGGGCCACGCGAAGATCGTCTCGGTAATGACCGCCCCACCGAAGAGCCCCGCCAGATTCAGCGCCATGATCGAGACCACGGGGATGAGTGCATTCCGTAGCCCGTGCACCCCGACGACCGCGCCCTCCGAGAGGCCCTTCGCGCGGGCAGTCCGTATGTAGTCGGCACGCAGGGCGCCCAGGAGGCTGCCACGCAGATACCGCGACCACCCGGCCACGTAGCGGAGCGACAGCACGATCGAGGGTAGAACCAGGTACTGGAGATGGTTGAGCAGCCCCCCGCCCGACAGAGATCCGGTCCCGGCCACCGGGAGCCACCCGAGCCAGACGCCGAACACGAGTTGGAGAATGAGCCCGAACCAGAACACGGGCATGGCAATGCCCAGAAACGAGGCGCTCGTGCTCAGGTGGTCGAACCACGAGTACTGCCGAACGGCGCTCAGCGTGCCGATCAGGAACGCGAGGATCGCGGCCAGGACGAACGCGGAGCCCATGAGCTCCAGAGTCGCGGGTAGGCGCTCGATGATCATCTCGGTGACCGGGCGGGTCGTCGAAAAGCTGACGCCGAGATCGCCCCGAAGCGCGGCCCCGATCCAGCGGACGTACTGGACGGGCACCGGCTGATCCACGCCCAGCCGCGCTCGGTAGGCCTCGACCACCGACGGGTCGATGAAGCGTCCGGACTCCAGGAGCGCGCCCTCCGGACCGCCCGGCGCCGCCTGGATGACCGCGAACAGGATGACCGTGATGCCCAGGAGGAGCGGCACCATCTGCAGGACCCGCCGGAGGATGTAAGCCGTCACGGGGTCGGGATCGGAACGTACATGTGGTTCGGGGAGTTCATCGGGCGTCACACTAGGGGGTCGCGGCCCTCCCGTCGACCTGTCCAGTGCGCCAGCTTTGCGTCAGCCGACCCACGCCGCCCTCAATCGTCTGTCTTCACTCCGGAGCACCCATGTCATCATCCATCGTCCTGGCCCGCGGAGGCGCCCTCCTTTTGTGCTGTGCCGCCCTCGCCTCCTGTTCGTCGTCGAGCGTCGAGACGAACGTCGAGGGCGAAACGATCGAGACGGTGACGTACGCCCCAAGCCTGGGCATCGATCTCTCGGAGTACACCCAACTGTCGGGAGTCTACTTCAAGGACATCGTGGAGGGCACGGGTCAGCAGTTGGTCACGCAGGATTTCGCGACCATCGAATATACGGCCTGGCTCGCCGACGGTACGGTGGTCTACCAGGGCCCCAGAAGCTGGCAGCTCGGGAACTTCGACCAGCCGCTCGGACTGGAGTACGGGTCGCTCTTCATGCGTATCGGCGGCGTGCGCCGCATTCTGGTGCCGCCGGCACTCGCCTGGGGCGAGTTCGGATCGGATGACGGACGGGTGCCGCCCGGAGCGGTGCTGGTGTTCGAAGTGGAGTTGAAGGAAATCGTCTCGCCGGCTTAGCGCAGCCGCCACTCCCACAGATTCCAGAAGCTGCCGAAGTTGGTGCCGCTGCCCCGGTGGCCCTCGATCCGGTCGCTGACGAGCTCCGGAACCACGTTGAAGTAGAGCGGGAGCGAACGGTGCTCGTCGGCCAGCCTGAGTTGAACCTCGTCCAGGGCGGCCTTTCGGGACTCGAAGTCGAGGAAGCGATCGGACTCCTTCATCAGCTCGTCCAGCTCCTCATTGCACAGACCGGTCATGTTGTTTGAGCCGTCGCAGGCGTACAGGCCGGTCACGCTCGGATCGGCCGGCAGGAACCACGCCGATACCACGGCCTCCCAGTCGCCACTCCGCCACTTCTGCGTCCACGCGGCGCTCTCGAGCGTCGAAAAGCGGACCTCGATGCCCACGTCCTTCAACTGTGCCTGGATGACCTGAGCTACCGCAATGCGGTCGCTGGCACCGGCGCGGTTCAGGAGGGTGAACGAGAAGCGGCGCCCGTCCCGCGTGCGGATTCCGTCAGGCCCGACCACCCACCCCGCCCGGTCCAGCATCTCGCGGGCCCCGTCCGGGTCGAACTGGGGTGACGGAACGTCCGCGTTGTGGAAGGGGCTCGTGTGGTTGATGGGCGAGTCGGCCAGCCGGACGGTGCCCTGGAGCAGCTGATCTGCGATGGCCTGGCGATCGACGGCCATGAACATCGCCTCGCGCACCGCCGCATCGGAGAAGAGGGCGCGCGCGTTCTCCGTGTTCAGCGACAGATCGAGGTGCATGAACGAGTTCGAGCTGACCAGGAAGACTTCGTAGCCGTCCAGTTGGCGGGCTTCCTCCACCTGGGTCGGCTGAATGCGCGCCCAGTGGTACTGGCCGGCCTTCATGGCGGTGAAGCGGGTGTTGTTGTCCGGGACGAACGACCAGATGATCTCGTCGATGGCCGGCACCTCCGGGCCCCTCCAGTAGTCGTCGTTGCGCACCACGCGGATGTACTCTCCCGCCCGCCACTCGGCAAACCGAAACGGACCGGTCCCGACCAGCTCGGTGCCCCGGTTGTAGGGCGTGTAGTTCACGACCTCTTCGGCGGTCTTCCCGCCCAGGATGTGCTCAGGCAACACGACTTCGAACAGACCCGGGTAGTAACCGTACACACCGTCCCAGGTGAACACGACCGTGTGCTCGTCCGGGGTGTCGCAGGCTACGATGCCCTCGTACTCGTGCCGATTGTAGACCTGTGATGCCGGGCTGATCACGAAGCTCCAGGTGAAGCAGACGTCTTCGCTGGTGAACGCTTCGCCGTCGTGCCACCGCACACCCTCCTGCAGGTCCCACGTCATCGTGACCGTGCCGTCGGCATTCCGCTCAACGCCCCCGTTCTCCTCGGTGGGAATCTCCTTGGCCAGGACCGGGATGTACGTGTTCTCATCGTTCGTGGTCACGAGCCCTTCGACCATGCTGAACTGGATGTCGACCAGGTTCTGACTGGTCAGGGCGTTGAGCACGTCGATCTCCCGATCGTAGGCGAGGTGCAGCACCGCACGCCCCTCTGTGGGCGCAGGCCCGCCACCCGCCGTGGTCGATGAGCCGCCGTCCCCGCCACAGGAAGCGACGAAGGCCACCGAGATTATCGAGGCGATGGCATGGAGGCGGGGCGTACGGTGCGGAGGCGTCATCGGGGCCGAAGCGTTCGGGGAGTTGGAAGGTGCGCGGGAGGTGCCAGACACGACCGGGCGATTCCTCATCCGTGGTCGAACATGCCGACGGAGTCGTTCGAGTGCATCCGGCCGTACAGGAATCTCACGAAGTCGGACCGCCGCGCGCTGGGTACGACCCGCCACGCCGGGGCCACACACCGCTCCCCCCACCAGTACGACCAGATGAGGACGGCGCGGGAGGGCGCCTCGATGAACGCCATCCGGTTGAGCACCCATCCCTCGCCTCCGGTGAGGGCAAGGTCACGAAGTTCATCGGTCACGGTTTCGACAGGAGCCCCGATGGCGTGGAGTCGCCACGCGGCGACGGTCCCGATCCCGGCGCGGTAGCGGTTCATGAGCGCTTGAACCCGATCATCGTCGGAGTCCACCCAGTCGATCATCTCCATGCCCGCGTCCGCGATGCCCTCGAAGACCGACGAGCTGGCCGTGTTCACGACAGAAAGGAGGACGTCGGCCGGGGCGGTGCCTTCCCGCGCCCACCTCTCCCGCAGCTTGAACTGGACGTAGTGCCCGGGATACCCTTCGTGCACGGTCAGATGCTTCAGGCCGGGACGCGTCAGGACCGGGTCGACGTTCAGTTGGACGGTGCGGCTCAAGTAGTCGCAGCGGGCGTTGTACGCGACGTCCGTCACGGTCTCGACCTTCATTCCGTCGGACCGGTCCGCCGGGATCGTGAGAAGGCGCTCCTCGGTGAGATCCCACGCCCGATCCATCATTTCCGTCAGGACCCCCTGCACCTCGTCGGGGGCCACCTTTACGCGATCCTCCCAGGCGGCGCACTGGTCGGCGAGGTCGCCGTGATAGCCCATCTGCGAGAGCAGACCACGAAGATCGCTCCGGATGGCGTCCAGTTCCTCCGTAGCGGCCGGGGCCGAGGAAACGTGGAGGAAGCCGCTGAGCTGTTCGTCGAACGTCGTCTCGCCCATCCTCCACCGCAGGAACATGCGGGTCGAGACCGCCAACTGCCCGTAGTAGACGCGGCGGTCGGCTTCGGGGAGCTCGGCCGACGCGCCGTGCAGCTCGGTCCAAGCCTCCGTGGCGTCGGAATACGTCGAGTAGGATGCGGGAGCGTATCGGCCTTCGACGTCCATGTTGAGGACGGCGAGGCCGGTGTCATCGCCGCTCTCTTTACGGTAGAGCCGGTCGACCCCGAGGATCGCTTCGATGACGCGCTCCCCGAAGGCGAGCGTCGCATCACTGAGTGGCATGTCAGTGGGCATGGGTCTGCAGCTCTCGCTTCATGTCTTCGGCAATGAGGGACACCGGAACCGATCCGTAGGACAAGAACGTGTCGTGGAAGGCTCGCAGGTCGAAGTCGGAGCCGAGCGCGGCGGATACGTCCCGGCGCAGCGCGTGGATCCCGTCCGTGCCCATCAGATACATGACCGCCCCGCCGGGAAACATGCTGTTCTTGACCGCCTCGGATCGGGCTGACGACTCCGGCATCCCCGTGTTCTTTCGATAAAACTCCGTGGCCCCGTCGATATCCATCCGGCGACGGTGAAGTTGGAGATCGACGATCGCTCGTGCGCACATCCGCACCCGTCCGCTCTTTTCGGCGTACGACTCGAGCGGCGTCAGTCCGCCGAACTCGTCGACGAGGTCCGTCGCGTAGCATGCCCACCCCTCCGCCATCGTGCCCCCGCTCGACATGGCGATCCGCGCCGAGCAGTCCACTGCCGCCATCCGACCGATGCGTGAGGCCGCCCGGAACGCATGCCAGTTCTGGACGTGGTGGCCGATTCCGCCGTGGTGCACGACGTGGTTCAGCTTGATGACCGCGTCGTTGTGCGCACGAAGCAACTCCTCCTGCTCCTCTTGCGACACTGTCTCATCGATCGGCGTCACCAGATAGTCGTGAACCGGCGGTCGATTGAACGCCGCCGGGGAGCGGTAGAACAGGAAGTAGAGGTGGGGTGCGGCCGCACGAGCCCACCGTGGTCGTGGCTTGTACCGGATGGGAGAGGTCGGCCACGTGACCAGCCCCTCCCGGTCCGCCAGTCCCCGCACCTCGTCCCATCGCCGTTGATAGGACGGGAGGTAGTCTTCAATGTTCGGATGGAGTTCCGCGAGGCCCGCGAGCGCGTCGGCCGGCTCGGCCGCATCGAAGTCGCGGGCGTGCTCCGCCAGCCACGACCGGCCCGCCTCCATCTCGCTCTCCGCATAAGCCACCATGTCGTCGGCCGACTCGGCCAGGAAGTGGGCATCGGTGAGGTGGAGGCGGAGCGCTTTCTCACCCGCCGCCCAGTCAGAACACGGTGAGTGGAGCAGATCCGTTTCGAGCCAACTCATGTGCTCCGAGTACGCACGGGCGGCGCTATCGGCGGCAAAGCGGAGTTCCTCGGCCGCCCCGGGGATCTCGTCGTCCAGATAGTCGACACCGTCCCGCAAGAACGCCAGAGCGCCCCGGCACTCACGGATGGCGCGTCCGGTCCACTCCGGGGGTGCGTCCCGAACCTGTCTACGGCCCTGCCTCAGCAGCGACGGAATGGCCTCCATCCGGGCGGCGGCCGCCTCCAGACGGTGCTGATCCGAGCCCCCATGCCCAAGGAACAGCGACATCACACTGAAGACACCCTGCCCGGTGTACAGGGAGGGATTCCCCCGATGCTGATATCCGGTCGAGAACTCCCAGTCCTGGGTCCGAAGAAATCCACAGGCGAGGCGGACGTCCAGCGCTTCGGCCACCGCGCCCGGCTCACGAGCGGTGCCGGGCGGCGGCGGGTCGGTCGTCTGCGGTGCACTGGCGAGCAGGTCGTCGATATCCGACAGCGCGTCGGCCACGCCGGAGTCCGAGAAGTCCGGTAGAACGTGGTCGTGCTCGTGGACGCCGATGAAGGAGGCGTTCACCGGGCGATGCCGGTAGTAGGACTGAAAGAAGCCATCCAGCCACCGGGACGCGGCGGATGGGCTCGGAGGACTCGTATCGTTCATCGACGCATTCTTGGTCTTCTGGGGGGAGGCTGAATGGGTAGCGGTCGCCAAGGCGCGGGTCCACCGGGCGGCCGTTGCCAGGCGGTCGTGACCCATTGCAGAGCAGCCGCCGCCTCGCCACCGTACCGTCGGCCCATCCCGAGGCCGAGGTCGACGCCCACCCGCACTCCTGCTTTCCTGATGACGGCACCTGCCGCCGACACACTGTTGATCGCGAGCTGGATCGAGCCGGAACTCGTCGAGCACATAAGAGAATGTGCCGGAGAGATCCGCGTGGTCTACGAGCCCGACCTGCTCCGCCCTCCACGATACGCGGCCGATCATACGGGGCAGGAATGCGAACGGTCCGAAGACGACGAGGCACGATGGCGAGCCCTCCTGGCGGAGGCCACGATCCTCTTCGACTTCGACATCACCCATCGCCAGGACCTGCCCGATCTG
This sequence comes from Gemmatimonadota bacterium, assembly GCA_029262115.1. Taxonomy (GTDB): domain Bacteria; phylum Gemmatimonadota; class Gemmatimonadetes; order Longimicrobiales; family Gaopeijiaceae; genus JAJCZZ01. The sequence goes on along the minus strand of JAJCZZ010000090.1, from coordinate 23,890 downwards.
GCGCCTAACGTCCGGTGGGTCCAGGCGACCTCAGCGGGCATCGGCCCGTTCGTGCGCAGGCTCGGGTACGACACCCGGATGCCCGACGCGGTCTTCACGACGGCGAGCGGCGTGCATGCGCGCCCCCTGGCCGAATTCGCCATCATGTCCATGCTCGCCCACTCCCGCCGGCTCCTCCACACCGTAGCGCAGCAGCGCGCCCACCACTGGGAGCGCTTCGCGGGAACCGAACTCAACGGGCGGACCGTGGTGGTCGTCGGCCACGGGTCGATCGGGCGTGAGGTCGGTCGCTTCAGCCAGGTGTTCGGGCTCCGGGTCATCGGTGTGAAACGCACGGTCGAAGGGGTCGAGCCGGCGAGCGCGTACGCCGACCAGTTGATGGGCTCGGAAGCACTGCACACCGTCCTCCCGCAAGCCGACTTCCTGGTGCTGGCGGCGCCCCACACGGACGCGACCGAGTCCATGATCGGAGCGCCCGAGTTCACGGCGCTTCCGCCCGGCAGCGTCGTCATCAACATCGGCCGGGGGGCGCTCATCGACGAGGCGGCCCTCATCGACGCCCTCCAGTCGGGCCATGTGGGCGGGGCATACCTCGACGTGTTCGCCGAGGAGCCGCTTCCCGCGGAGAGCCCCCTGTGGGACATGCCGAACGTCCTCGTGTGCCCCCATTCGGCCAGCACCAGCGACGGCGAGAACGCACGGATCGTGCACCTGTTCTGCGAGAACCTGAAGCGTTGGCAGGACGGCCGGGAGCTCCTGAACGTGCTGGATACGGAGCAGTTGTACTGATTCGGCGACCCGTCGCCTGGATCTGGGCGCGACTTCCCCGGAGGCGGTGGCACCTCTAGTGTGGAGGTCCCCCCCCTGGGCCAAGCCGGACCACCGATGTCCCGACACCACTTCGACCACGTGCGCGCGCACCTCGACCGCGTGCGCTACGGCCATCTGGTCACTCCCGAACCGGAAGCGGTCTATCTCGGAGGAGAAGAAGAGGGTCACTTCTGGGAGCTGGTCGGCCTGCGCCTGACCGGTTGCCACGTGGTCGTTCTCGCCGCCCTGCGCTTCCAGCGGCTGGAGCTCCCGGGCATCCCGTATGCCCGCGAGTCGCTGGCGTCCTACCTCTCGGAACTGCCCGCCCCGCGCGCGACCGACGAAGTGGGAACGCTCCCCGCGCTCCTGCCGCACCACGAGCAGAAGGTCCCGGCGTTCCTCCGAGGCCTTCGCGCAGGACGCGAATTGAAGCCGGTGAGCCTGGAGCCAGCCCGGATCGAGGTGGCGTTCGACTTCCGAATGCAGAACCCCACGGCCGTCCACGACCTGAGAGAGGCGGCTCAACCGCTCCGCGACTACTACTACCGGACGGCAGATGGGCACCTCCTGCTCGGCAGCTCCCACGAGGTACCGGCGGCCCGCCAGGAGGATGACCGCTTCGTGGCGGTACGGTCGCCGGAGCAGTTGACGCCCCACGGAGTCTTTCCGCTTCCAACCGTAATCGTGAATCGGCGCTACATCGCGCTTCGGGTGGACACGACGGACGAGGCGGCGAGCGCGGCCGCACGGAACTGGGTGCCGTTCCTTCCGGAGAACGGATCACCCCAGCCGCTTCTCCCGGTCCCGGAGTCGGGAGCTCGGCTGAGCTGAGACGGGGGGCACCGCTCAGTTGAGGGACGTCGCCTGCGGGGCACGAGGCCGTTGCCGCCCGTGCGGGTGTGGGTAGCTTTCGAGGCCGGCCTCGCTTCGGCGGTCGCGTGCTCGCGGTCGCTCGCCTCGAACCCGACTCATTGCCATGCCGACGTACGACTACCGCTGCCCGGAAGGGCACCAGTTCGAGCTGTTCCAGAAGATGTCCGACGATCCCTCCCGGCCGTGTCCCATATGCGGTGAGATCGCTGAGCGCCTCATGTCGGCCGGCACCGGATTCCTGAAGGGGGGCGGTCCGAAGGGAGAGCCGCCTCACGCCCCCCGCGACGTGTCCGAGGGAGGCCGTTGAACCAAGACCTCGATGCCGCCATGCGGGCATGGTTCCTCGGCCCGCACGCTGAAAACGCGGGACTGCTCGAGCGGATGGTCACCGAAGCCCTGCGGGATCACGTGTTCTGGCGCCGGAACTATCACCCCGAGGACGGCTTCACGATCTCGGAAGCGGAGAAGCGGTCCGACGGGTACGACGCGGCCGTCGCAACGCTGACCCAGGAGCTTCTCGGCCTCCTCGCGGAGCTGAAGCAGGGAGTGCCCTTCTTCAGCGGCCGCTACAAGGGTCACATGACCTACGAGCAGACCATTGCCAGCCAGGTCGGCTACTTTGCGGCCATGCTGTTCAATCCAAACAACGTAGCGATCGAGGGGTCCCCAGTCACGACGCGGATCGAGCTCGCCGTGGCCCGTCAGTTGGCCGAGATGATGGGGTACCAAGGCGATACCAGTTGGGGGCACCTGACCAGTGGCGGCACCGTGGCCAACCTGCAGTCGATCTGGGTCGCCCGGAACCTGCTCTACTTTCCCCTCGCAGCGTACGGCGCGGCCGGAAGCCTCGGCGTGTCCCTCGACGTGGAGTGTCCGGGCGGCGGCACCGCGCCGCTCCGGAGCCTTGAACTCTGTGAGCTCCTGAACATCACGAACACCGCGGTGCTCGACCTCCGCGATCGGCTGTGGGCCGCCGCCGAACCTGCGGACGTCCGCCGCGCGCTGGCCGAGCATTCGCTCCAGTCGCAGGGCTATCAGGAGTATCACCGCCGGGTGGCCGCCAAGTTTACGGACCCGCTCCCCGCCGGCGTGGTGATCGTCTCGGCCACCGCCCACTACTCGTGGGAGAAGATCGTCCGTGCGCTCGGCATCGGCTCGAACCAGCTCGTGTACGTGCCCGTGGACGATCACTTCCGGATCGACTCGGGGGCGCTGTGGGACACCATCTCGTCGCTGCACGAACGGAAGACCCCGATCCTCGCCTGCGTGACCGTCAACGGCACGACCGAAGAAAGCGCGGTGGATCGCCTGGACGAGGTGGTCGACGTGCGACGGAGGGCGGAGGCCGAGCTCGGCATGGCGTTCCATCTCCATTCCGATGCGGCGTACGGCGGCTACGCCACCGCCGTCACCTGGGCCGCTGAAGGCGCCCGCCGTCGCACGGGTGCCGAGGTGCGGGCCGAAACCGGTCTCGACTGGCCCAGCGACGCGTGGATGCGCTCGATGGAAGCACAGGCGCAAGCCGATTCGATCACGGTCGATCCGCACAAGCTCGGGTATATCCCCTACCCGGCCGGAGCCTTCCTCCTGAAGGACAAGCGCGCCCGCGCGCTGGTGTCGATCGACCCCCCGTACCTCACGCCCGCGGACGGGACGGAGGACGGAGACGATCTCTTCCTCGGGAAGTACATCTTCGAGGGGAGCAAGCCGGGGGCGGCAGCGGCCGCCGTCTGGATGAGCCACAAGGTCTTGCCGCTCGACCAGCGAGGGTACGGGCACCTGGTGGCGCGTACGGTGCAGGGCGCACGACTTCTGTACGCGGCCCTCGAGGACGCGGAGCCGGCGCCCTTTCGCGTGGTGCTCTTGCCGCGCCCCGATATCAACATCGTCTGCTACATCGTCACCCACGAGTCGATCGGGACGCTCGCGGAGATCAACGCACTGAATGAGGGCATCTACGCCCGCATGAGCCTGAACACACCGGGCGCCCACCCCGAGTACATCATCACCCGGACGCGCTTCCTGACACCCATGTACGACGGCGCGGTCGACCCCCTCCTCCGGGCGTTGGACGTGCCGGTCGACGACTGGAAAGCAGCCGACTCGGATGGGTTGGTCGTCCTTCGTTCCACCGTCATGGATCCGTTCCTGGGAGCCGGCGCCGGAGCGGATCACGCCAGCGGCTTGGTCGGGGCCCTGTTCCGGGCTGCCGACGCCGCACTGGCGGACGTGCACCCGGGCAGGGCCGTGCCACCGAACGTGCACCCCGGCGAGGCCGCGGGGTAGGCAGAACCCCCGAGACTTCACCGCTCGTTCAAACACCCGTCCGTCCCTCTCACCACGCCCTCTGAGGCACCCGATGTCCGAAACATGTGAACTGGTCGACCTTCTCGATCTCGAGCCGATTGAGCACAACATCTACCGGGGCAACAACCGGGACATCGGGACCGGCCGGATCTACGGAGGGCAGGCTCTGGCACAGTCGCTTGTGGCCGCGCAACGCACCGTCGATGAAGACTGGCCCGCACATTCACTGCACGGGTACTTCATCCTGGAAGGAGATCTCGAGGTTCCGGTGGTCTACTTCGTCGATCGCCTGCGAGACGGACGCAGCTATGCGACCCGACGCGTGACCGGTATCCAGCACGGCGCGGCGATCTTCAATATGTCCGCGTCGTTCCACCGCCCGGAGGAGGACATCTCCCACCAGATGGAGATGCCCAACGTGCCGGCGCCGGAGTCGTTCCGGCCCGAGTTGGACGACTATCGTGAGCATGCGGACGAAATTCCCGTCGCGCAGCGCCGTCTGCTGACCCAGGACCGGCCGCTGGATATCCGCCCCGTGGACGCGGTCGACCCCTTTGACCCCAAGCCCGGGCTCCCCCGCCAGCTGTACTGGATCCGTGCTCTGGGCCGGGTGGAGGGCGGGCCGGTCGACCACCAGGCGATTCTCGCCTACGCGTCCGACTTCGGTCTCCTGGGCGCCGCGCTCCGCCCCCACGGCGTCACGTTCCGTGACCCCGACATCATGGTGGCCAGCCTTGACCACGCGCTCTGGTTCCACCAGCCGTTCCGGGTCGACGAGTGGCTCCTCTACATCGTCGACAGCCCGTCGTCGGGAGGCGGCCGCGGCTTTGGGCGCGGCACGTTCTTCACGCAGGACGGACGGCTGGTCGCGTCGGTGGCGCAGGAGGGCGTGTTGCGGAAGCGGCGGCCGAAGAAGGGGTAGCCCTACTCCGTGCGGAGGGCCTCCGCGGGGTCGATCCGGAGCCCTTTGAGCGCCGGACCCACCGTGGCCATCAGTGCCACAACGGCCATCAGCGCTATGGAGGCCACGACCACCACGGTGCCAATTCCTTCGAAGACGCCGCCGTCAGAGACGACGTTAAAGGCAAGCAGAAGGAGTAGGCCCACCCCGAGGCCGAGGCCAATCTGTCGGAGGGAGCGAAGGAACACGGTGCGGAGGAGGGTCACCCCGCGGGCGCCCAACGCGCTCCGGAGGCCAATCTCGCGACGGCGCTGCGTGACCGCGAACGACATCAACGCGTAGATGCCGGCGGACGAAAGCAGCACGACGGCCAGCACGGTGAGACCGACGGAGAGCGCCACGATCCCGACAACGGCTCCGCTGGCTCGTCTCTGCTCGGCCAACGTCTCCACGCCGACCCGGACGGTTGGATCGACTCCGGTAGCTATAGCGCGTATGCGACCAGCAATGAGACCGGGATCCTTCCCCGCAACGCGCACCGTCAGGTTCACCGGCGCGGCGAAATGACCGCCCATGGGCACGTACACCCGCGGCTCAACCACGTACGGATCAAGGGGGTTGGCGTACATGTTGTCCACGACGCCCACGATCTCGGACCACGGGGGCTCCTCACCGTCCGGGGGCGCAACTCGACGCCCGGGGGCCACGACGTGGAGCCTCCGCCCCAGCGGGTCACCCTGGCCGAAATACCGGTCGACGAAGGCCCGATTGACGACGGCTACGGGATGCGCTTCCGGGTCCGAGTCGCCCATCTCCAGGAGTCGACCTGTGTTCGCGCTGAGCGACATCGTCTCTAGCCCCCGCGTGTCCACGCGCACTGCCCGAACCACCCGATCCGGGGCACCGAGCGTGTCGCGTTCCATGAGAAGTGTTCGGCGGGGGCCTGCGGAAATCTGATCGAGACCGAAGGTCGCCGCTTCCACCAGCGGCTCCGCGTCCAAGGCCGCGCGGAGGTCGCGTATCAGCCCTTCGTAGCGACCGGGAAGCGACGCCGCGTACTCCGCGGGATCCGCTCCGAGCGGAGGCTCCGTTTCCAGCGATATCCACGCCGTGAGGTACCGATCGACGTCGAAGACTGGGGAGGTCGCCTCCCAGCGCACCTCTTCCCAGCCGGCGGTGATCGCCAGGGGCACGGCCACAACGGACACAGCCACCTGGACAACGATCAGGGCGGTCCACGTTGCGCCCATGGGGGTGCGGCTGGCTCCTGCGCTGCGACCCATCTCAGCGTGCAGGCCCCTGCCGGTCGCGTGAATGCCGGGGATCACCCCGATGATGGCGGCGGCCACCAGGGTCAGGAACGCCACGCCCAGCAGCACAGGCAACTGCAGTCCCGGGTCGAACCAAAACGGCAAGCCTCCCGGAAGCTCGCCCCGAACGATGTTCGTGCCGAAGCGAATTCCGAGGCTGGCGATTCCGAGCCCGACCAGCACCCCGACGCTGGACAGCACGAAGGCCTCAGAGAAAAGCTGCACGAGGATGCGCCCGCGATTTGCACCCAGCGCGGTCCGCACGGCCAGTTCACCACGACGCGTGGCCGTCCGGGCGTACATCAGGACCGCTACGTTGACACAAACCACCCAGAGGAGGAGGCTGAAGATGCCGCTCATTACCAGGAACTCCCAAAAAAACGAATCACCTCCCTGCTGATTCACGTCCATGATCGGGTAGGTGAACGGCATGAGCTGCGCCCTGAACGTCCCGTGCGTATCCGGATACTCGGCGGCCATTCGGGCCCCGATCACGCTCAGTTCAGCGTGAGCCTCTTTCTGTGAGACAGCTGGGGCAAGGCGTCCCGAGATGAAGACCCAGGGGCCTTCGCCGCGCTTGAGCGCACCTGGGTCGAACACGAGCGGAATCCAGTATTGGTGCGAGATCGGAAAGGAAAAGCCCGGGGGCATGACGCCAACGATGGAGTGGCTCCGATTGCCCAAGCGGACGTCTCTTCCGACCACGTCCGGGTCTCCCGCGAACCGGCTCTGCCAGGCGTCGTAGCCGACGACAAGGACGGGCGGCGCGGCGGGCGCCTCGTCAGCCGCTGTCAGGCGACGCCCCATCATGGGAGGGACCCTGGCAAGGTCGAACCCGGACGCGGTCATCTCCATCAAGGGGAGGGCCTCGACGCTACCGTCTTCGCCGATCAGGTTCCGACCGGAGGGACGGAAGGCCGTCAGGTCGAGGACCGTCGTCATCTCCTCGCGCCACAGCACGAAGTCGTACAGCGACCTACGCTCCTCGTTGTTCCGCTCAACGTCCCAATTCTCGAGTCCGACGAGCCGATCGCCCTCATGAATGGGGATGTCGGGATACACGTAGCCCACCGCGAAGCTCATGAAACCCGCACCGATTGCCACTGCCACCGCGATGCCCACCACGCTGGCCACCGACATCACAGGGTGTTTGACCAGCATGCGAAGGCCCAGCTTCACATCAAGCCAGGAGAAGGTCTGGCCGCGCGGGGGCAGAAGGGGCCCGACGATGCTCGTTGCGCCGCGGGCAGAGCGTCCGCGCAAAGCATCCGCCCATGCCCCGATGGCGTTGAGCAGGAGCGACCACAGCAGCGCGGGCAGCCAGGCAAGTACGCGAAGGGTAGGCAACTCGGACGCACGACGGCGGACGTCGCACACGACTGCTTGGCCGACTTCCTCCCGGAATGCCCGCGGATATGCCACCATGGCGGCCCTCGCCAAGGAGACGACGGCTGCAGTGAGGCCGGAGCGCAGCCAACCCGATCGTGCCCCGCTTTCGCGCTTCTCTCGCTGTGGTGTCAAGGCTGGCTCCCACCCCGGGCGGCCAGCCGCACCCTACCCGTGGAGAGCATCACGTCCAGGCGTCTGAGCTCCGCTTCGAGCACCTCTCGGCCCAGTCCGGTTATGGCCCAATACTCGCGCCGCTCATCCGGCGCCTCATTGCCAGGAGCGTCCGCGGTTGCGATCAACGCGCGGTCCCGCATGCGCCGCAACGCGCGGTAGAGGGTGGGAATCTCGAAGCCCGCTCGTCCTCCGTTCCGGGCCTCCGCTTCCTGGAGAATCGCGTAGCCGTGGCGGGCGCGGTCCACCACACTCAAGAGGATGTCCAACTCCACGCTTCGAAGAGGGAGATGATCGGAGGCGACGGTCATAGCGGCGTCAGTGGCGGGGAGGGACCGTTAGTTACGCAACGTTACTATTGTACTAACGCGCCGTCAATATCGCGTTTGACGTCCGCCCTGCGACCACCGCACCGTCAGCGTCCCCGCCCCTGCCGTCCGCAACCCCTCATGGGAGTCGCCCGATGTCCGTCCCGAAGAGATGGCCGTGCCCGATCGTCACTGCTTCGGTGCTGGTGCTGCTCGGTGGGAGCGGGTGCGGGACTCAGCGGCAAGCGCCCATGTCGGGCTCCGACCCGACCAGCTCCGCCGCCTCGACCACCTCGACCGCCCCAACCGTGGCCGCCACGGCCGGTGCCGCCGACGGCATCACGGTCCTGCGAACCTCCCGGATCTTCGACGGCCGGGGCGCCGTCCTGCTCGATCGCGACCTCGTCGTCCGCGATGGGCGCATCCAGGAGATCGTGCCAACCGGCCAGGGTCGCGGAGACCGCGTCATCGACTTGACCGGCCTGACTGGCTTGCCCGGCCTCATCGACACGCACGTCCACGCCGGGTGGCACTTCGACGAGGACGGACGGCTGGCCCGGGGCTCGAGCGAGGCGGATCGCGCGCTGCACGCAGCGGAAAACGCCTACGCGATGCTGCGGGCCGGCTTCACGACCGTGCAATCGCTCGGGGGGCCGGAGGACGGTCCGCTCGCGGCGGCACTCGAGCGCGGCACGCTACCCGGTCCGCGGGTCCTGACGTCCCTGGGCTCGCTGTCCGCCCGCACCGGCGGCCCGGACGAGCTCCGAGCAGCCGTGCGGGACTTCGCCGGACGCGGCGCCCACGTCATCAAGATCTTCGGATCAGAGAGCATCCGGACCGGCGGGGCGCCCACGCTCTCCCAGGAGCAATTGGACGCGGCCTGCGGCGAGGCCGCGCGTCTCCGCCTGCGTGCCGTCGTGCACGCCCACGGCGACGAGAGCGCCCGCCGCGCGAGCCAGGCGAGGTGCACCACGATCGAACACGGCGCCCTCCTCGATCGAGCCACGCTTCAGTTTCTGGCAGACAACGGCACGTTCTACGATCCGAACATCCACCTGATCTTCCAGAACTACTTCGACAACGAAGAGCGCTACCTCGGAATCGGGGGATACACGAAAGAGGGATTCGACCAGATGCGGGCGGCCGTCCCTCGCGCGCTCGAGGCATTCCGGACGGCTCGCACCGTGCCGGGTCTCAAGATGGTGTTCGGGACCGACGCGGTGGCCGGTGCCCACGGAAGGAACGCCGAGGAACTCCTGTACCGCGTGCGGCAAGGAGGGCAGCCCGCGGCCGAGGCGCTCGTCTCCGCCACATCGCTCGCGTCCGAATCCCTCGGGATGGCCGGTGAGATCGGGACGATCGCGCCCGGCTTCACGGCGGACATCATTGCGGTCGCAGGCGATCCGGATGTCGATATCGAGGCGGTTACACGGATTCGCTTCGTGATGGGTGGCGGGAGGGTCTGGGTGGGGGGCGGCAAGTAGCGTTCAGTCGCCCGCTCCCGATCCCCGCGGACGATCGAGAGTGGCGCCCAAGGCGCCGCGCAACGCAGGTTTCTCACCAATCGACGTGCCCGCGAGCGCGCGTGTGCACTTGACGAGAATAATTCGCGACAAGTCACCACTCGTTGAGCAAGCCGAAAACGATTGGTGAGTTGTGTGGAATAGTTCAGCAAAACTGCACACTCGGTGATTTTCGCACCTCGGTTGGTGAGTTATGTGTGTTGCCGGAGCCGGGGGACGCGCTATCCCTTTCGGGCCTCGGACGGGTATCCTCGATACGGGACGCTGGCTGACTGTAGAGGGGCGGCGAATGGACACAGCAGCGGAGATTGAGGAGTACGTCGCGGCCGTCGCCCGCTTCCTGGAGGGTTCTCCCGATGGATGACACCCGCGCTACAGGCTTTGGCGGAGTCCGTCGGTGGCCGACACCCCACTCCCGTACTTGGATGTCGGAGTTCCTGGAATCCGTGGCTCGGGATCGTAATGCGATCGCCGTGGTCGCGATTGGTTCTTCAGTGCGGTCGGACGTGCGTTCGGAAGACCTCAATGTGGTCGTGCTATGCTCAAACTGGACGGCATTCACCACCCACGCGCCGATTGAGGTCGATCTGCGGGCTTCGACGCCGCGTCCGTCAGTGAGGCGGTCCGGCGGGGCGACGACCTTCTCACTTGGGTGATCCGATTCGGCGTACCGCTGTACGATGCAGCTGGCGGGTGGGCGGCGATTGTCGACGAGTGGCGCGATCGCTGGCCTCTGCCGGATACTGAGGTAGCTCGAGCCAGGGCCGCTGAAGTCGAGCGTCAGTTGGCGCAGATGAGGGCGATCGGGGATCCGGAGGCTCTGATGGAACTGGAGGTGCCGTATCTGACACACCTGGCCCGTGCCGCACTCGCAGCCGAATCCGTCTTCCCAGCCTCTCGCCCCGAGCTTCCGGGTCAGTTGCGACGCATCGGCCAGCACGAGATGGCGGATCGGCTCGACTCGCTCCTATCCCGTCGGCGTCATTACGGGGAGGTTGGGACGGTCGGTTAGCGGTCGGACCCGCTACCGCGTGAACGGTGACGAGAACCGTGTATCCTCAAGCAACCCTGTGTCCGTCAGCGTCTCCATGAACGCCACGAGCGCCGCGGTCTCGGCGACCGATAAGCGTGGCCGAATCGGCTGACCGTTGCCACCACGCAGTCGACGATCCAGCGCCGGCCCGTCCTGAATGCCCGTGCTGTAGTGCTCAACGACCTGGGTCAGAGTCGCAAAGCGGCCGTCGTGCATGTACGGGCCACCCACAGCCACATTCTTGAGCGACGGTGACTTGAAAATCCGGGTCTCCCCCGCATCGAGTCCGTTGCTCCGGCTGTTGCCATCCAGCGCCATGGTGGGCACTTCGTGGCAACCCGCGCACCCCGCACCGCCAGCGTTCGGTGGACGGGTGAACAGACGGAAACCCTCGTTCTCCTGATCTGTGAGACCCGGAAGGTTGCCCTGACCGGGACCGGGAGGGGCCTGCGCCAACCCGTCGTCGAAGCGACTCCCCGCCGACACGATGCTACGCACGTACTGGGCGAGAGCCGCTCGGATCCGCGTCTCGGTGATCTCATCGCTTCCGAACGCCCACTCGAAGAGAACCGGGTAGTACTCCAGCGCGGACAATCGGGCGATCAGAGCCTCGATCCCACCCGCCTCACCAGAGAAGCCCATCTCGACCCGATCGAAGACGGGCTGGAGCGACTGGTCCTCGAGATCGTCGGCTCGCCGGTCCCAGAACATATCGTCGCCGTCGAAGAACTTGGCGTTGGCCAGTCTCATCGAATGCGACCCGGTCTGCCCACCTTCGAAGCCGGCACTGAACACCCTCTCGTCGCCGAAGCCCTGTGACTGCACATGACAGCTTGAACAGGACACGGTCCGGTTGAGACTCAGCTCCGTGTCGTGGAACAGCACCCGGCCGAGCGTTGCGCCCTCGTCGGTGACCGGGTTGGCGGCTGGGCTGTTGTCTTGGGCCAGCACCTGCCGCGTGTAGTGGGCGCGGTAGTCCGGCGCGGCATAGTTCGGCGGAGCGGCGAGGTCGATCGACAGGTACCGCGCGACGACCTCGGCGGAGGAGGCACCCACGTCGATCGGACCGGTGGCATCGGCGTCGGCGCATGCGGCCATCACGAAGACCGCCACTGCCGCCGCGGCCACCCGCATCAGCCCGGTCACGGTCCGATCGCCTGCGCGTACGGTCCGCCGACGCTGCGCTTTTCCGCTCACCATACCGGCCATCTGGAGTCTCCCATCACCGGGTCCGACACGACTCCGCTGAGCCGCGTCCATGTAACCGATGTTCCCCGGCCGAGAGGCGTTAAAGATCGGCGAGGAAGGCGTCGTGACGGATCGGACCCTATCCCGCTCAACGTCCACCGGTTCCACCACGACACCGGCCGGGCCCAGACGTCCTCGTCCCCACCCGGCCGGCTGCCACCTTCCCCGCCCTCAACTGATCATCCGCCTCCAGTCCGTCAGGATCTTCGGAGCGTCCGCCAGGAGCGAATTCAACTCTGCGATGAGCCCGCTGACGATGCCGCTCAGCTCTTCGGCCCTCATCGCGTAGGCGGCTTCGACTTCGCCGAGAACCTCCAACTGGCCCTCGGTGGGCTTGGCCTGGGGTCCCTCGATGCCCCGGACCACGAATCGGAGCTGCTCGACCAGGCGGGGCCAATCCCGGTAGCCCATGCCACCTTCCGGCCGGACCACCTCGTTGCTCAGGGTCTCCAGCGCGCCCTGGGCCTGGCCGGCGACGTCCCGGATCTGCGCCTCGTTGCTGAGTCCCTTTCCGTCGATGGCTTCGAGCAGCCCATCCACCTGGCCGTCGATATCGCGGATCGCGCCGACCATGCGGTTCAGGTTGGTCGTGAGTTCACGCGCACGCATCGCGGCCTGGAAGCGCGCCACGTAGTCGGCCTGCGCGGCGGCCACGTTCGGATCGCCGCGAAGGCGGAACTCGGTGGACTGCTCCTGACCCGCAACGAGGAGCGTCGCGGTGTACATGCCGGGCACGGCCGGCGGCCCACCACCTCCGAAAAAGAAACCGCCACCCCCACGTTCCTGCCCGGGAATGGGCTCGGGACCTTCCCAACTGAGGTCCCACTCGGCGCGGTTGATCCCGGCGCCCGCGTCTCGATCCCGGAACTCCTTGACCAGCGTTCCAGACGCGTCGGTGATCCGGATCCGCGCCCCCCCCGAACCGGACGCCTGCTCCGCGGCGACATCCGATAGGTAGTAGTGCACCCACGCGCCGGATTGGGGGTTGTCACCCGTGAACGAGCTCTGCCCCAGATTGCTCCCCCGGCTCCATCGCTCCCAGTCGGTGGCGGTGCGCATGTCGAAAAGGTGAACCGGCTTCTGGACGGCCTCGGCCAACTCGACGAGCGGCTGGATGTCGTCAAGGATCCATGCCCCGCGCCCGTGTGTGCCGATGACGAGGTCGTTGTACTGCGGCTGCACGCGTATCCCCCGGACCGACACGCGTGGGAGGTTCTGGCGGATATCCACCCATGTGTCACCGCGATTCCACGACGCGTAGATCCCCCGCTCCATCCCCACAAACAGGAGGTCGGCGTTTGTGGGATGCTGGCGCACCACCTTCACGTAATCGTCCTGCGGCAATCCCCCGGAGATGTCGCGCCAGGTCTGTCCGTAGTCGCGCGTCTCATAGAGATGTGGGGTGAAGTCGTCGAGTCGGTGATTGTCCACGGCCATGAACGCCGTTCCGCGCTCCGTCGGCGATGCTTCGATGTTGCCGACCCAAGTTTCCGCGGGTAGGCCCGGCACACGATTCCGCACATTGGTCCAGGTGCCGCCGTCGTCCCGACTGACCTGGACGTTGCCGTCGTCCGTCCCGACCCAGAGCACGCCGCGCTCGACCGGCGACTCGGCCACGGTCAGGATGGTCGTGTGGAACTCGGCGGCGGTGTTGTCGTTGTAGATCTCGCCCCCGGAGTCGAGCTGCTTCTCGGGATCATCCGTGGTGAGATCCGGACTGATCACGTCCCAGGAGTGCCCGTAGTCGTTGCTCCGGAACAGCACGTTCCCACCCCAGTAGACGGTGCCCGGATCGTGGGGCGAGACGTAGATCGGCGCGTCCCAGTTGAAGCGGTACCGTGCCTGGAACATGCCTTGCCCCTGGGAGCCGACCATCCACGGGTGCGGCTCAATGGAGCGCGTTTGGCCCGACTTCGTGTCGGTGATGCGGAAGTACCCGCCCTGCGCGTTGGAGTACACCAGGTTCGGCTGGCCCGGAACCGGTACGGTGTAGAAGCCGTCACCACCGCTGACCGTGTACCATTCGCCCGGCACGATCCCGCGCGGCTCGTTCGTCCGAGACGGCCCGCACCAGTTGCCGTTATCCTGCAGGCCTCCGCACACGTAGTACGGGTCGCGGTCGTCCACGAAGACGTGGTAGTACTGCGCCAGACTGAAATTGCGGAAAATGTGGAAGTTGTCTCCTCCGTCGTGGCTTACCTGCATGCCGCCGTCCGATCCGGACAGGACGTGCTCGCCGTTGGCGGGGTCGATCCACAGGGCCTGATGGTCTCCGTGGACATCCCGCGCGATCCGGTCGAAGGTCCGCCCACCGTCCGTCGACTTGGACATACCGCCCGCGATGGCGAAGACGGTGTTGTGATCACTCGGGTCGACAAACACGTCCGAATAGTAGAACGGACGGAAGTTGATGTTCCTGTCGTCGTTGACCATCGACCACGTCTCGCCGTAGTCCTCCGAGCGGAAGAGCGTGCCGGCGGTTGGGAACTCGGTAATGAGGTAGACGATGTTCGGACGCGACTGCGCCACGCTGATGCCCGGGCGTGCCATCGGCTCGTCGGGTGTGGTCGTGATCTTCCGCCAGCTATCTCCGCCGTCCCGCGACACGTACAGCGCCGTCTCCTTCCCCCCATCGTCGAAGCGCCACGGGCGACGACGGAACGTCCACATGCCGGCGTACACGTTGCGCGGATTCGACAGGTCGATGTCGAGATCGGCACACCCGGTATCCTGATCGATGCTCAGGACGTGCGTCCAAGTCCTTCCCCCGTCCTCAGTCTTGAAGACGCCACGTTCGGGGTTTGGCCCCCACTCCCGGCCGAGCGCGCACACAAGGGCGACGTCTGGGTCCCTCGGATCGACCACGATGCGCTTGATGCGCTCGGTCCGCTCCAGTCCGAGATGGGTCCACGAGCTACCCCCGTCGGTGGAGCGCCAGACCCCGAGCCCGTAGGAGACAGAGTTCCGAGGATCGCCTTCCCCCGAACCGACCCAGATGACGTTCCGGTCGGACGGGGCCACCGCTAGCGCGCCGACGGAGTAGGCCTCCTCGTCCTGCCACTGCGGCTCGAAGGTGATGCCACCGTTGACCGTCTTCCACACGCCGCCGTCGGCACCACCGACCCAGAACGTGGTCGGATCGCCCGCCACGCCGACGATAGCCGACACCCGACCACCCATGTTCACGGGGCCGATGTGGCGCCACTCGAGCGGGTCGATTGCCGCGGCCAGGACGTCGGCGTCCTGGGCGTGGACGCTGGAGGGAAGGATGATGGTCAGCGCTATCGAGGCGAGCCCCGGTAGAAGGGCTCGGCTCGGGCTGTGGGTATTCACCATGAAAAACTCCGGTCCGGTTGAAGGTCGTTCCGGCAGTTTGGGGAGGTATCCGGAGATGCGCGAGGGGGTGAGTGAGGACGCAGGTGCCATATGTATGGCATATTCCACTATGGCAGAGGGCGACTCGAAGAAATGAGGATTCGGGCGATGAAGAAGATGACCTTCACCTTGGACGCGGCGTCGGCTCGGGAGATCGAGCGGGCATCGCAGCGGCTCTCCATCCCCAAGAGCCAGGTCGTCCGTGAAGCGGTCCATCTCTACGGTGAGCATCTTGGCCGGTTGGACGACGCGGAGCGCAACGCCAAGGTGGCGCTCTTCGACGAGGTCGTAGAGCACATTCCCGACCGTCCTCGTGCCGAAGTAGACGCCGAGCTTGCCGAAGTGAGCCGGACAAGGCGACTCGGGGGACGGGCGACCGGACCCGAGATGCGTGGAGAGCCTCGGGAGGGCGACCCGGCGTGATCGTCGTCGACACGTCAGCGCTCGTCGAGGGCTCGGAGCCGGAGGTCGACTTCGCGCGGAGTTCCGAGGCGCCTTCGAGACCGGCAAACGGCTGATCCTCCCCGCCCTGGTGCTCTACGAATGGAGGCCGGGACCTCGAAACGATCAGGAACTGCGCGCCTAGGAGGCCCTCCTGCCGGCCGGCGAAGCCATCCCCTTCGGGCCGGAGGCGGCGGCGTTGGCCACGAAGCTCTACCGGCAGATCGATCAGCCTCCTGGGGCGCGAAATGGACATCGCGATCGCCGCGAGCGCGATGTCCTGGGGCGCCCCGCTCTGGACGTTGAACCGCGAGGACTTTGCGGACATCCCAGGGCTGCGACTCTGGGAGGAGGTCGCCTGAGAACCCTTGCCGTCGTGATCTACTACAACTACAGTGAAGTTGTCTCTGCGATCGGGAGGACGGTCCAACGATTGGGAAGTCAGCTCGATCGAGACGACAGCTACGCCGATTGGAGGACAGCTACGCCGATCGGAGGACAGTACGCCGGTCGGGAAGACCGTACATCGATCGGAGGACGGTTGGACCGGTAGGGCGGACGATTTCCAAGAACGGGAGGTGGTGGTGGGGCGAGCACTGGGCGAACTCGAGGTCACGTTGCTCTACGCGCTCATGGCGCTGGGCGACGACGCGCCGGGGTTGGCACTTCGCCAGGAAGTGCGCGTGCGGTCCGGACGGGACCTGTCGCCCGGAGCCGTCTACACCGCCCTGGGTCGGATGGAGGACCGCGGCCTCATCGAATCCGTCCTGGCCGAGGGTGGGGACTCGAGAAGCGGCCGACCGATTCGGCTCTATACGCTGTTGGCGGCCGGGACCGAGGCGCTGACGGAGGCGCATCGGCATATCCGAGCCATGTCGCATGGCCTCGGGGATGCCTTGACCGCGGATCCAGGGAGGCAGGGCGTGTGATCCGTCGGCCCACGAGTCTCGACGGCCTCCTCCGCCTCTTTCTCGGTGAAGGCGCCGAGATCGTGCTCGGCGACCTTGACGAGGAGTGGCCCGGCCGGGTGGCCGAGTTCGGAGAGGGCCGCGCCCGCCGCTGGTACCTACGTACGATGCTATCGACCATGGGCACCCTTGGGGTGCAAGGGAGAGGGATGATGGGAAGTCGGGATCGCTCCAGCGGTGCGGGTTGGGTGCACGCGTTCAGGTACGAGACCCGTGCGCTCGTGCGGACGCCGGTTTGGTCGGCCCTCGCGGTCGGGACCCTCGCGACGGGAATGGTGTTCGCGACGGTCGTCTTCTCCATGGCGGAGGCGATGCGCACGGACGTCGTCCCGTTTCCGGACGCGGACCGTCTGTTCGTGATTCGCGAGAGCAACGGTCAGGTGGGGGCCGTGGCCGACCCGACGCTTCGGCGGCTCCAGGAGCGCGCCGAGGTCTACCAGGCCGTGGAGGCGTGGAGCGGACCGATCGACCAGAACCTCAGCCGCCCCGACGCGGATCCCACGGTGGTCGGCGTCGCCCGGGTTACCTCCGGCCTGGTCCCGCTTCTCGGGTACGGGGTCGTCGCTGGCAGGCAACTGGTTATTGAGGACGAGGACCCCGGCCGGGAACGCACCGCGCTGATCTCCCACGCCTTCTGGACACGGAGCTTCGGAAGCAGCCCGGACGCGATCGGAGCCACGGTCGAGTTGAACGGACTGGGCTACACGGTGGCGGGCGTGCTGGAGGAGGGCGCCCGACTGCCGCAGCGCCGCCAGGCGGACGGGGCCGACCTCTGGATCCCGGTTCAGCGCACGGCTGACCTGGCCCTGGATCCCGGCCTCCGTTACCAGGTCGTCGCCAAGGCCCGCCCGGCGGTGGATCGCGCCGACGTTCTCGCGGCGGCCTCCCAGACGATGGAAGAGCTGCGCCGTGAGCTGGACCAGTGGCGAACCGACCCGAGCTGGCACATGGAGGTCGATCCCCTGCCCGACCTTCTACAAGGCGACGGCGTCCAGGCGATGGCCGCCCTCGGCGCCGCGACAGCCCTGTTGCTGCTGCTGGGGGCCGCGAACCTCGTCGCGTTGACCCTCGCCCGGCTCCAGGCTCGCAGCCGGGAGTTCGTGGTTCACACCGCGCTGGGTGCTCCGCCGTCCATCGCCCTACGGCGACTTCTCGCCCAGAACGCGATCGTTGCCGCCTTGGCTGCCATGGCCGCGCTGGGTGTGGCGGTTTGGCTGGTCGAGGTCGTGCGGACCGCCAATCCCACGTGGATTCCCGGGGCCGCCTATGCCCGTCTCGGTGTGTCCGAGACCGTCGCCACTGTCCTCGCCGCCATCGCGCTGAGTCTCGGCGTAGCCGTTCTCACCTCCCGCCTTCACCCCCATGTCCAACACGCCGCCAGCCTCCTCCGTTCGAGAGGGCCGGACCCGAAGTGGAAGGCCCTGGGCCGATCGCTCGTGCTGGTCGAAACCGCCCTGGTCGTGACCCTGGCGGTGGGGGCGGGCCTGGTGGTCCGCTCGCTCTCCGAACTCCAATCCATCGATGTGGCCCGGGCCATGGAGAACCGGATGGTGGCACGAATCAACCTCAACAGCTCGACGTATGGGGACTCGGAATCCGTACGAGGATTCACGGATCAGGTGCTGGCGAGAATGAAGGGCGTGCCGGGCGTGACCGCCGTGGCGGCCAGCACCAGCCCGCCTTTTTCGTCCGCGGGATGGAATTTCGTCGTCGTGGAGGGGCGAGACCCCTCCGAAGGTCAACTGCCGTCGACCGAGATCGAGGAAGTCACGCCGGACTACTTCTCCGTGCTGGACGCCCCGGTCGTTTCGGGTCGCTCGCTGGATCGCTCCGATTTCGGCGATGGGTCCGAGAAGGTCGTCGTGGTGAACGAGGCGCTTGCCGACCTCTTCGACGGCGACGCGCTCGACCGCAGCCTCAACTTCACCGGCGGCCCGACGCTGCGCGTGGTCGGGGTCGTCCGGAACAGTCCGGCGGGGTCGCTCTCGGAGGCCCCCGGCCCCCGCCTCTACCTCGCGGATATGGACGACGCGTTCCCGTGGACGGTGCGGACGCGCTGGTTCATCGTCCGTCTCTCTGATGACGCTCCGTCCGCACCCGCGATGGAGGCCCTTCACACCGCCGTCGCGGAAGCGGATCCCGCCATCCCGCTCCATCCGCCGCGTCGCTTGCTCGATCTGCGCGGGGACCTCCTGGAGGAAGCCCGCTTCCGAAGCATCATGTTCGCCGTACTCGGCTTCATGGCGCTGCTGCTGGGCGCCGCCGGAATCTACGGCGTTGTGAGCCACACCCTCGGGTCGGCGCGCCGCGAAACCGGAATCCGGCTGGCGTTGGGTGCCACACGTGCGAGAGTCTTTTCCCGCACAGTAGCCGCCGAGGCCGCCGCGGTCGCGGCCGGCGTCGCGCTCGGACTCCTCGCCGCCTGGCAGCTCGGACACCTCCTGGCCGGCTTCCTTTTCGGAGTGTCCCCGGCCGACCCGACCGTTTATGCCGTTACGACGCTCGGCGTGGGCCTGGTCGCGGCAGCGGCCATTGTGATCCCAGCTTACCGGTCCGCCACGGCGGATCCCGTGGCTTCACTCAGGGGGGAGTGAGGGGCGGTAAGCCCCGCCCATGCAGAAGACCCCCCGGATCGGCCAACGCAGCGGTTCCGCGGCCGCTTGGCAGCCCCTACAGCACCCGCCGCGCGGACACCAGGTGGCGGACGAACCAGTTCCCCCTCGACGTGTCCAGGCGGTCGTAGCGGACGCCGCCACCGCTACTGCTGCTGTGCAGGATCGTCCCGTCGCCGACGTACACCGCGACGTGGTCCACGCGCGAGCCCGACGACGCGAAGAACAGCAGGTCACCGGCTACGAACGTGTCGATGTCGAGCGGAAGAGAGCTCCCCGACCGTGCCTGGTCGCGGGAGACCCTTGGCAGCGCGACTCCCTGGCTCCGATAGATGGTCTGGACGAAGCCCGAACAGTCGAAGCCGTACTCAGGATCCTGACCGCCCCACCGGTACCGTACGCCCAGGTACTGCTCCCCGTGGTCGATCACGGAGCTCGCGAGGGTCGCGCGGGACCCGGAGGAGCGCGTATACGACGGCGCCTCGCCGATGTCGTCCTCGGGGGCGCCGAAGTCACCCGGATCGCCCGGCTCGTTACCGACCCGCCCGAGTCGCGCGTACAACGCCTCCGCTCGGGTGCGGCCGCGCGTGGCGGAGCGTCGCGGGCCGCGATCGGCCGGTCCCCGTTGTCGGTCGGCGGCCCGGCCGGCTCCGATCCGGACGTTCGCGCCGGCTCTGAACTCCCAGCCCTCGGCACCCGCCGCGGTGGCTGGACCTGAGAGCGCACGTCGAGAGCGTGCCTCCACGTGAATCCCCAGCCAGTGCACGGGAAGGACGCTCACCCCACCTCCGAACGACCAATTGCCGTCGCGCGCGCGGCGGACCTCGGTACGGCCCTCGGTCCCGATCCCTGCGAACATGTACGGCTGAAGCGGCGCGACGGGGAGCCGAAGGACAGCGTCGAGATCGGCGAACCAGTTGCTCGCGGCGCCCTCGGGGAGCGAGCCGACCGATAGGGGACCGCCCACTCGTGACACGCCAACCGATCCACGAAGGCCGAGCGGCCCTGGCGTGACGGTCAAAGCGGCGCCGAAGACCCCGGTGCCATCGCCTTGGAGGCCAGCGTGGTCGCTGGCCCAGGCTCCGACCTCGACGACGGTCTGGGCGTGCCCGTGCGTGGGCATCGAGAGCATCGTAGCGGCGTGCAGAACGAGCACCCCGACAGCCACGCTCACCTCCAACGCCACGCCGCCCCAAACGCACGGGGCGGCCACGGCCCGAGGTGGGCGACGGACCGGACCCGGCAGGGGTCGCGAAAGGCGCATCGAGCGATGGATTCGTGACGTTGGCAACGGTAGTTCTCCGGTCCTGGGTCACCTTACGAACATGCAGGGGTGGTACCAACCGGCCCACGAACGCACATAAGTTCTTGCAGTCGAACATTTTACGATTCGTGTCGCCGCGAGCACCGTTGCCCGAGACGTCCTACGTAGAGGACACTTCCCGCTCGTCCATCGTCGCGAACACATTCCCCTCGGTATCCCCATAGAACCCCATCCACAGCTCCATCGACTCCGTCTTGTGGACCACATGGGGCTCGCCAACGACGGACGTGTCCTGAGCGACCAGCCGCTCATGCATGCCGCCGATGTCGGGCACACGGTAGTAGAGGATGGACCCGGGCGGACCGGAGCTCCCCTCGCCTTCGGGCCTGGAGAGCATCAACCGCACGCCACCGCAGTCGAAAAACGCCAGACCGGGGGGCGCGGAGAACAGATGCTTCAGGCCGAGGACCTCCTTGTAGAACGTGGTCGCGCGGTCCACATCCTCGACGGGCACCGCGATCTGTCCGATGGCCGACGGCCCCATCCCACGGCCCTTCTCTCCACTGTCCATTGCTTGCCCTCCTCGCTGTCATTTAGTTAGTCTAGCTAAATGAATAGACGTCACAATACACCAAGTCAATACGCTCAGGACAATGAAGGTCTTGGCGACCCGAGCACGGCCGCGTTCGATGTCGCCGATCGGCTCCACTCGTCCGCCATCCACCTGCTCCGCCGACTCCGTGTCCACGACCAGGCGAGCGGGCTGACGGCCTCGCGACTGTCCGCCCTGTCCGTGATCGTCTTCTCCGGCCCCGTGCGGATGGGCGACCTCGCCGCGGCCGAGCAGGTACGGCCGCCCACCATGACGCGAACAGTCGGCGAACTGGAAGGGCGCGGATTCGTCGAACGGATCCCGGACGACTCTGACGGACGCGTCCAGCGAGTCGTCGCGACGGAGAGGGGGGTCCGCGTCCTCCAGGAGGGTCGGCGACGTCGTGTGGAGGCCCTGGCCCGTCAGCTCTCGCTGCTCCCGCCGCACGACCAGGACGTCCTGGGTCGAGCCGCCGAGTTGTTGGAGCGGCTCACGGCACCCGAGTCGCACCCACCCACCTCGACGGACGAGATGTCGCGTGCCGGAACCGGCGGCTGACGGCCCTCCGGACGGAGAGCGCCGCCGGCAACCGGCCGCATCGCTGCGGGGTGCGCGGACCTCCCGCCCGCCAGCGTCATCGCTCCATGGTCAACACAACCATCGTCAACAAGTGACAGCCCTGACATGTCCTTCTGGACGGTGAGCGGGAACAGCCCGTATCATCGGATGGCTGAGGCTGAGCCCGTGAGGCTCGGCCGACGCCCGCAATCACACGTCGTTCGGCCGCCTCTGCGAGGGCATGCATGACCAACTACACCCATCCCCTGGTGCCCTTGGCACTCGCCGTCGTGGTTCTCACGGCAACGTTCATCGGCTCCGACGAGTCGGCCACGCCCATGCTCGGCTCGACGGCATGGGCAGCCAGTCCCGCCCACCTACCGCTTCAGGACGAGCTTCTCAACGAGGCGTTGGAAGTCGACGAGGTCGTGGACCAGTACTGTGTCCGCTGCCACAGCGACCGCCGCCTGACGGGGAATCTGACGCTTGAGTCGTTCACGCTCGAGGGCGCGGGGAGCCAGGGCGAGATCGCCGAGAAGATGATTCGTAAGCTTCGCGCTGGAATGATGCCTCCTCCGGGGGCGCGACGCCCCGGCGGCGATACGCTCGCGGATCTGATGGTCACGCTCGAAGACCGGATGGACGACCTGGCCCGTGCCAATCCCAACCCCGGCCAGCGCGCGTTCCAGCGGCTGAACCGAGCCGAGTACCGGGCGGCGGTCCGCGACCTCCTGGGGGTCGACGTCGACGTGAGTGCGTTCCTCCCGCTGGATACGAAGAGCGCCAACTTCGACAACATCGCCGACACGCAGCTCCCGTCGGCCACGTTGATGGAGGGCTACCTACGTGCGGCCTTCCAGGTGGCCCGTGACGCGCTGGGCGACCCCGGGGCCGACCCTGGGTCCGCTCCGTACCGGGTCCCCCGGACATCCTCACAGAAGGAGCGGGTTCCGGGAGCCCCCTTCGGAACGCGGGGCGGTGTATCGGTGGTCCACAACTTCCCGGCCGACGGGAAGTACATCTTCCGTGTGATGCCGCACGCCGCGCCCGAAGGGGAGTTGTACGGCAGAGGCATGGAAAACGAGAAGGTCGAGGTCAGCGTCGATGGAGAGCGGGTGGCGGTCCTGGAAATCGATCGCTGGATGTCCGATTCGGATCCCCTTGGCATGACGCTTCTCACCGACTCGATCTTCGTTCGGGCCGGCGCCCGCCGCGTGACCGCGGCGTTCGTGAAGCAGTTCGAGGGCCCGGTCGACGACTTGATCACGCCGCAGGACCAGACGCTGGCCGATACGCAGATCGGATTGGACTACGGCATCACGACTATGCCGCACCTGCAGCTCTTCACGATTGTTGGACCCTTCGACGTGACCGGTGTCTCGGACACTCCGACGCGGAAGGCGGTCTTCACGTGCCGGCCGACCTCTGCGAGTGAGGCGCGGCCGTGTGCCGAGAGCATCGTCCGGCGCATCGCCACCAAGGCCTACCGCCGCGAGTTGAACGACCGGGACGTCCAGGGTCTCCTGGCCTTCTACGACCAGGGTGCGGCCGACAGCGGATTCGAGGGGGGTGTCCGGCTCTCTCTCCAGGCGATTCTGGCCAGCCCTCATTTCGTCTTCCGGACGGAAGAGGTGCCGGACGGCGCCACCGGTATCTACAGGATCAGCGACGCGGACCTGGCTTCGCGCCTCTCCTTTTTCCTGTGGGGCACGGTGCCCGACCAGGAGTTGATCGACCTGGCGGCCGATGGCGACCTCTCCGACGAGGACGTTCTCGAGGAGCAGGTCGAACGGATGCTCGATGACGAGCGTGCCTCGGCGCTGTCGACGCGCTTCGCCGCGCAGTGGTTGCGGTTGAGCGACCTCGACAAGGTGCGTCCCGCCGCACTGGACTACCCCTACTTCGACCACACCCTCGCGGAGTCCATGGGGCGAGAGACGGAA
Organism: Gemmatimonadota bacterium; assembly: GCA_029262115.1. Lineage (GTDB taxonomy): Bacteria > Gemmatimonadota > Gemmatimonadetes > Longimicrobiales > Gaopeijiaceae > JAJCZZ01. The sequence continues at coordinate 264 of JAJCZZ010000090.1, read as the reverse complement.
CTGCTCTTCGACCACCTCGTTCGCGAGGACCGGAGCGTTCTGGAGCTGCTGACGGCCGACTACACCTTCGCCAACGAGCGGCTCGCGCGTCACTACGGCATCCCGGGGGTCAATGGACCGGGATTCCGTCGCGTGGTCTACCCGGACGACCGACGCGGCGGCGTGTTGTCGCACGGGAGCATCCTGACCTTGACCTCCCACGGCAATCGGACGTCGCCCGTGCTCCGTGGCAAGTGGGTGATGGAGGTGCTGCTCGGGAGCCCG